>JAHHHH010000073.1 GCA_019359415.1 Iphinoe sp. HA4291-MV1 | reverse complement strand
AACGCGGTCTTGAGGGTTTCCCTCAAAGAGCGATTTTGAACCCGTAGGGTGATGTAAGTCGGGCTACGCCTGCAATTGCTGTTTGAGCCTAGAATCCCCCGAATTCAATTCGGGGGAGTATGTCAAAGGAAATGAATTCACCGCGAGAAGAGGTTTCTTGAATGAACTCGTTTTACCAGCCTCAAGCTCTATCGATTTGATATTTGAGAAAAATTTTAACCAATATTTTCATTTGTGATAATTATTTACATTTTTGAGACATTCCCTCTCACACAATGATGAGTTGTCTTGGCAGTGGACAATCAACTGTCAATTTATTTGCAAATTTACTTTCCACAACCCCTTTATACCTCTCATAGTCATTTCTTTGGAAAGATGTGTAGTTGCTTCGTCATCTTTCAGAAATGAGAACCATAGATATAGAAGGATTTTTAGGTTTTTTTTTTTGTAACTAATTTTATAAAAAAATATTTTTAAAAAACTAAATTTTTGCTTTTTAGAGAATAAAAATAATTTTTAGACGATTTAGAGCAAAATAGACTTTAATAAGCTTTCTTTCAACTTATATAACCCTAAGAGACTTGACAACCCCCTTTATTTTCTGTGTAATTTGCACAATAATGGCACTCACAGACCTCACGCATCGCCATCTCAGGCTAGGTGAAGGAAAGTGTTTGATCCACGAGTTTGACAAGAAGCTATAAGAGGCAAACAACAGTGAAACTAGCAGTTTACGGAAAAGGTGGGATTGGAAAATCCACAACAAGCTGTAATATATCCGTCGCTTTAGCTAAGCGCGGCAAGAAAGTTCTGCAAATTGGTTGCGATCCCAAACACGATAGCACCTTCACCCTTACCGGGTTCTTGATTCCAACGATTATCGACACCCTGCAAGAAAAGGACTACCACTACGAAGATGTCTGGCCCGAAGATGTCATCTATAAGGGTTATGGCGGTGTCGATTGTGTCGAAGCAGGTGGTCCCCCTGCAGGTGCGGGATGCGGCGGTTACGTGGTAGGCGAAACCGTGAAACTTTTAAAAGAACTCAACGCCTTTGATGAGTACGATGTCATTTTGTTTGACGTTCTTGGTGACGTTGTTTGCGGTGGTTTTGCAGCACCCCTCAACTATGCAGATTACTGTCTGATTGTGACTGACAATGGCTTTGATGCCTTGTTCGCTGCTAATCGTATTGCTGCTTCGGTTAGAGAAAAAGCCCGGACTCACCCACTGCGTCTTGCTGGGTTAATTGGTAACCGCACCTCGAAGCGCGACTTGATTGAGAAGTACATAGAAGCAGTTCCTATGCCAGTTTTGGAAGTTTTGCCTTTGATTGAAGATATCCGTGTTTCTCGCGTAAAGGGTAAAACTTTGTTTGAAATGGCAGAATATGACCCCTCTTTAAACTACGTTTGCGATTACTATCTCAACATCGCTGACCAGATTTTGGCTTGTCCGGAAGGTGTTGTACCAAATGATGCCCAAGACCGCGATTTGTTCGCTTTGTTATCCGATTTCTATCTAAATCCGGATAAACCACGGGTTACTAATTCAGAAGAGGAATTAGACTTGATGATTGTATAAATCATCTTAGTTCCAGGATGAGGACAATATGGCTTTTTTTGATAGTTTTACAGAGTCTTTAAAGCAAAAGTGGTTGCAATTTTTCCAGGTGAATCGTGACTGGATTTCTCTGCACATGGAGGTGGAGTCTGTTTACACTCCGGATGGTGGCAGGCGACCATCTTCGTACCTCATCCTGGGGGTTATTAACGCGTTGGAACCTAAGCTGGCGCAGTTAATGCTGCCTTTTTCCAAATTGAATCCTGACGCCGACACTTTGGTTGAGGTGCTTGAGTTGAATTTTGATCCAGATATAGCTCTTGGTAACCATGCCCTTCCTAAATTACGTATAGAAAAACACGGGGAAGAGTCAGATGTAATATATGAAAACTCAAATGATGAAACACTGACAAATCCTCAGATAAATCGCTTTGGGCAAGAGGGAAAGCAAGCCCTGAGGGCACTCACTCCAACGATGGATAATGTTACTAAAGCAAAGGAATTCAAAGCAAGTCAAAACAGTGTTAGCAATGCCTCATCCAACGAGAAAAATTCAAATAATGAGTTAGTTGATGAATTGAAGGAAGTAGACAGCAAAACTTCTGCAACAACCGCATCAGATGAGAGTGGATTTGCTAATGCATTGTCAGATGCTTGGGGTGCCGAAACGACAACCCAAAACAGAGAAGCAGATAACGAAATGCCTTTAGGGAAAGAAAAATCCTCTGGTTCTGTTTATGAATCAGAGATTGCCCGTCTCTTCCCCAATACTTAACTTAATTCTGTTGAATCTAAGGGTGACTGGCTGGTACCATGTCCTGTACATCTGCCAGCCCTGCTTTAAGGTGCGCTTTTAGCTTAAAAAATCAAGGGGAGAAAATACTAAAATGACTCTTGCTCAACCAGAAGCTTTAACTTTTGAATGCGAAACAGGTAACTACCACACTTTTTGCCCAATTAGCTGCGTGGCTTGGCTTTACCAAAAAATTGAAGATAGCTTCTTTTTGGTGATTGGTACAAAGACTTGTGGCTATTTCTTGCAAAACGCAATGGGGGTCATGATTTTTGCTGAACCCCGTTATGCAATGGCAGAGTTGGAAGAAGGAGATATTTCCGCACAACTCAATGATTATGATGAGTTAAAGCGGCTGTGTGTGCAGATTAAGCGCGATCGCAATCCTAGTGTGATTGTGTGGATTGGCACCTGCACCACCGAAATCATCAAAATGGATTTGGAAGGCTTAGCACCCAAGCTAGAATCCGAAATTGGTATTCCTATTGTCGTTGCTCGTGCTAACGGTTTGGACTACGCCTTCACTCAAGGAGAAGATACCGTGTTAGCAGCAATGGCAGCACGTTGTCCTAATCAAGCTCCTGTGGTAGAAGCTGAGAAAAATGAGCGCAACGCTATTTCCAAACTACTCAACTTTGGTAAGAAGAAAGAAGAAGTTGTTCAAGAAGAATCTGAGTATGTGGATCATCCACCACTTGTACTGTTTGGCTCTCTTCCCGATCCCGTTGTGACTCAGTTAACCTTAGAATTGAAGAAGCAAGGTATCAAGGTTTCTGGTTGGCTACCCTCAAAGCGCTTTACTGAATTGCCTGTCCTTGAAGAAGGGTATTATGTCGCAGGTGTCAACCCTTTCCTCAGCCGGACTGCAACTACCTTGATGCGTCGCCGCAAGTGTAAGCTGATTGGTGCACCCTTCCCCATTGGTCCAGATGGTACCCGCGCTTGGATTGAGAAAATCTGCTCGGTGTTTGGTATTACTCCCAAAGGTTTGGAAGAACGGGAAGCTCAAATTTGGGAAAGCTTAGAAGACTATGTAAAACTTATTCGTGGTAAGTCTGTATTCTTCATGGGTGATAACTTGCTGGAAGTCTCCCTCGCACGGTTTTTGGTACGCTGCGGTATGACTGTTCATGAAATTGGTATTCCCTACATGGATAAGCGCTACCAAGATGCTGAATTGAAGTTACTAGAAAAGACTTGTCAGGAAATGGGTGTACCTCTGCCGAAGATTGTGGAGAAGCCAGACAACTACAATCAAGTGCAGCGGATTTACGATTTGAAATCAGATTTGGTCATTACTGGTATGGCTCATGCGAACCCGTTGGAAGCACGGGGTATCAATACCAAATGGTCTGTGGAGTTTACCTTTGCTCAGATTCACGGCTTTACCAATGCACGTGACATTTTAGAACTGGTGACTCGTCCGTTGCGTCGGAATAATAGTTTGAAAGATTTGGGTTGGGATAAGTTGGTGAAGGAAGAAGCTAAGATTTAACTTCACCCCTTTCCGTAATAAATTTCATTGAGTGCGTTAGCGTTTGTCGTGACGCACTTTCTTTTTTTATGGAACCGCACGAGGCAAGAGAGACGCACAGAGAAAGAAAAGAGAAAGAGCGATCGCGCCTACTGTCCTCATGTCTACATAGCCGTGAGGCAGAATCCTCCTGTCCAAGAGTTGGTTGTTTCCATCTTCACACTATTTGTGCAAGGGATATACTGATTTAGCCAAACCCTTGTTGCATTTCCTCTGCGACGCGCTTGAGCCGACGCAGTTGAGTTTGCATATCTTCTTTTGTCCAATTTTGAGCAAAGGTTTTGAAACCCCAATTCACAAGAGGGTTGGGAATCTGGAATTCAAAGCGGTTAACCAGGCATGTTCCTTTGTCTACTGGTTGGCATTCCCAGCGATCGCGCCCTTGAAAAAAACCCTGGAACTCCCATACGACTAAACCGGGCTGTCTTTCCACAACTGTACTATTTAATGTCGGTTTTATGACTGGTATTTGAATCACAAATCGACTTTTGCTACCGACATTGGTACTCCACGTACCGACCGGTTCACAACGCAAGGCAGGGTTAAGCCAGCGATGCATGAGAGCATGTTCGGTAATGCAACGCTCCACTATTGTGGCTGTAGCATTAATTTGAATTGATTGTTCAAAAACTTGAGACATTCTACATATTTGCTATGGCTGCATTTTATTTTTCTAAAATCTCACGGCTCAAAGAATACAGAAATTGACAAGCAGCTATTGATTGTAGTTTACAGCTATTTTCAGTTAATTAAACCACAGATTTTGGTAGGTAGGGGCAAAGGCTACCCGTGCCCCTACCCCGTGGTGCATTTATTTGAAAAACGCTGTAACTAGAAAAAATCCTTAGGATACACGAAGCTATTGTTGCACAAAATGAAATGCTTTTTTAATATATAGCAATCCGGAATCATTCGTGAGATTGCCAAACCGCTATCTCCCAGATACCAGGTTTGGTGAAGCTTAGTATTTTCTGACAAATGATTCCGGATTGCTGTAGGGGGGCAGAAGTAGAGATTCTTCGCTACACTGCCACATAATGCACAGTTATTCTGCGCCAATTGCACGACTGAGAATGTGAAACAGATTAGTCTGGTCAATGACGCCAACGACGCCCGTCGCCTGCGGTCCCTGAGCGGCAATACGCACTTGGGTGCCAGTGTGTTCTTGTGATTGTTCGGGTAGATTGGTCGCGTAATTAACTGTCATCAACGCCTCATCAGCAGTGATGAGCGTGCTATATTTGCCTGGGCTATGATCAGTTGCGGTCGGGTTAGGAATGATCTGACCAGTGTGTCCGTGGTCAGCAGTCACAACGACCAGTGTATCTGGATGGCTCTTAGCATAGTCAAGCGCCACCTTGATTGCTTTATCAAATGCGACTGTTTCACCAATTTGCTCACATGCATTGCCAGCATGATCGCGCTTATCAATCGAGGCTCCTTCAACTTGTAGGAAGAATCCTGTTTTTCCAATTGACTAAGATAATAATTGCTCTCTAGCACTGTAGACGTTATAGATTGGGAAAAATTTGATTAAGAGACAGTAATTTGTTTTATAGCAGTCCTACTTGAGTTGTAAATCGTCTCATGAGGGCAGGGAACGCTTAACAGGGAATAGGGAACAGAAATTGTTTAGAAATGATTTAGAATTTCTATATAGCTATTTTTTTATAAAACTAAATAATCAATAACAAACTACAAAAATTGCTCTTAATATCCATTTTTCTGTATGACTTTACTGGTAAATTTGTAAACAAAACGCTGGTAAACTTACGGGAGTGTAGGATTATCAGGGCAATCCACATCAGAAGCATCTAAGGTGTTTTCTGCAATAACACTCAACTTTAATTCTGAACAACCATGAACACAACTTGGCAAGAGATAACCCAGGTGATGGAAGTTGGTTTATCAATGAAAATGTTTAATTTTTTCGCACAATCGTCGACATTGCCATCGGAACAATCCGATGCCATGACTTACCTACAAAGAACTTTACAACGAGTGATTGATTTTCTGCCCCAATTGTTGGGAGCAGTGCTAATTTTGTTAATTGGCTGGTTAATTGCTGCTGTTGTATCCGCTATAGTTCGCTCCCTCCTCAATCGCACCAATATAGACAACCGCATTGCTGCAGGAGTAACGAGTGGTGGGGATGCTCCCCAAGTGGAGAAAATTATCTCCGGCTTAGTCTTTTGGGGCATCCTACTTTTAACAATAGTTGCTGTTTTAGATCAACTACAACTCAGAGTCGCTTCTCAGCCGCTGAGCAGTTTTCTCAAGCAAATTGGTGACTACTTACCCAGATTTGCGGGTGCAGCTATTTTCTTAGGAATCGCTTGGTTAGTGGCTACTGTAGTCAAGCTGATAACAGTACGCGGACTGCAAGCGTTGCGAATAGATGAACGATTAAATCCACCACAAGATGATGCATCAGGTCTCAATCAGTTATCCCTAAGTGAGACTATTAGTAATGCTCTGTATTGGTTTATCTTTTTAGTCTTTCTCATCCCGGTGCTTGATAGCCTAGGGTTAAACCAAGCATTACAACCAGTACAAGTTCTTGTCACACAGATTATCTCAATGCTGCCCAATATTTTGGGTGCAACGTTAATTGCTTTGATTGGCTGGTTTGTAGCTAACATAGTACGTCGGATTGTCACAAACTTACTGGCGACAACGGGAATTGACAATTTAGGAAGTCGGTTTGGATTGAGTGCAGTTTCAGGAACGCAATCTCTATCGACAATTATTGGCACGATTGTCTATGTCTTGATTTTGATTCCTGTCGCAATTGCGGCACTCAATCAACTGCAAATCCAGGCAATTTCTGTACCAGCGATCGCGATGCTGCAACAGATTCTGAATACACTACCGGCTATCTTTACAGCGATCGCTATCTTGATTATTGCCTATTTCGTTGGGCGGTTTGTGGCAGAACTGGTGACCAGTATCCTCACAAGTATAGGGTTTAATAATATTTTCTCTGTCTTAGGTCTGCCGTCACCTACTAGACGAGTTGTCATTCCACAAGAACCAACAGTTTCTCCAGTTACAACCCGCACTCCATCAGAAATTGTCGGCATAATCGTCCTAGTTGGCATTATGCTGTTTGCAACTTTGGCAGCGATTGATATCCTGAATATTCCGGCGCTAACAGTATTGGTGACTAATATTGTGATAGTGTTGGGGCGGATTTTAGCTGGATTGGTGGTATTCGCTATTGGTTTGTTTCTGGCAAATCTTGCATTTAACATTATTACCAGTTCTGGCAATCGCCAAGCACGAATTTTGGGACAGATCACCCGGATTGCTATCATTGCCCTTGTATCTGCAATGGCACTGCAACAGATTGGTGTTGCCAGTGATATTGTAAATTTGGCTTTTGGACTTTTACTGGGGGCGCTCGCCGTTGCTATTGCGTTGGCGTTTGGTTTAGGCGCTCGCGATATTGCCAGAACACAAGTTCAAGAATGGCTTGATTCTTTCAAAGGAAGAAGTTAACTCAAGCACTTGTGTTGAGGACGGATGACTACGCATTAAGATTACGTAACTTGTGAAATTTGTCAAGAGTCAAGAGTTCAAAATCAATAATTACCGGAAATCGGCGATAGCTACCCCGTACCGTGACTGTCGCTTAGGAATCGCCGCCCGCTGATTTGGGGAATAGCGAATGGGAAATGGGGGAAGAAAAAAAGAGATTCCTACTCCCAATTCCCAATTCCCAAGAAAGCCTCCATGCGCGACTCCGGGAGATGAGCTTACTCTCAATTAGAGAACTCTTGCCTCTTGAGTACCTTAACGAAAAAGTGCAGTATTTGGAATGTCTCAAGCAATTTGCTGGAAATCGCCGGAAATGTGTAAATTTTTATGTTCTAAAAAACGAGAAACAAAAATTTAAAGTTATAATCATAGATCATAAAGAAAGAATAAGGACAATAAACCAAAGATAGAGAAAATAAGCCAAAACATAGAAAAAATTAGATTTAACTACTTTAAACCATAGAAAAAAGTTTTGTGCAAATAAGCAGCTTATTTGCTTTAATATCGAAAATACAAAAATTGCTGCAATGCAGAAAACGTTTAAGGAATCACCCTTGAATGAGTTGTAGTTAGCATTGAGACTTAAAACTTGGCTGAGCATGAACTGTAAAACCATGAGTCAAGGAGAACAGCACCTTAGGGAGCCAGTACACGTTGCGGTGAGACAGCGCTGCACCGACGTTTCCCGACAGAGGCGACTGCAAACCCGTAAGTGCAAAGCGCAGGCTCCGCCAATGCGCAGCGTCTCCGACAGGAGAAGGGAGGGAGCCTCCGTTGTGGTGACTGGCGTGCCTCCTAAAAGAGAAGCTTACGAATCGCGTCAAGCGTCTCCTCTAAGAGATACCCGTAAGGGCGTTGGGCTTTCCTCCTATAGCCTCCTATCCACACAACCTAAAAGGGTGGTTTTGACCTTAAGAATCTCCGACTAGAAATCGGGAAAGTTTTCAAGTGTTTACGTATCAATCATCTACTTTTATGCTTAATCAAAATCGTTTAAATGCCCTAATCACCAAGAGATCGTTCAGAAAGTTGGCTTACGCTGTAGGAATTGCTGGTGTCAGTACCCTCATCAGTGTTCCTGTTTTAGCCAGATTCTATCCTCCAAGAGCTCTTTTTCAGCCCTCTGCTCATCTCGCCTATCCTTATCGTAACTCAGAGAAAGACATTGCTGATAACCTTGCCCAAAATAGTAAATTTGCCAATCTTTTTGATGAATTGAAACAAGCAGGTCTTCTGAAAACTCTGAAGCAACCGGGTTATTTCACAATTTTTGCTCCAACCAATGAAGCCTTTAATACTTTACCTAAAGACGTCTTTGAGCGATATAGTCAGCCACAAAATCGGCTCCGAGTGCTGAAGTATCATTTAGTTTCTGGTCCAATTGATTCTAAAGAGGCTGACGCTAAAGACCTAAATGGTAAGGCAATCACAACTGTTGAAGGTGACCAAGTTAAAATAACTGTTGACCCAGAAGGCACAGTCAAGCTGAATAATGCGATCGGTAAGCATCCCTCTATCAGAACGAAGAATGGTGTGATTATTGAAGTTGACAAGGTACTTCTACCCCCCGGATTTTAACTAATTCCGCGAAATTTCCCATCTGCTATGCGATGGGGTACTTCACCGCGGCACTCCTTATGTAAGGGTGGGCAATGCTGCCCACCCTACTGACTAACTGACTAACTCCCACATTCCTTCACCAACAGATTTTGACTACACCTGGTTGTAGGAGTACAGCATGCGTACCCCTACAACCAGGTGTATGTAGCTTATTCAGGACTTACGCAAAGAAACCCGGTTTCTACCAAAAATCGTCTGTTTCGCAACCAAATACGAACGAAGAAACCGGGTTTCACAGCAGAGATAGTGCGTAAGTTCTATTATTGCCAATTTCCCACCATAACAAACGGTGCCCAATAATGGGGATGTTCGTACTGCTGATTTTTCTTCAGAGCCAGTTGTGCTTGACGCAGTGCTTCTGCTTTATTTATGTTTGTCTTTCTGGCTTGCTCTAACTGACGATAAAAATCACCCATGACTTGAGCAGTACTTTTATCTTCTACTACCCAAAGTGTTGCCAGTGTACTGCGCGCGCCAGCCCGCACCGCCACTCCAGCCAGTCCTAAAGCAGCTCGACTGTCTCCACTTGCTGTCTCACAAGCGCTAAGAACCAATAATTCGATTGGTCTACCTCGGTACTGGGTGTTGTCTCGCAGTAAGTTACCCAACTGTTTAACAGTGATGCGGCTATCCCAAGCGAGGATAAAGGTATCCTCAGCTTTGGAGCTAAACTGACCATGAGTTGCTAAATGGACTATTGGAGGAATACGAGAAGCAGTAGTCTGTTTTTTGATCTCAATGCTAGTGAATTTATCGTTGAGGAATTGCCGGTCTGAAACTCCCAAATTCTTGATTTGTTTCAGTTCATCTTCTACGTTACGTAATGGTCCAAAACCCTGATGTGGGGGAAAGTTCTTGCGGACTTGGCTTAATCCTGCTGTTATGGCTTTTAAACCAACTTGCGCAATTGGTTTTGGGTTGACTAACTGCAAACCAGGTGTTAAAGCAATGGCATACTTTTCTAGTAGATACTGCTTGCCATCGAAAAGGATACCCATAGGGATATTCCGCAACTCTCCATCCAGTATAAAAGCCAGAGTCTTGACTTTACTGTTTGCCAATTCTGTTTCTAGTGGTTGAATCAGCCAGTCATATAATTGTTTGTATTTGGGTAAAAAGTCCGGGACTTCACTGACAGGAGCTACGAGAGAACCTCGCACGTCTCTTACAGTTTTCTCAAGTTCTTCCTGACGAATAAGAGTTGTATAAAGGCTGGGAGGTTGCTTTGGTAGGCTAAGAAGAACCTGTAACCGATCTGGCAAAACAATTGTATAAATAACTGCTGCTGTCTGATCAATTGCATCAATTTGTTTGGGATTTGCCTCTACACAGGCTTCTCGGAAAAAGTTATTTAGTTCAGCTAATTGCAAAGATTCTATCACGTCACGAGCTTGAACTAGCCGTTCTTTGCTTTCTTTACTTTTTCCAGCTTTTTCTAAGGAATCCGCATCTTTTAAGTCTAACTCAACTAACTGTCGATAGACTGGTTCGACACTATCCCGAAAAGAAAACTGTACTTCTGGGTTAATTGCTACTAATTCGCTACGTAACGATTGAAGAGCATGATATGATTTGGTGTAAGCAGCGATCGCATCTGGGGTATCTCCTTGATCTCTATGTATCCGTCCCAACTGCCAGAAAAACTGGTAGGATATGTCCGGTGTTGAAAAATTTGAAGCTATACTCAGAGACTGTTTTGTCAATCCTTCTGCTTGGGACAAATTTTGCGTAGGTCCAGTCAGTTCATACAGTCCGCCACGATAACCCAAAGCATGAGCCTCGGCTCTTTTGTCTCCTAAACTTCTGGCTTGTTCTGCTGCTCTAGTCAATATCCTATCAATTTCGTTAAAAGTTGGGAGTTTGGAATTAGCTTTGTTGAGTGCGAACTTTTCTTGTTGAGCTAATTTGATTAAACTCTGAGCAAAGTTGATTTGGAGATACACTCCTGTGCGACTAGCAGACAAGCTACTCAGTTGAGGATTGAGCGTTTTCCATAATTCTTCTGCTTCTGACAATTTTTGGAGTTTCTCTTCTTGTGACAATTTTAGAAGTTTCAGCAACAGGCTAAGTTGATTCAGTTGTGCTTGTTGTCGCGTAGTTAGCGATGGGGACAACTTTACGACTTGGCTATAAGAGTCTAATGCTTTTTGTTCATACTCCTCTCGTTTGCGGCGAACCCTTTCTACTTCGGGGTCAGTTAAGTCACTTGCGGTGTTGCCTAAACTAAGATAGACAGCAGCTAGCTCTTGGGGAGAGTTCAATTTTTGAGCCTGGTTTAAACTGGTTTCCAAAATAAGTCGAGACTGCTCTAACTGACCCCCAAATCGCAGCAGTTCCCCTAGGCTTCGCAATCCCACAACTCTGTATAGAGAAGGAGGTTTATCTGCAATGACTTGGAGCCTTTGCGTTAATTCCTCTTGCTTTAATTGATTTAATTCTTGACAATTTTTCACTCCTATGTCTTTATTTAAGACTTCTAATAAAGTACTACAAGCACGGGGATAAAGACCCAAATCTTGCATTGCTTGAGCCTGATTAATCTTGCTCTGTGCTAATTTTTCCGGCTCATTCGTTTGGCTGTAGATTTTAGTCGCTTGTTGCCAAGTGTTGAGAGCATCTGCTGTTTGACCCAATTCTCTTTGCAAAGACCCCTGAATATCCAAACTTTGAGCCAGGATTTTTAATTCTTCCTTTCCTTGTGATGGTGTTTTCAAAAGTGCCAAGCTGTCTTCAATCGCTTTTGTCGCTTGATCCCACTGTCCCAATTGTTGATAAGTCAAAGAGAGATTGCTCAATGCCATTGCTTGGTTTAATTTATCTCCTTTAGCAGCAAAAACAGTTGCTGTTTGTTTCCAAGCCGTCGCTGCTTCCGCAAACTTTCCACTCTGATAGAGTTTGACAGCCTTGTTCGCTAACTGTTCCGCATCATATGGAGATTGGACAATGGAGGTTGGTGAAGAAACTTTAGCAGCAACAACAGGCGAGATTCCTGAGAGGATAAATAATAAGGCAGCCAGAAAAAGGGAACGCCTCTTATATATTCTTTTGAAGAAATTCTGTATTTTCTTGAGTAGAAGTTTTCGTTTCATTATATTTTACTCCTTATGATGTCAAGATTTTATATTTGTTACTTGTTTTTAGACCAGGGTTATTTCATTATCTTTTTCATACGAAATGCGTTTTTTTATAAAGATTTTTTGACAAAATGCGTAGATTGGGTTAAATCCTCTTAAAAGAAAGGTGTTGGAAGAAAAAGAGCGATGGCGCAGAGCGCCCGCCAAAGGCTATCGCTTAAATTTTTTCATACTCAAGCGTTTGTTATAGAGAATATGAATAATTTTTCACAAAGACTATATAATCAGGCGATCGCTTGATACTTGAATAGTTAGTACGGTCAGACTAGAAATACTATTATTAAGATATGTTGATAAAATCTGAAAAGTTCATTCACTTTCTCTATCCCGAAGTGACAATTATCACATCTAGGAGGTTATGATTCCAGTTTTACAAGTCGGCGATCGCGCCATTAGTAATGACGAACTCATTCCTCTACTGAAGCAGTACGGAATGCTGCCGCAGTTGATGCGAGAGATTATTATCGACAGTGCGATCGCCAACCATACTTTGACAGCAGAAGAAAACACTCAGGCTTATAAGCAGTTCTACCAACAGCATCAGTTGAATTCTGAAGGTGAGCTGCAAGCATGGTTGCAAGCTCGTGGTGTAAGCCGTGAACAACTAGACTCTCTAGCCACACGTGACATAAAACTGGAAAACTTCAAGCGAAGTACTTGGGGAGATAAGTTACAGTCCTACTTTCTTCAACGTAAGGCAAAGTTAGATAGGGTTGTCTATTCTCTCATTCGGGTTAAAGATATTTGTATTGCCCAAGAGCTTTACTTCCGAATTCAGGAAGGGGAACAGTCTTTTAGCGAACTGGCTCGCGAGTATTCTCTAGGTTCTGAGGCTCAAACAGGTGGCTTAATAGGTCCGGTGGAGTTGGCAATTCCCCATCCAATCCTGGCAAATATGCTGGCATCAATTCAGCCTGGTCAACTTTTACCACCAACACCTTTAGGAGATTGGATTGTGATTGTACGGCTAGAAAAGCTACTACCAGCTCAGTTAGATGAACAAATGCAAGAGCGACTGCTCAACGAACTATTTGAACACTGGCTACAAACTCAGTTAAAAGAGAATTTACACAAGGTATAAGCTCAATCTCCACAATATCAAGTTTAAGAATCCAGATTCTTGCTTAGGAATGACTTGAAAATCCAGTAAAAAAGGCAAAAATGACAAACAGATAAACATTGGCGCTGGATTTTCAAAGAGCATGAAAATTGATCACGTTCACTTCTATGTGGAAGACGCCAAAGCTTGGCGTAATTGGTTTGTACGCCATTTGGGTTTTCAAGTAGTCGCTGATTCTGCCATTTTTCCAACCTTTCTAAAAAAGGGAGACTATATTCCTTGGGAGACTATAGGGGATGACGCCTTTCACACCTGCACACAAGTGGTCAAAAGTGGTCCAGTCTACTTTTTACTATCTTCCCCGCTACTACCCACCAGTCCAGTTGCTGAGTTTTTGCGCTACCACCCGCCTGGTGTAGCAGATGTTGCTTTTTGTGTTGAAAATGTAGAACAGGTCATTTCCCTTGCTCAAGCGCACGGGGCAAAAGTCCTGCAACCCATACAGCAATACCAATATGGTCAGGAACACATTAAGTGGAGCAAAATTGCTGCTTGGGGTTCCTTAACACATACGTTGGTAGAAAGGAGAGGGGGAGGGGACAAGGAGACAAGGGGACAAGGGGACAATGCCCAATTCCCAATGCCCAATTCCCAATGCCCATCTTCCTGGTTTGCCGCTATAGACCACATTGTGCTAAACGTGGATACAGGTGATTTAGAACACGCAGTGGCTTGGTACGAAAATATCCTTAATTTTCAGGGACAGCAGACGTTTAATATTCAAACTTCTCGCTCTGCTTTGTATAGCCAAGTTATGGTTTCGCATAACGGCGGCGTAAAATTGCCAATTAATGAACCAGCTTCAGCCAATTCTCAAATTCAAGAATTTTTGAACGTGAACCGAGGACCAGGAATTCAACATATCGCCTTAGGGACACGCAATATTGTTCGTGCAATAGCCCAATTCCGTGCTAATGGTCTATCGTTACTCCCAGTTCCTAAAGACTACTACTCACAAATTCGACAGCGAAAAAGGCTTCCCCTATCCATAGACGAACTGGATGCTATTGCTGAACAGGAAATTTTGGTGGATTGGAAAGAAGAGACTTGTTTTGAGTTGAGGAAGAATATAACTCCTCTACTACTACAAATTTTCACTCAGCCCATCTTTGGACAGCCAACCTTTTTCTTTGAGTTTATTGAGCGTCGGTACCAAGCTCAAGGTTTTGGTGAAGGGAACTTTCGCGCTTTATTTGCAGCGATTGAAAATGAACAAATCAAACGCGGTAGTCTTGAAGATTTTGGATGATGTATTAGGAATCCAAAATTGACTTATCAATTTTTCAAAAGTACAAAACATCATATCTGGGATACTCTGTAAATAAAGGTAAAGTTTGCGTTTTAAATAAAAATGTTAAGACTTATTACAGATTTTGACGGTCCCATTATTGATGTTTCTGAGCGGTATTACCGTGTGTACCAATTCTGCTTGCAGAAGATTCGACGCCCAAACCAACAGATACGACAACTTGCTAAAGCAGAATTTTGGCAGTTGAAGCGATCGCATATTCCTGAAATACACATCGGTATAATTTCTGGTCTAGATGAAGCACAGGCACAGGAGTTTTCTCACTTGCGGCGACAAACTGTGCATACAGAACCATACTTACAGTACGACAGCTTAGCTCCTGGCGCTGTAGAAGCACTATTAAAAATCCAACAAGCAGGAATTGATCTAGTCGTTATGACCATGCGTCGGATTTGGGAATTAGATTATGCCTTTAAGAAATATGATTTAGGGAGATTTTTCCCAGAAAATCGCTGTTACTGCTTGAGCAACGATTATGTCAAAACCCGTGACACCGATGATAAACCTTTGTTGATGGCACGGGCAATACAAGAATTGCCCCCTGCCACCGATACCTGGATGGTGGGAGATACAGAAGCTGACATCATTTCTGCCACAAAACACGATGTTAAGGTCATGGCTGTAGAGTGTGGTATCCGCGATCGCGATCAACTAAAGCTATACCAGCCGAACTTAATTGTCAGGGATCTTAGTTGTGCGGTGGATTTAGTTCTAGAGAGAACGCTACCACAGACAGCCAAAGTTGGGAATGGGATGAACCTATCTATTCCCTATTCCCCACGCCGCAAGAACCTATCTACCTTAAAAAGCTACTGATAAGCCATAACAATACGAAAGTGACCACAGTAGAAAACTGATTCTGATTCAAAGTCAGAAACTGTATTTGAGGGAGGAGCAAGTTGGCGACTAGCCCTCCTACAATTAAGCCCGTCGTTAGACCAATTAGCGTTAATAAAACTGCTCTTCCAAACTTTCCTTCCTTACGATTGAGAAAATAAATACTTACACACACCCCAAGTACTAGTGTCAACTGCAAAATCTGGTCGCTTCCAGCTTGGTAAAATGTGCTAATGGCACTCAATCCAACATACCAAGCTCCAGGCAACAAAACATCTACTGGAGTAGGCTTGTCTAGGATTCGTTGCAGCCACGCAGGCGACTGCTCGCGAGGGGTGAGATTTTCTTTTGGAGGCGATTTTACCAAGTTCTCTGGAAACCGGATACGTTCGGGCACTTTAATTTTGCCTTCTTGGCGCATCCTTAAGCGCTCCATTAAAATCGCGTCATAAGCAGCTTCTATAACTTCTAGATGTTTGGCATCGCCACTGTATTGCTCCAATAGACGATTGCGAACATCTTGAATTTCGTCGAAGCTAGCATCCTCTGATACCCCAAGTTTTTCGTAGGGATTCTGCTCGCTCATGGGAGTTTATCACTATCAGCCTCAGTCGGCGGCAATATCTTGCTAAACAAAAAACGACTATAATTTTATCTTGGTCGAAACCAATGTTTTGGTCAATTCGTATGCCTTACCCGGATATTAGCATAGGTAGGCTATATTAACTTGGTAATTTTAACTATAGTCACTTTAACATATAGCCATAACTCCGTGTATCCCCTCATGTCGTTCACTAACTAGGGCTTTACTCTAGAATTTGAGCTAAAAATACCTAGAAGCCATTTTTATGATGAAAAAAATCTATGATTGTTTCATAATCAGCAATTTACTGCACTTAACTGAGTTATGAATAATTAGCCTGATAATTCCTCATGCCACGAAGCTGCATATCGATTTAAAATTGAAGCGTTTTAAATTATCGTGCATCTGGGACAACCTTGTGTTCAAGTTTACCTAATTATTGTGGTTAAGGTCAGAGTATCTGCCTTGTGGACAAAAGGTTAACAAAAAAGCCAGATAGTGGAGCAAGGGGTAGCATTACCAAAATATTTACGCCCTAATTATTGAGAATCCTGATTACACTAGTAGTATTTGAATAATCAGGGAAATCATGCTTTAGCCTTGTAGATACATATTGTCTCCAATGCGAAAACCACTTTCTTTACGGAATTCGTTCATTAATCCTATAAATTTTTGTGTAAAGTGATGGTCATGGCTCCTGCCAAGATTCTTGTAGTTGATGACGACCCTGCGGTTCGGAATTTAATCCAACGCTTCTTAATTAAGCAAAACTATCAGGTAGAAGCTGCCGAAGATGGTAAAACTGCCCTAGCGCTGTTTGAGCAATTTAATCCAGACCTGGTAATTTTAGACATAAATTTACCAGACGTCATTGGATTTAACCTCTGTCAAGAGATGCAAAGCCGTAACGGAGTTTTTGTACTCATGCTAACTAGCCGTGCAGACGAAGCTGACAAAATTCGCGGCTTTTCTAAAGGTGCTGATGACTATCTCACCAAGCCCTTTGGTTTGGGAGAACTAGAAGTGAGAGTAGCAGCAATTTTAAGGCGTCAACGTATTGTCACTACGGCAGAACAGAAGAGGTTAATTTTTGAAAAGCTAATGATTGATCCTGTACGGCGGGAGGTCACACTTAACAGCCAGCCTGTGCCTTTAACTGCTTTGGAATTTGACCTGTTGCATTTTTTAGCTAGCCATCCTGGTCGAGTTTGGCGACGTGCTGAACTCATTCAGGAGGTGTGGGACTACGAGTACGTCGGCGATCAAAGGGTCGTAGATGTACATATCGGTCAAATTCGCAAGAAGATTGAGATTGACGCCAGCCAACCAGCATTAATTCAAACTGTGCGTGGCGTCGGGTATAAGTTTGAATGTCCTTCTGGTAGTCAGCAGTCTGAAAAATCTCAATAATTCAATAGTTAAGAATATTGCCAAAATATGTGAATGACGAAGACTTAACTAGAAAGCCAGGTTAAAAAATTAACCTTGATACAAGCCCTTAATCGCATTTACCGCACAAGCAGCAACTAGGCATTGCTTTAATGTCTGAGTTGGTGACTTCAAAAACTAGGGCGTGACCAAATGGGGTCTTAAGGAAGAAAGATGAAAGAAAAAATGAAGTACAAAAGATAAAGGAAGAAACACTTCATCTTTTGTACTTCATTCTTGAGTGGGCTATTCCATATTTAATTTAACTTGCTTGATTTTTTGTTAAGACAAGTCTTGAGTCAATTCGTGATGCTGCAAGCAATAACTTTGAGCAGTAACTTTTGTCACTCAAGATTTTTTGTGGTTGATAACCGATGGTTCGTTAACTCCGAGTCTTGCTGAAAGTCTTGAGCGAGACAATGCATTTCTACTTAGCAGTGATGAAACAAAGTTTCCAGATACACCCGAGCAGCACGGCGATCGCTCTCTCCATTTTGAAGTAAAAACAAAGACAATGCTGCTGTCAGTACACGGTTTTGATCCCAGTCTGGATGTGTTTCCAAGTAGTTTTTCAGCGATTCATGAAGTGTTTCGGGAATTTCTGTAAAGATGCTAACTGTTGCATGCATAAGATTCATCTCCTTTAAAGTTCTCCAATCGGGAAACCTCGCTTCTCATAAGCCATAGTAGGAACACACAGCTTAAGAACTGTCCGACAATCTGCGGCAACAGCTTAAGTAAATTTACACAGCAGTTCAACGGACTAAAAAAGCAAGCCGCATCATTTTGCGCTAAAAGGGGGTGGGTTTGTCAATGCTGCGAAATATTAAGAATCAATTGAGAGAAAATAAATATTTACGAAATAATCAGGGTTACCGGCTATTTTTGTAATATTTATTAATATAAACTCAGTTCTTTAAGATCCCTGTTGACAAGAAAAAGAAATCCCCAATAACGCAGCAAAAGCTTGTAACATCGTGAAGCAGCTGTGGAAAATAGGGAAGTGCTTGTGGAAACTTTGTGGAATCAGTGAGGAAAATTTCAGTAAATGATAAGAATTACAAAAAATCTTAATCTTAGGTCTAGTAGAGGAGGCAGAGGGAACAGTGTCTAAAAGAATTTCTCTTGGGTTCCTGCTGCTCTTTTTGGGTACCCAAGTAGGTATTACTCTAAAACCAGTTCAAGCACAAACACAAGTTGTACCAACAGAAACTACCACAAAATCAATTTGCCCTAGCCAATTGGGAGCATCTGTAGATGCTGTGATTAATCGTTCTCCATTCAGTCGGGCACATTGGGGTATTGTGGTACAATCTTTGTCTTCTACCCAAACTCTTTACAGTCGGGATGCCCAAAAATACTTTATCCCAGCTTCCACGACTAAACTGCTGACAACAGCAGCTGCACTACAGCAACTAGGAGCAAATTTTCGCATTCGCACCTCTGTCTATCGCGGTGGTGATGGTATTTTGCGTGTTGTGGGTCGGGGAGATCCTAGTTTAGGTGATGCACAATTGGCAGCTTTGGCAAAGCAGTTGAAACAGAAGGGTATTCGGAAAATCAATCAGTTGATTGCTGATGATACTTACATTCGAGGAGATATTGTTCACCCCTCTTGGCAATGGGAGGACATACAGTCAGACTACGGGGCACCTATCAATAGCCTAATTTTAAATCAAAATGTTTTTAATATAAGACTTCTGCCGCAAAGTGTCGGTCAACCGCTC
The DNA here is from genome assembly GCA_019359415.1 of Iphinoe sp. HA4291-MV1. Taxonomy (GTDB): domain Bacteria; phylum Cyanobacteriota; class Cyanobacteriia; order Cyanobacteriales; family Nostocaceae; genus Brasilonema. The sequence goes on along the minus strand of JAHHHH010000073.1, from coordinate 20,535 downwards.
AAAGTTATCTGGACTGATATCAATGAGGCTGCACAGTGGCAAGTTATTAATCAGTCTGCAACAACAGAAAACCAATCAACGTCCATCAATGTTACCCGCGACTTGAAAGGACCAATTTTGCGAATTCAAGGGCAGTTGGCGCTCAATTCCGAACCTACGTTAGTCAGTTTACCTGTTCTTGCCCCTGCCGAATATTTCTTGCGTCGTTTTCGTAGTACTTTAATAGCAGAGAAAATTCCTGTTGTACAAATGTTTGTATCATCAACTGGTGCCAAGAATGAAGAAGAATTAGCTAATGTGGAATCTCCTCCACTCTCAGAACTTATAGCACAAACAAATATCAATAGTAATAATGTTTTTGCGGAGTCCTTGTTAAGGGCATTAGCTCTTAAAAAACCACCAGTTGAGAATCAAACTTCTGCTGATGCGGGTTTGGAAGTGATGAAGGCGACGCTAACCCAGATGGGAGTCAATCCAGCTGGTTACTCTTTGGTAGATGGTTCCGGGTTATCTCGTAAAAACCTCATAAATCCAGAAGCTTTAGTACAAACTTTGCAAGCAATGGCAAAATCACCAGCAGCACTGGTGTATCGAGCATCTTTACCTGTAGCAGGCAGAACTGGTACTCTGAAAAATCGCTTTCAAAAGACACCTGCGCAAGGCATTGTACAAGCGAAAACTGGCACAATGGATGGTGTTGTTTCCTTGGCAGGATATGTCAATGCGCCCAAGTACGGTCCAATCGTTTTCAGTATTATGGTGAATCAAAGCGAACAGCGAGCAACGGTTGTGCGACAGGGTATTGATGAAATTGTGGTATTGTTAGCTCAACTGCAAAATTGTTAAATCACTCAAGCAAATCGCCAAAGCGATCGCGGTACTTTTGTAACACATCCTCTAGATTTTGCGATCGCTGGCGTTCTGTCTCTAATTCTCGTTGTGCTTCTTCGGCGCGTTGCTTTTCTTGTTCTAGCTGCTCGTTAACCTCAGCGTAAGAGAAAAATTTGCTACCATCGGGACGATAAATTTGCAACTCCTCATTAGACAAGTCAAACCGGATACCTAACTGAGGACTAACCCAGTTTGCCATTTCTCCAATCGCATCTAGTCCATCCTCTGTTCTCAACCAACCTTTCAAAGTATTCTTGTCTGGATCGTAGATGTAATACTCCTGAACACCGTAGCGATCATAAAACAGAAGCTTTTTATCCATCTCAGTGGAACTGTTACTGGGAGAGAGAATTTCAAAGACGACTTGGGGTGGGATATTGTCTTCCTCCCATTGTTTATACGAACCACGGTCTCCCTTTGGTCTACCAAACACTACTATCACATCTGGTGCTGTAACAATGGTATTGCGACCCTTTACCGGATACCATAACAAGTCCCCAGCCACAAATACATTTGAGTCATCAGCGTACAGCCAATCGAGATTTTGCTGAATCTGCACAATCCAGCGGAATTGCTTGGTATTATCTGCCATTGGCTTGCCGTCGCTTTCAGGGTAAACAACTTGTGATAAAGTTGCTGCTAGGGGTTGAGAAACCATAACCAAGCCCGTAACACTGGATGCTTCAAACTTAGCATAATATTATGCTTTATCTAGTAATGCTCGCACTTCAATCATAGGCGTTGAGATACTTCTTTATCTGCCTGAGGTTGCTCGTATCCTTTGCAAGACAATGAAGCTTAAAAAGATAATGATGCCAATGGTAGTGACAAGCATCTGCACCAAGGTCATCTTTTGTAGTGTCATCGCCAACAAGTTGCAAATTAAGGTAATTGACCAAAGAGTGAGCGCGGCGTGGCGTTGAGACAACCCCCAAGCTAATAAGCGGTGGTGCAAGTGGTCTTTACCAGGGGTACTGAGAGGATTTTTCCCCGCCATGAGGCGTCGGACAAACACTTGAGTGGTATCGAGTACTGGTAACAGTAAAAACAGAACTGGCGCGACCAGAGAGACCGCTGTAGGTGCTTGGATATTACCTAAAATACTAGTAGCAGCTAGCACATAACCAAAAAAGTAAGCTCCTGCATCACCCATAATGATGCGTGAGGGATGGAAGTTGTGGCGCAAGAAGCCCAATGCTGCACCCCCCAATGCTGCTAGAACTAACGTCGCTGCCGCACGATTGGGAACCTGAGCTGAAACCGCTAACAAACTCATAGCGGTGATAAAGCTTACTCCTCCCGCCAAACCGTCCATACCATCCATTAAGTTGACAGCATTGGTGATTGCTACTACCCACAGTACTGTGAGTACTACTGTTAGTGTAGAGTCAATAGGAGTTCCAAAAGAGACTTCAATGCTAATACGATTAGCAACTAACAACAGAGCCGTGAGTATCTGAATTAACAATCGAACAAGAGGGGGTAAGCCAAACTGATCGTCGATAAAGCCCACAAGAACTAGTATCGAACCCCCCAAAAGAATCGTCTGTACCTCAGCCAGTACCCTTTCAAGTTCAATAGGTCGTAAGAGACTGGCTAATACCACAGCAGCAATGACTCCTGCGTAGATAGCCAAACCTCCTGCATTAGGCAAAGGTTCTCGGTTAAGACGCCGTGCGTTCGGTTGATCAGCCCAACCTACCCGCAAGGCAAACTTGCGGACTGCTGGAATCAAATACCAAGTTACGCCACAAGCCAAAAGAAACGTCAATACTACTGCTAACCAGCCGGAACCGTTAGGGTCAGCAATACCGAGAGATTTAAGAAAGTTGTTTATGTTCATCTCCCGATTTAACCATCACTACTAGTCTTGATAAGCATCAACTGTATATTAGTCAAATTTTTCCTAACTATCTGTAATCTCATAAGAAGTTGCTTTTAATATAGAGTCATTCAAGAGGACTAAAGTGTAGGAGGTAAGGGCGTAACACTTTACACCTGTACTGGGATAGGATTTAGGGTAGAAAGCTTATTGACAAGACCCCTTCTCTACGAGACGCACTCGCGTTCGGGGTAGGGAACAGCTCATGTGGGAACTCTTAACTACTAAATCAAAGGCTGAAACCCGCTCCCAGACTAGAGCCAAAAATCATAGCTCTAACTCATCCATAAAACCTGAAGCGATCGCAATATCAAAGACGGTCAAAATATTGACCCTTTAGTTGAGTATTTTATTGAAGAAAATCCCGTAAGGATGATAACACAAGGATTAATAGAGGAGCGAAAAATATAGTACAAATGAACGCGTTGAAAGGGCTGGTCCCTACACCCCACACCCTTTGAATTCTCACTCGGGGTGCTGATGTTAATGCTCAAGCACTGAATGGGGCTAATTTGCCATTCTTCTATATATAGGATTCCTATTTGATTTTTGAAAAAAACTCAGTACATTTTCTGTTAAGAGTTCCCTGTTAAGAGTTCCCTACTTTCAAGTCAGTTATGCTGGAGGCACCGATGCTGAAGGGTAGATACAAGGGAGGGTGAGTGAGAAGTGATTAGCAGTCTTGGCCGCTGAGTGCTAAATTGTCTATTGGAAGCGCTAGAGAACACTAAATATGGCAAAAATTGTTGCATTTGATGAAGATTCGCGGCGGGCATTAGAACGTGGTATCAATGCTCTTGCCGATGCCGTGAAAATTACCTTAGGACCAAAAGGTCGTAACGTTCTGTTAGAGAAAAAATTTGGGGCACCCCAAATTGTTAACGATGGTATCACCGTTGCCAAAGAAATTGAACTAGAAGACCCCCTAGAAAACACTGGCGCAAAACTCGTCCAGGAAGTGGCGTCAAAAACCAAAGATGTGGCTGGAGATGGCACTACCACCGCCACTGTATTGGCGCAAGCCTTAATTCGTGAGGGCTTGAAGAATGTTGCAGCAGGTAGCAACCCCATTGCCTTAAAGCGGGGTATCGACAAAACCGTTGAGGCGTTGGTGCAGGAAATTGCAGCAGTGGCGAAGCCAGTAGAAGGTGCAGCGATCGCTCAAGTTGCTACCGTCTCTGCTGGAAACGACGAAGAAGTTGGCGAAATGCTAGCTGAGGCGATGGAAAAAGTTACCAAAGATGGTGTCATCACTGTTGAGGAATCCAAGTCTCTGACAACAGATTTAGAAGTTGTTGAGGGGATGCAGATAGACAGGGGTTACATCTCCCCCTACTTCATCACCAACAACGAACGGATGACGGTGGAATTTGAAAACGCCCGCATCCTGATTACTGATAAGAAAATCAGCAGCGTCCAAGACTTAATTGCAGTTTTGGAAAAAGTCGCCCGTTTAGGTCAACCCTTGCTGATTATCAGTGAAGATGTGGAAGGGGAAGCTTTAGCAACTTTGGTGGTGAACAAAGCACGGGGTGTGCTTACTGTCGCCGCTATCAAAGCGCCTGGGTTTGGCGATCGCCGTAAAGCGATGTTACAAGACATTGCGATTCTCACAGGCGGACAGTTGATTTCCGAAGAAATCGGTTTAAGCTTGGATACCGTTGCTTTGGAAATGCTGGGAACAGCCCGGAAAATCACGATTGACAAAGAAAACACCACCATCGTTGCTGCTGGTGAAAACGCAAAAGCAGACGTGCAGAAGCGAATTACCCAAATTCGCAAACAACTAGAAGAAACCGATTCAGAATATGATAGAGAAAAACTGCAAGAGCGCATCGCCAAACTAGCAGGTGGAGTTGCAGTGATTAAAGTGGGTGCGGCAACAGAAACCGAACTCAAAGACCGCAAACTGCGGATTGAAGATGCTCTCAACGCTACCAAAGCGGCTGTGGAAGAAGGTATCGTTCCTGGTGGTGGAACGACACTGATTCATTTGGCGCAGAAAGTGCAAGAGGTCAAAAACAGTCTTGAGGGCGAAGAAAAGATTGGCGCTGATATTGTCGCGCGATCGCTCGAATCTCCCTTGCGTCAAATTGCAGAAAATGCTGGTGCTGAAGGGTCTGTCATTGTCGCCAGAGTGCGGGACACAGATTTCAATGTCGGCTACAACGCCGCAACTGGGGAATTTGAGGACTTGATTGCTGCTGGCATTATCGACCCTGCAAAAGTGGTGCGTTCAGCTTTGCAAAACGCCGCTTCCATCGCTGGAATGGTTTTAACCACTGAAGCGATCGTGGTTGAAAAACCTGAGAAGAAACCCGCTGGTGGTGCGCCTGATATGGGCGGCATGGGTGGCATGGGCGGCATGGGTGGCATGGGTGGCATGGGCATGATGTAATCCTATTAACCATGTATAGTCCGGTAGGGTGGGCACTACCCACCTTACTTTTTTATTTATCTGGTTCTCGTTCCCTTGTCCCCATTTGCCTTGCTCCAATTCAAAGATGATGGAGAAAACTGTCCAATTCGTGACCAATTGTGGTCATAGATTGAAACATTTTTGCTCTTATATCATGTCCGCTTAATTACTTATAATTCCTGCTTGATCTCACGCCAACCCTCTCCTTAATAAGGAGAGGGTGCCGGAGGCGGGTGAGGTTCTTCGTTTTTTTTATAAGTGTTTATCCGGACATGATATTACCAGAATTAGTAAAACCACCATAATCTCTTAGGAGTTTTGCAAGCCTACACCGTTCCTATTAACCCAAGTTGCTAGTTATTCTTGTGGGCGATCGCTGATGGTCACTTAAACAATAAAATTCCCTCCAGGCACGAAAATTAGGAGGGATGTATGCTAAGTGAAATAATTACCGTCTATGCTATCATTGACGACCTGTTGAAGGCGATCGGGCATGATGAAGATAGCCGGAGAGATATGAGTGATGCAGAAATTATTACAACGGCTGTGTGCGCTGCAATGTTCTTTAATGGTAATCATCATAAGGCTTGTGGCTATATGAAAGACCATAACTTGATACCAGGTATGTTAGAAAAATCTCGATTTAATCGTCGATTGCACGGTATCTCGATGTTGGTGAACGATTTATTTCATCAAATAGGAATGATACTAAAAGAAATTAATGATTGTACGGAATATCTTTTAGACTCATTTCCTGTACCAATCTGCGATAATATCCGTATCTTCAATGTGAAATTAGTCAAATCAGAGGATTACAGAGGTTACATAGCATCAAAGAAACGCTATTTCTATGGGGTTCGAGTTCAGTTATTAACGACTAAAAATGGTATTCCAGTTGAGTTTGTATTCATGCCTGGTAGTGCTTCTGATGTACGTGCGTTGAATGGTTTACCATTAAATTTGCCGCCTGGGAGTGAAGTGTATGCTGATTCTGCGTACACTGATTATACTGTGGAAGAGAACCTGTTAGAGACGAGTAAAATCGAGTTGAAAGTCATGCGTAAAAAGAATTCCAAGCGTCAAGACCCACCGTGGAATCAATACATTAAACAACATACCCGACATTATATTGAAACTGTGTTTAGTAGTATCACTCGTGTTTTCCCCAAATCGATTCATGCAGTCACATATGAAGGGTTTCTACTGAAACTACAAGCATTTATTTTTGCATTTACTCTTCAACAAGCCTTTCTTGGATGAGTTTATTTTAATACTCTAAGCTGATTTAACACTTATACTTTGAGTTGGGTTTAAGTAACGGTTGGGCTACGCCCAACCGTCAACTGGTCATGAGCGATCGCATGAGTAGACAGGTATTTTTCACTCACAATTCAATAACTCGCAACTTGGGTTATTAATGGGACTTAGACAAAACAAAAGAAGAAAAAAGGGTATAATGCTTAATCAGCATAGCTTTCACGTCAAAATGAACCGATGAAAGAGACAACTCCGACAGCCATGCCTCCATGCTTTGAAAAATGGTGTAAACGGTTTGATGATCTGTTTACTCATAAAGCTCAAAAAAGAGAATTTAGACATTATCTAGGGGGATTATTGGGAGAAAGCGAGAGAAAAAACCTATTTCAGAGAGAAATTGGGTTGAAGTTTTTTATAGAGAAGCCAAGGGATGGTTAGGGCTAAAAGAATATCAAGTTCGAGAGAAAAGAAGTTTACTTCGACATTTTATCCTTGTTTTCTGTGCCTACACTTTTATTCTTTGGCATCAGATGACTGGGGGCATCAGACGTAGGTGGGCATCTATTCCTTTGAATACTTTTACTGAAGCAATAGATGCTTTTAGAACGGCTATGTCTTTTCGATTTTTTGACTGGCTAACCCATAATCGTGACGTGTTTGCCGCCTATAAAGCCAGTTTGGGCTTCATTTGGGCTTAATTTTTGTTTAAGTCCCGTTATCGCGATACTCGAACAGTATGGAGCTACTGTAACGGAGGTGGCATCTGCCAGTAAAGCCCTTGCAACGTTGAGGGCTAATCCTGAACAATATGATCTGCTTTTGTCTGACATCAGTATGTCAGAGGAAGATGGCTATGCCTTGATCCGCCAGGTGAGAGCGCTCAGTGCCGAAGCCGGAGGACAAATTCCTGCCATAGCGTTGACTGTCCACGCCAGAGGTGAGGATCAAAGAGCAGCGATCGCAGCAGGCTTTCAAAAACACATTTCAAAGCCAGTAGAACCAGACACACTCATTGAGGTCATTGCTAGCTTAATTGAACAGAGGAAGTAGATATTGCAATAATGTGGCTTTTCTCTAAATTTAGTGCCAGATCGCTCATTGCTGCGTCGGTTGCAGGCGCGACACCGATATGTTTGCAAGCGAGTTCCATCTTTGAGAATTTTACTACCGTTTTTGACCAAACACTCACTCGGCAGTGAGGCAGTTCATTGGCAGTTCATTCACCTGTCCAGTGCCTATTTCCCAAGAAATCAAAAATATGATGAGCCATTTGTAATTTGGAACAAGAGGGAATTTCTATCTTTTGTCCTTGCTTATCCAAAAATATGGCTTGATTATGATCACTTCCAAAACCGCTATCTGGTCCATCTATAGGGTTAGCAATAATCACATCCAGATTTTTAGTGTGCAATTTCTCTAATGCTGGTGTGACAATATCTCCTGTCTGTGCTGCAAACCCAATTAAACGTTGATACGGCTGTTTGAATTGTGCCAATTCTGCAATAATATCTGGTACGGGTTCTAAAGGTAAAGCTTGCGGAAGTGACTTTTTTGCCAATTTTTCTTTACTGTACTCCCGTGGCTTCACATCTGCCACTGCTGCCGACATGATAATTATATCTACGTTCGGTAAATACTGCATCATGCTTGATCGCATTTGGTCTGCACTCACAACAGGGATTGCTTGCACTCCTAACGGTACATCCCAACTCGCTGGACCATGTACCAATGTTACGCTTGCTCCTCGATGCAGTGCTGCTTGTGCTAAGGCTAACCCCATTTTCCCTGTGGAAGGATTGCCGATAAATCTGACTGGATCAAGATGCTCTCGTGTGCCTCCAGCACTAATCAAAACCCGCTTACTTACCAAATCTCGCTTTCCTACAGTGTGTAACAACGATTGGACATAAGCAACAATCTCTTGAGGTTCTGCCATCCTACCAGCACCGACGCGATCGCACGCCAATAACCCCGATGCTGTACTCATACCATGAAATCGAATATCTGTCAATAATTGTTGCCAATTGCGCTGCACCACCTGCTGTTCCCACATATCAGTGTTCATTGCAGGCGCTAGCAATACGGGACAAGTGGAAGCCAAAACCGTATTTGTGAGCAAATTGTCAGCCATGCCATGTGCCAACTTTGCTAATGTATTGGCTGTCAGAGGTGCAATGACAATCAAATCTGCCCACTCACCTAAATCAATATGTAATGGACGTGAGTGAGTTGGTTGCCAAAAATTTTCATCTGTATAAGCCCGATGACGGGAAAGCGTCGCGAAAGTAAGAGGCGTAATAAATTCTTGTGCCGAATCAGTGAGAATGACTTTGACTTCCACTCCTATTTTAAACAAAGTAGAAACAACCTCACAGATTTTATAGGCGGCGATACCGCCGCCTACTACAATAAGAACCCGTCTACTATGAATCATCTACGCCTCATCGTAGGGTTCTAAATCCAGGAGGTGAATATATGGTTCAACTAACTCTGGACGCTGAAACGCGATCGCTCTGAGTAAATGCCAATCATTCAAACCCTCAAAAGCATTACTGTAATTATCCTGCTCCAGACGTATAGCTAATATTTCCACCTCTTGTGGAGTCATGACAGCAATTTCTGTCTTAGAAATGCTTAGAGTTTTCATTATGCTCGCCCCTCCCTTTAGCAGCACTCGCATCCAGCATGGGTTGAGTTGCGCTTGACGCAGCTACCCAATATATATTACTCACTTACGAGCAACTATTTCGTGAAAATTTTTCCGGATTTATAAAGGAATTTGTAAAAATTTTGTAACCCAGACTAAGTGATGTTTAAGTAAAAGACGAATTCCCAGTATTTATGCATTGGCAACAACAAAATTTCGTAACAACTCTAGCATTTCTGGTCGGATTTCATGACCCATGTCAAATTCATAGTATTGTACCGTAGCCCCAAGAGATTCAAGAGTTTTCCGTGCTAAAAGAGCAGCTTGTAGCGGCACAACTGTATCTTGTCTCCCATGCATAATTAGAACGGGTGGTAGAGATACCAAATTTTGTATTTCGACATTTCCTACATCTGGATGTAAATAACCACTTAAAGAAACTAAGCCAGCTAAGGGTAACTTTAATCCTATATCCAAAGTCATAGCCCCGCCTTGAGAAAATCCGCTCAAAATTGTCCGCAACAAAGGCACACCAGTGCTACTCTCTAAAGATTGCAACCAATCTGTTAGCATCTGCCGACTTTCTGTTAATCCCTGATACATATTTTCTATCCGAAGGTCGTACCATGCTCTTCCAAAAGAGGAATCAGGAAAAGGAAAAGGTGCATCCGGAAACAGAAACTGATAATCTGGCAGATTAAATAATGGCGATAAAGACGCCACATCTTCAGCATTTGCACCCCAACCGTGTAAAATGACAATTAAACCCTTTGGTGGTTGCCCGGTTTTTGCAGGTACGCTAATAAATTTTAGAGTATTAGTCATTAGTCATTAGTCATTAGTCATTAGTCATTAGTCATTAGTCATTAGTCATTCATTGCAAGACAGATGAGTAGGGACCAAGGACAGTCAATCATAAAAGGTATGCAGTGACAAGATAAAAAATTTTGCATCAGCAATTCTCATGTAGCGACTTGTTGTTATGCCGTGCTACAGCTTACTGATCAGCTTGTCGTACTCTGCGTGTGTACCGATCCAAAACCATGAAATACCGTTTTCCACCTCAACACCTAAAGCACGGTAATTTAACCCTGCTCGAACCGACCAATAAGTGTTACCCAGCTTTTTAAAATGCAATGATGGATGAGACGGATCAGTTTTGAGCAACTCGTAGCATTGATCAGCAGTTTGCTGCACACTTTCAGGTAGAGCATCGTAGTATTGCCAGAATCGCTGTGTTGCGTAGTGCATTAAATTTCGCGACAGTGCCCTGCTTGGAACTCAGCGATCGCCTCTTGAGCCAACGATTCCAACCTACCGTCTGCAATGTCTCGCTCTAGTTGTTCATCCCAACGCTGATAATCCAGGTCGAAAAACCATTGTCTCAGTTTCTCAAAGTCATTGGATGGAAGTGAGAGAATTGCAGATTCAATTTGCTCAAGGTTTGACATGGCCAGTTTCTACCTCTATGTCCTTGAAGAAATTATAGCTTTGCTGGGAAGTGCCTTTTCAAAGATACGGGCGGCTTCCACGTTGACACGAACGGTAATGGGTTTCGTTTCCATAGCTGCTTCCCACTGCTCTATTGGTAAAACTACCACGTCTGGAACCCGCGAAGTGTCCCAGCGTCCCCCGCGTGGCGAACGAATACCGACGGAAAACTTTTGTGCTGTCCAATTCCTTCCCATTTTGGCACTTTCGTCATCGAAGGTTCGTTCTAAAAACTTGGAGATTCCGCCATGCTTACCAGTACCAAGACTCATGGGGATTAATTCTCCATCAACCAATTCATATTGGGTATCCGTGCCATCGTTATACTTGAGGTACTCTGCTCTGCAAAAGTCAGTTTTTTGGTTGCTGCGGTCATAGCGATCGCGCTCTTCATCAATGACTCAATACAGCTATTGTATTCCAGACGATGCTTCGTCTTTGCGCCAAGCACCACTTTGCGTCTACGTGCCTTTGCGGTTTATACAATATTTATCTGCACTAATTGTAAATACACTAAAGGAAACTCAGGAAATATGGCGCGTCTAGCACTGCTGAGTGTATCTAATAAAACAGGATTAATCGATCTTGCCCGCAGCTTAGTAGAAGAATTTGACTTTGAATTAATCAGCAGTGGAGGAACAGCCAAAGCACTGAAAGATGCAGGACTACCAGTGATGAAAGTTGCTGATTACACAGGTTCACCAGAAATTTTAGGTGGTCGAGTCAAAACGCTGCATCCCCGGATACATGGTGGTATCTTAGCACGGCGAGATGTACCCGAAGATATAGCGGATTTGGAAAATAACCAAATTCGCCCGATTGATTTGGTGGTGGTGAATCTTTATCCTTTTGAAGAAACGATCGCCAAAGAAGAGATAACTTTACCTGAGGCGATCGAGCAAATTGACATTGGTGGTCCTGCTATGCTCAGAGCTGCCTCAAAAAACTTCGCTCATCTCACAATTTTATGCGAACCGGCGCAGTATGAAGAATATTTACGGGAAATGCGTCGCTCAAATGGCGAACCATCCCTGGAGTTTCGGCAAAAGTCTGCCTTAAAAGGATTTTTGCATACCTCTAGCTATGACCAAGCCATAGCAGCATACTTAAGTAATAACCTCTCCTCCAACAAAGAAGGAGAATTACCTCAACAGTACACCCTTCGAGGCAAACAACTACAATCTCTCCGTTACGGTGAAAATCCTCATCAAACTGCAGCTTGGTATCAAACTGGTGCAACTCCAACGGGATGGGCAGCTGCTACTAAACTTCAAGGCAAAGAACTCAGTTACAATAACTTGGTTGATTTAGAAGCAGCAAGGCGTATCATTTCTGAATTCACCGATACACCAGCAGGAGCGATTATCAAACACAACAATCCCTGTGGTGTTGCTTTGGGAAATACTATCCAAGAAGCTTACCAAAAAGCATTCAACACTGACTCTGTTTCTGCTTTTGGTGGAATTGTTGCGCTGAATCGTCCAATTGACGCTGGAACTGCGACTGAGTTAACAAAGACTTTTTTAGAATGTGTGGTTGCACCAGATTGTGAGGCGCAAGCACAGGAAATTTTGGCTGCTAAATCAAAAGTGCGAGTATTAACTTTACCAGACTTGAGTCGTGGAGCAAAAGAAACTGTAAAAGTCATTGCAGGTAGTTTTCTCGTGCAAGCTTCAGATGATGCGGTAGCTAATACCAGTACATGGCAAATCGTCAGCGAAAAGAAACCTACTGATGATGAGTTAGAAGAATTATTGTTTGCTTGGAAAGTTTGCAAGCACGTTAAGTCTAATGCCATTGTTGTGAGTGGCGAGCGCACAACTTTGGGTGTAGGTGCAGGTCAAATGAACCGTGTTGGCTCTGTTAAAATTGCTTTAGAACAAGCTGGAGAAAAAGCCAAAGATGCAATTCTCGCTAGTGATGGATTCTTTCCTTTTGATGATTCAGTAAGAACAGCAGCCGCAGCTGGAATTAAGGCTATCGTCCAACCAGGAGGAAGTTTGCGGGATCAAGATTCCATTCAAGCTGCTAATGAACTGGGTTTAGTCATGGTATTGACTGGTATCCGTCACTTTTTACATTAAAAATCTCCCTCCTAAGAGGGATGTAAAGCAAAGTATAAATCAGAAGACATAGAAAAAAACTAATGCTCTATGTCTTAAGACAGTAGAGCAGTTGTTAAAGTGTCACTCATTTAATTCGTCATCTGATTCAACCCGTGATATTGTTTAGATGGTGTGAGGAGTAAGTTGAAGACAAAAAACGCTTGGAGTCGAAACACGGCAAGACGTCCAAGCGCTTTTTGCTTTGTAAATAGACAAGGTTCAGTTGTCAAACCGTCACTTAGCTTACTTGCTCTTTAATGAGGTCAATGTTATTCTCTAATTGTGTGTGAGGAGTAAGTGTAAAACAAGAAGTGCTTAGGGTGGAAACACGGTAACACTCCTAAGCGCTTTTTGTTGTTTATACTGGATTCAATTTGTTTCGGTTATAAAAACATTCGATGCAAATTTCCATCCTTATTACTCTTCCAAAATTTCATTCAATTTTCGATTGATTTCCTCAATTGCTGTAGCCATCTGAGCCAACTTAACAGCGCATAAGCCGGCTAAAAGTGATAGGTCTATATCGTTCTTTACATCCTGATATTCGGTATTGAAAAAGCCGTTTTCATCACATAGTTCGGAAATTTTGAAACTGAGTTCAAGCAAAGCTCTAGAAAGTATCATTTGCTGTCGAATAGCGTATCCACAAGCCGTGAGAAGTCCGGCTAACTCTGGGTAACTGAGAGTATCTACAATGTCTGCAATTTGGTTTACCATGGGTGTGTAAGTCCATTTCTAATGGGTTTTACGGAAATCAGAGAGGCAACGTTCGGATTGGCGGTCTGGCGTTGCTTCTCTTTTTTAAGTCCTTGAATGCTTTAAGGTTTTCCAAGTTAATTGATTGGATCTCTTCCCAAAAGAACTGCTGTACAAGCTTTTGGGAGATTTTTACCTCTTTCCCGTTCAAGGTTATTCTAAAGAGTTTCTTCGGTGCTTCTATTGGCTTCAAGTGCTAGTTTTCGAATGTAAATTAGGTCATTATCTTTGTAGATTCTCCTTCTAGATAGTTGTGTACCTGGTTGGTGTATTTGATACTAAATCCGCATCTCATACTCCCTTTTACTCCACAGGCACCGAAACCCTAACCATTACCCACATCTCCTGAGAGCTTTACTAGAACTTGGTTTCAACCTCTCATTTTAATTCTCATTTGTTAATTTTCATTGAGAATAACCACGACAGAATCACCAATGCTAGAATCCGATTTTCGGGTGAGCGTACTTTTTGAAGAAATGTGGGTATTGACAAAGGCTAGAAGCTTCAGCTACACAAACAAAGCTCCGAAGTTCTCTGGGCATGGGAAACCTAACGCTAGTTCCTTAGGTCGGGAAAACACCACTTGCTACAACGGCTTGCTCTAGGGATGAGGGGCAGCGGGGAGACCACCCCCCAACAGGAGAGCCAGTCATCAGAGCGCGGGAAACCCCAACCCCCTGCGGGGAATTCAAAGTTCAAAATTCACTCGTTCAAAAAAAAGAATTCTTAATTTTGAATTTTGAATTTATAATTTTGAATTTGAGCGTAAGTCCTGCGGAGTCCTAAGGACAAGGACGAGCGCGAGGTGGCTCCTCTCCTACTCCGACTGGCTCGCCTAATGCCTGCGGCAACGCTCTTGCAACAGGACTTCTCTGTGCCTGTGCAGGCTATATAAAAAAGGGGTTTAACAACCGGATTTGGTATGATTCCTGGAGTGATAGTTTGTTGGGTTATTCCTTTATCTTCGGTATTAGCGACTGCCTTTGGCACCTGGCTTAGCGCAAAGCGTGCCACAGGAATACGCTCAATTGCCACTAAATCAGTTTTGGTCGTGTCAGTCGCCTCATCCTCCGGTTCCAATGCTCTCAAGAAACACAGGGAACAGGGAACAGGGAAGAAGGAAAAGAGGTGTTTCTTTCATTCGTTGCGGGCGTGTAATCGCGCCCCTTGGGCGCTCACATCTTGCACCAAAGCCTCAAGAAGTGAGAAAGAAGAGCATTTGTAGACTCATATTTTGCACCTAACAGGATAAATCACTAATGCATGAATAGATGATGTAAGAAAGCGACACCAGAAACTGGAATCGACCTCCGTATTGTCAAGTTATTTATATAACTATTTTTAGCACAATAATACGTAAAAAAAAAGAGTAATAAGGCGTGGGTAAACTGTGAGGTGCTTGTATTTTCTTGTGGAGAGGCATCTTATCATTGGTGTCAAGCCGCCTGTGGCGGTTTGGCGGCGGGAACCTGCTTCCTACCCTCTGCCACGCCAGGTGACGCCAAATGTAACAAGAGCGGACATTGCCCGCCCAACGCACAGGCTCCTCTGCCTTCCGACGAAGTCGGGTCACTATAAATATTGCAAGGTGCCCATAACTGAATCTCTACACCCTACATTAAGTTTGTCAACAATTATTAACAATTACCGGATTGTCACTGTAATCGTCAGTTTAATTCTATTAATTCAAGATTTTGATATTTTTATAAAAGTCAGTGAAACAGGATAATAACCAGGAAATATTCAATTATATCGTTTTAGGAAAGGATGGTAGAGACCAAAGCTATCTTATCTTGCAGTACGATTTGATACAAACACACGAAGCACAAGTGTGGTGGTGCCATGCTAATCAACCTATGATAGTGGGAGAGGTAGTTCGAGGTAAGTTGCAGCCCTCAGTACATCAAAAGGTAATTCAGGGTAATGAATTGCCGACCTCAGAACACCAAGAAGACAATCTACCCACACTGCTAGTGGAGAAATATTGAGAAGAATCCACCAAGTCAGAATAGCGCCTTCGGCACTCCGAGAGGAGACTTTTTGAAAAACGACAAAGGACTAAGAGATTGTTTGTAATGTAAATATTAAATGCGTCAATTGTAAAATGCACGGTTTAATGTTATGACACAACATACCCTTTCACCAGCAGCAGACAAAAAAATCAGAACTAAGAAGGGCAAGTCACTTCCTCCAAAGCTCGTTATTAAGCTAGGAAAGTTTGTCTGGACAACTCTTTGGCATATGATGATGTCGAAACTAGCTCCCCGTAATCAGTCGGGTGAGTACATTCGACCTAGCAGCCAATTTAGAAACTCTGTTGAAACACAAGAAGGTAATCTGTATCAACCAGCAACAGGGCGCTACAACCTCATAGTTGGGCTGGGTTGTCCTTGGGCACATCGTACTCTTGTTGTGCGATCGCTCAAAGGACTTGAAGAAGCAATATCAGTTACAATTGTGTCACCTTCTCCAATTGAAGGAGGTTGGGTGTTTAATCAGGAATATGAAGGTTGTCGTACGCTTGCTGAACTGTATGAATTAGCAGAACCTGGCTACGGTGGACGCTTTACAGTTCCAGTATTGTGGGACACCCAGACAAAGACCATTGTTAACAACGAAAGTTCAGAGATTATTGTCATGCTGAACTCAGAATTCAACGAGTTCGCCAAAAATCCTACGCTAGACCTCTACCCACAAGAACTCAAAGAAAAGATTGACCAATGGAATGAAAGGATTTACACCAGTGTAAACAACGGTGTGTATCGTTGCGGCTTTGCCCAGACACAGGAAGCTCATAACAAAGTTTTTCATGAACTATTCACCACTCTAGATGAAATTGACACAGCGTTGACAACCAGTCGATTCTTATGTGGAAACAGTGTCACACTGGCGGATGTCCGTTTGTTCACAACGTTATTTCGCTTTGATACTGTATACTACGTCCTCTTTAAGTGCAACCATAAAAGAATTCAGGACTATCGGAACTTGGGACCTTACCTACGTGATCTGTATCAGCTTAAAGGTGTTGCTGACACCTGCGACTTGGAGAGTGTAAAGCAGGACTACTATGGAAATTTGTTCCCACTCAACCCAGGCGGTATTATCCCCTCTGGTCCTGATCCGATGTTTCTTCAAGAACCACATAGTCGCGATAGTATAGGCAAGGAAGCAAATCCTGTATAAAAAACTTCCTACTCTGGCTGCAAAGTCGTGCTGAGAGTCACCGCACAATCACTGCTCATCAAAGCTTCCTGCATCGCTTTTTCATCGCTAAAAGTCTGTCGTAAAAGACGTCCCTCGTAAACAAGTTCTACCTGACTGTGTTGAAAAGGCCAAGGAGATACTGTTACTTGATGATGGTTATCTTTAGCCTCTTTCAAAGTCAGTTTGACTGTAGTTTCACTATCAATCGTTGGTACCTGAGAAAGATGTGCTTCAGAAGTCAATTCCTGACATAAAATGATAGATAGTGCATCCCATATCGTTATCAGCTTTCGATTGCGCTCAATAACTTCCGGTGTTGTGTATGGTGCATAATATGGGTCATTTGTGAAAAAAGCAATCAATTGTTCTTGGAAGGCATACTCATGCTTGAAGAAGTCCTGCACAATTTCAGAGGAAGTTGGTGAGTTCTTCCAGCTTGTAAATCGTTCATATAAACCTGTTCCGTGAAGTGAGACAAGGAGTGCTACATACCGACTTAGAGGAAGTGCGAGTTGTTTAGCGCTAGACCAGATATCTATATGCTCCCGCATTGAAAGTTCCGCGAATTTATAGGGATAGCCAGTTTGCGGATTTAGCGTGGGAGCTTGTTCCCAAAAAAGCCAACCAATATCATGTAGTTCCGCACCTAAACAAACTTCTTTTTTTGGAGCAAACTGAGCAAAGTGTTCATTTCCCCAAACTTGTGCTAATTGACCTGAAAGCCAAGCGTGATTTAGTTGAGTAATGCAAATAAGTCCCTGTTTTGTCAAACGATGCAGCATAAATAAAAAGCAGAAAACATAGTTCTACTCTTTATTCTGAACTAATCGCCAAACAAAAAACCTATGCGAGATGAATGCAGCCAGGGCTATTCAAATCTTCCACTAGATACTCCTTACGCTTGCTCAGACAGCTTTTTGAACCTAGACCCAAAGGTGTGGGAGATGTATATAAAAATATATGAAACCTAAAACCCCAGCTTGGAATTTGGTCATGTTCAAGCGACTGTTATTGTTATTATGCTGTGCTATCGGTGGCACTAGTGCTATTTTATTCTTCTTTTGGCAACAAGCAACTCAGCTACCTGCTTGGCACTCAAATCCACCGACAATGTCAAGTTCACCTCCCAAAACAGACCAAAACCAAACCCAGATTCAACCATCACAACAGCAAGTATTGAGTAAAATTTTTGACCATCTTAAAGAGTCAAATGCTAAAGGTGAAGTGCAATTAGATGCTGATGAAGTTAATACGCTCATTGTTTCAGAAATTGCTAAAACGACAGATAAAAGTCGGCTGGCTCAAGCAGTTGTCAGGACAAATACTCAAATTCAAGATGGCAAAATCTCCGCAGGTGCTGTAATAGATTTAAGAACAATTCCCTTAAACGATTTGCAAGCAGGGGAACAAGTCGCGATTTCCAAACTGCTATCAACTGTGCCCATCTTAAGATATCGTCCCGTATATATAGAGGTTGAAGGAAAACCTAGCGTACGCAATCAACAAATCAGCTTGGATGATACAACCCGCATTAAGCTTGGTAATCTCAGCTTGACTCTCTCCGATATGTATCAACGTTTTGGGCTTTCCGAAAAACGCCTGAACCAACAAGTTTCCAAAGAATTGAAGAAACTTCCAGTGGAGGTGAAAGATGTTGAAGTTATAGGCGATCGCTTAGTCGTTCGTGGTCAGTGGCTAGAAGATAAGAAAACATGACAAGACTTATTTGGGGTAGGGCATTATTCGTATGTATTCCAAGACTTCCACAGATAACGATTGTGATCTAAACCATTTGTGACATATCGAGATAAAATTATTTTTGTCAATTAGAAATTATGCTGAAAATCGAGTAAAAAAAGGTATTAAACTAAGCTTTGTACTGAGTTTTCAACAGAAAAGTGAATGATAAGCACAAAGATTACGCGATCGCTTTTCGCACCTCAGTTGTTACAGGTGAAAGAAAACGGCTGAGACTGAAAGTGTTTCCAGCTCTGATGTAGCGTCCTTTTTACCCACTGCTAACCAAGAGTTTTTCTTCAAAACTTTTAGACAAAGCCTTGACTTAAATATGAAAAATCGATAGTGTGTACTTGTGTTAGTTACACACTAGCAATAAAAAGCGACATGAGGCTTGAAATGATCACACTCTATGCACATGGTTCACCTAATCCCCATAAGATCAGCATTGCACTCGAAGAACTAAATCTTCCTTACGAGACGAAAGTTGTGAATATTTGGGAAGGTGAGCAGTTTAGACCAGAATTTGTAACTCTCAATCCCAACTCAAAAGTTCCTGTGATCGTTGATCACGAAAATGGACGAACAATCTACGAATCGAATGCAATCCTCCTGTATCTTGCTGAGAAGACAGGTAAGCTGTTTCCTACCAATCCTGACCAGCGATGGAAAGGACTTCAGCTTTTGTTCTTTCAAGCCGCGTCAATTGGTCCGCTGTTTGGACAGAGAGCACACTTCAGTCTCTTTGCGTCCGAAAAGCCTACTTATGCTGTGGAGCGTTATCTGAAAGAAGGAGAACGTCTTACTGCTGTTCTCGAATCTCTTCTCTCAGGTAGAGAATACTTCTTAGATACCTATTCCATAATTGATATTGCTCACTTTGGTTGGCTCTGGTGTTCTGTGCATCAAGGTTTTTCAATCAATAACTATCCAAACCTAAAAGCGTGGTTTGATCAGGTTGCTGCTCGACCTGCTGTGCAAAAGGGTGTTAACACACCTTTGCCGTTGCCCGATTTCACCCCGTTCCGCACTGCTGCGGCGTGATATAGGAATTTAGAAAGCCTGACAGAAGTACAAGCAAATTCCTGTCTCTATTTTCTAGTAAGGTTCATTGTCTGTAGATGTTAGGCTTGACCAAACTAAGCAATTTGTTGGCAGCAGACATGACAGCAATCCTAACTATGACAACATGATTGGACTTTGCAGATAATGTACGGGCAATGTTATGGTTAAATAACCACCACTCTAGGAAGTCTTGGAGACTGGGTTTTGCCAACTAGTACTCGGTTTGCTGTTGCTGTCCACATCCTCGCTGCTTTGGCAGTTAATGAGGGTCATGCTGTTCCCTCAGAGCAACTCGCTAGCAGTGCAAACACGAACCCAGCAGTCATTCGGCGAATTCTTTCAATGTTGGCGGATGTCGGATTGACAACATCGCAATTAGGTCATGGCGGTGGCGCAATATTGACAAAGCCAGCCAACAAAATTACTTTGCTTGACGTCTTTTATGCAGTCGAAGAACCAGAGTTATTCGTTATGCATCGCCAACCCCCCGACGAAGACTGTTTTGTAGGTCGCAACATTCAAGCGGTGCTAGCGAAAATAACGACCAGAGCGCAACTTGCTCTAGAAAGAGAGCTTATGTGTGTGACGATCGCGGATGTAGCACGCGATATCGTTGCTTGCACTCAGGCGTAAGAGTGCAAGATACTACAATATCAGTTCACCAAACTGCTTGGCGAGATAATTCAGCATCAATCGGCTTGATAAAATAAAGCCGTAACAGATGCCCGATAATTGAAAGTATCAAGGGTAATTTTCGGAAGAACTTGACAATCTTTGGATTATTGCTGTTGTTAATCTCTGTCAGCTTGAGATTAATATCTGAACACTCTTCCAATCGACGGAAAAACTCTGGGTGATTTGTATTCAGTATCACAGGAAATGCCCGTGCTGCAGTTTCATTCGTCTTTTCGATGACTTGGATATTGTATTGGTATGGATTGATTCCAATAGAGCCAGTAGATCACAAACTTTTTCCCAGAGGGCGATCGCCAAGAAATTAGTCAGTATGAATAGGTACTATATGATACCTATTTATTGAAAAAACTTATAGTTGTACAAACAGTTTTAAGAAGTGAAATAA
>JAHHHH010000072.1 GCA_019359415.1 Iphinoe sp. HA4291-MV1 | reverse complement strand
CGCACGTGCATCAGGTGAAGCATTCAACATGAGCTGTTGTAGACTGATTCCCTTTTTCGCTTCACCTGATGCAATCAAAATATGTTGGAGTGATGGTAATTCTGTATCCGGTACATTTGAAATCAGGAAATCTATTGTAATGAGTGCTTTTGCAGAGCAGTCATCAAGAATGAATTTGACTTCATTCTTTTTTAGCATAACATTTAATGAGACTGCAATGGCACCAATTTTTAAAATTCCCAGATAAGAAATGACAAATTCCGGAATATTTGGCAGAAACAATGCCACTCGGTGTCCGCGTTCAATACCCAAGCCTCGCAAAGCATTGGCAACACGGTTCGCCATCTCATCAACATCTTTGTAAGTCCAAGAATTTCCCTCAAAAATTAAGGCAGTTTTATTAGGAAAAAATCTCCGACCGCGCTCGACATTGTGTGCAATGTTCATATTCTTTGAAGACTCACTTCAAGCTGGACAAAATATCGTTTACTGCTTGCACAATCTCACCGCCAGCAGCAATATCAGCGGCAATCAGCGCAATGTGCTTGTCTAAAGATTGCTCGCAATCGTTCCAGATGTATGGTCGGCTCTTTGTCACCCGCTGTCCGACTACCTCACGCACTGCTGTGTACAACTGTGCAGTTGCAGGTGACAGACAAGCACGAGCATCGTAATGACCGACCATTGAATATGTCCGCAAGTCAACAGCTTGGACTCCAAACATCAGGGCGATCGCCATATATTGTTGAAAAATTTCTACTGAACGCCGTGCTAAATTTGCGGAAGCAAAACCTTGGCTGTTAATATTTTGGTTAAACTGTTCAGCATGGGTAGGAAATCTATCCGTGATGGAATTGCCATAGAAAGTCAGCAGCGGCATTATAGAGTTTCCAGCTACTTGCAAACCCTTTAGCCCCATGTTGACAGTACCCTCTCGGTTACCGACTAAACATGGTGGGAGTCCGTTGTTAAATTCCGGCGCTACGAGCAAGGCTATTTGTACATCCAAGTGTTTCGCCAATAACCCAATGTAGTAGCGCAGTTGATCCATTCCTACGCCAACATACTGTCCCAAGAAATTGCCGCCATGTAAGCTTGCTTGGTTTTCGACATCAATCAGTGGGTTGTCTGTGGCAGAGTTAATTTCCACTTCGATTTGTCTTTGAATCTGCTCAATGCCATCTACAACCGGACCCATATATTGTGGCAGACAACGCAGCGAATAACGATCCTGAATGAGATGTTTATCGCGATAGTTGTGAGAACCATCTAACTCATCACGTATAAGGCGTGAACCTGCGAGCAGGTTAAGCATTTGCTTGGCAGCCCATTTTTGCCCGGAATGTGGTTTGAGCTGATGGATAAATGGGTGGAATGATTGATTCGTGCCATTCAAACCTTGGATAGCTAAGGCATGTGCCCCCATTGCTAGGGATAAGAGAATTTTGGTGTCGTACACACAGTTGGCGGCGATGCCTGTCATAACTGAAGTGCCATTCGTCATCGCCAACGCTTCTTTAGCAAGTAGTTGCACAGGCTCTAAACCCAGCTTGCACAGCGCTGTTGGTGCATTCATTTCTTCGCCTTGGAAGTCAACTTTAAAGCTGGGATCGTGACCAATCAGCGCTCCAGTGATGTAGGACAATGGTACTAAATCGCCACTAGCACCAATGGAACCAAATTCATAGACATAAGGTGTGACACCAGCATTCAAGAACGTCTCCATGCGCCTAATGAGTTCGAGGCGGATGCCAGATGCACCATGCAAGTGTGAGTTGATTCGCAAGAGCATAGCGGCGCGGACATCAGTTAGCGGTATTCTTTGTCCTGCTCCTGACTTGAGAAACCATATCATGTTGTTCTGTAGATTGGCTGCTTGTTCACGGGAGATCACAACATGAGCCATACCGCCAAAGCCACTTGTCACGCCGTAAATTGGCGCTCCCATTTCCACTGCATTCTGAATGTAGTCACAAGATGCTTGAATACCCTGCAAAACATGATCACTATCGGTTATGCGTACTTGTGCCTCATAACGCGCTACATTGATTACTTCGTCTATTGTTAAATTGTGGTTGCCCACAACTACGGTTTTGTCTGAATTCCCAAAAAAGGGAGATAAAAAACGAGAGGTTGTATTCAAAACTTGGGATGCTGTATTCATCTGAGGTTTTTTTCTCCGGATTGGCAGTGAGTTGCAAAGACATTCAGTAGACCGAAAACTTTTCCAGAAGCCTTATCAGTTCTTCATTTTCCCTTGGGAATACCATCCACCGAAATCAGCTTATATTAAGTTGTTCAAACACCTGCAGTGGAAGAAATTCTGGGAGCAAAAGACGGCAAAGTTGCAGTAGCGCTATTGTTTTGAGTCCAACGACCAAAGAATTTGCCCAAGGGAGCCAATTCGAGCATTAACTGTTCAAATCCTTCCAGTGTTAGAGACTGAGGACCATCTGAAAGTGCTTTCGCTGGGTTGGGATGAACCTCAATCATTAGGGAATCTGCACCAGCCGCAATTGACGCAATTGCCATTGTTGGCACATATTCTGAGAAGCCGGTGGCATGGCTGGGATCAATCATGATAGGTAGATGAGTCAGGGTACGCAAGACTGGAATTGCAGATAAATCAAGGGTATTGCGTGTATACTGTCTGTCAAAGGTGCGAATTCCCCGCTCGCACAGAATCACATTAGGATTGCCTGCTGCCAGAATATACTCAGCTGCCATCAGCCAATCTTCTATCGTGGCGGACAGTCCTCGCTTGAGCAGCACTGGTTTACCTGTAGCGCCCACTTTCTTCAGTAACGAGAAATTCTGCATATTGCGAGCACCAATTTGCACGACATCCGCTACTTCCGCAACCTTCTCCAGGTCAGCTGTATCCATGACTTCAGTGATAATCCCTAATCCGGTGGCTTCGCGTGCCAATGCTAACAGCAATAGCGCACTCTCGCCATGACCTTGGAAAGCATAAGGAGAAGTACGAGGTTTGTAGGCTCCTCCTCGCAGAAACTGTGCGCCTGCGGCTTTGACTCGCCGCGCAGTTTCTACAATCATCTCAGGGTTTTCTACAGAACAGGGACCTGCTACTATCACCAAAGGATGATTTTGACCAAAGGTTACAGATCCATTGGGTGTTGGTACAACGACATCAGTTGGTTCACCATAGCGAAATTCTTTTGAAGCCCGTTTAAAAGGCTTTTTCACCCGTAGAACCTGCTCAATACAGGGGCTCAAATTTTGAACTTGTTTTGGGTCAATTTCTGAGGTATCACCTACTAAGCCAATCACCACTTTCTGCTGACCTACACATTTTTCTGGTGTGATGTCCCAGCGACAAAGTTCTTCACTAACTCGCTCAATCTCTGCTGCTGGTGTACCGGATTGCATGACGATAATCATTGTTGTTACTCTATTTCTCCCGATGTTTAGTCATTGTGATTTGACAGCTGTGTTAGTTCACAAACTCTTGCTATAGGATCTATCAGAAACTTGATAAGCTGCAAGTTCTCTTCTAGCTGTAGTGTGACTTGAGCTGTAGCCGTCAAAGATGTTATATTCACTCGTCATCAAAGTCACCTCTGCTTACTTCTCGGTTTCAAACTCAGAGTTTTATGCAAACACCGCTAGTTCTTTACAAAACTTTATAAATTAGTTAGAGTTTATACGTCCTATTGCGAAAAATCTATGCATATAGGCAAATTTATACGTTAGTTCTGAACTGAGACTCAAAATGTAAACAATTGTAAAAAATTCAGTTGTTTTGCATAAAATGCCCCGCTTTCATCACGAGAAGGAGTTAGAGGTTCACTTCGGCTCTTCAACAACGTTCGGAGTCTTAAGTAATGAGGAGAGATGAACTTGATTCGTATTTACTGCAGCTTGCTTGTGTTGCGCAGCGACATCCGCTCCATTCTCAGGAACGGCAGATTGCTTTAACAAAGCTGATTCATGGCATTGTGCGCTCTGGCAATCTTTGGTATCCCTCAAAAAATCAATTTTTCAGCAGTGTTCAAGATATTTACAATGAAGCACGTCAGGAACTTTTCCTTTATATTTGTCAAAATCTTGATAAGTACGACCCGGAACGCGGTACGGTTTTGGTATGGGTTAATGTTCTTTTGGAACGGCGATTTTTTAAAGACGCTGTTCGTAAAAACCTAACTCGTGATTACGTGACAAAAATGACTATTACTGATCTAGATAATCTTGCCTCACCTCAAGAATCAAAAGACCTCACAGAAATAGTTAGGGAATGTATAGAATCAGACCCAGAAGACATTTTCAAAAATGAGCATGTAGACCAATGTCCTCAAGCAACGTTTCAAGCATTAGCTATGCAAAGAATGTCCGGGAAATCTTGGAAAGAAATTTCAGCAGAATTTGAAATGAAAGTTCCTACAGTTAGTAGCTTCTATTACCGATGTATAAAAAAGTTTTCTTTAAAGTTGAAAGAATACTGTGCTCATGAGGTAGATTAAGGAATAGGTGTACAAATGAGAGGAAATTTATCAGAATCTTTAACCTTTACAGTACCGATAAGCTTAGAAGCTCACACACTTGCAGAACGTTTCCGAAATAAACACAAAAATCGTCGTAAAGCCAAACAAGTCTATCTTAATACTTTGGCAGTATTTGCCGTCCAATTTTATCTGCGTTGTATGGAAATTCAAACTTCTTGGTCAGAAAGTTTCAGTTGGAATTCAGTTATACAAACTCTTATGGATGTTGCTGATTTAGAAGTTATTGGTTTCGGGAAAATAGAGTGTCTCCCGGTGTTACCAAACGAGAAAGTTATTCATGTTCCACCAGAAGTTTACTCAGATAGAATTGGCTACGTAGCTGTACAGTTTGAGGAATCGCTTGAAGAAGCAACACTACTGGGATTTGTGAAAACAGTTCCTTCTAGCGGTGAGTTACTTTTAAGCCAGTTAGGTTCGCTGGAAGATTTGCTTATACACTTGAACCAACCAACCGAAAAAGTGAAACAGCCAATTCACTTGAGCCAGTGGTTCATGAACATTGTTGATACCAGTTGGCAGACTATAGAATCGCTTTTGAATCCGCAACAACAAGCAGAATTAGTTTTTAGATTTAGAGGGACTGAACACAGTTTAGATCTTCACTCAGAAAATTCAACATCTGGTGTACAGAAAGGCAAACTATTGGACTTAGGACGAGATTCCAAAAGTCAACCAATCGCTTTAGTAGTAGGACTGCTCCCAATTTCTAGAGAAGAAATAAACATTAGTGTCAAAATCTATCCAACTTGTGAGCAAAATTATTTGCCACAAGAACTGGAACTTCTAGTATTGGATGACGCTGGAATAGCTGTGATGCAGGCAACTGCAAGAAACACAAAGAGTATTCAATTAAATTTTAGTAGCGAAATTGGAGAACGTTTTAGCGTTAAAGTGGTTTTAGGTGACGTTAGCTTTACAGAGCTTTTTCTAACCTGAAGGTCAATCAATTTTGGATTTTGGATTTTGGATTTTGGATTTTGGATTTTCGATTGACTCCACGAATGAATTCGGAGGCTTGAAGATTTTGGATTTACGATTTTGGATTAAATTTAGGATTTTGAATCTTTCAATTCCATTATCCCAAATCTCAAATTCGGTAAGACAATAATGACTGGTGCAGTTTGTCATAATCATGTTGAAATTATTAAGGAGTTAACTAAGTCTAAAAAACTTTCGTGATTTGGTGTTATTTTGACCAAAAAAGCACTTCTTGAGTCAGGAGCCAGAATAAAGACATGGATTCTGTGCGACGCTTGGATGAGTTTTGGCTTTCTTGCCCCCACCAAAATCTTTGATTTGGTGGTCTCTAATCATTGATGGGGTTGAGCCGCTCACTGATTACATTCTGACTGCTGTATTGCTGAATTCTGACTTCTTCTTTTGACACTCCAAAATTCGGAATTGCAGATGGATCTATGGCGAAGTTAGTTGTTCTTAAATTGGATGGTGATTTAGAATATCAGGGATTTCGGGTGACGCTGGAGATTGGCTCAGATTTTGCTCGCCCAGAAATAGAAATCTCTGGCAATTTGCCACCCGCACCCGACTTGGCTACCTACTTGTGTCAATGGCAGATGAAGTATCGCAGTTTAGGGATGCCAAGTCGCATTAAGCCACAAGATATTATTTACGATGGTTATATCAATACACGAATTTTAGAATGCTGCCAAAAAGCTAAGGCATTAACTGACTGCTTACAAAGATGGCTTGACTCTGAGGAATTTCGCTGCATAAATAACACACTACGCGAAGAATTAAAACGAAATGAAGTCATTAGAGTCTTAATTCGTACCGATAATTGTGAATTACACAGAATTCCCTGGCATTTGTGGGATTTCTTTAATAGATACTCGTTAGCAGAACTTGCCCTGACTACAACAGCTTCTGAAACCCCTCCAAAACCACTGCGTAAACCCAGAGTCAGAGTTTTGGCGATTCTAGGCAATAGTACTGGGATTGATGTTCAACTAGACCGCAAGTTTCTGGAAAATTTACCAAATGCTGAAACAGTTTTTTTAGTAGAGCCGCAACGTAACGAACTAAACAATTATTTGTGGCAGCAATGGGATATTTTATTTTTTGCAGGACATAGTGAAACTGCTGATGGTAGTGGTCGGATTTATATCAATCAAACTGATAGCTTAACAATAGACGAGTTAAAGTATGGTCTGAGAAAAGCGATCGCACAAGGTTTGCAGCTAGCAATTTTTAACTCCTGTGATGGTTTGGGATTAGCACAGCAGCTGGGTTCTTTAAATATCCCGCAAATGATTGTCATGCGGGAACCTGTACCGGATGAGGTCGCACAGGAATTTTTAAAGCATTTTCTGGCAGCATTTTCCGGTGCTAAGTCTCTTTATTTAGCATTGCGAGAAGCAAGGGAAAAGCTGCAAGGTTTGGAGGATAGATTTCCCAACGCGACTTGGTTGCCAGTCATTTTCCAAAACCCTGGAGTTGTACCACCGACTTGGAAAGAGTTACACACTGCAAAAACCCAACTCAAACATCATCTGAGTACCGTACTTGTGGCGAGTGTGCTTGTCACAGCATTAGTCATGGGAGTGCGCTACTTGGGAATATTGCAACAAAGTGAATTGCAGGCATATGACCATTTCATGCAACTGCGAGCAGCAGAAGAAACGTCAGATCCACGCCTGTTAATAGTTACTATTGGGGAAGCAGATATTTATTATCAAAACCAGAAGTGGATGAAAGGGCAAGGGTCACTTTCAGATCAGGCACTTGCTCAACTGTTGCAAAAACTGGAGCAGTATCAACCAACAGCGATCGGTATAGATATTTATCGTGATTTCCCTGTAGAACCCAACTATGGAGATTTAGTCACTCGCCTCAAGCAGGATAAGCGCATTTTTGCAGTGTGCAAAGTTCCTGCTGCTTTGGATGGCGAACCAGAGGGCATTCACCCCCCGAATGAAGTCCCACAGAAACGTCAGGGTTTTAGTGATTTTGTGGTAGACGATGATTATATTCTCCGTCGCCAGTTGTTGCAATTAACACCTCCCTTGAAATCTCCGTGTGCAGCAGAATATGCTTTGGGCCTTCAGCTTGCTAGTCACTATTTGGCGGCAAAAAATATCAAGGCAAATATCAATTCCAAGGGATATTTACAAATTGGCGATGTTGTGTTTCAGCCACTAACGCAACACTCTAGCGGCTACCAAAAAGTTGATGCATCGGGTTATCAAGTGCTGCTTAATTATCGTTCTCTGCGCCCTTCGGAAAAAATTGCTGAGACAGTATCTCTCCAAGATGTCCTGAATGACAAGATTAACCCAGAGTTGGTGGAGTCATTAAAGAATCGTATCGTCCTGATTGGCGTGACTGCCCCAAGCACTAAAGCTGATTATTGGAAAACTCCCTCCAGCAAAGAGAAAATACCTGGAGTGTTTGTGCAGGCGCAGATGGTGAGCCATATCCTCAGTGCCGTTGAAAATCATCGACCTTTATTGTGGTGGTGGTCTGGGTGGGTGGAAACATTTTGGGTTTGGGGATGGTCATTGGTGGGAGGAATCATAGCTTGGCGCTGCTGGAAGCCGCAGCAAATTGGGCTAGCCATAGTAACGGGGCTGTCGATACTATTTGGGATTTGCTTTAGTATATTTATACAAGCAGGGTGGATACCACTTATCCCGCCAGCATTGACATTGGTGTTGGCAGCTACGGTGGTTGTATGGAAATTACGAGAGTAAAATTCCGAAATACAAGTATGACATCATGATGTTATTAGTAACGTCATGCATTTGGATACTTGAATTATGAAACTTGCTTGCGTTATCCCTTTGATACTTCTTAGTCTTGCGAGTTATCCTCCTCCACAAGTCCATGCACAAATTGCCCAACCAGTCAAGAATCGTATTGCGAAAACACAAAACCGCCTTGAGAAATTAAACTTTCCACGTAACGGTGCACCAACTGGTCGCCGCCAAGGAGGAGCAAGCCGTAATGGCTGTCCAAACCTGAAGCAGTCTGTGACTGCTTTGGTTCCTGGTGAGAAAACTGTGGATGAATCGATATCTTTCATCGCATTGACAGTTTCTGAGTATCCAACCTTTTGGGTTTATCTACCTGAGTTACCCACAAACCTACGTTCTGGAGAGTTTATATTTCAGGATGAGAGGGGCAAAAATATCTACAAGACATCCTTGATATTGCCAGAAAAGTCTGGCGTCATTGGCATTAGCTTGCCACAAAATCTGAAATATGCCCTGAAACAAGACAACAAGTATCAATGGTACTTCAAAGTTTATTGTGGCAATCCGCAAAATACATCTGACTATTATTACGTGAAAGCATGGGTGAAGAAAGTTGCGCTCACCCCAAGCCTTGAAAGTCAGTTAATGGCAGCAAAACCAGAAGAATACACTGCTTATGCTGTCAATCAAATTTGGCAGGATGCTTTAACTAATTTAGCCCAACAGCGCCGCACCAATTCCGGTTCGCGCTTGCTTGAGGATTGGATTAACTTGTTAAAAGCTGTCGGCTTGGAAAAATTTGCCCAAGCGCCGATTGTGCAAAGTGATAGTCGTGAACTACTTAATCTCTCAAAAGCGGAGTAGGTGTAGGCTTCTAGCTTTATTGAGCGCAGCCTTTCCACCTTGCGGTTTATTGATCTTATACACCCTCATTGACTGAAGGGCGTTTTGTTTTTATCCGGGCACTCATCTCAATACGGTTCGGTTAACGGTGAGCCGTCACCCTATTGGGTGCGCGCCATTCAAAGCGGGGCGTGCAAACTGCGTCGGGGGCGCGTTAGCGGAGCGGTGCGATAGCACTTCGCCTGCAGTATCCGAACCGTATTGCGAGTGGATGAGTACCAAATACTCGTCCGCGAGTACCAAACACTTGTCCGCGAGTACCAAACACTCGTTCGTAAGTACCAAACACTTGTCCGCGAGTACCAAACACTCGTTCGTAAGTACCAAACACTCGTTCGTAAGTACCAAACACTCGTTCGTAAGTACCAAACACTTGTCCGCGAGTATCAAACACTCGTTCGTAAGTACCAAACACTTGTCCGCGAGTATCAAACACTCGTTCGTAAGTACCAAACACTCGTTCGTAAGTACCAAACACTCGTCCGCAAGTATCAAACACTCGTCCGCGAGTATCAAGAGCTTTAAGAGCTTATCCGAACCGTATTGGCACTCATCTCACGTCTCATCCTTCAGATGAGACGTGAGATGAGTGCCTGTTTTAGCTAAGAAATAATTGCTGCTGCGGCAGAGTTATTGTGTTGATGAACAAAGTAGGTTGAAGTTTTGTAAAGAAATAGTGGGTTTTGCATAAAACTTGTCCCTCAGAAACTGAGATGTAAGCAGATTAGTATTCGACTGAATGTGGTTTACTCAATACTGATGACTAATGCAACTGCAATTACAGTGATAGGGAGTACTGCTTGTTAACAATGAATGGTAGTAGGTGTAGATTCTTATTGAGATTAGGGACGGCTCCCTTTGCGATCGCCTTTGGTAGTGTGCTCCGCGCGATCGCTGCAGCCGTGTTGCTCCCACTCGCATTCTGTGCAAATTCCACTCTCGCTCAAGAACTCAAACCCGTAGCTGATGGTACACTGGGTGCAGAAAGTTCTGTGGTCACACCAACAAGCGTGCAAGCTGACAGGATTGATGGTGGAGCAATTCGCGGAGCGAACTTGTTTCACAGTTTTTCACAATTCAATATCGGTGAAGGACGAGAGGCGTATTTTGCAAATCCAAATGGGATTTCTAATATTCTGAGTCGGGTGACGGGGAGTGATGCATCTAAGATTTTTGGGAAACTTGGTGTTTTGGGTAATGCTAACTTGTTTTTGATTAATCCGAATGGGATTATTTTTGGGAAAAATGCCAGTTTGGATGTTAGGGGTTCGTTTGTAGGGAGTACGGCGAGTAGTTTGAAGTTTGCGGATGGAGTAGAGTTTAGTGCAAAGGCTACCCAAAGCACACCTCTTTTGACTATCAGTGTTCCTATTGGTTTGCAATTCGGGGCAAATCCCGGTTCGATTCAGGTGCAGGGCGATGGTAAAGGGAGTCGGGGAACAAGAACAACTGAACTGATTGATACAACAAATGCTCTGCGAGTGCCATCCAATCAAACTTTAGCGTTGGTGGGGGGTGATGTCAGCTTACAAGGGGCAACGCTGAAAACAGAAGGCGGCAGGATAGAATTGGGCAGTGTCGCAGGAGATGGTTTTGTCAGTCTCATCCCCATCAACAAAGGTTTTGCCTTGGGCTATGATGGAGTGCAAAACTTTGGGAATATTCAACTATCCCAAAAAGCGACAGTTGATGCAAGTGGTGTGGGCGGTGGTGATATTCAACTGCAAGGTAGGGACGTTACGCTCACTGATAATTCAGTCATTTTTGGATATACCTTAGGAAATGAAAACGGTGGAGATGTTTTTATTCGTGCTCAAGACTTAATTGTTCGGGATGGATCACTGGTAGTTGTTAGTAGCAGTGGTTCAGGGAAGGCAGGAAATCTAAATGTGTCTGCTTCCAATTCGGTTGAAATCTCAGGAGGGGAAAATAATCAGCTTCCCAGCGGTCTTCAGTTTCCCAGCGGTTTGTATACACAAAGTTATGGCGATGGAACTTCTGGCAACTTGACGATTGACACGGGGAAGTTAATTGTCTCTAATGGGGCACAAGTGTCGAGTTCTAGTTTTGGCAAGGAACCTGCGGGCAATTTAAAAGTATCCGCCTCTGAGTTCGTGAAACTTGTAGGAACAGCAAATGATTTTGCCAGCAGTTTGTCTACTGAAAGTTATGGCGATGGAACTTCCGGCAACTTGACGATAGACACAGGGAAGTTAATTATCTCTGATGGAGGGCAGGTAACTACTTCTGCTCGTGGTGAAGGTTTGGGGGGAAATTTAACTGTACGTGCTTCTGAATCTATAGAATTGACGGGAAGCTCAAAAACTGATCTTTATTTTGTAAGTGGTTTATTTTCTCAGACTTCAAACAATGGAGCAGCACTTGATTTAACAATTGATACAGGAAAGCTTACTCTTCGTGATGGGGCACGAATATCTACTTCTTCCTCTGTTGAACTAACTAGAGTTTTACTAACCGTATACCGTTCAGGGAAATTGGTTACAGCAACCTCAATTTCTGTATTGCCCAAAACTGTTGTTGTTAACACAGGTACAATAAACTTCAGCACAAATACAAGAAATTTCAGCCACATTGGCTACATTATAAGAAATGCCCCCAGAAGTGGAAGACGTGCTTCCAGAATTAGCGACTTCAGGAAAGAGTCAAAACTTTTCAGCACAAATGAATCGTTCTCGTCCATACAAATAGTAAATATAGATTCTAATAATTCAAGCAAGGCAGGAAATTTGGTCGTAACTGCTTCTGATTTTGTAGAACTGGTGGGAACAACACCGGATGGTAGGTTTCCCAGTGGTTTATTTACTGACACTTCTTCTAAAGGAAGTGCGGGCAACTTGACGATTAATACAAATAAGTTAATTATCTCTAATGGAGCAGAAGCCACAGTCAGCAGCACTGGACAAGGGGCGGCTGGTAACCTTGATGTTACTGCTAATTCTGTAAGCCTGGATAACGGCAAGATTACATCGCAGACGAGCTTTGGCAATGGCGGTAACGTCAAGTTAAACATTGCGGACTTATTACTGATGCGCCGCAACAGTGAAATTTCCACTACCGCAGGCACAGAAAAGCAGGGTGGAGACGGCGGTAACATCACAATCAATGCTCCCAATGGATTCATCGTCGCCGTCCCCAATGAAAACAGCGATATCACCGCCAACGCCTTCACAGGCAAAGGTGGTAATGTCCAAATTAACGCGAGTGGTATCTATGGCACTCAATTTCGAGAAAAAGAAAACCAACAAACCAGCGACATCACCGCTAGTTCAGAATTTGGCGTCAACGGCATAGTAGAAATCAACACCCCTGATATTGACCTCAACAGCGCCTTAATCAACTTACCCTCAGTACCAGTTGACACCGAACTTGCCCAAGGCTGCAACTCCCCCAACTACGCTCAAAGCAGTTTCATCATCACCGGACGCGGCGGCTTACCTCCCAACCCAAAAGATATTCTCACACCTGATGCCATTGAAGTAGGCTGGGTCACTCTCAACCCTGAGATAGAGAAAAATTCTAGAAAAAATATCACAATTCCAGAGACTACCACACCAGAACCTATAGTTGAAGCGACTGGGTGGGTATTCGGTCCCAAGGGCGAAGTGATTTTTACGGCACAAGTCCCAACACAACACCATAACTCTTGGCAAACTCCACCAAAGTGCCATGTAAATTAGATTTCCAAACAAGCTTGCAACGTACTCCTTACAAGTGAGTATCGTTGCATCGCTGCGCAGCATAACTTTTAATATAAACCCTTGAAAGCACAGGTTGTGACTCCAGTCAACTTTAGCCGTGGGAGTGTCAATCTGTGCGTACATCTTGTCCTGTGTGGGTTTGATAATTTACTACCTCTTTTGTGACTTCCTCGACCGATAAATCAACTGCCTTTGCTACTTCTGTGATGCTGTAGCCCATACTCAAAAGGCGTGCTGCTGCTTTTAATTTGGTTTGACGTTCCAAGTCTTGGTAGATTCGTGTTTCTTCAATGTTCAGTCCCAACATGGCTTCCACCTCTTCACGGCAAAACTTACGAAAACTTATAAACGGCGATTGTGGTAATAATATCTATTATTTCGTTTTTCGCCAGTGCGCCTGTTTCTTCAAATTGTACCTGCTCAATTAACTGCTTTGCCTGTTCAGGCATAGCTTTATCCGATGCGATTGTCAACAACATTAAATTGATT
Source organism: Iphinoe sp. HA4291-MV1 (assembly GCA_019359415.1). Classification (GTDB taxonomy): domain Bacteria; phylum Cyanobacteriota; class Cyanobacteriia; order Cyanobacteriales; family Nostocaceae; genus Brasilonema. The sequence goes on along the minus strand of JAHHHH010000072.1, from coordinate 26,581 downwards.
CCAACGGATGAAGAGTTCGGAGCACCTAACTCATCTAGATAAATTCGCTGTACTTGGTCGCTGTTCAAAAATAATCGATGAGTTCTTGTATCACTTGGTTCCAAACTGCGTGATGGAAAAATTACCACAGAGTACCAGTCATCGTATTGAGACTGATTCCGGTATAGATACATCATTGACTCAGTAAAGAAGCGATGGTAGAGAGCTTCATCTTTCTGAAATTGAACTTCTGCGAAAAAAATGATTCTGGGTGTTGCACCCTCTGGAGGTAAAAAGACCCCATCGATGCGAAAAGCGGTTTCTTTTACCTCAACCGACTCAAATCGATAGTTCTGCGCCTGTTCAGGACGGTAATCAACGAGTTCAAAAAGTAACCTAGGAAAGCGTTTAAAAATTTGGTAATAAATGGAGTCGCGTTTCACTAAAACATCCTAAAATCTGCTTGTTATTCACTAAGTGATTGCAGCACTTTATCAGAAGAAATAAAGTTTTGTAAAGAAATGGCGGATTTTGCATAAAACTCGCACTTCTAAAGCCGAGAAATAGGCAGAGGTGACTTTGACTGCCAGTAAATATGGTTTACTCAATACTGATAACTAATGCAACTGCGATTGGCTTTGCCACTGCCCCTTGGGCAATCGCAGTGATAGGGAGTACTGCTTGTAAACAATGAATGCTAGTAAGTGTAGATTCTTATTGAGATTAGGGATGCTTCCCTCTAGGAGCATCGCCACTGCCGTGTTGCTCCCACTCGCATTCTCTGCAAACTCCACTCTCGCTCAAGAACTCAAACCTGTAGCTGATGGTACACTGGGTGCAGAAAGTTCTGTGGTCACACCAACAAGCCCGCAAGCTGACAGGATTGATGGTGGAGCGATTCGCGGAGCAAACCTGTTTCACAGTTTTTCACAATTCAATATCGGTGAAGGACGAGAGGCATATTTTGCAAATCCATCTGGGATTGAGAATATTCTGAGTCGGATGACGGGGAGTGAGGCGTCAAAGATTTTTGGGAAACTTGGAGTATTGGGTAATGCTAACTTGTTTTTGATTAATCCGAATGGGATTATTTTTGGGAAAAATGCCAGTTTGGATGTTAGGGGTTCGTTTGTAGCAAGTACAGCGAGTAGTTTGAAGTTTGCGGATGGGGTAGAGTTTAGTGCAAAGGCTGCTCAAAGCACACCTTTGCTAACTGTGAGTGTTCCTATTGGCTTGCAATTTGGGACGAATCCAGGTTTGATTCAGGTACAGGGTGATGGTCAAGGAATCAGGACAACAACTGAACTGATAGATACTACATCTGGGTTACGGGTGCAACCGAATCAAACCTTAGCATTAGTAGGGGGTAATATCAACCTAGAAGGGGCAACGCTCAAAACTGCTGGCGGAAGGATAGAATTGGGCAGTGTTGCAGGAGAGGGTCTAGTCAGTCTCACCCCTATCAACAAAGGTTTTTCTTTGGGCTATGATGGTGTGCAAAACTTTGGGAATATTGAACTATCGCAACAAACGGCAGTTGACGCTAGTGGCGCAGGCGGTGGTGATATACAAGTTTGGGGCAGGCGCATCAGTCTTACCAATGGTTCCAGGATAGAGGCAAGTACTCTAAGGTCAGAGTCTGGCAGAGCTTTGGTAGTACGCGCTAGTGAGTCGGTAGAGGTAATTGGTACCTCTGCCGATGGTGAGAGTAGCGGCTTGTTTTCTCAAACTTATCCAGGCGCAACCGGGAATGCGGGAGACTTGACGATTAACACCCGTGAGTTGCTCATTAAAGATGGGGCACAGGCAAGTACTGGTACATTTGCTAGTGGCAAGGGCGGGAATTTGAACGTCACAGCTGACAAAGTGCAATTGATTGGTTCCGGCGGCGGTAGCCTCGGCATTAATTCCAGTGGCTTGTTTGCTCAAGCTAACTCAGGCTCATCAGGGGATGCGAGAGACTTGACGATTAACACCCGTGAGTTGCTCATTAAGGATGGGGCACAGGTAAATACTGGCACATTTAGTAGTGGCAAGGGAGGGAATTTGAACGTCACGGCTGACAAAGTGCAGCTGATTGGTGCTTCCACCAGCGGTCATCAGTTATTTCCCAGCGGCTTGTTTTCTAGCGTTAACCGAGACGCAACTGGAGATGCGGGAGACTTGACCATTAATACCCGTGAACTGCTCATTCAGGATGGAGCACAGGTAAGTACTGGTACATTTGGTAGTGGTAAGGGCGGGAATTTAAACGTCACAGCTGACAAAATGCAACTGATTGGTACTGGTACCTTCGCCGATGGTCAATTGTTTCCCAGTGGTTTGTTTGCTCAAGCTGACCCAGGTACAACCGGCAATGCGGGAGACTTGACGATGAATACTGGTGAATTGCTGATTCGAGATGGAGCACAAGTCAGTGCTAGCACATTTGGTGGTGGCAAGGGAGGGAATTTGACTGTCACAGCAAACAAGGTGCAACTAATTGGTATCTTGAGTGGTTTGGGTACTGTTGCTAACTCAGACGCAACCGGAGATGCGGGTTCCTTAATGATTAACACTGGTGAATTGCTAATTCAAGATGGTGCACAGGTCAGTGCTGCCACATTTGGAGTAGGCAAGGGGGGGAATTTGGCTGTCATAGCAGACAAAGTGCAAGTAATTGGTCGTTCAGCTAGAAGTGGAGTTAGAAGTGGTTTGATTGCTGGCACTCAAGGGACAGGAAAGGCAGGAGACTTGACTATTGCTACACAGCAGTTGCTTATTTCTGATGGAGCAATAATTACAGTCAGCAGCCGTGGAGAAGGCGTGGCGGGTGACCTTGGTATCACTGCTAACTCTGTGCGTCTCGACAATGGCAAGATTACAGCACAAACTCTCTCTGGCAATGGCGGTAATCTCAAGTTGAACATTGCGAACTTATTGCTGATGCGTCGTAGCAGTGAAATTTCCACTACCGCAGGCACTGAACAAAAAGGTGGAGACGGCGGTAACATCACCATCAATATCCCTAATGGCTTCATCGTCGCCGTTCCAAGAGAAAACAGCGATATCACCGCCAACGCCTTCACTGGCAAAGGCGGTAGAGTCCAAATCAACGCTTTTGGTATCTATGGCACTCAATTTCGAGAAAAAGAAAACCCACAAACCAGCGACATCACTGCTAGTTCAGAATTTGGCGTCAACGGCACAGTAGAACTCAACACACCCGACATCGACCCCAACAGTGGCTTAATCAACTTACCCTCAATCCCAATCGACACCAAACTTGCCCAAGGCTGCAACTCTCCCAACTACGCTCAAAGCAGTTTCATCATCACCGGACGCGGCGGCTTACCTCCCAACCCCAAAGATATTCTTACACCTGATGCCATTCAAGTAGATTGGGTCACTCTCAACCCCAAGATTGAGAAAAATTCTAGAACAAATATCACAATCCCAGATACTACCACACCAGCCCCAATTGTAGAAGCAACTGGCTGGATATTCGGTCCCAAGGGCGAAGTAATATTTACGGCACAAGCCCCAACACAACATCAAAACTCTTGGCAAACTCAACCAAAGTGCCATGAAAAGTAAATTTCCAAACAAGCTAGCAACGTACTGCTTACAAGTGAGTATCATTGCATCGCTGGGCAACATAACTTCTAAACCCTCGTTAGCACAGGTTGTGACTACAGTACAACCACCAAATGGCAATTCTTTCCAAAGTCAACAACTCCCTCCGCCGCAGGATGTGCAACCACTCCCACCTTCTCCACTTCCCTCACCCAAACCGCCACAACCAATCCCTCCACCAGAAGATTTACTTCCCCCCTCTCGCCCAACTCCCAACAAGAGTGAACCCATCCCTGGTAAGTTTCCTAAAACTATCATTGTTAAACGATTTGAAGTTATAGGTAGTACCGTATTTAGCCCGAAAGAATTAGCTAAGGAACTCGCTGAATTTACCAATCGACCGATCTCGCTCGCTGAGGTGTTTCAGGCTCGTACCAAAATCACGGAATTGTACACCAAAAAAGGTTACATTACTTCTGGAGCGTATATCCCTCCTCAAACAATGCAGGAAGGTGTTGTCAGAATACAGGTGGTTGAAGGTAAATTAGAAGACATCCAAGTGACAGGTACTAGGCGATTAAAACGCAATTATATACGCAGTCGCTTATCTAGAGCAACATCGTCACCTCTAAATAGAAAGCGCCTGCTCGAAGCGCTACAACTGCTGCAACTAAACCCTTTAATTCAAAAACTGTCTGCTGAACTCACTGCTGGCTCGCGTCCCGGTACAAGTATATTACAAGTCAAGATACAAGAAGCAAAAACTTTTAGTACCCAAGTCGTTTTGGATAATAGGCGATCGCCTAGTGTTGGTAGCTTCCGCCGGAGATTACAAGTTAATGAAGCTAATTTACTTGGATTTGGAGATGGTCTGAGTTTAGCATATACCAATACTGATGGTAGTAACACCTTTGATGGTAGCTACACATTTCCGGTCAATTCCCAAAATGGTACTCTTTCTTTTTACTACGGCACGACTTCGAGCGAAATCATTGAACGTCCTTTTAATTTCTTAGATATTCAATCTGCTTCCCGCTACTACGAACTCACATTTCGCCAACCAGTCATCCAAACTCCCAAGCAAGAATTTGCTGTTGGCTTTACCGCCTCTCGACGAGAAAGTGAGGCTTCATATAATCCTCTAGAGATTGAAAGAATTGGTTTTCCTTCAATTGGTGCTGATGATGAGGGACGAACTCGCGTATCAGCATTGCGATTTTTTCAAGAATGGACTTCTCGCAACAGCCGTGAAGTGATCGCCGCTCGCTCTCAGTTTAGTATTGGATTGGGTGCATTGGGTGCGACAATCAATAGTGACCCTCCCGATAGCCGCTTTTTCTCATGGCAGGGACAGGCTCAGTGGGTACGCCTTTTAGCTCCTGACACCTTAGTGTTACTTCGTGCAGATATGCAACTGGCGTCAAGAGCACTCCTACCTTTAGAGCAGATTGGCTTAGGTGGTTTGGATAGTGTTCGCGGTTACCGCCAAGATTTCCTACTTACGGATAATGGCGCTTTTGCTTCTGCTGAAGTTCAAGTCCCAATTCTCCGTGTACGCGACATAAATGGCGTTTTACAAATCATTCCCTTTGTTGATTTCGGCGTTGGTTGGAATAGTTCAGATAGAGAAAATCCAGTCTCTAACACCTTAGCATCCGTCGGTCTGGGTTTGCGCTGGTCACAAGGCGATCGCTTTAGTGCTCGTCTTGATTGGGGTATTCCTTTAATATCTGTTGATTCCAGGGAAAGAACATGGCAAGAAAACGGTCTGTATTTTTCCATACTATACAACCCCTTTTAATATTTGGGTTTTCACGTAAAAGGTGGCTGACTCAATGTCTATTGGCACTGCTGAGCGCGTTGCTGTGCATAGTCGTTTCACCACTTTTGACAACCGTTCTTGCTGTTAATTCTACTACCCAGACTCCAGCAAGTAGCACGGCTCAAACTGAAAACTCTGTGCAACAGGGCAAAGCACTCTATGATGCTGGACGGTTTGCTGAAGCACTCAAGGTTTTGGAACAAGCAGCAGCAGCTTTTGGAGGTACTGGGGATAAACTCAATCAAGCAATGACTTTGAGCAATCTTTCCTTAGTGTATCAGCAACTGGGACAGTGGACTCAAGCAGAAAAAGCAATTGCCCAAAGTTTGAGTCTCTTAAAAAACGGCGATAACTCAACACAGCGTTTTGCCATCCTCGCCCAAGCCTTAGATGTGCAAGGACGATTACAATTGGCGCGGGGACAAACTCAAGCTGCGATCAATACTTGGCAATCAGCCGCAAAAATTTACAAGCAAATAGGCAATGAGGCGACACTAACCCGAAACCACATTAATACGGCTCAAGCGATGCAAGCTTTGGGGCTTTACCATCAGGCTGGGAAGATTTTAGATGAGGTTGAGAAATCCCTCAAAAGCCTTCCAAACTCCTCACTCAAAGCGACAGGACTGCGTAGCTTGGGTAATATCCTCAGAGTTGTGGGTGATTTAAATAAATCTCGCAAAGTCTTGGAGGAAAGTTTAGCAGTAGCAACACAAGTGCAATCTCCAATAGCTGTTGGTGATACTCTGCTCAGTTTAGGTAACACAGCCCTCGCTCAGGGAAAAACTCAACTCAGTCTGGACAATAAAGACTTGGCTGAAAAAGAAACTCAAGCTGCATTAAAATACTACCAACAGGCTGCCCTTGTCGCACAACCCACCACGCGCATCCAGGCACAACTCAATCAACTTAGCTTACTTGTGCAAAAAGAGCAGTTTCCTGCGGCATTGGCTTTGGCGTCCCAAATTCCACCCCAAATAAGCAAGTTGCCTGCCAGCAGAACGTCAGTATATACCCAGATTAACTATGCTCAAAGTATAACACAATTAAGACAGAAAACTACTACAGATAGCCCTTCATGGTTGGATATTGCTCAGATGTTGTCCACCGCTAGAGAGCAAGCACGAAGCCTAAAAGACCAGAGAGCAGAATCTTATGCACTCGGTACTCTTGGTGAGTTGTACGAACGAAGTGGGCAGTTATCTGAAGCACAAAATCTCACCCAACAAGCACTGTTTATAGCCCAAACTTTTGAGCCGCCGGATATTGCTTATCAATGGCAATGGCAGTTGGGACGTTTACTCAAAGCTCAGGGAGATATGAAAGGAGCGATCGCAGCATACGATGAAGCATTCAAAACCCTTGAGTCCCTGCGTAGCGATTTAATCGCGATGAATCCAGAAATTCAGTTTTCTTTCCGCGAGAGTGTGGAACCTGTCTATCGACAGTTGGTTGATTTGCGGTTACAAAGCAAGGGCAACTCTGAAACTATGCAATACAATCTTACGCAAGCCCGTGAGGTGATTGAATCGCTCCAGCAAGCAGAACTAAACAATTTCTTTCGCTCACCCTGTTTAGAATCTAAAGTAACAATTGACACAGTAGTCCAGCAGGACAAAAAAGCAGCAGTCATTTATCCAATTATCTTACCAGACCGCATTGAGGTTATTCTCACGTTGCCTGGACAAAAGGAACTCCGCAAATATACAACGGCTATACCCCGATATAAAGTAGAAAGCACTATACAAAATTTGCGGAAATACTTACTGGATGTTGCTGCGACTGATGAGGTTCAGGAGACGTCCCAGAAAATATATGATTGGTTAATCCGACCGATGGAAGCAGAGTTAACCAACAGTGGCATCAAAACCTTAGTGTTTGTACTAGATAGTGAGTTGCAGAATATCCCAATGGCAGTTCTCTACGATAAACAGCAGCAGAAATATCTGGTAGAGAAATATGCTTTAGCTCTCACCCCTGGTTTGCGACTTTTTGACCCGAAACCGTTGCAACGGGTACAGCTAAATGCTTTAACTGCTGGAGTTGGCGAAGAACGCTTTGGATTGTCTCCACTGCAAAATGTGCCACGGGAATTAGAACAAATCAAGTCTGAGGTACCCAGGAGTGAAAAACTGTTAAATCAGCAGTTTACCGAATCTAATTTACAAAAGGAGCTACAGTCAGTTCCTTTCTCAGTAGTTCACATAGCAACTCACGGCGAGTTTAGTTCTGACCCAGAAAAAACCTATATTCTCATATGGGATAAACTGCTTAAGGTAAAGGAATTTGATACTTTACTGCGAGTCAACGAATCTAGCAGATCCAACAACATCGAATTATTGGTCCTCAGTGCTTGCAAAACTGCGCTTGGAGACAAGCGAGCAGCACTGGGATTAGCTGGAGTGGCTGTGCGAGCAGGCGCACGCAGTACGCTAGCAAGTCTGTGGTCAGTGGACGACCAGTCTACCGCAGATTTGATGAGTGAGTTCTACCGACAGTTAAACAATGGGGCGACTAAAGCCGAAGCACTCCAACGTGCTCAACTTGCAGTTTTTAAAAAGGATAGCAGTCCTTTTTTCTGGGCACCTTATGTGCTATTGGGAAATTGGCTGTAAAGGGAAATTGGCTAAAGTCCTACACTAACGTATTTTTATTCTAGAAGCGATACTGCGTTCTCTAACTTCTGAAGCTTCTGGTAATACCATTTCACGAAATGCCTGATACAAATGGGCAAGGGGCACCCCTCCGCTTAATTCAAAGTTCAAAATTCATAAGGTACGGCATTAAGAATCCAATTCCCAATGACTAATGACTAATGACTAATGACTAATGACTAATGACTAATGACTAATGACTAATGACTAATGACTAATGACTAATGACTAATGACTAATGACTAATGACTAATGACTAATGACTAATGACTAATTTCCATTTGTATCAACATTAAAGTGAAATGGTATAACACCGTAGCACTTCCATCTTGAACAAGGTTACGAATTATGTTGATCTAAAATTCAGGTATGGCATCCAGTTGGCTTGTTCCAAGAACTGTGAGGCGTGGTGGGTGCATCGGCTGTGAAGACGACCTCGCCTTTGGCGTTGAACATCCAGCCAGTTGCTTCAACTATGGGTTCTGGCGTGGGGTTTGTTGGGTTTGTGGAAATATTTGTCCTAGAGTTTTTCTCTATATCGGGGTTGAGAGTCACCCAATCCACTTGAATGGCGTCAGGTGTGAGAATGTCTTTGGGATTGGGAGGCAAGCCGCCGCGTCCGGTAATAACAAATGAACTGGCTTGTTGCTTGCTGCCGGGACTGCAGCTTTTGTCAAGTTGCTGGGATGCATCAACCAGATTTGTGGGTAGTTCTACTAATCCTCGGCTGGGATCAATATCGAGAGTGTTTAGTGTTACGCTTCCAGTAGCAACAATATCACTCTTTGGGGTTCGTTTTGGCTGATACTCTATGCCAAAAATTCCCCCTGATGCATTAACTTGAATATTACTCCCGACACTACGCTCAGATCCAGTAGCAGTGATATCACTATTTTCTGAGGGAGAAGCCACTAAAAATTTAGTGTTGATGTTAATATTACCATCCCGTCCTGCATTTCCAGAAGTATTTCTCGCAAATATCGAGCTATTGCGGCGTAACAGCAATAAATCTCGTGCTCGCAGCGTAATATTTCCTCCTTTACCATTTGCAGAGTCAGCAGTGAGTTTTCCTTTATTATCAAGCTTGATAGAATTGGCTATCACTTTTAATTCGCCTGCATTACCGTTTTCCAGATTGCTTATTCCCTGATTGCTCACGGTTCCCTCTGCTCCATTAAGAACATTGAAGCGTCCAGCAAAAATGCTCAAACTTCCTCCATTTCCCTCTGCTCCAGTCTCCACAGCACTGGATGCACCACTGGGAACGTCATTACTACCGACCCCATCAAAAACAACAGCATCGCCTTTAATCGTGATATTGCCAGCCTTCCCCCTTCCGGCTGGCTGGTCATTAGATGCTCCACGAACCGAGGTTAGCAATTGAGCGCCATCTTTGAGTGAAACAGAAGCAGCGTTGATGTTGATGTTGCCTCCATTGCCCACTCCTCTTGCTTCTACATTGCTAGAGATAATCGTGTCACTACCTGCAAGCTCAACAGAACCCAAAGCTTGCACTGATACATCGCCTGCATTCCCCTGTTTACTGATGCTAGCATCCAGGAGCGCGCCATCAGTTAAAGAGAAGGAGCCAGAGGAAATAGTAATGTTGCCTCCATTGCCCGTCGCCTGGTTGTCCACACCGCTACGAATCGCACTGCGAAAAATGTTCTTAGGAGTTGTCACAACTCTAGCAATTTTCACATTCCCTATGACATTAACTGTAACATTCCCTGCATTCCCTTCTCCATTAGTGTTAGCAATCAGTAGACCACCATCAGTTATGGATAGGGAACCAGAGGAGATAGTAATGTTCCCCCCATTGCCCGTCCCACCCGTAAAGGTGCCAATCACACTGCGAAATTCATCCACCCCGACAATCTTCACCCCGACAATTTTCACATCACCTGTGACATTAATTGTGATATTCCCTCCATTCCCCCTTGCAGCTGGCTGGGTATCAGATTTGTCACCAACTCCAGTTTGCATTTGAGCGCCATCTTTGACTGAAAAAGAAGCAGCTTTGATATTAATATTGCCACCATTGCCCACTCTTCCTGCTGCCACACCGCTGGAAATCGTAGTGCGATTACTTCCGTCCTTCGCCCCAGCAATTGTCACATCATTTGTGACATTAATTGTGATATTCCCTGCATTTCCCCTTCCGGCTGGCTGGTCGTTAAATGCTCTAACTCGGGTTTGCAATTGAGCATTATCTGTGAGTGAAAAAGAAGCAGCGTTGATGTTGATATTGCCACCATTGCCCACAGCTTGCGATCGCACTTCATTAAATACACCGCTTTCTACCCCTACAACTTTTATTTCTCCTGTGGCATTAAGCGTAATATCTCCCGCTTGATTACCAACTGACCCCAAGCCTTCCCCTATTCCAGCCTGAAGGGTACTTCCTCCCGAAATATCTAAATTGCGGGCGTTGACTACAATACTACCACCTGTAGCTGCATCCACACGTACACTAGCTCTATTTGTAAGAGATATATCTGCTAGTGTACTTTCAGCAGGAAATCCCAAACTCAAATTATTGCCATCTACCAGAATATTGATTTTTCCAGGCTCAGCTAATCCTCCTAACTCGACTCGCCCACCAAAAGCATTCAGTTGTCCGCTATCCATGTTGATATTGCCGCCTACTAGCAGCAAACTTTGACCATCTTTAACTCGTAATAAGCCAAACGAATCTAACCTCGATGGGGCCAATCCTGCTGGTGCTACTGAGTTGTTTTGAATCGGAGCAGCAATTTGATTGAAGAAAAAAGCCGAAGGATTTACCGTTAGCACCTCAGGAGTACTCGGATTCGTTGCACTAAAAAAACCTTGATTGCCAAAAGCGATCGCCGACGCTGTAGTCGCCACAAACGAACCACCAATATCCAACCGCGCATTCTGACGAAATATAATGCCGTTCTGATTAATCAGAAACAAGTTTGCAGTGCCGTTTGCTTTGATTAACCCATTAATCTCAGAGATAGACTTACCCGTGACTCTGCTAATTATGTTTTGAATATCAAAAGCATTGTTAAAATAAGCAGTGCCGTTGGTGGGAACAGAAAACTCCCGAAAGCTGTGGAACAAATTACCACCGGCTTTGGTTCCTCCAGTAATAGTGCTGGTGTTACCCTCTTGTGTGACGATGGAATTATTAGGGAGAGTGCCATCCGGAGCAATTTGGGCAACAGCACTATTTGCCCAGAAAGCGATCGCAATACCTAAAAACCAGCCCAAACGAGTACTCCCAAAACCGGACATTACGCTCCCCTCCATGCTTTGCTGTAGTTACACTCAATTCTTGAGTCAACCACAGTTAGTAGACATCAAATTAACACCTACCTACTTCTCTGTCAGATAGTACAAGTTTTATGCAAAGCCTGCCAATTCTTCACAAAAGTTTATAAGCTACTGAGATTTTATCGTTCAGTTGCGCGAATCTACACGTATGAGGATAGTGTTTGGTGAATGCTTTTAATGATTGTTTCTACTTTATAGCAATTGCATTGTTACTTAGTGGTATTGCTGTTTTATTCATTAAGAGAGAGTTAAGCTGATTGGTGGTACTGTTGCTCATTAAAATTGTTAAAAACCACAATATTCTGCACCCAGATCTGAATCTATGTTAATGTTGCTTTTCTATATAAAGAATGACCGTTATGCCTTGGAGAGTCGGCGAGTCGTAGAGGTAGTGCCTAAAGTAGCACTGAAAACTCTACATCATGCGCCTGATTCCATCGCGGGTTTACTTAACTACCGAAATCGTCTTGTACCAGTGATTGATTTATGCCGTTTAATTCAGGGTACTCCTTGCCGTCCTTTATTTAGCAGTCGGATTATCTTGGTGAATTACCAAAGCCGCAACGATGATTCCCCTACAGGAAGCAGCTACACCTCTCAACCAACATCCTATATTTTAGGATTGATGGCAGAACGTGTTACTGACACATTCCGCAAGCAAGAGACTCAGCATTTTGTTCCAGGAATGAAAGTCGATACTACTCCTTATTTGGGAGAAATGATTACTGATGCACAAGGAATGATTCAATGCCTTCAGTTAGATGAGATTTTGCCAGAACGAGAGCGAAGTTTCCTGTTACCTGAACGTGAGGGTTATTGACAGGACTTTAATTGATGCTGATATCAACTGTATTTCCAATCTCCTCTCCCAGTTCTTTCTCTTTAATGCCATCCCAATCAAGATAGGTGTTTTTGAAATGGCGGAATATTTCTTGATAAATTTGGCTTCTGACGCGATCGCCTCGTTTCCCATCTTCCAGTTTGATCTCATCAACAAAAAATGTAAGTTCCAATTCAACGTAATACGTAGGATCGTTATGATTCATTCCGATCATCTTAATTTGCGGTTCTTGCCATTTCTTGCGCGGCGCTTTCAACTTTTCTTTCATCCACTTAATTAACTCTAAGAGATAATCATCTAAACGAGTTTCGTCAAGTTGAGGATTGGAAATTTTTTGATACAAACGTTGCACTCTTCGCTTTAATAAATTAATCTTTCGCTCCCATTCTTCAGAAATAAAGGATTCATCTTCATCCAGCAAATTAGGATCTTTAATACAAATTCGATACCACTCTCTAATTAACTCAATAAGTCCCTCTGGATTGGTTTCCTCAAAATTAACTACAGTGCGATTGTTATTAGTATCCTCAAATACTTGGAAACCTATAATTTCTAAAACTTCTTGATATTCTTGTTGGACATTTTCTATTTCCTCTTGCGTCATTCCTCCTTTTTCTACAAACTGCATCGTTACAACCAAAGCTTCAAGGGCTTGTTGAGCTTCCTCTAATTTTAAAATGACCTCTTGTTCAGCCAGTAATCGTAATTTACCAATTTTTTGTTGTTTGATGAGATGAGGATCACTTTCTTCAGAATTATAGTACTCATCTATCACCTCCAATTTAATATCCATATCCCCTAGAGTATCGGGATGAGCTAACACAATTTCTTCTATTAGTTTTTTAGATGCATCTATCTGACAATCTGAGGGTATTTCTAACGAAATAGAGTGATAGTATAAAGAGGTGGGGCGACTCAAATTAGTAATTTTCTGACCCTGTAATACACTGTTAGGAATATAAACATCACAATGAGTACTAAATATATATAGCTCAGTCACCCTAATGCCGATTCGGCGTAGCATTCCGATTGAACCATCTTCAAGAAGCAGGATGTCACCAAATCGAAAAGGAGTATCAATGAGTAAAACAATTCCACTAAAGAAATTAGCCAAAATATCCTGAAGTGCAAAACCGAGAACAAAAGTAGCACCGCCCAGCGCTACCCAAATTCCAGTTAAATCAACTCCAAAGGAACTGATAACAACAACCCCGCCAAGTGTGAAGATAAGCACAGGAACAACGGCTGAGAGGATGGGAAGGAGTACGTCATCCCACATGGCTTCGCTTTGTTGAGTGTACTCTTTAAGGTAGTAAATAAAAACTTGGGTAAATATTTGGACAGACCAATAAGTAATAACTATAACTATACTCGCTATCAAAATATGTTCTATTACTGGAATAATATGAACATTGGCTAACTTCCAAAAAGTGATTTTTAGGCTGAAAATAGCGAAGATAATAAGGACGGGATAGGTGGAAACATTTAAAGTAACGATTGCGATGTCTCGTTGAAATGTCCTAAAGATGGGACGCAATATATAAAATAAGAATGCATATAAGACTCCTGTTAAGAGAACTGTGATTAGCAAACTGGTCAGGAACAAGCCTGCTGTATTCATGTTATGAAGTTGATGCCATAGGTTTTCAAGCATAGTAGTTGTTCCATTAAATAAATTTCGTTTTTACCTTATTCAACTACCAGTTTTAGCCCTGGAAGCAATCGCTCTAAGTTTTTCAATGATTTCTTTTGCCAGGGCGTTTGCTTTGAGCCTAAAACTATCAATTGAGTTCCTTTGTTTTTCCGCATTCCCAGAACAAACTTAGACAACATACTAATGCCAGAACTATTGAGAAATGCTAATTCTTTCAAATTTAATTGTATGGTTGGGGGTTCTAAAGCAGCCACTTGATTGAGCAAATTCACAATAGGAGCATAATCCTTTGGTCCTCCTAGCGCAATTTCCCCTTTAAAATAAACGGTTGCAGATGCTGGATCGTATTGAACTTGATAGTCATCGCCTTGAACTTTTCGATCTGTCATATGTTCTTTATGGTTTTTTCTTCTGTTATCAAACTCATTAATTATTAATAAATAATACAACTACTTGAGCCATTGTAGTTACAGTGAGAATTTGTGGATAATTGGGTTCATATTCAAATTTCCAGCCTAATTTTGCTGAATAATCATTGATTATGGTCAATAAACCTAAGCCAGAGGCTTCACTTTGTTCATCTTCAGATGTTTTTTCAATCTGCTGAACATATAATTCATTCGTATCGGCACAGAGTAATTCATTAATAAAAGCTTGAAATTTCTCAGCCCTTTGAGCCGTCATACTGTTCTTGGTAAAAATCACAGCAGTGACTTTCTCCATATCTTGCAACAAATGAATACCAAACTTAATTTTATAATTATTGATTTCTTCGTTAAATTTCATGGCATTTTCTAAAATTTCGTTACCAATATAACTCACAGCATTTTTACTCACTTCAATGCGATCTTCTACCTGATGGTCGTCTTCATCAACTAGCAAAAATGTGGAAAAATAGTCAGAAACAAAATAAGCTGATAAACGGATATTACGCCACTGTTGTTCAATTGAGCGAGAACTGGAGGTAAAGCTCAGTTCTAAAGAATCATGTTCCAGAGGAAACTCCTCAATAAATTCTCCAAAAATTTGACTCATGTTTGTTATCTATTAAAGTTAGGTTTATTAACAAAGCCATTATTTGTTCACTGTTGACTGTTAACACTTAACAGTCAAGGTTCTTGGCAGTTCATTTGCGAAAGAAACCCAATTTCTTCCTTTTATTCACATTCTGCTTAATTTCCTCAAATGCTTCTTCCTCCTCAAATGCTTCTTCCTCCTCAATTAGTTCTTCCTCCTCAATTAGTTCCTGCTCATCAAATGGTTTTTTGTTCTCAAATGGTTGTTGTTTGAGAACAACTAAAGTGATGTCATCAAAAACCTTTTGTTCACCAATATGTCGCTTTACATCATCAATCACCACTTGCTTAATTTGTTCGGCAGAACTCTGCCAGTTGTGACTAACAACTTCGCATAGTCGCTCAATCCCATATTGTTTTTTCTCAATACTGTATGCTTCCGGAATCCCATCAGTATAAAGGACAATTCCATCACCCGCATTTAATGCGATCGCGGTATGGTCGATAAAATCCATAATTTCCTCATCTAACCCAATCGGGAACCCCAGATTCATCGTGTTAACGCGCTCAATATGACCCCCATTTCGTACTACGATAGTTTCTTCATGCTGACCACTGATACTGATTTTGCCTTCTGAATAAGTAAGAACGACTAACGTCAAATTCTTCTCAGAATTCATCCGTCGGACATTTTTATAAATAGTACGATTAAGCGCATCTAAAAATTTAACTGGATCGAGTTCTCGAATTTCTTTAAGAGTACGGACTGCTGTTTGCGTCATCACCATTACGATGCCACTTTCAAGCCCATGTCCAGTGACATCACCGATCGCAAGTGTGACGATGCCGTCTGTGTACAGAACGTCATAGTAGTCGCCGCCTACTTCGTCGGCTGGTTCCATATAGCCGGCAATATCTAAACCTTCTATAGCGTTTAGTTCTTCTGATGTAGGCAGAATCATTCGTTGCATTTGGCGCAACATCTCCAGTTCTTTACGCATACGGAGGTTATCAGCTTGGAGGATGGCTTCTGCTTCTTGTCGCTTGAGAAGGTTTACGTATGCTTTAGAATGATAGCGGATGCGGGCAATCAGTTCTGCTTTGTCTGGGAGTTTGACTATATAATCGTTGGCTCCTAATGCAAAAGCTTTTGCTTTGATGACCGGTTCCTCTTTACTCGAGAGAACGATTAGCGGAACATACTTCGTGACGGCGTCTTCGGCTCGCAAAAAGCGCGCTAAAACCAGTCCATCCACCTCTGGCATAACTAAGTCTTGTAAGATGACAGTTGGCTGACATGACTTAGCGACTTTAAGAGCTAGGGTAGGGTCCCTACAGTAATGAAAGGTGATATCTTCTTCTGTGAGTAACATTCGACGAACGGCTTCGCCAATCATTGGTTGATCGTCGATGAGCAGAACTGTAATTGGGTCTTGTGCCACTGCTATAGCTTCCTTGCGCGTTTCTTTGAAATAGGGAGTAGGGGCGTAGCTAACAGCTAATTGCTAATCGTTCAATGATAGTAGAAGCGATCGCCTCAATTGGTAAAATCTCCACAGCCGCTTTCAACTGAGCCGCTGCTTTTGGCATACCATAAACTACACAAGTCGCTTGGTCTTGAGCAATGGTATGCCAACCAACAGAGCGCAAGGATAGCAGCCCTTGAGCTCCATCCCTTCCCATACCAGTCAATAGCACTGCGACTCCCTTTCTAGTCCAGCGCTGAGCTACGCTCTTAAAAAAGACATCCACAGATGGACGGTAAGGATAATCGCGTGGCTCCTTCGTATACCCGAGGCTCAAATTTGGTTGTAAAATAAGGTGGTCATTGGTAGCCGCAATCAAGACTTGCCCAACTTTTATATGGGAACCTGCGATCGCTAGCTTGACGGGCAAAGATGACTGACTATTTAACCATTGGGCTAAGCCAGGGGTAAACTGTTCATCTACGTGCTGCACAATCACCACAGCAGCGGAGAAATTTGCTGGTAACTTAGAGAGAATAACTGCAAGAGCTTGAGGACCACCAGTGGAAGAACCAATCACAACCAAGGGTGGGGTAGATTTCGATAGGGAACTTCCACGCTTTCGAGTTTGTTGAGATGGTTTGCTCGTTTTCCCGATCAGTCTGCCTATTGTCGCAATTTTTTCTAATATCCTTGCACCGCCTTCGATTTGCCCACTATGATTCAGAATAGGTGCATTTATGGCATCTAGTGCGCCATACCCCATCGCTTCAAAGACTTTGGATGTATGCTCATTGACGGTAGCTGTTATTAACAAAATCGCGCACGGAGAATTGCTCATAATTTGGCGCGTAATTTCTACCCCATCCATCACTGGCATGAGCAAATCCATCAAAATCAAATCAGGGATATCTGCTGCACATTTTACCACTGCTTCAGTGCCATCACGAGCAGTCCAAATAACTTCATAATCTGGCACTGATGCCAAGACATACTTTAGCGCTTCTACTACGTTTGGCATATCATTAACAATAGCTATTCTCATACAAAAACTAAGAGAGATAATTTTAACTTCAAAGTGACTCGCCAATTAGGTCAATGACGGCACTTATTAAAGTATTATCTTGAAAACTGCTCTTAGTTAAGTAATAATTAGCGCCAACTTCCAAACCACGAATACGGTCTTCTGGGCGGTCTTTATATGAAACAATAATCACAGGTACAGACTTCAAATTAGGATGATTTTTAATACGGCTCGTAAGTTCTAGCCCATTCATTCTGGGCATATCAATATCACTGATGACTAGATCATATGGATTCATCCTGACAGCATTCCAACCATCCATGCCATCTATAGTGACTTCAACGTCATAACCATTATTTTCTAGCAACTGCCGTTCCATTTCACGTACGGTAATGGAATCATCTACTACAAGAATCCGCTTGCGTTGTCCAGTAACGCTGCTGTCAGTCATTTTGTTAATTTTGCTTAAGATTCCGACATTCAGCAATTTGTCAATCGAGCGTAGCAAATCTTCAACATCGACAATGAGAACGGGAGAACCATCATCCATCAGTGCAACAGCGCTAATATCTGGTACTTTTCCCAAACTCTTAACTAAAGGTTTCACAACCAAATCCCGCTCTCCGAGAAATTTATCTACCACTAAGCCATAACGACTCAAGCGATCGCTAATAGTGATGACAGATAATTCTTCTGAGTTCACATTAGAATTTTTCAATTCCAACACTTCATGAGCCGCCACCAGTCCTATATTGTGCCCATCCAAAACAAAATACTGGCGATTTTCCACAACGGAAATAGAAGAAGGATGAATCATGACAATCCGGTCAATGCGCGTGAGTGGAAAGGCATAAGGTTCCCCTGATATTTCCACCAACAGCGTACGAATCACAGACAAAGTCAGTGGTAATTGTAAGTGAAAACTTGTGCCATTTCCTAGTTGAGAGATAGCCCGTACGATGCCCCCTACTTCCTGCACCATACTCTGAACGACATCCAAACCAACGCCACGACCAGAAACCTCAGTAACTGCCTTTGCTGTAGAAAAACCTGGTAGAAATAGAAACTCCATCAATTCGGGTTCGGTTAACTGCTCTGCCATATCAGCACTAATCATGCCCTTAGTGACAATTTTTTGGCGCAGACGCTCTAAATCTATTCCACGACCATCATCGGAAACTGTAATTGACAACATTCCTGCTCGATGAGCAGCTTCCAGACGCACTGTACCTTCGGCGGGTTTGTCCACAGCCAGCCGTTCTTCAGGCAACTCAAGACCATGATCGACGGAGTTACGCAAGATATGAGTTAGGGGAGCCTCTAGTTTCTCCAAAATATCTCTATCCACTGGTGTAGATTTGCCAATAATTTCAAATTTGACTTGTTTTCCCAAACGTCTGGCTAAATCCCGCATCATTCGGGGAAACCCCTGAGCGCCATCTGCAAACGGGCGCATATTACTGGCAATGACTTCCCGATAGAGACGGTCCGAAAGATTCCCAGAACGACGGGCAAACAATTCCAGTTCATTCAGGCGGTCAGATAAAATTTGGCGACATTCGTTTGCCTTTGCCTTTGAAGTAGAGAGGGAGTTAGCAACACGCTCGTTCAGGTTTTCCGTTACCAACGATTCCTGCAATTTTTCCAAAAGGTTAGACAGTTCAACTTGGGTTTTCTTGAGCCTTAGCAAGGAAGTGGCAAACGGTTGTAGCCAGTTTGCTTCTACGAGAGTTTCTCCAGCGAGTCCCATAATGCGATTGAGGTTATCTGCACTAACCCGCACCACGCGGTCTGCTGATTTGGCTTTTTGGATTTCTGCAATCTCATTAGGCAATTTGGTTGTTGGAGTTGGGGGTGGAGTTTTGGGTGATGAGGTAATGGCAGATGTGGTAGTTGGAACTAGGGGTTGGGGGGATGAGGGGGATGAGGGAGAGACTGCTAATTTTGAATTTTGAGATTGTGTCCCTTCGCTCGCAACGCTATGCGATTTTGAATTGCTTTCTCCCCCAGCTTCCCTTACTTCCCCAGCTCTCTTTTTCTCCTTGTCCCCTTTTTTCTTTTTCCCCTTGCTCCCCTGCTCCCCTGCTCCCCTCTCCCCCCTATCCCCAGAGGGGACCCCGAGTCCCCCCTGCTCCCCTGCTCCTCTGCTCCCCTTGTCCTCAGTTTCCTGTGTTGGAATAGCAGAGATGGCAGCGACTACGGTTTCAATTTCTGAAAGATGTTGGGCTAACCAGTTTTCTAAGTCGGTTTTAGGGACTTGCGCAATACGTAGGAGCAAATCAATGCCGAGTAAGCAACTATCAATTGCCGAGCCTACTAGGGAGACTTTCCCTTCCTTAGCAGCGATTAAGCAATGCTTGATTGCGTCGGAGATTCGGAACGCGGCATCAATTTCGACAATTCGCGCTGCTCCACCAACGGTATGGGCTGCCTGTATTAAGGATTCGATTTGTGCTTTGGTATAGCCTGTCTTTGGATTATTTTTGCTTTCTAGTAAACTTTCGTTTAATATTACTGATAAATTTACCACTTCCTGCCGAAATAAATCCAGCATTGTTAAATTTTCGTCATCTAGGGAGATGGAACCAGACGCAAAGACGTCGAGAGGGGGAGACGCAGAGACATTTTCATTTTCATTATTAGGCGCATCCTCATGTAAGAGCGTCTTCGTGTCTTCTATATCCTCCTCATCCCCCTCATCTCCCTCATCTCCCTCATCCTCCTCATCTCCCTCATCCTCCTCATCCCCCTCATCTCCCTCATCCTCCTCATCCCCCTCATCTCCCTCATCCTCCTCATCTGGCGTGTCCTCTGCTTCCTGATTTGGTGTCAAAATAGCAGAGATGGCTGCTACTAAGCTTTCAATTTCTCCTTGATTAGCGACTAGCCAATTGCTTACCTCGTTCTCATTAAGTTGAGAGAGGCGCTCAATCATATCAACCCCTTGCAGTAGAATATCGACTTGGTCACCCGAGTCAATTGCGATCGCTCCTTTTTGTGCAGCGACAAAGCAATCTTCCATAACATGGGCTATTCTAACGGCAGCATCAAGTTGCACTGTGCGGGCAGCACCCTTAATAGAATGGGATGCACGCATCAAACTTTCGAGTTCTATGCTGGCGTTGGGGTTGCCTTCCAAGGCTAAGATATTGTCGTTTATTATTGTTGTCTGGGCTTCCACTTCCATACGGAATAAATCCAGCATGGAAAAATTGCTCATATCGTGATTAGCCATAAGTCATTTCATAAAACTTTATTTTTATAAAACTTTTTTGCTGAGGGCATAAAATAATAATTCATCATCTAGGTAACTAACCTTTTGATTCCTCCAGTTAAATAGCCCTTGTGTATAATTTTCTGGCATTTTTGATAAGGTCGCAGGCACATTTCCTAGTTCCATCGGGTGGATGCGTTGCATACCATATATTTCATCAACAGGAAATACCCAACGGTTGCCGAATTTTTCCACAACGACCATCCTTTCATAGATGACATGACTGATATTCTGGCGATCGCCATCTGCTGTTTCTATTCCCAGGAACTCTTTAAGCGAAACGCAAATCTGGACTTCTCCCCGAAGATTTACCAGCCCCAAGAAAATATTGTTGCTGCGATGTGGTAAAATGTGGGTAGGAGATATCGGCATAACTTCTTGGATTAATTGCGCCGATAACGCCAGCCATTCTTCTCCCAGTCGAAAGATACTAACTGTTATCGTTTCAAGGGAGACGATTCGGTTGTCTGCCTCTAGAGATTTTTCTGATTTTTCCTTAGAGAGTAGATTCGTCCACTCATCTATATATGCTTGAGGCACTTCACGCTCTAATAAACTGCGTCCCGCCGAGGAATAGACTGGACAGTTTTGGCAATGAATGTATGTTTTTAATTCGGGACAAGAGCGATCGCCTGCAATACCAATTTGATTCCAGCAATTGTGTACTTTTGAATTAGGAATTTCTTCTACACGCATCCCTGAGCTCCTAGAACTAGACTTTAAATCGAGAAACTTCTTGGCGTAAGCCATGTGTTGCTTCATTCAATTGCCCAATGGCAATGTTAATTCCACGCAGGGAATCAGCGGTTTGCGTGAAAGCTTCACTTAACTGAACCATCGCTTCACTAATTTGCACAGCACTTTCCGACTGAGCTTCCATACCTTCACTCACCATGTGAAAACGCGGAGTCAGCGCTTGCACTTGCTCGATAATTGCTCCAATTTGTATGCTGATATTCTGAACGTCTTCAACACCGTGCTCGACTTCTTTGGTGAACTTATCCATTTCCATCACCCCAGTGGAAACTGCCGCTTGCATTTCTTTTACCATGCTTTCGATATCCAAGGTAGCGACGGCTGTCTGATCAGCGAGGCGGCGGATTTCTCTGGCGACGACGGCGAAACCCATGCCATATTCTCCAGCTTTCTCAGCTTCTATGGCGGCGTTGAGAGAAAGCAGATTTGTCTGGTCTGCCACTTTCGTGATAGTTGTGACAATACTATTAATATTGTTAGCTTTTTCGCTAATGACTCCCAGTTTGGCAGAAATACTACTAGTAGCCCCGACTAACTGACGCATGGTTGCTTCCATGCGAGAGAGGTCTTTTTGAGAGTCGTCTGCAGCGGCTGTAGTGACTTGGGAAGTTTCGGAAACTTCGTCCATCGTTTTGACAAGTTTTCCAGAAGTATTGGCAATCTGCTTTGCTGTTGCGACAACCTCGTTTGTAGAAGCGACTTGTTCTGCGACAGTTGCTTCTAGTTGTCTACCAGAGGCGGCTATTTGGGTGGCTGAGGTGGTAATTTGAATTCCAGATTGCTGCACTTGATGGATTAGCGAATTCAAATTTTGACTCATTGAGCGGAAGGCGGTGAGTAATTTTCCAATCTCATCCTGTTCTTCGGTGACTTGGACTTGGGTAGTCAAATCGCCAGCCGAGATACGTTCTGCAACTCCCACAACTCCGGCAATTTTGGCACCCAATGGCTTAGCGATCGTATTACTAAAGTATCTACCAAAAATGACTGCTGTTAAGGGACCAATCAGCAAACCAACCAATATCCAAAATGTAGATTGACTCACATCAGCTTGAGCCGATTGCCTAGCTTGTGCTGCCAATTTCTCGTTATATGCTAGGAGTGCTTGCAGTGCATTTGTCGCTGCCTTATATGCAAGCACTTTCTTCGTTACCGTTTGCTCATTCATCCTGTTGAACGCCTCACCTGCGGCTTTAGCGGCGGCGAATTCTGGTGAATTAGCTTTCCCCTGGCTCTGCAAATCCAGCTGTACTTGCCAAGGATTGAGGATGCCAAGTCTTTCAAACTCTCGATTGAGCTGTTGAAATTCCTGCTCGCCTTCCTTCCATTTCTCCCATAGTGGCAGAAATGTTTTATATAATTTATCTTCGTCTGGATCTCGATCCAGTTTTTCGTATTCACTAAAGCCTTCGTTAATCTGCTTCCAAGCATTTTCAATTCTGGTTAAATCATTTTGCCTTGTTTCAGCACTTGCTGCTGGATTAAGTTGTGACCTTTCTGATGATTGAATCTGAGTCTGATCTTCTTGGATTTTCCACAAATTAACCACACTGGGAAAAGCATGATCCCCTATTATCTGGATGTGGTTGCTGAGCCGGTAAGTCGCTATCCAGCCAATTATCGCCACAATTAAGACTATTAAACCTAGGAAGAAAAATGCGAAGAACAGACGTCCTTCTAAGGTATTATTTTTTTTATTAAAAGGTATAAGTTGATTCATGGTCCTTTGACTTTCTTAAGACTAAACTTTAAATCGAGAAACTTCTTGGCGTAAGCCATGTGTTGCTTCATTCAATTGCCCAATGGCAATGTTAATTCCACGCAGGGAATCAGCGGTTTGCGTGAAAGCTTCACTTAACTGAACCATCGCTTCACTAATTTGCACAGCACTTTCCGACTGAGCTTCCATACCTTCACTCACCATGTGAAAACGCGGAGTCAGCGCTTGCACTTGCTCGATAATTGCTCCAATTTGTATGCTGATATTCTGAACGTCTTCAACACCGTGCTCGACTTCTTTGGTGAACTTATCCATTTCCATCACCCCAGTGGAAACTGCCGCTTGCATTTCTTTTACCATGCTTTCGATATCCAAGGTAGCGACGGCTGTCTGATCAGCGAGGCGGCGGATTTCTCTGGCGACGACGGCGAAACCCATGCCATATTCTCCAGCTTTCTCAGCTTCTATGGCGGCGTTGAGAGAAAGCAGATTTGTCTGGTCTGCCACTTTCGTGATAGTTGTGACAATACTATTAATATTGTTAGCTTTTTCGCTAATGACTCCCAGTTTGGCAGAAATACTACTAGTAGCCCCGACTAACTGACGCATGGTTGCTTCCATGCGAGAGAGGTCTTTTTGAGAGTCGTCTGCAGCGGCTGTAGTGACTTGGGAAGTTTCGGAAACTTCGTCCATCGTTTTGACAAGTTTTCCAGAAGTATTGGCAATCTGCTTTGCTGTTGCGACAACCTCGTTTGTAGAAGCGACTTGTTCTGCGACAGTTGCTTCTAGTTGTCTACCAGAGGCGGCTATTTGGGTGGCTGAGGTGGTAATTTGAATTCCAGATTGCTGCACTTGATGGATTAGCGAATTCAAATTTTGACTCATTGAGCGGAAGGCGGTGAGTAATTTTCCAATCTCATCCTGTTCTTCGGTGACTTGGACTTGGGTAGTCAAATCGCCAGCCGAGATACGTTCTGCAACTCCCACAACTCCGGCAATTTTGGCACCCAATGGCTTAGCGATCGTATTACTAAAGTATCTACCAAAAATGACTGCTGTTAAGGGACCAATCAGCAAACCAACCAGTATCCAGAATATAGATTGACTTGCATCAGCTTGAGCTGATTGCCTAGCTCGTGCTGCCAATTTCTCGTTATATGCTAGGAGTGCTTGCAGTGCATTTGTCGCTGCTTTGTATGCAGGGCTTTTCTTCGTTACTGTTTGCTCATTCATCCTGTTGAACGCCTCACCTGCGGCTTTAGCGGCGGCGAATTCTGGTGAATTAGCTTTCCCCTGGCTCTGCAAATTCAACTGCACTTGCCAAGGATTGAGGATGCCAAGTTTCTCAAACTCTTGGTTCAACTGTTGAAATTCTTGCTTAGTTTCCTCCCATTTCTCCCATAGTGGCAGAAATGTTTTATATAATTTATTTTCGTCTGGATCTCGATCCAGTTTTTCGTATTCACTCAAGCCTTCTTTAATCTGCTTCCAAGCATTTTCAATTCTGGTTAAATCATTTTGCCTTGTTTCAGCACTTTCTGCTGGATTAAGTTGTGACCTTTCTGATGATTGAATCTGAGTCTGACCTTCTTTAATTTTCCACAAATTAACCACACTGGGAAAAGCATTCTCGCCTATTAAATTGATGTCACTGGTTAGTCGGTAACTTCCCAACCAACCAATTATCGCCACAATTAATACTATTAAACCTAGGAAGAAAAATGCGAAGAACAGACGTCCTTCTAAGGTATTCTTCTTATTAAAAGGTATGAGTTGATTCATTGTGAGTTGTATATAGCTGAATTTTCTAATGAATATTTCTAAAATCTATGAAACTTTTACAGTCTTTTGATGCGCTGTCGGATCACTGCTGCATTGGCAATATCCCCACGATGTTCTTTAAGTAGAGCTAAATGGATAAGTGCTTCATAGTGATTTGGCTCCAGGTAAATCGCTTTTTGAAAACATTCCTCAGCATGTTCTTCATTTCCTTGTATCCGACACAGTTGTCCTAACAGAAGATAAGCATCTGCATTGGTTGGATCTTCATTCAAATAAGATTCGCATAGGTTAATAGCTTCATGCAACTGTCCTCGCTCCGCCAGACTTTGAGCATTTTTGAGGGTAGAGGTTGCAATAGTAGTGGAATTCTTACTCTTTTCCTTGTTTAAGGGGATGGTTTTCGCTTCTG
This sequence comes from Iphinoe sp. HA4291-MV1, assembly GCA_019359415.1. Classification (GTDB taxonomy): domain Bacteria; phylum Cyanobacteriota; class Cyanobacteriia; order Cyanobacteriales; family Nostocaceae; genus Brasilonema. The sequence goes on along the minus strand of JAHHHH010000072.1, from coordinate 1,326 downwards.
TGGATTTCCTCAAAAATTCTTTGGAAGTTGACACATCTAGTTTGGGATTTAATTTCTTCTGAAAATCTCTTTTTCTTTCTATAGGCTCTTTCCTATTTCTTAATTTCACATCCTGCTTTAACTCCCGGTTTTTATCCTCCTGCTTTTGGTAAGCAAAAGCTAAGGGGTGTCGCACAGTCACAAATCGTGGAGTTAATAACTGTGTTTCAGAATGTCCCACAAAGAACAACCCATTATCGACTAATAAACATTCCAAAACTTGGATAGTTTTGGCTTGGGCTGAGTTATCAAAGTAAATTAATGCATTGCGACAAAAAATGACATCATAAGGAACTTTATCTATGAGAAAAGAAGGGTCGAGTAGATTCCCGTGCATGAAGTTAACGGTATTTTTTATGGAGTCGCACAATTGATATTGCTCTCCAACTTCGGTGAAATAGCGTTTCTGCCTTTCTTCGTCGTTGTTACCCCGAAAGGAATTTCTGCTATAGACAGCAAGTCTTGCTTTGGTGAGTGACTTTTTACTGATGTCAACAGCATCAATAGAAAAATTTTTGGTAGCTAACCCAGCTTCAGTAAGTGCGATCGCGATCGAATATGGTTCTTCACCTGTTGAACATGGTACACTCAAAACACGCAGTACTCCATCACGATGACTTGGTAACCATTCAGACATGATATGGCGGCTTAAAAATACAAAAGGTTCTCTATCCCGAAAGAACCAAGTCTCTGGTACAACTATCATTTCAATCAATTGTTCTAACTCCTGAGTTGATGTTTGCAATCGTGTCAGGTAATCTGTTATGTCAGTCAAACCACAATCAGCCATGCATTGAGAAATGGCTCTCTTGATGGTGGCAAAACCAAGAGTATCTGGATCTAAGCCTATCCTCTGTCTCAGTAAATTCTCAATCGCTAACTGGATCATTATTCAGCTTGTCTAGAATAGAACTAGAATAGAAATAGTCGCACCGCCTTTAGTCAGCCTCTGATAACCCTCAAATAAAATTTTGAGCTATTTTGGTAAGTTACTATATTAACTTTTGCACTAAGAAAAATGGATGGTATTTTGTCACTCAGTATTAAACCAAAAGTCTTTAATTTAGCGATAAAAGCCAAGAAAAACCATGTAGCTTTATAGCGCATCTTGTTAACTTGTACGGTTTTCTACGGATAAGTGCAAGATAAGCTAAACCACATCTAGTAGTCTGTCAGGGTTGAAATGAGGGATAGAGTCGTTTAAGCTTAATACGTGCATCTTCAGTTGTAAAGCGCCAATCGATTGTTCGCGATTGAGTGTTTCTGCGTTGCTCCCAAGCGATCGTT
>JAHHHH010000071.1 GCA_019359415.1 Iphinoe sp. HA4291-MV1 | reverse complement strand
TCCGAACCCTAAACACAAACAAGTAAATTATCTGTTTTTCACGCCTCTGGTAAATAGCGATCGCTAGTTTTTTTCTGAATTCTCCTTACGCACTTTTTGTCTTGATTGTCAATGCGTAAGTTCTATGTTCATCTAAGAGCAGGCGTTGCCTTAGTTCCAAAGCTTTGATGAAGAGTGGTTCAGCTTCAGTGTACCGTCCTTGGGATTTGTAGAGTAATCCCAAATTGTTGTAACTGGTGGCGACATCGGGATGCTCTTCTCCCAGCAGGCGTTGGTTTAGTTCCAAAGCTTTGATGAAGAGTGGTTCAGCTTCAGTGTACCGTCCTTGGGAATAGTAGAGCATTGCCAAGTTGTTGTAACTGGAGGCGACATCGGGATGTTCATCTAAGAGCAGGCGTCGCCTTAGTTCCAAAGCTTTGATGTAGAGTGGTTCTGCATCAGTGTACCGTCCTTGGAAATAGTAGAGCATTGCCAAGTTGTTGTAACTGGAGGCGACATCGGGATGTTCATCTAAGAGCAGGCGTTGGCTTAGTTGCAATGCTTTGATGAAGAGTGGTTCAGCTTCAGTGTACCGTCCAAGGGATGAGTAGAGCCCAGCCAAGTTGTTGTAACTGGTGGCGACATGAGGGTGCTCATCTCCTAGCAGGCGTTGGCTTAGTTGCAATGCTTTGATGTAGAGTGGTTCAGCTTCAGTGTACCGTCCTTGAGAACGGTAGAGTTCTGCCAAGTTGTTGTAACTGAAGGCGACATAAGGGTGCTCATTTCCCAGCAGGCGTTGGCTTAGTTGCAATGCTTTGATGTAGAGTGGTTCAGCATCAGTGTACCGTCCTTGGGATTCGTAGAGTGATGCCAAGTTGTTGTAACTGGTGGCGACATGCGGGTGCTCATCTCCTAGCAGGCGTTGTCTGAGTTCCAATGCTTTGAGAAGAAGTGGTTCAGCTTCAGTGTACCGTCCTTGGGAATGGTAGAGTTCTGCCAAGCCGCTGTAACTGGTGGCGACATCCGGGTGCTCATCTCCCAGCAGGCGTTGGTATAGTTCCAAAGCTTTGATGTAGAGTGGTTCTGCATCAGTGTACCGTCCTTGGGATTCGTAGAGTGATGCCAAGTTGTTGTAACTGGTGGCGACATCGAGGTGTTCTTCTCCCAAACGGGATTGGACGACTGATACACATTCCTCTAACCACGGTTGAGCCAGCGCATACAAACCCTGTCCATAATAAAATTTACCCAAGCCAGCAAAAGCCGAAATTAAATTTTCATCACTGACTGTATCAATCAGATTTTGTGCCACTTCTGCTAAATGTGGGATAGCAGGAGTTAAGGTTGTGATTTCTTTGTGAGTAGGTGTATCAGGAATATCTTTCGCCACTTCTACCATTGCTTGGCAAAAACTAGACTTCTGCGAGTCGCCTGAAGCTAAGTTCTTTTGCTTGTTTCTCAGAAACTCGCGAATTAACTGATGTAACAGATAAGTATCTTCGCCCGTAAGCAAGTGCAAGTTTTCTAATTCTACTCTGGCATCTTCCAGTTCTTCTGCGTCTTTCTCAGCAGCAGCACCTTCCACCAGTAACCAAAGAATAGGAGCCAAAGCAAATAAACTTAGTAAACAACCTAACTCTTGCGCAGACTCACTTAATTCTTCCCAACTCAATTCAAAAGCAGCTGCAACTCCACGTTTGATATTGAGAGTCCAAGTGGGGTCATTTTCATTCACTATTAAAGAAGGATGCCCTAGCCCTTTTTCCTCCAAGCGTCGCAGCATTTCAGTCAAAGATATCTTACGCTTTTTCACATACCGCCCGACTAATTGCAATGCCAGAGGTAAGTAACCTAAACGCTGAACGAGTTCTTTTGCTTTTATCGCTTCTTGGGTGACCTTTTCTTCTCCAACCAATTGAGTCAATAATAAGAGTGCATCTTTTTCCTGCAAAACTTCCAAAAACAGAGAACCAGCTAAATCTAACTTGAGTCGTGTGGTAATGAGTACTTTAAACTGGGATGGTTGTGGTGGTAGTAATGGTTTTATCTGACTGTAATTTTTCACATCATCCACAACCACAAGCGTGTTTCCTTGGTGCCAACGCTGCCAACACCAGCGTACCCGCTCTGGTAACTCCAAATCTTCTGGCGGCTGCAAGCCCAAATTTATTCTCGCAAATTGTATTATCTGCAAACTAATATCTTCTTCTCTTGCGCGTAGCCAGCAAATCCCGCCTGGGTAAGTGTCCAACTGTAAGTGTAGCAGTGAGTACTGGATTGCTAATTCTGTTTTCCCAACTCCCCCCATACCTTCAACAGCAGCAATGACGACTTCATGATTTCGTTGTAACTGTTGGTGGAGGCGTTCTAATTCCCGCGATCGTCCGACAAACTTATCTGTGCTACTGGAGGGAATGTTTTGGGGAAAACCCGTTGGTTTAGGAATCTTACTCAAATTGATAACAATTTGGTAAATCTGTTGAATGTCTCCTACTGTTATATTCCCGCCAGCCTGAACATTCTCAAGGATTTTTTGTATAACTAATTTACTATCTCCTTGAAGTTGAATATTATTGTCACCTTGAATCGCTTGCATTCCACCAGAAAGCGTTGAATTTTCTGCTTGCTGCTGAATATTTGGTTCTGGGTTGCTAGTCATAACAGTTATCAGTTATCAGTTATCAGTTACCAGTTATCAGTTACCAGTTATCAGTTATCAGTTATCAGAGATTCTAGTTTTCTTGAGGATTGAGAAAAGAATTTTGGCTATCTCTTCAGCATCTTCATAGATACTGTTAAACGCTTTGTTATCAATATAGCCTGTGTCTTTTAAAAGGGACAACCAACGTTAGAGGTTCCGTCATAAGGCTAGCTCATAAATTTAGTAGTAACAGAGTAAGATACAAACTTTCCGTACGACTTTCCGGATTCTTAAGTTTATTGAAATCTTACATGATTACGAGTCATATCATGTCCTTCCTTTTCAGCTAATCTGCCCCTCCATTAGTTTTTTGCCAATCTTCCAATGCACCAATAACAAAACTAGCTGCGGGATGACTGAGGAATTGCTCGAATGCTTTCACACCACCTACCTTCAACGCACTGAGTATCCGTGCTCTTAAATTGGGGTTACTCTCAATATGCTTTATGGCTTCGGTTGCTACTGTCATCTTGCCAGCAGTGGTGTCAGTGGAGTAAGTTTTGTCCAACTGTTCAAGTAGCAACTGAATCTCAGCAGCGGCTTGAGCAAGGGTTTGTTTCTCCTGAGATATATATTTATAGTTACTAATTTGATTTTGCTTTCCCCCGACAATGTTACCTTCAAAAGAACCTCCATCAGTATTTATTCTTATATTTGGTTCCATAAGATTGAATCTCCACTCTAATTTCTAGGTTACAGCACATTGTTCGTGCGTGAAGTACAAAGAGTAAGGTCTAAAAACCAGACAGAAAGACCTTTTTACTTATGACTCCTGACTCCTGAATTCTACTGTATACTCAAAGCTAATTATTAACTTTGCTGTTTGCACTTCCAAATATCGAGCCAAAAATTCCACCCCCTCCTGTATCAATATTAATTGTTTGACCACCAATATTTTTACTTATTTCCTCTAAGTATTCTTCAAGTTGTTTACTTAACATATTATGTTTCTTTAATATTTTTTTTAAAGATTCAATAATTAAGGGGAACAAACTTTTTAAAAATATAGAAGTATCATCTAAATCAAAAGAATTATTACTTATTTTATTTTGAAAATTTATTCTGAGCGCATACATAAATGATTCACCTTGGAATAAAGTTCTAATAAACTTAATCCAAACAGAATACAAGTACCACAAAGCTATAATACCAGGAACAATAAAGAAAGCAAAGAGACCGGGTAATGAGGGGATTAATATTAATAAAATAATTGTCTGAAATATCAAATTTCTTTTTTTTAGCCTTCCTAAAGCATAAGAATCAGCGGCAATATACAAATTATTTCCATTAATAAAAAATCTACACAGAGTACTAATCTTTGTATTTCTTATTGTATCTAACACAATTTCTATATATAGTCTCTCTCTATCGGATATTTGATATTTATAGTCTATATATTTGACAATTCTAAAATATAGTTTTTCTTCGAGATAGCTGTCATGCTTTTTAAAATCTACTAATGTCTTATAGATTTCTTCATATAAATCATGCCTGACTTGTGTAAGTTTCGATTGATTTTCCCAATCAACATCTTGATTATTAGAGATACTAAAACCTCTTAAAAAATAACCTCTTAATTCTTCCGGATGCTCTCTATCAAAAAAACCTCTGTTTATAAATTTTTCTATTGTTATTTCTTGTATGTTGTTTACTATTGTTGCTCTTTGTATATTACCTGTGCCAGTTACTATATTTGAAGTAGCTGACATAGGTGCAGTCCAAGTGCTAGCTTGTAGTTGTTGAGCTTGTGGTTGTTGAACTGTAGTCGTATTGCTAGTTTCCGGTGTAGCTACTAGATTAACAAGATTAGTAACCAGAATGCGTGTTTGAGTTCCAATTGGGTAATTTGTAATCCGTTGATTATTGATAAAAATACCATTAACACTTAAATTATGGACATACCACACATTGTTGATTGGATCAAAGCTGAACTTGAGATGTTGACTATCGACACCCACATTAGTCAAAGGAATCTCACAATTCAAATCACTGCCTACAAAGTACTCACGGTTAGGCTGGAGAGTCCAGCTTCTTCCCTCTTGCTCCCAGAATAGGTTGAGATTAATCATTATAGATGAGCTATAGATTGAATTATTTAAGTGTCAAAGAGTATTTTCACTGAAAAAGACTACAAATTATATTGCTTTATATTACATCATATTGCAGTCTGTTAAAGTGTTGAAAATCTTTGAGTCTTAAATAGCAGTAAAATCACTAAGCAGAGACAAACTTTGGACGCTTCAAGATGCAGTCAAGAGTAAAAACCCATTTGACGCAAGCCTTCTGTCTTTACGGGGTTCCTCACAAGTAAACAACACTGACTTCCAACATACTTTCCCTAACCCGCTTCTCAACCCCCATCAAAAAGCTGATGCAACAAAGCCACCTCACCAACACTCCCTAACTCCAACCCATCCGCACCAACAACATGAGAACACACAGCACTTAAGTGCATCGAATTCTCCAAAGCAATCACAACCGCCTCCGCATCCGGACTCCGCTTCAACCGCGCCCTTGTCTTCTCCTTCGCCTCACAACAAATCTGGTCTTTCGTATTGATACTATAACGAGTCGCGGTACAATCCTGAAAAATATAATCTTCCTTCTCACCCAAAGGAGCGATCGCCACTTTCCCCATCCTCAACCCCTCACGAAACTCCCAATACAACTGAGACTTCCGATTCAAAAACAAAGAACGGTCATCAGCCCCATCGCCAAAACGGCAACCACTTGCATTCATCATCCCACTTGCAAGCAAACTTGCCAACGTCCCCGCACCCACTCCAGTATTATCAACAGCAATCCTATAATCACCACCCAACCGCCGGATAACAGCCACAGCAATCTCAGCAGCTCTTATAGTATCCATGCGATCGCCCACCGTCGCATGTATCTGTACATCATATAACACAGGTCCACGCCAAATCGCCAAAGCGTGATTATCTTGTCCATCCCCAACATCCAAACCCAGCCGCCAGATATCACCCTTCGCCAAATCATCCCAATATTGCGGGTTAGCATCATAGCGCTCGCGAGCTTGCAAAAGCCATGACTTAGGAATAATACCATCAGAATCATCCGTCGGGAACTGCGCTTCTACACGAGTTTGCCAAAATAAAGAACTTTCCCCATAATTCGTTCTCGCCTCCTCAATCCAGCGCACAGAAACAGCACCCGGAATTTTAGAACGGTACTCACTTAACCATTCCTCCTCCGGTTTCACCTCCCCATTCTCATCAAGAATCCACGAGCGAACCTCACTCTTCAAACGATGAATTCCATCAGAACATAACTCATACGCCCAAGAAACATTAGGATGCGACCATGAAGGAATACGAATAGCAGAACGCAAACAAGCACGATGAAACGCTGTATTATTTCTGATAGGATTTCCCACCCTTAATAATCTATTCTCCGCAGAAGTCACACACGCTTGAGCACCCGCATCAATCTCCTCCGAAACCCCACTCGACTCATCAATCACAATCAACAAACTACGTTCATGTAACCCTTGAAACGAATCCGACGAAGTATGTCTTGAAGTAAAACCAATCGCCCTCGCATTACCAGGTAACCGTATAAAAGTCTCACCCCTTTCACCACCAATCTTCTCCCTATGGCGGTCATAAATCTTTCTCAACTCTCCCCATAATATCTGATGAACCTGCCTTTTCGTTGGAGCAGTAGAAATAGCAAAAGCTCCTTCTCCCTTACAACAAATCCACCATAAAACAATTCTCGCGCTCAGATGCGACTTCCCAACCGAATGACTCGCCTGAACATTCGTCTCTCTATTACAAACAACCGAATTAGCAATACACTTTTGTTCCTCAGTTAAACTTTCTCCCAACTCCTTCTCAATAAAACCAACAGAGTCAAAAGCATATTTAGAAAAGTCAACACGACTCGTCAAATAAACTTCTTGATAAACAGACGCAGATTTTTTTAATGCTTTCAATCCCATTGTTTTATCAAAAGTGAATTAGGTTGATTAAAGAAGAGTTTCAAGCCCCTCATTTTATTATCTCTATGTGAGCTTCATACATATAGCAGTCCTATTTCATTTTTGAAGGAGTGAAGGGCAATTTACAAAAATGGGATGCTCCCGGCAATTTAAACATTTGGAATGCTCCCACTCTGCCTAATTTTCAAGCATTTTACTTACCGAAGGAAAAATACTTAAACTCTCTTCAATTTGACGAATTCCTTCACTAATAATCAGAGCTTGTTCCGACGTAGCAACACCTTCTGTTAATAGCAACTGCACAGCATCAAGCAAAGGAACCTCCTTCGGATAAAGCTTAAACTTACGCATCAACTTTTCCAAAGCAGCCAACTTATCATGCATAGTAATTTGAGTCACAACAGTGCGTTTCCCCTTCACCTCCGTTTCAGTCACAGTAATACTCTTCACCGCAGATTTCGCATGACTACTCCACTCTCGCGAAGGCTTAATTTTTAAATTCGTGCCATCATACTCAAGAACATCAGTAATTTTAGTAAAAGCAATCTTAACAACCTCAGCAATAATACTGACTTCAGAAAGGTTAGCTATTTCCCCCAAATATGCTTGAATCCTATCATTTGCTAGCAATCGTGCCGCATTAGCACCAGCCGCATCAGAAGTGTTAACTTTATACCCTGCTCTCAGATATGCACGAGTTGCATTTAAATCTTTGACAAACTCCTGACAAAATTTAATCTGCAAATCGGTCAACCCATGCGGATTACCTTTCTTCGACATTTTGATAATATAATATAATTAAATTTATATTGCCTATTTTAACTTTAGACGTTGCACAACTTCATTAATGAAAATTAATGAAAAGCACTTTGCGTTTTACGCACACACACCTAAATATCAAATTACGGCTCAATTACCTCATTCCAATCCCCTCTCCTTAATAAGGAGAGCCAGTGCGTTGCGGGGGTTTCCCCCGTTGTAGCACCTGGCGTGAGGGGTGCCCGTTAGGGCGGGGTGAGGTTGATACGTATGAACGTAACGTGCGTATAAATACTAAAGTTTTCTTATACTAAAGTTTTCTTTGCAACGCCCACTTTGCAAAAGCGGAGGAAACCCTTCTCCCGTAAACATGCAACGCAAAACTCGTGCGACTCGCACTCAATCAAACAACAAATTCGCCCGCAAATCCTCCCACTTACCACGCGGTAAAGAAATGCGATCGCTCAAATCTTGCAAACTAGTAAAAGCTCCCTTATCCCTCTCAGCAATTAGCTTCATAGCAGTAGCAGTACCCACACCAGGCAACTTAGACAGTTCATCAATAGTAGCTTGATTCACCTGCAGTCGTACAGGTAGCGAGGGAGGCCCAAACGCCAAAGCAGTCGCAGCAGGCTCTTGAGGAGTCATAGTCATCTCCTGCACAGGAACCGCATCTTTATAACTGACAATGGGAGCGATCGCGCCAGGTAAGGCTCCCAGAGAGAGCATCGCTATCTCACCCCTACTCTCAACTTGACTAACAACTCCCGAAATCAACAAAGCCGCAGGTAACTCACCCGGCTGGTATTCCCTCGGCTGATAAAAATCAGTCCCATAAGAAACGTGCTTTAAAAGCCGCACAGGCTTACTTGGATCAATCATATAATCATTGTTAAATTAGCCAAAACCCTCTTCCCTTCTGCCTTCTGCCCTCAGCATAGATGCCTTTCTTTCTTCACTTCACCTTCCTTGCGCCCAAAAGCTTCGGCTGAGGAACAAACGGAATCATCCTCGCCACCGCATAAGAACGAGACTCCGGAGGAGAAGACTTCAAAACCTCATCAGTCATCACAAAAATTCCCGGCTTCCCCTTACCCTCCAAAGTAGGACCAAACAAACGCTCACCCATACCGCTAGTCAAGAAAGCATAAGTATGACTTGGAAGATAACGCCCCCGCACAGTTTGACCAGGTGCAACCTCAATTTCATACTGAGCATCATAAATCCTAATCTTTGGAAACTTCAACCGTTCAGCAATTTTGTTGAGAATCATCTCATCCACAATCGTCTGCACAGTCGCCCCAGGTACATTAGTAATCAAACCAAGAGCAAGAGCATGGTCACGAGTTGAAGACTGACTCATCAAATCATCAGCCAACTCTTGAGACATCACAGTTTCATCAGGATAGAAACCATTCAAATTATAAAAAGCCCTAGCATGGTCCCTTAAATCACGAATCCCATTCGCATTCTCAAAATCAGTCCAAACCGCTGCATCCGTAAGTGGCGCTGGAAACAACTCAGGATAAGTTTGATAACGCAATCTCACCGCAGTATTCGAGCGAGTATCAGTATAATCAACAAAACCTTGAGTCACACACTGCCAAGTCAACACATTCGCAGTCTTAATCACACGAGGTTGCAAACCATCAACACCCCGAATCAGCATATCAACAAAATTCTTAGGCATCCCCTGCATTTTAGAGAGTTCCATCATCCGAATCTCATCTTCCTCTCCAAAAACGTGAGAAATCGCAATCTTCCCCATCTCCCCCTCAACCTTAATCAAACGACCCATCCGAGTTTGGGGAATCTCCTGACCATTAGCAATAACAGATGCGATCGCCATATTTCTTTCAAACAAGTACTCCAACATCCGAAAATCATCACTTGTACGAATCGAGAAGTACTCATCCATAATTTTATACTGGTCCAACAACTTTGGATCAGAACGCTTCCCCTCACGCTTCAAAAAATCCTCTTTATTCGGGTCAACCAAAAAAGCATTAGTATTATCAACAACCGCATCTAACTTCGTCTTTACCCTAGAAGAATTTAAAAACTTAGCAATAGACATCTTGACAATATCCTCCTAACACCAACTCAAACTAACAGTTATCAATGCCCATTGCCCGATGCCCAATGCCCATTGCCCGATGCCCAATTCCCCATTCCCTATTCCCTGTCATACACAGGCATAAACGATAATCCCGGTAACTGCTGCACAATAGCCCCATCCAGATAAGGCAACGACTTAGTAAATACCGCTGCCTTATTGTAAGCAGAGACACTCCTCTCGTAATCAATACCATCCTCATCAGTCAGCAGATACTCATTACCAATCACACCAAGAGGAACATCAGTAATAGTCCCTATCTTAGTACCAATAGGATAATCACCATTGCCATCAACAGGAGTTATATTAAGAGCACCAACAGGCTGAGTCACTTCAATATTCAAAGTCCCTGTACTGTCAGCAATCCCTTGAGCCACCATACCCTTCACCACAAAAATCTCACCCGGCTCAAAAGAAGTAAAAATCAAACCATCCCCACCAACAGTGATATCTGCACGAATTTCTCTGCGTCCATCAGAGCGTCCCCAAACACCGTCAAAAACCGCCTTCAACCCTTCCACAACATTCTTCACAGTCGCAGCAGTCGCAACATAACTGATAGAAACCTCCTCAACCGACAAAACAAAAACATTTCCCACAGCCACAGAATCAGGAATCACCGTAGTTATCTGAATCCGAGAAGCAGCATCAACACTCACCACAGTTCCAAAAGTAGCAGCAGTTCCTTGCAACACAGCCGCCGCCTCTTCCAACGGAGTCGAACTCGGCGTACCAATCACCTTCAACACATCCCCAGCCTGAAAAACCGCTGGATTTGAAACGATAACATAATTGCTATCAGTAAAGTAAGGACTAATAATCCTAGCTCTCGGAAGCAAACGTTCCCCCGCAGCCAAAAACGAGCCAGCAAGAATCCGTCGTCCCAACGGTGCAATATAAGCAACCTTCTCAGGACGAATCGTCGCACCATACAAACTCTCAGTATTGACATTATTGTAAAGAATCGGCTTCTCAAATCGGTAAAGCTTGTGTGAATACATTTATACCTCCTCATTCAGTACATCTTACAAACCACCGTGCATTAACAGAGCCTATCCAGTTCCCCTCTCCTTATTAAGGAGAGGGGTGCCCGAAGGGCGGGGTGAGGTAACACGTATGGATGCAACGCGCTTTTCACCTCACCCTCTTAGCGTTGCTAAAATCTTTCCCTCTCCTTCAAGGAGAGGGATGCCCGATAGGGCGGGGTGAGGTAACACGCATGAATGCAACACGCTTCCTTAACCCCCTTGCCCATTGCCCTCTGCCTTCTCACTCATACCCATTACGACTACGATACTCCTGCACAAACAAACTAGCCTCATTACCAGAAGTCGTCACATCAATAGGTTCCTCCGCCATCTGAGAAAAGAAAGCCCAGACACCAGAAGCGCCAGACTTTTCTCGCCAGCCAAGACAAAACTCAACATGATTTAAATAATCAGCCAACGACAAACCCTGTGACTCAGAAAACTGAGAAAAAGCAGCAATAACATCATCGCCAATCTCAGCACAAAACAACAAAGACTTCCTCTCCACCGGAGTCAGAACATGCTGCTCAAGCAAACGATCTGCATACCGCTCCAACCGAAGAATTCTCTTAGCAGTCTCTTGCTCCTCCTTCATCCGAGCAAACTCAGCACGCAACTGAAAATCAACACTCATCTCAGAAGACTGAGACTCACAAGGCTCCTCAACCTTCAAACCCTCCAAACTCAAATGAAAAATCTTCAAAGCCTTCTGAGTAAACTCTTCCCATCCATCAGCAATAGAAGCTTCAATAACCTCCGTTGACTTCTGCTGTGACTCTTCTTCTAGAAGGAGCGATCGCACAACTTTACGAAACGCAACATAAGCTCCATCAAGTTGCGCCACCTCCTCAAAACCTGGAGAAGTCGCAAACTCCTGTTTAATCCCCTCCAACGTCATCTGCTCCATACTTGCATCACCTCTTTTTTTAAAAAAATTCAAACCAACCCTACCACCAGAAAACCCCGGACGAACAAACACAGGCTTCCCATTCACAACCCGAAAATACCCCCGACGCAAACCCCTCATAGACAATTCGCTCATTCAAAGTTCAAAAAAAAATAATTTTCTCTTCTATCTGCGTGCATCCGCGTACATCAGCGGTTGCAATTTTGAATTTCCCCACAGGAAGTTGACCTCCTTCTAGTCTTAAGCTTAAAATCTGCGGTATCAGAATTATCCGAATAATCAACAGAAGGAGAATAAGGAGACAGCGGCGTCACTGGTAACATATCCGAAACAGTCAACCCCAACAATCCCCCCAAATCAGCAACAAAATCATCAAAAGCCTTACGCCGCAACATATCTGCATTACTGTTACCAGACGCATCCACAGAACGCAAAACAGAAAACAGAACATCAAGACAATCTCGCGCCTGTTCCATCAGCTTGTAATTCGCATTCATCTGCTGCTTAGCTTCCGCATAATCAGTCGCAGAAAACTGAGAAAATAAAGCAGGACCATGAATAGCTGGAAACAAAACCGCACTCAACTCAAACAACCGCCGATTCACCAAATCAATCCCAGGAGACAAAAGCCTAATCAACCCCTTACGTACATCATCAACCCTAGAAACAACACGCACCTTCCCAAAAATCGCCATCTTACCCAGCAAATCACTCATCCCTGGTTTAGGCAAATCCTTCTCTTCCACCACACGACTTTCTAAACAAGGTAAAACCTCACCAAACTTTTTAATTTCACCATTCAAATACAACTGTTTAGCATGGTCAAAAATCAAAGGAACTTCCTGACCCTTTGCTAAAATAGAATTAGTATTTTCAGCAATTTCTCGGATGTCATCAGCCGTAAAAGTATGCGTATTGCCATTTCGGTCAGTATGTCGTCCCTCAATTAAAATAAGAGCATTTTTCACCAAACCATCTTGGTACTCAAGATTATTGTCCTCTTGCCCAAGCAAAGTACTAAAAGAATCAAAACAAGCAACAGGCATCCTCTTAAAACATGCATATAAACAATTACAAGAATTCCCACATGCAGTAAGCGGTTTTTTAGTTCCAGTTTCAGGAGACACTGCCAAAGGCTTATAAACAAAGCCGTAACTAGCAAGCTATAATTAGTCCTTGTCTTGCGGACTTTGCTTGTGTGCGAATTCTATTCGCTAGGTGTTTTTGCATGCATTGGGATACTCCTCCCTACAGCGTGGTCTATTTATCTGAAAATCGCTGTAAAATAATAAAAATAGGAAGATTTCACTCTTAATTCCCTAATCAAAACAACAGTAAAAACAATTGATTCTTATAATACGTAATCGTGCCACCCCAGAACAAATAGAACAGATGCTTGAAGAGCATAAATTTTATATAAAACTTGCCGTTGATATCGAATATCGTATCCTTGCAGGAGGTGGCGAAATGCATTTTGACTGTGAACAGGTGTTATTAAGTGACGGTAGCAGACAAGTCAATATCTGGGGTGCAAACTTCATGAGAGTTAACCAAAAAATCACCTATGACTCTTTAATCAATATTCGCCCCCGCCAGAATCGTTCAATGGAAATTTTGGACGCTACGATTAGAGAACAGGTTAGCCAAATTATTACAGAGTTGCTAGGTAACGTATAGCAGTCCTAAATGAGTCATAAACAAATCTACTGCCTGTTGCCTATTGCCTATTGCCTGCCTCCACGGTTAGTTCATAAATCAAATAGGAGTGCTATATGACCGACTGGACTAAAAAACACGAACGCTTCCTGCAAGATAACATCCCCACTCGCTTAGGTCATTTAGCTGCAAACTTAGCTAGAATTAACTCTTTTTCTGATAATTCAACACACCCAGATTTCGTAGTCAGCCTCATCAGAGAAAGTAAATATTTTATTGAGTGGACTGCATCCCAAATGGATATTGACCAAGCCGCAGAGTTAGTAGAATTAGGACGTACTTTAACACATTGGCAATTTAACTGGGAAAAAATTTGGTCTGACACCACAGCTTTAAACCAAGTTCAAGCTGAAGTTAGCTTGTGGTCACAACGTGTTTTAAATATGTCTGGATTGCTGTCAGAATCAATCTAGGTCAGCTTGTTAATCAGTGTGCAGTTAATCACTCAAAAGGAGAAGCAATCAGAAAAGTTCACTCATGAGGAAGACAATGAAAAACACCACAGCAAATTACGCCTTGCGGCTACCACGCTCTCTTAAAACAGAAGTTGAACGTCTAGCAGCACAAGATGGTGTCAGTGTCAATCAATTTATCGCCACCGCTGTAGCAGAGAAAATCTCAGCATTGAAAACATCTCAATTTTTTGTTGAACGTCAAGCACAAGCTGACTTTGCTGCTTTCAACCGGATTATGAGTCGTTCTAGTGGTGAATCACCTCAACCAGGAGATGAACCAATAATTGAACCGTATTGATACATAGCCCAATATGGTTGAGATAAGATAATTTGCAAGAACGATAACCTTTGTAGAGACGTTGCATGCAACGTCTCTTGCCGTGTGAAATCTCCAAAAACAATCCTTAACTGAACCGTATTGATACATAGCCTGCGGAGGCAGGCTTTGTTCGTATAGCCTTACCCTTCTAGGGTGTGGGCGATTTGCTCGTAAGGATGCCCCCAAAATAGCATGGTAAACATCCCACATGGGAATTAATAAAGTTTGCAGACTTTATCAACAACTTATATTTTTATTCAAAAATCATATCAAAAAAATGACGAACAACCTAACCTACCAAACCTCTCCCAGGCTAATGCAAAGCCAACTAGCCGCAGAAATAGACGAACTTTTCACAACATTTGTACAAGAACTCACTTACAAAGAAGACTACACTCTAGAAGATTTAGCAAAAATGCTCAAACGTTGTCCCATCAACCGCGTAGCCATCGGGATAACAGCACTCAGAGCATTAACAGAATTTGGAGATTACTACCACAGCGACACACAAACCTACCCTACACCAAACGGTAAAATGACAATTCAAAATTGGGTTCGGTCAAACTTTGAAAGCATGAAAGGTAGTCTCTCCAGCATAGTCGGAAAAATGATTAAACAGGCTTACTCCCTAGGATGTTCCTGTGCTGAAATTGTCTGGACAGCCAACCAGAAAGAATGGCGATTAAAAACAATCAATATTCTCAATCCCCTGCGCTACAACTTTGCAGGAATTCAAGGACGAGTAGACAGAATCATCTACAAAAGTTCTCTCAAAACACCATTCGCTATCCCATACCAAAAACTCATACACATCTACAATCCTAGTATTGATGAACCAGAAGATCCAAGAGGCGACCCCCAAGCAACAAGAGCCTACCCATTTTATCAAGCAAGACAAGTCTTATTCAAACAATGGACAACAGCAGGACAACGACAAGCAACAGGATTATTAGTCGTCCAAGCACCTAGTGATAAAACAGTAGCACTCTTAGATTCACAAGGACAACCAATCAAAGAACCAGACGGTTCCACCAAAACCCAAAACGCCATTTTCGCCGCCGTCGCCGCTGCACAAAACGCAGAAAACGGTAGTGTCTTTGGAACTGATATAAAAAATAAAGTTTTTTCAATACCAGCAAACGCCGGAGAAAAATTCTTTAACTTAGCTCTACAATATTATCAAAAAATGATATTCTACTCCTACGGAGTGCCATCAACCATCTTCGACGATACAGCATCAGGAATCGGAAACGGCGGAATTAATGAAGGGCATCGCCTCATTTTGGATTCACAAATTGAGGCAATTATTACTAATTTTAGAGATGAGATTTTAGAAAAAGTCGTCCGTCCTCTACTCATCACAAACTTTGGGAATCAGTTCGAGCAAAATTTAGGCGAATTCAAAGTAGAAAAAGAACTAGATCCAACCGCCGCTAATGCTAGAGTTCTCAGCTTATCATTGGCAATGAGCAATGGTATTATTAGTACTAAAGATTTAGAAGCAGTGAATAAATTGCGAGAAGACTTAGGACTGTCGGCACTGTCCAAAGAAGAGTTTAGAGTGCAAGCTTTGAATCAGTGAACAGTGAACAGTGAACAGTGAACAGTCAGCAAGGGTATATGGTGGGGAACTTAAACTCTGGGGATGAAATTAATAACTGATAACTGATAACTGATATAGGATTCCTATTCAATACTGCTCGGATAAGCAAAAATTAGAAACCCGGTTTCTTTAAGAAACCGGGTTTCTGGCACCTCAACTATTCTTAACCGAGCAGTATTGGATTCCTATTTGATTTTTGCTCAGCTAGGTGCACCTTTATTCCTTCTTAAGAGTTCCCTGTTAAGAGTTAAGCGTTCCCTCCCCCTACGAGTTAGTTCAGAAATCAAACCGGATTCCTATAACTGATAAATACAGCACTTTTCAAGTAAATAAACCACGGGGTAGGGGCAAAGGAAGCAATCTCCCCTGACGAGGTAATACGACAGAGTGCAACTTGGTATTAAACCAACAAAAAACTTAACAAACCCTTAGAATTAGATTGCCATAGCAACTTGTTGAAAAACCGAGGTATCTTTAGAAAGTGGGTAGGCTCATTCGACACAATCCCGGTTGACAACTATGCACCTAAAAAGCAGTAGCTTCGCCATCCTGATAGCACTGTTCGCCAGCAGCACAGCACCATTCATCTCTACAGGAGTGCTGTCTGTGTCAATGCGGGTATTCGCTCAAAGCACAAACTCCCTCAAAGAAGAAGCAGATAAGCTGATAAAGCAAGGTAACCAACAGTTTAAGACTAGCCAGTTTCAAGCAGCGTTGCATTCTTACCAACAAGCATTGAAGATTTACCAAAGCATCAAAGATAGAAAAGGTGAGGGGCAATCTCTGGGCAATCTGGGACTTGCTTACGACTCACTCGGAGACTACAAACAGGCGATACAGTACCAGCAGCAAAGTTTGTCAATCAAAAGAGCTATCGGTGATAAACAAGGTGAGGGGGCGTCTCTAAACAATCTGGGACTTGCTTACGGCTCACTCGGAGACTACAAACAGGCGATACAGTACCAGCAGCAGAGTTTGTCAATCGCCAGAGCTATCGGTGATAAACAAGGTGAGGGGCAATCTCTGGGCAATCTGGGAGTAGCTTACCGCTCACTCGGAGACTACAAACAGGCGATACAGTACCAGCAGCAGAGTTTGTCAATCGCCAGAGCTATCGGTGATAAACAAAGTGAGGGGAATGCTCTGGGCAATCTGGGAGTAGCTTACTACTCACTCGGAGACTACAAACAGGCGATACAGTACCAGCAGCAGTGGTTGTCAATCGCCAGAGCTATCGGTGATAAACTTGGTGAGGGGAATTCTCTGGGCAATCTGGGACTTGCTTACTACTCACTCGGAGATTACAAACAGGCGATACAGTACCAGCAGCTGAGTTTGTCAATCTTTAGGACTCTCGGTGATAAACAAAGTGAGGGGAAATCTCTGGGCAATCTGGGAGCTGCTTACGACTCACTCGGAGACTATAAACAGGCGATACAGTACCAGCAGCTGAGTTTGGTAATCGCCAGGGCTCTCGGTGATAAACAAGGCGAGGGGAATTCTCTAAACAATCTGGGACTTGCTTACGGCTCACTCGGAGACTACAAACAGGCGATACAGTACCAGCAGCAGAGTTTGTCAATCAAAAGGGCGATCGGTGATAAACAAGGTGAGGGGCAATCTCTGGGCAATCTGGGAATTGCTTACCGCTCACTCGGAGACTACAAACAGGCGATACAGTACCATCAGCAACATTTGTCAATCGCCAGAGCTATCGGTGATAAACTTGGTGAGGGGCAATCTCTAAACAATCTGGGAAATGTTTACTTCTCACTCGGAGACTACAAACAGGCGATACAGTACCAGCAGCAGAGTTTGTCAATCGCCAGGGCTCTCGGTGATAAACAAAGTGAGGGGAAAGCTCTGGGCAATCTGGGACTTGCTTACTACTCACTCGGAGACTACAAACAGGCGATACAGTACCAGCAGCAAAGTTTGTCAATCAAAAGGGCGATCGGTGATAAACTTGGTGAGGGGGCATCTCTGGGCAATCTGGGAATTGCTTACCGCTCACTCGGAGACTACAAACAGGCGATACAGTACCAGCAGCAGAGTTTGTCAATCGCCAGAGCTATCGGTGATAAACTTGGTGAGGGGCAATCTCTAAACAATCTAGGATTTGCCCTGCTCAATTCTAACAACCCAAAAGCCGCCGAAACAAACCTCCGCAAGGCAATTGCAGTCTGGGAATCCATGCGAGCGAGCTTAGGCGATAACGACGCATTCAAAGTCTCCATTTTTGAAACCCAAGCTAATTCCTACCGCCTGCTGCAACAAGCCCTCATTGCTCAAAATCAAACAACGCAAGCTCTAGAAATTGCCGAACTTGGTAGAGCACGAGCTTTTGCAGAGTTACTTGCAGCGCGTCAACAATCTTCATCTGCTCCACCTAATCTTGAGCGAATCCAACAAATTGCCAAACAACAAAACGCCACTCTGGTTGAATATTCAATTGCTTGGGATGATTTATATATTTGGGTTATCAAACCAACTGGCAAAATTACCTTCCACAAAGTTGACATCAAGGAAACCAAGTTAGACAATATCGCAGAGGATACACGCGCTGCTGCTGCAACTTTGGCGGAAGGGCGCGGTGTGGCAAATAATGTCATTACAAACTTGGTTCGCGAAACTCGTTCTACCCTCAAAACAACAACTGATAACATATCCCCACCAGATATAACAGAGAAAGTACGTCCTCCCGGCTGTCGGGGTAACAGTTGTCTCAAGCAAATGTACAAGTTACTAATTCAACCCATTGCAACTGAACTACCAACCAATCCTGACTCCCGTGTTATCTTCATCCCCCATGAATCCCTATTCTTAATTCCTTTCGCTGCTCTGCAAGACGAGAATGAGAAATTCTTGATTGAAAATCATACTATATTAATTGCTCCCTCCATTCAAGTACTTGAACTCACTCACCAAAAACGACTGAAATTACAGCAAACTGCTCAAGCAAACTCAGTCTTAATTGTCGGTAATCCCACCATGCCCAAGGTTTCTCCTAAAATTGGAGAACCACCAGAACAACTCAAGCCCTTACCCCATGCAGAAACGGAAGCGAAAATGATTGCTGGACTTTTCAACACTCAACCGCTCGTGGGTAAAGGAGCAACCAAAGCTGCTGTTCAACAACAAATATCCAGAGCAAGATTCATTCACCTGGCTACCCACGGTTTACTCGATAATATAGACGAGCCAGGAATACCAGGAGTAGTAGCACTCGCTCCTTCTGGTAAAGATGATGGTTTACTCAGCGCCAATGAAGTTTTAAAGTTAAAGTTAAATGCCGAGTTAGTTGTCTTGAGTGCTTGCGATACTGGATGGGGACGCATCACTGGAGATGGCGTGATTGGTTTGCCACGTGCGTTCATCAGCGCTGGTACTCCCAGTATTGTCGCATCTTTGTGGCAAGTACCAGATGAATCTACGTCACTTCTGATGCCAGAATTTTATCGTCAATTACGAAATAATCCTGATAAAGCGCGTGCATTAAGACAAGCGATGTTGGAAACTAGAAAGAAATATCCTAATCCCAGTGACTGGGCTGCATTCATTTTCATTGGTGAAGCTGAGTAGTCATTTAACAGTTAACAGTTATCACTTATCAGCAAGAACACTTGTTTTTAACCGCAGAGGAACAGAGGACACAGAAAGAGGAGTAAATCATTATAGATAATTCTTATACCTTAAAAGGAGTAGTCCGCGCAGGCGGACTTGGTTTGTATAGCCCCAGACTTCCAGTCTGAGGGGCAATTCGCACATTTGGAATGCTCCCGTTCACTGTTCATTGATAACTGTTCATTGATAACTGTTCATTGATAACTGTTCATTGATAACTGTTCATTGATAACTGTTCACTGTTCACTGTTCACTGATATAACAAGAGTCTAGCCAATGCCACAAAAAGTACTCATCCTAACAGCCATTCCCCACGGCTTACGCTTAGATAAAGAAATCCGCGAAATAGAAGAAGCCATCCGACGAGCCGTCAGACGAGACATGTTTGAAATTCGGATGAGAACTGCTGTACGCCCTCAAGACATTCGTCGTGCCATCGCCGAAGAACGTCCTCAAATTGTCCACTTCTGCGGACACGGGTTAGAAGATGGTAGCTTAGTCCTGGAAGATGATGGAGGAAACAACAAACCTGTCCCACCAGAAGGCTTAGCCCAACTCTTCAAATTGCACGCCGCTTACGTAAACTGCGTCCTACTCAACGCCTGCCATTCAGCCAAATCAGCCAAAGCCATCAGCCAATACATTCATTATACAATTGGCATGAATCAGGAGATTAAAGATAAACCAGCGATCGCATTCGCTCAAGGTTTTTATGACGCTTTAGGTTATGAGACTCCAGATAATATAAATCCAGATAATATAGATATATTTCAAAGAGCTTTCGACGAAGGTTTAGTTGCCATTCAACTAGAAGACCTTTCTCAAGGAGAGATTCCCATTCTAGCTAAGAATAACACATTAGACAAATCCCCATCACCAGTCAATTCACAAATCAATTCACAAATCAATCCTCCAGTTGAAATCAAACAAGAACTCAACGATTCCGACATAGAAACCTTGCGAGAACTTTTACAACTAAGCGGACGCGCAGCCTCAGAAAGACGCAGAGCATTATGTCTAGAAATTGGCATCAACCCAGGAGAACTGAGTTCTATATGGGTACTTCCCGAAAACGACTTTGCCGTAGAACTTATTGATTTATTACAAAAAAGAAAATTACAAACAACAACTTGTAAACTGTGTAAAAAACTAGAATCAGACTTCAAAGGAGGAGGATACAGTTCTAAGTTAGAAGCAATTCTAACTAAACTCAATCCCTAAAGCGAGGGTGAGGTTCTGAGCGAGATGTGTACACCGTAGTTGCTAAAAAGGGACGCCGGAAACGGAGTGTAATTATTCAGCGTATCGTTACAAAGAATTAATATTAGTAGCTTGAGTTTGTGAAAATAAATAGAAAAAAAATCATATGTCCTTAGAAAACCTAGATAATTCAGATATAGAAACTCTCAGAAAACTTTTACAAATAAGCGGACGCGCAGCACCCGACAAACGCAGAGCATTGTGCATAGAAATAGGAATCAACCCAGGAGAACTGAATGCTATCTCAACGTCTTCCCCAAACGACTTCGCAGTAGAACTGATTGACTTATTACAAACAAGAAAATTAGAAAACTCTGCTTATAAACTTTGTGAAGAACTGAAACTTGCTTTTAAAGAAGGAGGATACGCACCTCAATTAAATGCCATTATCTACAAACTCAACCCTAATCGCAACCCAGAACTAAACTCAAATAGCTCTTTCTCATCTCCGCCCCCTGCTCCGTTCCCCCCTCCTCCATCCTCCCCAACTTCTTGGCTGAGAAGTAACCTCAAAACAGTGCTCACAGCAAGTCTCACAGTCACAGTTGCACTGATAGGACTGCGCTTTTTTGGTGTATTAGAATGGTTAGAATTGAAAACCTTTGACCACTTCATCCAACTGCGACCTGATGAAGGTATCGATAAACGCCTGCTGATAGTTAAAATTACAGATGAAGATATCCTAGCACAAGATACAAGAGGAGAGAAAGGAGGCTCATTGCCAGACCCTTCTCTTAACCGTTTGCTAGAAAAGCTGGAGCAACACAAACCAAGACTCATTGGAATAGATTTATATCGTCCCTTTTCTGCTGACTCCAATATACCAGGTTTATTAAAACGACTAAGACAAAACAACATTATTACCGTCTGCAAAGTACCCACAATCGACGCGCAAGGGAATCCACAAAAAGAAGTAGCCCCACCAAAGGAAGTATCTCCAAAAAATATTAGTTTTAGTGATTTCGTCTCAGACACAGATGATACTATACGTCGCCATCTTATGGTTCAAGATTCGGTATCAGGAGCTAAGTGTAGCACACAAGAATCTTTCAGCTTCATGCTAGCGCGTCGTTATTTAGAACAGGAGTTGGGAAAAAACACTAACTATCAAAACCCCCTCAAGTCTAGAAATAATCTGCAATTGGGAGGCGTCGTCTTCCCTCAACTGCAACCATTTGCTGGAGGTTATCAAGACGTAGACGCTTCTGGCTTCCAAGTCTTATTAAATTATCGCGCCACAAGTTCTGGCAAAGTTGCCCAAGAGTTAACACTGGAAGAAATTTTAAATAATAACTTCAAAGATGAGGATGTGCGCGACAAGATTATCTTAATAGGTAGTTACGCCGAGCAACAAGGACCTCCTGACCATTGGTCTACACCTTATGGTACACTCAGCGGTGTCATGGTACATGCGCACATGATAAGTCAAATTCTCAGTACTGTACTTAATAAACGACCACTCTTGTCTGTTTGGTCACAAGGCGGAGAAATTCTTTGGATTTGGAGTTGGTCTTTGATAGGTGGCGTCTTAGCTTGCTACTGGCGTCCATTCAAGCCCCTAGTCATAGCCATAGGTTGTGGACTTTCAGTATTATACATTACCTGTTGGCTAAGTTTCGCAGTTGCCAGTGTTTGGATACCACTCATCCCACCTGCATTAGCTCTCATCGGTACGAGTTCTGTAGTCATATATATTATTTCTTTTTTTGGGCGATCGCCCTCCCGGCGGACGCTTGCATCATCGCCCCAACAGAATATGTATAAGTGAACTACCCAACACCCATCTGAGTACAGGTACAGTGTGAGCCTTCTTGCTGTTAAAGGTAATAAATATAAACAACTTTTCCGCGATCGCCCAAACAGAGCATGTATTAAGTAATAAAATAAACAATAACCAATGAACCGATATATATCAACGACTCAAAAAGTAACTCTTGCTTGTCTTCTAAGCTTAATATTGGCTCATTCGCTGCAAAGCTTACCATCTGCTCAAGCACAACAATCACAACGCAGCCCGAATTTGACTGAAAAAATAAAACGTTTTTTCTTTGGCGCTCGCCCAGGCGGAGTCGTTAAGGGTGTTCAGCGAGGAGGAGCAGTACGGGGACGCTGTTCTAATTTAAATCAACAAATTGTAGCTTTAGTACCCTCAACTGAGAAAGGAATTCCTTTCGTTGAACAAACAATCAGTGAACGTCCTACCTTTTGGTTTTATATTCCCGACTTGTCTGTTTCTCGCTTGAATACAGAGTTCGTTCTTCTCGACAGCCAAGACAAAGAAGTTTATTCTGCAACCTTTCGGCTCAAACAGCAACCAGGAATTATTAACCTTCAACTACCAAAAACAATACCCGCCCTGAAAGAAGGTAACGAGTACCGTTGGGTTTTTTCTGCAATCTGCAATCAAGAGAATCGTGCTGCTGATGCAATTGTCAACGGGAGATTACAGCGCATTCCTGTGAGTTCAGCCTTAAGCACTCAGTTGAAAACAACATCACCAAAAGAGCGCGTCTCTGTCTATACTGACGCCAAACTGTGGTACGAAACACTGACTGCTCTAGCTGAACTTCAAAGCAGCAATCCACAGGATATACAAGTAAAGACAGATTGGGCTAACGTCTTGCAATTAATGGGTTTACCTAAAAATGCTCCACAGACTTGGACGCCTTATTCCCTTCCTACCCGCACTGATGAGAAGTAGAGCAACTAAATGAAACGTAACACGTCATTGCGACCGAAACGCAGTGGAGGGAAGCAATCTCCCCTAACCGCAAACTACAACAGAACGCAACTTGGCATGAAAACAACAGCAGAAATTAGAAAAACAGGAAAATATGCAGTTGAGAAGCATTAGCCTTGCAACATTGATAGCACTGTTCGCCAGTAGCACAGCACCATTCATCTCTACAGGAGTGCTGTCTGTGTCAATGCGGGTATTCGCTCAAAGCACAAACTCCCTCAAAGAAGAAGCAGACAGATTCTTTGAGCAAGGCAACAAGCAGTTTGATACTAGCCAGTTTCAAGCAGCGTTGCATTCTTACCAGCAAGCGTTGCAGATTTACCAAAGCATCAAAGATAGAAAAGGTGAGGGGAAAGCTCTAGGCAATCTGGGAGTAGCTTACAAATCACTCGGTGACTACAAACAGGCGATACAGTACTATCAGCAGAGTTTGGCAATCGCCAGAGCTATCGGTGATAAACAAGGTGAGGGGAATGCTCTGGGCAGTCTGGGAATTGCTTACGACTCACTCGGTGACTACAAACAGGCGATACAGTACCAGCAGCAAAGTTTGTCAATCGCCAGAGCTATCGGTGATAAACAAGGTGAGGGGGCATCTCTAAACAATCTGGGAGTAGCTTACTACTCACTCGGAGACTACAAACTGGCGATACAGTACCAGCAGCAAAGTTTGTCAATCTCCAGGGCTCTCGGTGATAAACAAGGTGAGGGGCAATCTCTGAACAATCTGGGAATTGCTTACTTATCACTCGGTGACTACAAACAGGCAATACAGTACCAGCAGCAGAGTTTGTCAATCGCCAGAGCTATCGGTAATAAACAAAGTGAGGGGGCATCTCTAGGCAATCTGGGACTTGCTTACGACTCACTCGGAGACTACAAACAGGCGATACAGTACCAGCAGCAAAGTTTGGCAATCTCCAGGGCTCTCGGTGATAAACAAGGTGAGGGGCAATCTCTGGGCAATCTGGGAATTGCTTACTACTCACTCGGAGACTACAAACAGGCGATACAGTACCATCAGCAGAGTTTGGTAATCCTAAGGGCTCT
The DNA here is from genome assembly GCA_019359415.1 of Iphinoe sp. HA4291-MV1. Taxonomy (GTDB): domain Bacteria; phylum Cyanobacteriota; class Cyanobacteriia; order Cyanobacteriales; family Nostocaceae; genus Brasilonema. Next base: position 15,863 of record JAHHHH010000071.1, on the reverse strand, counting down.
CGGTGATAAACTTGGTGAGGGGGCATCTCTGGGCAATCTGGGAAATGCTTACTCCTCACTCGGTGACTACAAACAGGCGATACAGTACCAGCAGCAGTGGTTGACAATCGCCAGGGCTATCGGTGATAAACAAGGTGAGGGGAAATCTCTAAACAATCTGGGAGCTACCCTGCTCGATTCTAACAACCCAAAAGCCGCCGAAACAAACCTTCGCAACGCAATTGCTGTCCGGGAATCCCTACGAGCGAGCTTAGGCGATAACGACGCATTCAAAGTCTCCATTTTTGAAACCCAAGCTAATTCCTACCGCCTGCTGCAACAAGCCCTGATTGCTCAAAATCAAACAACGCAAGCTCTAGAAATTGCAGAACTTGGTAGAACACGAGCTTTTGCAGAGTTACTTGCAGCCCGTCAACAATCTTCATCTGCTCCACCTAATATTGAACAAATCCAACAGATTGCCAAACAACAAAACGCCACTCTGATTGAATATTCAATTGCTTTGAATGACTTATATATTTGGGTTATCAAACCAACTGGCAAAATTACCTTCCACAAAGTTGACATCAAGGAAACCAAGTTGGGCAGCGTCGCAGAGGATACACGCACTGCTGCTGCAACTGTAGCTGAAGGGCGCGGCGTGGCAAATAATGTGATTAATGGCTTAGTTCGCCAGACTCGTTCTACCCTCAAAACAACAACAGATAACGCATTTCCATTAGAGACGACACAGACAGTACGTCCTCTCGGCTGTCGGGGTAACAGTTGTCTCAAGCAAATGTACAAGTTACTAATTCAACCCATTGCAACCGAACTACCAACCAATCCTGACTCCCGTGTTATCTTCATCCCCCATGAATCCCTATTCTTAATTCCTTTCGCTGCTCTGCAAGACCAGAATGAGAAATTCTTGATTGAAAATCATACTATATTAATTGCTCCCTCCATTCAAGTACTTGAACTCACTCACCAAAAACGACTGAAATTACAGCAAACTGCTCAAGCAAACTCAGTCTTAATTGTCGGTAATCCCACCATGCCCAAGGTTTCTCCTAAAATTGGAGAACCACCAGAACCACTCAAGCCCTTACCCCACGCAGAAACAGAAGCGAAAATCATTGCTGGGCTTTTCAACACTCAACCGCTCGTGGGTAAAGGAGCAACCAAAGCTGCTGTTCAACAACAAATATCCAGAGCAAGATTCATTCACCTGGCGACTCACGGTTTACTCGATAATATAGATGAGCCAGGAATACCAGGGGTAGTAGCACTCGCTCCTTCTGGTAAAGATGATGGTTTACTCAGCGCCAATGAAGTTTTAAAGTTAAAGTTAAATGCCGAGTTAGTTGTCTTGAGTGCTTGCGATACTGGCTGGGGACGCATCACTGGAGATGGCGTGATTGGTTTGCCACGTGCGTTCATCAGCGCTGGTACTCCCAGTATTGTCGCATCTTTGTGGCAAGTACCAGATGAATCTACAGCGTTTCTGATGCCGGAATTTTATCGTCAATTACGAAATAATCCTGATAAAGCGCGTGCATTAAGACAAGCGATGTTGGAAACTAGAAAGAAATATCCTAATCCAAGTGACTGGGCAGCATTCATTTTTATTGGTGAAGCACAGTAATGCAGATTTTGCAGATAGTTGCGCTGCTGACAGAAATTTACGCTCATTTAGGAAATTTAACAAGCCCTTAAAGTTACAATCACCATAGCAACTTGTTGAAAAACCGAGGTATCTTTAGAAAGTGGGTAGGCTCATTCGACACAATCCCGGTTGACAACTATGCACCTAAAAAGCAGTAGCTTCGCTATCCTGATAGCACTGTTCGCCAGTAGCACAGCACCATTCATCTCTACAGGAGTGCTGTCTGTGTCAATGCGGGTATTCGCTCAAAGCACAAACTCCCTCAAAGAAGAAGCAGACAGATTCTTTGAGCAAGGTAACCAACAGTTTAAGACTAGCCAGTTTCAAGCAGCGTTGCGTTCTTACCAACAAGCATTGAAGATTTACCAAAGCATCAAAGATAGAAAAGGTGAGGGGAAAGCTCTGGGCAATCTGGGAATTGCTTACCGCTCACTCGGAGACTACAAACAGGCGATACAGTACCAGCAGCAAAGTTTGTCAATCAAAAGAGCGATCGGTGATAAACTTGGTGAGGGGCAATCTCTGGGCAATCTGGGACTTGCTTACGACTCACTCGGAGACTACAAACAGGCAATACAGTACCAGCAGCAGAGTTTGTCAATCGCCAGAGCGATCGGTGATAAACTTGGTGAGGGGCAATCTCTGGGCAATCTGGGACTTGCTTACGACTCACTCGGAGACTACAAACAGGCGATACAGTACCAGCAGCAGAGTTTGTCAATCGCCAGAGCTATCGGTGATAAACAAGGTGAGGGGGCGTCTCTGAACAATCTGGGAATTGCTTACCGCTCACTCGGAGACTACAAACTGGCGATACAGTACCAGCAGCAGAGTTTGGTAATCGCTAGGGCTCTCGGTGATAAACAAGGTGAGGGGGCGTCTCTGAACAATCTGGGAAATGCTTACTACTCACTCGGAGACTACAAACAGGCAATACAGTACCAGCAGCAGAGTTTGTCAATCAAAAGGGCTCTCGGTGATAAACTTGGTGAGGGGAATTCTCTGGGCAATCTGGGAAATGCTTACTTATCACTCGGAGACTACAAACTGGCGATACAGTACCAGCAGCAGAGTTTGTCAATCTCCAGGGCTCTCGGTGATAAACTTGGTGAGGGGCAATCTCTGGGCAATCTGGGAGGTGCTTACTTTTCACTCGGAGACTACAAACTGGCGATACAGTACCAGCAGCAGAGTTTGTCAATCGCCAGAGCTATCGGTGATAAACAAAGTGAGGGGAAATCTCTGGGCAATCTGGGAAATGCTTACTACTCACTCGGAGACTACAAACAGGCGATACAGTACCAGCAGCAGAGTTTGTCAATCAAAAGGGCTATCGGTGATAAACAAGGTGAGGGGGCATCTCTGGGCAATCTGGGAGTAGCTTACTACTCACTCGGAGACTACAAACAGGCGATACAGTACCAGCAGCAACGTTTGTCAATCGCCAGAGCTATCGGTGATAAACTTGGTGAGGGGCAATCTCTGGGTAATCTGGGAATTGCTTACAAATCACTCGGAGACTACAAACAGGCGATACAGTACCAGCAGCAGAGTTTGTCAATCTCCAGGGCTCTCGGTGATAAACTTGGTGAGGGGCAATCTCTGGGCAATCTGGGAATTGCTTACTACTCACTCGGAGACTACAAACAGGCGATACAGTACCAGCAGCAGTGGTTGTCAATCGCCAGAGCTATCGGTGATAAACAAAGTGAGGGGCAATCTCTAAACAATCTGGGATATGCCCTGCTCAATTCTGGCAACCCAAAAGCCGCCGAAATACACCTCCGTCACGCAATCGCAGTCGAGGAATCCATACGAGCGAGCTTAGGCGATAACGACACATTCAAAGTCTCCATCTTTGAAACCCAAGCTCGTACCTACCGCCTGCTGCAACAAGCCCTGATTGCTCAAAATCAAATAACACAAGCTCTGGAAATCGCCGAACGTGGTAGAGCACGAGCTTTTGCAGAGTTACTTGCAGCCCGTCAACAATCTTCATCTGCTCCACCTAATATTAACCGAATTCAACAGATTGCCAAACAACAAAACGCCACTCTGGTTGAATACTCAATTGCTTGGGATGACTTATATATTTGGGTTATCAAACCAACTGGCACAATTACCTTCCACAAAGTTGACATCAAGGAAACCAAGTTAGGCAATATCGCAAAGGATACACGCACTGCTGCTGCAACTTTAGCTGAAGGGCGCGGCGTGGCAAATAATGTCATTACAAACTTGGTTCGCGAAACTCGTTCTACCCTCAAAACAACAACAGATAACGCATTTCCATTAGAGACGACAGAGAAAGTACGTCCTCTTCCTCTCGGCTGTCGGGGTAACAGTTGTCTCAAGCAAATGTACAAGTTACTAATTCAACCCATTGCAACTGAACTACCAACCAATCCTGACTCCCGTGTTATCTTCATCCCCCATGAATCCCTATTCTTAATTCCTTTCGCTGCTCTGCAAGACGAGAATGAGAAATTCTTGATTGAAAATCATACTATATTAATTGCTCCCTCCATTCAAGTACTTGAACTCACTCACCAAAAACGACTGAAATTACAGCAAACTGCTCAAGCAAACTCAGTCTTAATTGTCGGTAATCCCACCATGCCCAAAGTTTCTCCTAAAATTGGAGAACCACCAGAACAACTCAAGCCCTTACCCCACGCAGAAACAGAAGCGAATATTATTGCTGGACTTTTCAACACTCAACCGCTCGTGGGTAAAGGAGCAACCAAAGCTGCTGTTCAACAACAAATATCCAGAGCAAAAATCATTCACCTGGCGACTCACGGTTTACTTGATAATATAGATGAGCCAGGAATACCAGGAGTAGTAGCACTCGCTCCTTCTGGTAAAGATGATGGTTTACTCAGCGCCAATGAAGTTTTAAAGTTAAAATTAAATGCCGAGTTAGTTGTCTTGAGTGCTTGCGATACTGGCTGGGGACGCATCACTGGAGATGGCGTGATTGGTTTGCCACGTGCGTTCATCAGCGCTGGTACTCCCAGTATTGTCGCATCTTTGTGGCAAGTACCAGATGAATCTACAGCGTTTCTGATGCCGGAATTTTATCGTCAATTACGAAACAATCCTGATAAAGCGCGTGCATTAAGACAAGCGATGTTGGAAACTAGAAAGAAATATCCTAATCCGAGTGACTGGGCTGCATTCATTTTTATTGGTGAAGCTGAGTAGTTAGATTAGCGATCGCTATGCTTAACTAGGAAGTACAATATGTGCAAAAAATCACATTGGCATTACTCCTGGAGACTTTTAACGCTCATACCGCAATCGCATTATCAATATCCTCAGTATGCCTATGACTCAAGCGCGATCGCTTCCACTTTCGCCCAATCGCTATCATCGCGGCTTCCATTTCGTCATCATCAGCGAGTTCAATCAGTTCTACCAGTTTTGGCTCCATTTCAACTTTTTTTACGGGTTCTTGCGCTAGTAACTGGCAGAAGTAAAGCCTTGAACCAGGGGCTAAGGAGTCCATTGCCTCCAGCAGTGCCACGAAAACTTCTGGACTAACCCACGCTTTCCCCATACGAAATTCAGATAAATGATTGGCACTGATTCCAGCCAGCTTTGCCAGTTCCTTTCCCCGAATTCCATACCTATCCTGAGCTTGCTTGAAAAGCTGGTGAACCTGCATAAACATTTGTCTCCGAAATCCATCTAGTAGTTGTATAATCTTTAAATCAAACTACTAGACTAATCGTCTAAAACTAATAGGTTGATAAACGCTCATAAATATTAGTGTACAGGAAAAACCCCAACTGTTGTTGGGGGAAACATAATAGCGAGTGAAATTATGACAGAAAAAAATGTAGGAAAATTCTACCCTTTGCGGCATGACGAATGGGTCAAAACGTGTATAGAGCTTGGGCGTTCTGACGAGCGCAAAACTGGCTTTGGCTCAAGCACCAGCCCGCTCGTTGGAATTACCGTCATAAACCCCAGCCCTAAAGGGCGGGGCTTGAAAAAGCCCATATGACCAGCTTAAGTCTTAATTGACCCTCACGGGTTCGCCACTTGCTACAACGGGGGGAACCCCCGCAACGCAGTGGCTCACTACGTTTAAGGCAAGAGTTAAAGACCTACCAGGGAATGCGTAGCTAGTTCCCTGCTCTAGAACCAAACTGTTAAACAGATGTACAAGGGTTAAGTCAGTGCAGTTTGGATAGTACCGACCTTAAACATTAGCGAAGCTAACATTACCCGCAAGGAGGGACTTATGTCCAAAGTATTTGTTTTAGATTCAGAAAAAAGACCATTAGACCCAATACATAGCGCACAGGCTAGGCAATTATTAAGAAACAAAAAAGCAGCAGTTTATCGACGTTTTCCATTCACTTTAATTCTTAAAGAAGCTCGTCAGGACTCTCCTGTATCAGCACTCAGATTAAAGATTGATCCTGGCGCAAAACATACAGGAATCGCACTAGTTAACGATTCAACTGGCGAGGTTGTATTTGCTGCTGAGTTAAAGCATAGAGGTTTTGCAATCAGAAATGCTTTAACTTCTAGAAGACAATTAAGACGGAGTAGACGTGCTAGAAAAACTCGTTACAGGCAACCGAGATTTTTGAATAGAACCCGTCCAGAGGGATGGTTACGCATTTGTCCCCTAGAAAATGGGGCAGGCTTTGTTTTTGTTAATTCGTCAGTCTCCTTCTCCTGCCGGAGAGGCTACGCCAACGGAGACGCGCAAGGGACGGAGTCGGTTACTCGTTCTAGTAAGCGAGAAGTGCCTTGCGCGGGTTCCCCGCGTTGTGGCAACTTCGGTGCTGCCCCATTTTCTTCTCCTGTCGGAGAGGCTACGCCAACGTGTAAGACCTCGTTAGCACCAAGTTTGCAAAGCAGGATTGAGAATATCAAAACTTGGGTTGAGAAGTTGTGTAAATTTGCGCCAATCAAAGCTATTAGTCAGGAATTAGTACGCTTTGATATGCAGTTGATGCGTAATTCTGATATTCAAGGCAAGGAATATCAACAAGGAACCTTGGCTGGTTACGAAACAAGAGAATATCTATTAGAAAAATGGGGTAGACAATGCGCCTACTGTGGTGTTAAAGATGTCCCATTCCAGATAGAACACATCCATCCAAGAGCGAAAGGAGGCTCTAACTCAATTACAAATCTCACACTAAGTTGCGAAAAATGCAACACAAAGAAAGGTACTAAAGATATTAAAGATTTTCTCAAAAAAGCCCCTTCAAAGTTGGAAATAATCTTGAAACAAGCTAAAAAACCATTGGCAGATGCAGCAGCAGTAAACACGACTAGATTTGCACTTTTGAGAATTCTAAAAGCAACTGGATTACCAGTAGAAACTGGTTCTGGTGGATTAACAAAGTTTAATCGTAGCCAACAGAATCTAGAGAAAACTCATTGGCTTGATGCAGCTTGTGTTGGTACGTCAACACCGATTCTTAATATCAAAGGTATTAAGCCTTTGTTGATAACTGCAAATGGTCATGGTACTAGACAGATGGCTGGTATTAATAAATTCGGTTTTCCTACTCGTCATCGTTCAAATAAACAGATTCATTACGGATTTAGCACTGGAGATATTGTTAAAGCTATGGTCGCTAATGGTAAAAAAGTCGGCGAATATTTAGGGCGTGTTTTGTGTCGTGCCACAGGTAGTTTTGATATCGCTACATCATCGGGAAGAGTAGCAGGTATTAGCTATAAATATTGTTCGCCAATTCATAAAAAAGATGGGTACAGTTATGCATTTTGAAACAATTCTGACGGCGATTAAAATCGCCCGCGCCTTACCCCCATGCATGAATGCAGGGGCTTCCACGGCGCGAGGTGTGCGGTGACTTCTGGGGAGGTGCGGTAGTTATGACAACTAAAATACGCAGCATCCGCCGTCCACAAGAATTTGAGGAATCAAAAGTGCAAGGGTATTTCATGATTTCTAAGCAAGACGCTGCTGTAGTTATTACCAATAAGTTAACTGGTAGCCAGTGTCGTCTTTGGCTTTACCTGATGCTTGTTGACCCGTTTGCAGACTACACTCCAGGCGGCGAAGTGAAATATCATGATTTACCAACAATTGCTGAAATAGCTGTGGCTGTAGGAAGTTCGCCAGACACAGTCGAAAAGGATTTAAGAAAACTTCGCAAGCTAGGGCTTTACGAATATCGAACTGTAACATTGCAGGGGCATAACCTGACAGCTGCTAGAGCCAAAGCTGAGGCAGAACATTTATCAAAGTCCAAATCACCAAAAAACAGCCCCAAACCTAGTACTGATAAAGCTTCCGCTTATTTAAGCTCCGATAGCGCTTATTTAAGCCCCGATAGCGCTTATTTAAGCCCCGATAGCGCTTATTTAAGCCCCGATAGCGCTTATTTAAGCTCTCCACAAAGCCCAGAACCCCTACCAAATCCAGATTCCAGCGCTCCTCAAAACAATCAAATCTATTCAAACCTTTTCAAATCTCTCTCAGAACTCTCAAAAGCGGAGAGAGAGAATTTTGAAAAATTTGTCAGGGACGAATGGAGAAAGATAACCGCCAAGAACGGAGAGCCAGGGAAGGAAATTATCAGTTTAGAAAGGTTCCTTAGTAAACCCGAAGACCTGGACAATTGGTGGCAGAAATTTTTAAAATCCTCTGCAGGTCGCCAAGTAAAGAAGAAAGGCGCAACTGGACACGATTGGCACAAAGACCCTCGTTTCAATGAATGGATCTGGGAAGCTTTTGAACGCGGTTATGAGTGGGTACACGAGAACGAAGCCGAACGTGAAGAACGTAATTTGTTCTATGACTGGGCATTTGCAGTCAATGCTTTTGAAGGAGTGTGCTTATGAATTTCCCGCAATTACCCCGCGAACCCATTCGCCCAGAACGGGAAAAACCAGAGGCAGAAGAAGTTTGGCAACCAACGTGGAAGTGCTTCTGCTGCCAAGATACAGGAAAAGTCCAGCTTCACCTGATTCGGTTAGTCATTCCAGATTATGACCACCACCGCGATAAATCCGTGGTTTGTCAAAACCCCCAGTGCTCAGCTGGAGGAATAATAAGAAGCAACCCCAATTATGACCAGCGCTTTACGGCTAGTACCTGTGCCAAATTAGATCAATTTTCCCGTGAAGACTGGCAACAAACCATTCTAAATGGATTCTCAGAAACTCACTTAGAAATTCAAAAGCGTATCAAGGAGTTTGTCACTGCAAAGAGTTTGCGGCAACGCGATCGCACCCCCGCTGAAGAAATGCTAGCCCAGCAGCTCCATGCTGCAGCGCTTGATGGATGGGGAAGTGAACCCCTCACTGAGGAAGAAAAGGAGTTTGTAGCCGCTTGCAAGGAGAGGTTTGACACTCCCGTGCCTGAAAGCGATACGCCGCCAGAAGTCTGCCCTGAGCGCAAAGCGCACGCTGCGCATACAGGCAATCGCCCTTTGGGTGGCTCCCAGAAGGAGCATCACCCTTGCGGGGAAAACTTATTGAGAAGTTAAAACTGTTCACTGTTCACTGTTCACTGTTGGAACAAGCAAGGGGGTGCAGTTCCGTGACACAACTTTTTGATGTTGAGCAGTACAGCAAGCCCAGGCGTAAGCATAAACGCGATTGGGACGGCGGAGTAGATCCAGCCTGGGAGGACGGTAGCGCATTTCCTTCTATGTGGAAAGTTGGAGAGCGCGTCCGCGTAAAAATTGACGCAGAACTTCCTTGGCGCAAAAGTTACCTACTTTGCAATATGGGGACAGTCGAAGCCGTCAACGGTTCAGAGACCTCGGTTTTGTTCAACGAGTCTCAGAACTACGAGCCGCACACAGTCACACTCAGTAACGATTGCCTGGAATTATGCCCCAATCCCTCAGACACCTTAGCCTCTTTGCAGGAATCGGCGGATTTGAGGAAGGAATCAGAATCGCCTCTGGAGACATTACAACCAAGCAATTTGTCGAGCTTGACGCTGACGCTCAAGCCGTCCTGCGATAGCGAAGCGCTGCTGCTTTCAGCAGATCGCATTACCCTGACATCCCCATCCACAGCGACATTAGAGACTTTTCCCCCAGAACTGGAGAATTTGACCTTATTAGCTGCGGATTTCCTTGTGTCGGGACAAGTAACGCCGGACTGCGAACCGGACTCAACCACCCAGAGTCAGCCCTTTGGTTTGAAGCCCTGCGATGCATCGCCGACAGCAACCCCAGCTTCGTCATCATCGAAAATCCTGCGGGGGTTATCAGCCGAGGACTTCGAGCAGTTCTTGGAGGACTCCGAATGGTCGAATATTGTTGGGACGATCCACAAATCATATCAGCAAAGGAACTCGGAGCGCCGCACGAAAGAAAAAGGCTTTTCATCATTGCCTACCCCAACCACTTACGCCAAAGGTTCTACAAGATGCCGACCAGCTGGGGCGACCAGATTGGAGCAGTCATTGAGGAAATTTATCAGCAAGGGGGACAAGTTACACCCAGCAGTGCCAGGATGGATGATGGGATTCCCCGTTGGCTGGGTGGAAGAAATATTGATGGCTGGTGGGCAACAAATTCAGCTCCCAATTACCCCGGAATGCGTCACTACACACCAAAGCGCCGAGAATGCAACGACCTCTACGCCCGTTCAGTCTGTCCCCTCCAGGGAGCGATCGCAATTCGCCGCGTCCTCTACCTCCAAAGTTTGCTGTCCTAGCTGTGAGCAGCCCTTGCTAAACCTGGCTGATGGTTGCGGTTTCTGCGGCTGGGTGCAGTCCTTCAACGAGGGCTCAACCGTTAGTACTCCAGTAGAATCCCCTCCTGACACAGAAACAGTACTAATGGTTCACTCAACCGTTAGTACTAAACGCAGAAGCCGGGGAGAGGGGACAGGTAGAATTCAGTGGCGGACTATTACTAAGAAGAACGGCAAGCAGTACAAGCAAGCTTGGTATGATTGGCAAATACATCAAGGTGAAAAAGTAATTTCTAAAACCGCTTATATTCCTAAGCAACTTATTAAAACCATACAGGAATTAGAAGAAGCTAAAGTGCCAATTATAGAGGTTTTAAAATTACTAGGAAAAACGCTGTAATGCATTATATAAAAGGCTTAAAACGCATTTTTTCTAGTAAAATAAACACAGAGCCTCATCAATGCTGAAATATTCTGGGGCTGGTCAACCTGCTAGATTTAAGGCTCAGGCTAACAATGAATATTATAGACCCACTCAAGCTTCCGTCTTTACCGTTAGCTTGGAAAAAAGCTTTACCTCAGATCTTGCACCTGAGTTAAAAACCGGGTTTCTTGAGAATGCTTGCTCGTAGAAACCTTAATTTCTGGTTCAGAAACCCGGTTTTTTGGGTCTTGTTGAGAATGGTGCAAGATATCAGTTTACCCAAATGCTCAGCTATCTACTTTGCTATCGCTGAAAACAACCAAATTTTCTACATTGGTTCAACAGTTAATCTCAATAGTAGATGGTCTAATCATAATCTATTTCAGGAATTCAAAAAGTTGGGTAATGTTTGTATTGCTTGGCTTCAATGCGACGATATTTCATTATTGCCGTTACTGGAAAATCAATCGATAAGCGCTTACAAACCGCTTCTGAACACACGGCGAGCTAAGGGGGATGGAAGCGGCTGTATCTACTGGCGCACTGTTACTAAAAACGGTAAGGACTACCATGAAGCTTACTATCAGTATGAGTTTTGGACTAAAGGCGATCGCCTAACCAAAAGTACCAAGTACATCCCCAAACGCAAAGTTACGCAGATTCAACGGCTAGAGCAAGAGAAAGCACTAGTTCGGGAGATTTTAGGGGTGTTGGGAGTAAAATTGTAACAATCTTTACGGGAATTTGATCTAAAACAGCAGTATCAGACTTTTATACCCTTGTAGGCATTGTGCCTACAGGTTTAAGATTAGTGATATTTTCCAAAAGCACAAGCAAAACAAGAAGTAAATTTGTTATATCTTCTGTATAGAATACGTTCACCTCAGCCTTATGCTCGAAAGAACAATCTGGCATGGTCGCTACAAAATTATCCGACTATTGGGACACGGAGGATTTTCTGTTACTTACTTGGCGCAAGATAGAGATTTGCCCAGCAATCCCCCGTGTGTGGTAAAACACCTGAAACCGATAAGCTCTGATTCAGCCACTTTATCCATTGCCAGAAAATTATTTGATAAGGAAGCACAAGTCTTTTACCGATTAGGTCAGCACGGTCAAATTCCACAGCTTTTCGCCCATTTTGAAGAAAATGGAGAATTCTATTTAGTTCAAGAATTTATTGATGGGCATAATTTTAGTCAAGAACTGACTCCTGGCAAGCGTTTTGGAGAAGAAGAAGTCGTAAAACGGTTGCAGGAAATTTTGGAAGCATTGGCATTTGTCCATCAGCAACGTATCATCCACCGTGATATTAAGCCTCAAAATTTAATACGTCGCCGAACAGATAGAAAAATTGTTCTGATTGACTTTGGTGCAGTCAAAGAGATTGGAAGTTTAGCAGTTAATACTCAAGGTCAAGTTAGCTCTACGATTGCTATTGGTACCCCTGGCTATATGCCAAATAAAGTTAGATAAAGTTAATGAGTTTACCCTTAAAGTTAGAACAAGAGTTTTGGTAGGAAGTCAGTCAGTATGAGGAAGATAGACGTATGTCGTACATCACGAGTGTTGAGAGAATTGGAATTCAAAAAGGAATCGAGCAAAGCCAAAATCAGATGAGACAGGTGCTGCTGGAAAGTCTTGAGCTGGTGTTGGAATTAAAATTTGGCTCTGAGGGGTTAAGTTTGTTGCCAGAAATTTCACAAATTAAAGATGTGGAACAATTAAGGCAGATCGCCTCTGGGTTAAAAACAGTGAATACTCTTTCTGAACTGCGTTTTATCTATCAGTCCGCAACCACCGAATAAGAGTGGTTTTGCAACAAAACCTTTATTGCAAGTAGACCAGTTATCAGGGCAAACGCATCTAAATTTTACAAAAATACATTGACAAAAAGCGAAGCTTATGTTGCGAATCAAAATAATCGGAGAAATAGCGATTGCGCGGAGCGCACCTGGGAAGGGCGATGGCGCAGAGCGCCCGCTGGAAGCGATCGCTTATTTCTCATCTGAGTATAGAGCAGTAATAATCAAAACTTAGTACCAAGTCAATAAGCTGCGCTTAATGCGATTAATTAGCAGTTTATTGATAATAAACTGCTCTTGTTGATGCGCTGGCGTTTGCCCTGAACCACCCCTCAACCGTTAGTACTCTGGTGGAATCCTCCCCTGACATAGAAACAGTACTAACGGTTAACTCAACCGTTAGTACTCAAGCAGAGGGTGTGATCACCTGCCTGTATAATTGCTCAAGTCTTTAAACGCACTCCAAACATGCTCTAACATTGAAGCAGAACTGCTAGTTAGTGTGAGCCTGGAATTTGAGGTGGAAAATTCGGGAAACTTTCGTCCTGTTCCTGTATTTAAAATTAAGCCCTTCTTCCGCTTCCAAATATGCCCCAAGACTTCTCAGGACAAAATCTCCGTGGTCGCTCTTTTAAAGGTCAAAACCTTGAGGGTGCAAATTTTAGTCGTGCAAATATACAAGGAGCAGATTTCAGCAACGCTAACTTGAGAGGTGCAAATTTTAGTCATGTCAAAGCGGGGCTGCAACGCCGTTGGGCAATTAGCCTACTAATGTTTTCATTACTTCTATCAGTGCTATCAGGACTGGTTTCGGTAAACGCTGGTGGTGTAACAGCATTGTTACGTAGCTTGTTGATTGACAAGACTAATTTCTTTATATTTCTAATCCCCTTGGTGCTAATTGCAACCTTTGTTATCGTCACTATTCGCTGGGGTCTGGAATCAGCTTTAAGGTTTTGGGTTGTATCTTTTACTGTATGCTTTGCTGGGATTATAATCTGGGGTTTGTCTATAGTTGTAACTGGGATTGCGGGTATGTCCTTTCTGACAACGACCTGGGTTGGGTTTATCAGTGGGATGCTCTGCATTTTTTTTGCTGTAACTCTTGCTTTGGTTGGGGCTTTGATTTTAGCCTTTGCAGTGGTCGTGGCTGAGGTTATAGCTGGAGCTTTAGCTGGGACTATAGCTCTAATTATAACGGGAGCTATGGTTGCAACTCTAACTTTGATTGCGACCTTTGTTATAGCTCTTATTGAAAATGGAACTATTAATAAAAACCAAGCTATAGCCGCAATTTTGGTTACATTGGGGATGGGCCCTTGGGATGGAGCCGTGATTGGGATTGTGGCTTTGGCTATGACATTTCTGGGTGGTTATATTGGTTGGCGTGCTAAAGCTTGTGATGAGAAGTATACTTTGGTTCGCAAGGTTGCTGTTGCCTTTGCTGCAAGAGGTACAAGCTTTCGAGATGCCAATTTAATGGATGCTGATTTCATCGGAGCAACACTTAAAAATACCGATTTTCGAGAAGCTATTCTCACTCGTACCTGTTTCCATAAAACTAAGAAACTTGATTCTGTTCGCCCCGGAAAAACTTATCTCCAGAATGTACAAGTACGGCAATTGGTCATTACAGGAAAAGGAGAAAACAAAAATTTTGATCGCCTCGATTTACGTGGTCTTAATTTGCGTGAAGCGAACTTAGAAAATGCTAGTTTTATTGATGCCGATTTCTACCAAGCGAATTTATCAAATGCTAACTTATCGAGAACTATACTTGTACGAACAAATCTTGAAAGAGCCAATTTAAGAGGTGCTTGCTTAACTGGAAGCTGTATTCAAGATTGGACAATTTCTAAAGGAACTAAGCTTGATAGAATCATTTGTGATTATGTTTATTTAAAGTGGCTTGATGGAGATAAACGCGACCAAATGCCACCTAGAGGTAAATTCAAAGAAGATGGTTTTGTTCTTTTCGCAAAGTACATTTTAGACACAATAGATATTTATCATAGCAAAGATATTAATCCTCGGTTAGCTCTAACAGTTTTGAAAAAGATATCTAGAGATTACGACGAACCTCTAGATATTGTAGCTATAGGTAAAAGGGGTGATAGGGTTTTTATTAAGGTTAAGCTTTCTGAAAATGTCGAACCTGATAGATTTAAAGAGGACTATTACTCCAGATATGATGAAAATTTGAAAATCATTTCATCCTCTCCGAAGCCGTTACCATCGGTGGATGAACTTGTCGAGAACAGACTTGCAGAAATTGCTTCTAATAAAACGGATGAAACTTCGTCTGTTAATGTCACATATATAGAATACATCAACACTCACAAAGACTTAATTATTAAAGGAGAATCTATTGTGGAAACTATTAAGACTGGAGGAGACACCATTAACCAAAGTGGTGGTACCTTTGGTATTGGCGTGAATAAGGGAGAAGTCCACGCTGAAAAAATTGCTGGAACTATTAATGAAGCTCAGCAACAGAATTTGGTAGAAGCCGCAGCAGAAATTCAGCAGTTACTCAAGCAACTGAAAGAAACTAACCCCACTGAAACTGAGACAGTAATTGTAGCTAAGGCTGCTGATGAAATCAGGAATAATCCAACGCTGAAAGCACGGGTGATTAGTGCGCTCAAGTCTGGGGGTAAGGAAGCATTTAAAGAAGCAGTTGACAACCCACTCGTTAACGTTTTGATAGCAATTATTGAAGGTTGGCAAGAAGCTGAGTAAACTGTGCGCTTCTAGAGGGGGAGGGGTTGAGGCGAGCGTCGCTCGCCTCAACCCCTCCTATTCGATGATCATTATCATGCAACTCCTAGTAATTACAACAAGACATAAAAAAGTCAGCCAAAGTGAAATTGTTCTTTAGTGGTCTAATACACATTACTGATTAGCGCCACTTTTCACTCCAAGCACCAATGACATTAAACCCGCCAGAAACTGGACTTAACGTTAATGACCCAAAGCCAAATCTGTTGCAAATTGAACCAAAAGTAGAACCACAAATGTCACCAGCACCGTAACCTTTGGAGGAACGAGTCCCCAAGTGGGAATAAGTTGAATTGTTCCAATTACCATTGCCAAACCAAGTGGTATTTTTTTCTCCTACACGGAGAACACAACGCAAACCATTACCTTTACGATTTCCCGTTAAATCAGAAACTTTATATTCGTCAAAATATCTACCGCAAGTCTTAGAGGTTGTTTGAAAAGTTTTTAGAGGTCAAAAATTATGCTAAACGCCTCACCATGATACGGATCATGGCAATATAAATAAAAGTCTCCGATGTTTCAGGTAGTAATTCATAATCTCGAACCA
>JAHHHH010000070.1 GCA_019359415.1 Iphinoe sp. HA4291-MV1 | reverse complement strand
AATTGGTATGAACTCCAAAGAAATTTATCTCTTCAAGTGGCTCGTGATTTTATTTTAGAACACCTAACACAGAAGTTGAACTTAACTGCATAGTATCAATGTTCTGTCAATGCGTAAGTTCTAGTTCTAACGAACTGTCAAGTTTTGGGCTTACGAACCGCTTGCGCTGAAGACGAAGCGGTTCGTAAGCCCAGATGATAAAAGGTTGCAATGGCTGTCGAATGCTTACTCGCATATTGTTTGCTCCTTCAGACTGTGATAAATAAAGGCTGAAAAAACAAGCTGCCTATAAGAAAGAAACAGCCTGTTGTGAGAAGCTAATGAGTGTTATGTTTCATTATCTGAAAGAGTTCATCAACCTCCTCTTCAGGATATTCTTTAGTAATTAAGGAATAGAAGAGATAGGCAATGTCCTCTTCTGCCAGATAGGGCATAACGTCTTTGAATTTACTCCGTAGCTCATCTTCAGAGGCAGTAGCAATCCAGTTCTCTAGCCAGTTATTCAAATCGCCGAATTCCAGCATTGGTTTTGCTCCTGTGTGAACTTCAATACAGGCAAGGACTTCAATCTTGCTTGTGGTTAGTCAAGCAATTACTTTTTACCAAATTGTCAATATGAGTTAGTACAACCGAATAGGGCTGTAGATAGCCAAAGAGAGGGTTGATGTCTTGCCGCTTGCAGTATCCCCACACCTCAATGTCGTTTCCTTTTGTTCCGTTTGCCGCGTATTCTGCCAAGAAGCTTGTTAACGAGCAGACATCATTAAATTGTCATGGTTCAGGGAAGGCATACAGCAAACTTGATTGAAATCGTTTACCGTCCAAGCTATTACTCGCTCCAAACTTTTACATTCTCGCTTGAGGTAACTAGACTTGACTTGCTGTTTTTGCCTCACACTGGCTAATATAACATAAGTTAGGAAGTTAGGACAATATGTTTTTTAGGAAGTTAGGACATTTATAAAAATAGGACAATAGGCGCTATAACAGTAGTAAATGTCTAGTAAAGGAAAAGACATCTGGCAAAATGGTTGACCGTAAGCGCGATAAAGACTACAAGCAAATCTGTGCGCATCTTCCAATCAGTCTAATCAGGAGATTTAAGGGTCTTACTGTGTCAAAGGATTTGAAGCAGGGAGATGCTGTAGAGCAGGCTATTGAGCTATGGGTCAAACTAGAAGGAGGAAAGGTTGAGCCAAAGTTAGAAGATGACTCTAAAGAGGAGCTAGTAAGTTTCCTGCGATTGCTCTCTACTGGTGAAAAGCCTAATGATACCAAGTGCTGTCTAGTAGCCCATGAAGCTGGTATGCAGGCCGAGGACATTATGAGAATAAGGGACAAATTATTTGGAGCTAGGAACGGCAATGAAGCAACTCATTGACTTAGATAGGGTTAAGCTAGCTCAAGGACACATTGAATTAACAGCCGATTCTAAATCGCAGGCTAAGAACCTGGCATACAACGTAGCAGTTTGGGCTAATAAATTCGAGCGAGATATTCTGATTTTCTATCCTCACTGTAAGAACCCTATCCGAATTCCACCTACCACACCTACTAAATCATCGGAAGTTTTAAATATGACTAATTTAGTGCTACCTTCCCGCCAAGGCATAGTTACGGCTAAGGGGAGACTCTCTCCCAGTATTTTAGAAGTTCTGTATTTCCTAGCCGAAAATCCTAACGAAAGTGCAGGGCTAGTACGACTGTCTGACGAACGACAAATTGCTCTAACCGATAGCAGTATTGCTCTGTTGACCGAAGCTGACGGCGGACTGGAAGCAGCTGTGGAGCGCAGACGAGCCGATTACTGGCATTTGCCAGATTTAGAGGAGTTCAATCGCCTAACCCACCAAAGTTTAGAGCCAGATAACCAAGCTTCCACCACTGAGTTTCGCCTGAGAACTCACGATCCAAATGGAGAGAACTGGCTACTGAGCGTTAACAGATACAGGTTAGTTTCGGACGATATGGGTGAGCTTTACCACGTATTCATTAACACGGGGCTTGAAGAGTGTGCCGCCCCTGTGGGACTTGTCACCTCTGGAAAGTAATCAAATTCTCTACGTGTAATTAGCATAGTTCAGGTTTTTTATGCTACTGATTATGAAGTATTGGCTGCTTAATAAGCAGATGTATTAATTTGTGTGAGAGAATCAGAAAGCCTGAGCCTATGTGTCAACTACTGTGCAAGACTTCATGCGAACAGGCTCTGCATGTATGGTGTATAATTAACCCACCTGTAAAAAAATAGGAGAGAAGAAAACAAACAACTTATTTAAAAAATCAATAATGGGTGAAAACGCAAAAGCGCCCCGAAGACTGGAAATCTAAGGCGCTTTTAAATCAACGGGACGGACAACTTTGACAAACATATTAGTTGTTCCGCTTTACTATGCCAAGTATAGCTTAAGCGGTTGTCAAAGAGCAACTAGTTGTCCGAAGAAGTTGTCCGCCCAAAGTCAGACAAATCAATATCGAGGACAACTGAATGTATAGCGAAGAGACATCTGGACAACTAGTAGTTGAACGCGGGCAACTAGTCAAGCAACTAGCTTTACTTGGTTATCAAAAAGGCGATACCGTTTATCTCAGAGCCTTTTACCATGGAGACGATTCGAGAAAGAGAGGCGACGCAGGCAGGAAAGCTGAGGTCAAGGATTTAGAGCAGTTAATCAAAATCATTCAGAAGTGGCAGATTGAAGGCAGAGGTGTTTACTTGGTAGTCAACGGTGGCGGACATTGTGACAACCAAGTAATAAGTTGTCGGGCTCTTTTCTATGAACATGACAATCTGGATAAAGAAATCTCTAGGGAATTGTGGCGATCGCTCTCTCTGCCTGAGCCAACTTTTCAGGTAGACACTGGTGGCAAATCAATACACAGCTACTGGGTGTTTGACCAAGGAGTAGACCAGGTAAGATGGAAAGAGTTACAAAGTGACCTACTGGAATATGCTGATGCCGATAGAGCGCTTAAGAACCCCTCACGAGTCATGCGCCTAGCTGGGGCTTACCATATCTCTCCGAGGGGCGCTTTCCCATCAGTAATTATTGCAGCAAGCGGTAATTGTTATAGCTTTGAAGATTTGAGAGCAATTGTACCGCCACAGAAAATAGTATCTTCTTATACTGATCCAGCAACACTACCATCTATATCACCACTGACAGAAAGCGGCGACATACCACTTTCTGAGTGTTTGACGCTAGAACAGCGACATTTAATTGCCAACGGGGAACCAGAAGGGAGAAGAAACGATACAGGAGCAGCCTTAGCCCGTAATCTCATTGGGACAAGTCTGCGGCTGCAATATTTGCATGAGAGATTCAGTGGAGAAGTAAGACTTTTGTTTGACAACTACTGCGCTCGCTGCTCTCCACCACTGGACTGTAAGGAAGCAGACCAAATCTGGAAATCAGCCGAGAAAGACAACCCTACAGCAACACTGACTGACGATGCACTACTGAACTGTATTAAATCGTGGAGAAGAAGGCAGCAAGCACTGACCCAAAAAAACGCCCCAAGCAATGTTTCTCAGCAAAAAACCCCTATTGAAGAAGTACCTTTAACGGATAGAATTCAAGAAATTCTCTTACGTGGCTTGAAACCTTCCGAGGAAAAAGTCGCCCTCTTGACACTGAGTAAACAAACCAATACTGCGAGCAGAGATATTGAGGCGATTGCCAACCTACTACGCCAAGATTTAGAAGTAGAGGAAGGCAGAGAGGAGCGAAAAGGGGAAATTGGCGAGCTACTAACAGTTGGAGACAACTCGCTTGATTTGGTTGATTTTCTCCCCAAACAGTTAGCCTATCCGCTTAAACTGTGGTGCAGGTGGTTAAACATTCCTGAGTCTGTAGCCTTAACCGCAGTCCTAACCACAGTTTCTACCCTGCATCCAGTTGGGACAGAACTAGTGATTCATAGAGCAATGGACTTTAGCGTTCCTCCTGTCTTGTTCTCGGCAGTAGTTGGGGAATCGGGACAAAAAAAATCGCCCGTCTACAGAACGCTGATTAAGAAACCGCTAAGGGTTTTGCAAAACGAAGTCACTGATAATTATCAGCGGCAACTAGCTCAGTATGAGTGCGACTTGAGCAAGTGGGAGAAAGCACCGCAGGAGGAATCAAAACCTGCTAAACCAGGATTGCCTGTTTACTTTTTTACTGAAGCTACTGGAGAAGGGATTAAAACCCAAGCTCAGGAAACCCCTAATAAGGCTATGTTTGCCCTGATTGATGAACTGGTGGGATTGTTCAACTCAGCCAATCAGTACCGAGGGGGCAAAGGTTCAGATAAGCAGGACATGCTTTCTTACTACGACGGTCTGGGGCAAACGGTTCTAAGAGCCGGTGGTATCAAAGTTGACGTAGAACGCATCTATGTTTCAATTTTTGGTGGAATTCAGCCAGAGGTCCTGAAGGAACACACCAAAGATTTAAAAGACGCTGATGGACAGTGGGCACGGTTTCTGTTTGTAATCCAGCCTCTAGCAGCCTCACAATTACCAGACGATAACGCAGATATTAATCTCAAGGAGCTACTTGCTGCTTGCTACCGTCGTATTGCCTTATTACCCCTTTGCCAGTATAAACTGTCACGAGAAGCTTTTAAGCGCTACCAAGCTGTTTACAACGAACTGGAATTAAAACGGGTTAGTCATCCCCAGCCAGGGATGAGGGCAGTTTACTCCAAAATGGAAGGAGCAATTGGGCGCTTGGCACTAAACCTCCATGCAGTAAAGATGGCTGTCAATGGCAGTGTGGTTGCCTTTGTTGATAATGAAATTTCTTTAGAGACCGTGAATCAGGCGATCACCCTGGCTGAATTCTACATTGGGCAAGTTAAAACGCTGCACGCTGACAGCAAAGCTGATAAGGGTGAACTACCCGCGCTGCTGGCTAAGTTGCTTGAGTACGCCTGTAGCAAAGGTGTCTTAACCTGTAGAGATGCAGTTACAAAGTTCAATGCCATTAAAGGTAGTTCACAAGCTCTTGACTGTTTTAGAGAGCTAGAAGCTATGGGCTACGGGCGGGTGGAAAAACAAAAAAGAAATTGGGTGTTTATACCTGCTAATTTTTCGCGTAATGGTCCTGAATCCAGAGCCTGCAATGGTTTTGACCGTTCGCGTAATGATTTAGATTCTTCGCGTAATGGTTCGCGTAATGATTTTTTTGAAGGAGAATCTTTATCTAGTAATGGTTTTGAGCGTTCGCGTAATGAACGTAATGAGTGTAATGATGATTCGGATTTTTCGACCAAGACAAACGATACTCCCCCAGTAGTGGATCATGATTTTGAAAAACCTCGCAAAACCATTACGCCATTACACTCATTACGCGAAACGGCTGAAAATATTACAGGACAAGGAACACAGCCGCGTAATGATTCGCGTAATGCTCACTACGGCGACCATTACGCGAACGAAAATGCAGTAGAAATTTCTAAAACAATTGACAGTATTGACACCTGTCTCAAACCCTTTGACTTTTCTTTCAAAGCAGGCGATCGCATTCGCTGCTACCCCACCCTGCGCCACCTTGAGAATAAATGGACCGTCACAGCTACTGTAATTGAGGTAGAAGCAGAGCAAGGCTGGTTTCTGGGCTGCACTATACATTACCAAGATAAAAAAAAGAGAGTGCGCACGGTTCGGATTTCCGGTGGCAGTTCTGATTGGATTCTGGGCAAGTTGTAGCAAAGTGTTGGCGGGGTTTGGCGAAGTTCTACTTATGCACTTTTTTGACAAAAGTGGTTTAGCAAACCAGAATTTGGGCAGTAAACAAAACTTATTTTCGATTCAGTTTTTTACTTCAGATTGACAACAATTCAGCCTTTGCTCACCTTGAGGGCATGAACTCTAGCTTGCCTTCCTCCTATCCCCAGTTTCTTAGTGACCTGAAAAGACGCGTCCAAGAAGCTAGATATTTATCTTTGAAGGCAGTGAACAAAGAGTCAATTGCTTTGTACTGGGATACTGGAAAGATGCTTTCTCAAAAGGTAGAGGAAGAGAAGTGGGGCAGCAATGTAGTAGATAGGATTTCTCAAGATATTAAATTAGAATTTCCAGGAATCAAAGGTTACTCCAAAGACAATCTGTGGAGAATGAAGAAGTTTTATGAAACTTATAAAGAGTCAAAACTTGCACCACTGGTGCAAGAAATTCCTTGGTCACAAAATGTGATCATCATGGAGAAGGTGAAAGAAGAAGTCGAGAAAGAATTCTACATCAACCTCTGTCTTGAACAAGGGCTTAGTAAGCGCGCTGTTGAAGAGAAAATCTTGATGAAAGAGTTTGCAAATCACCAAAAACTGCAAACGAATTTCTCCCAAAGGCTTGTAAACCAAATGAGCGTAGAGGAGATTAATAAGCTGAGATGGCAATTTAAGGACGATTACAATTTGAGTTTAATTGGAATCAGAGAGGAAGCAATTGAAAAACAGCTAGAAGACGGGTTAGTGCGCAATATAGTTAAACTCTTAAGGGAGCTTGGACCGGACTTCTGTTTCTGTGGTCGTCAGTTTCCTTTGGAAGTTGATGGGGAAGACTACCCCGTAGATCTACTGTTCTACCACAGAAAGTATAGAGGCTTTATCCTGTTTGAACTAAAAGCTAAAGCTTTCTCTATGAAGGATATGGGCCAAATCCAGGGCTATTTAGAGATTCTAGATACCGATTACAAATACAAAGAGGAAAACCCAGCCATTGGCATCTTGATGTGTCGGGATAAAAATAGAAGTCTTGTAGAGTACGCTCTCAGATCTACTAACAAGCCGGTGAGTGTAGTTACCTACAACTTTCAAAGCCTGCCAGAAAAGATTGCCAAGTTCTTGCCTAGTGAAGAGCAGCTGCTGGATTCTCTAGATTTGGAGGAGTAGAAAACAAATTTTGACGCCAGTTGTACAAATTGACGTTTTCGCTTGGAGAACGATAGAATCAAGGTCCGCTTTAGTAGAAGAACTTTTTTAAAGATATGTTTTGGGTCTGAGCTAAAATTTGGACAAAACAAGGCTAAGGATTTTAAACTCTAAAATTCCATCTCCCTTCTCGCCAAAAACCAGTAAAAATACTTATTTTTAACAACAACTGAACCTTGGAAACTTTACCTGACAAGCTTGTTAGTCAAAAAAATAATGCGGATAACCAAAAATGGGTACATTTGGGTACAAAGGTATGGAATTTATCCCTTGAAAATCAAAATCTTTGTAGTGTAAAGGTTTTACCTAATTTTCTCAAATTGTGTTTAGTATAAATGTACCCAAAAATTGCTGAGTGTTTAAAGCTGTAAAATGTATACTGACTGGGTGTTCAAGATTTTGTTCATGGTACAGCATTATTAGGCAAGCATCAATCAAAAAGCGATCGCACTTACCTATCTCTCTGGTATTTTCGGCTAGATATAGCAGTCGCCACTTCAATTAGGACATATAGCAGGGAATGGGCAATGGGCAACAAACTTGAAAGTCCCTTGTTGTAGTGATTTTATACTCAGTTTATGTCCTAATCAACCTGACCACTGCTTTAAACCACTCTCTCCTAAAGGAGAAAGATTCAATCTTGATCTGAAAGCTCACTAAAGACTAGCATCTAACTTGAAATTGTCCTCTACTTGTTCAGTGTCGTCGTGATTGTCTATGTAGTTCTTAATCATCTCATCTGTAACGTTGCCTGCAGAGACACAGAAGAATCCCCTACCCCAGAAATGTCTGCCCCAATACACTTTTCTTAACTCACTAAACTCCTCTTGAATTTTCTTGGAACTAGCTTCTTTCAGGTACTGCACTAGTTTAGAGACCGATATACTTGGTGGAATGGCTACAAACAGGTGAATGTGATTAGAAGATACAACTCCACCTAGCACTTCTATTTTTAAATTGTGGCATATCTGCCTCAGTAACTCTCTAATCCTAGCTCCAATTTTGGTGTTAATAACTTTGTACCTATATTTAGTAATCCATACTAAATGGACTTGAATCTTGTGGAGCGTGTGACTACCCTTGGTGTACTCTGGTATTTTACCAATGTCCTAACTGAAGTTAGGGGTTTTGACCAGAGAAGGGACTATAAAAGCCCTAGCAAGAGAAGATTGGCTGTGCAGGTGGTGCTATTGATATCTTCGCTATGGTGCTTGTGGATAAGCAAGGGCTCAAACTTAACGGTTTTTTGATTTTGATTAGAAAAATTGCGGAATTTAGACAAAATTCCAGACAATTAATTCATAATTGGTTACGAGAAAACACAATGTAAGTTCGTAATTGGTTACGAGAAACTTGACAAAACTGTGAAATAGCTTGATGATGCTTGCGTATGCCAAGGGTCATAACCAGTGAAGCTATTGAAACAATCGCTGTCCAAAATTACTTCTGGACTGGTAAGAGAAAAAATATTAAAAGACGAGATAAGTATTTTCGGTCCTTAAAAAGTAATTTGCTAAAGAGTACGCAAATATCGGTAGTGCTTGGAGCTAGAAGAGTTGGCAAGACTTATCTGATTTATGATTTAATCCAAGACCTAATTGAAACAGAAGATATTGAAGCCAAAAATGTCTTTTATTGTATTCTCAACCACGCTCATTTTAGTGGGCTGGATATTATAGACTTGATTAGAGCCTACCGTACAGTTCACAACTTACCCAGAGAACAAGAGGTGTATCTGTTTTTAGATGAGGTGCAGCACATCAAAGATTGGGATCAGCAAGTGGCCAATCTATATGATTCAGAGCAAGTAAAAGTCCTAGTTTCCGGCTCTTCCAGTACTTTGATTAAAAATCAGTCTAATTTTTTAACAGGCAGGCAGAAGCGTTTTCATATTTACCCTCTGGATTTTTCAGAGTTTATCAACTTTAAAAACTACCAACTAACTTTAGCCGAGAGTTACCGCTTTGAACCCATACTCAAAGAATATTTGGAAGTAGGAGGTTTTCCAGAGTGGGTTCTAGAGAGAGATGAAAGCTATTTGTCCGAGCTTTTGGATGCTGTGTTATTTAAAGATGTTGTCAGTATTTACCCAGTTACTAACGCCAAATTACTTAAAGACTTGCTTAGGTGGTTGGCTGTACAACTGACTAAGCCTCTATCGTACAGTAAAATTACCAATATAATGGGCGAGAAAAGCGATAAGACAGTTAAACAGTATTTAGGCTATTTAATAGAATCATATTTAATTCTAGAGTGCCCACGCTTCTCATATAAGCTTGGAGAACAAATCACTAGCCCCAATAAGTTCTACTTCACAGACATTGGCAATCGAAATAGTTTAAACGGGGGTTTGAAAGACCAGGAAGGTTTGGTAGCCGAAAACGCCCTTTACCTGCATCTATGTGAAAAGTATGGTCAAGAGAACGTTTTTTACTGGGCAGTAGATAAGTCTGAGATAGATTTTGTAGTGCAACTAGGAGGTTTTGACGTGATGCTAATTGAAAGTAAGTTCAGTGATCGAATTGATAATGATACGATGTTAAAAGGCATGAATAATTTTCTCTCTGGAGAATATCAGGGTAACGTAACCAAGGCGATGGTAGTCACAAGAAACTTAGAAAAAACAGACTTAATTCAAGGTAGAGAAGTCGAATTTAAACCCTTGTATAGAATGTTATTTGAAAATGTAGCGTAATACAATACAACTTCCCTTAGTGGTTTCGGCTAGATGCAAAATACAGCAGAAGAAGATTAGTTGCGGGGGGTGGTGCTGGTTGTTGCTCTTCTTTGGTTCTCGCCTCAACTAGAGCAGCTTCTCTAACTTCTCTAACAACGCCTCAAATTCCTTCTGCTTATCCGGATTATCCCAGGATTTAATTTTCTTTGTTTTAGTATAAATTTCTTTCATGCGGCTGGCATAGGTTTTTGGGCTATCGCCCTTGCTGCTATTTCCTTTGGCTTCACTGGATTTCAGTTGAGCAATCCGCTCTTTTATCTGACTTAGAGATAAATTTTGAGCAGTGGCTTCTTTGAGGAGAGATTTTTGCTGCTTTTCGTCCTTAATACTTGCAATAGCCTTGGCTTTTGTATATTCTATAGAACCCTTTTCAAGGGCTTGTAAAAGTTCTTTCGGCAGATTTAATAGCGTCAGTCTGTTTTTAACATAGGATTCCCAGGTCATTTTCCCCAGAGAAGTAAATATCTGCTCTACTACATTAGATTCCTTGGGCATAACGTTATGCCCAGAATCATCAGCAGCGTGTTTCATCTGCGAGAGTAGCGATTTCACTTTGTCAATTGATAAATCAAGCTCTACACTCAGGAGGTTGAGAATTCCTGCTGTTTCCTCAATCGGGTTCAAATCTTCACGCTGTAAGTTCTCAATTAAAGCAACCTGAATGGCTTCCTTGTCACTTAAGTCCCGAACGACAACCGGAACTTCCACTAGCTTCAGTTCTGTCGCTGCTCGATACCGTCTTTCTCCAGCTACTAACTCATACTTATTATCTTCTAAAGGACGAACAATTAATGGCTCAAGAATACCATACTGCTCAATAGAGTGCTTAAGCTTTTCCAGCCCTTGATGGTCAAAGTAACGCCGTGGCTGATTTTTAGGCAGAACGATAGTTTCTAAGGGCAATGAACTACTATCTTTAGTCTTGTTTTCACTTTGACTGACAAAAGCATCAAGAACACCACCAAATTGAAAAGTTTCAGATGTTTTCTTTTTCGCTGTCATGACAGATTATCCAATTTTTTGGCAATTTTCTGAAGTAACTTTATGGCAGGATGCTTTGGACTATAAAGAGCTAAGGGTTTGCGGTTTTGCGAGGCATTGGCAAAATCAGTTGCCCGCTGAATGGTTGGAAAAACAGTTCCAATTTTGGACAACTGCTCATTAATCGCTTTCAAACTCTGCTCTCCTTGGGCTGTGCGCCCATCATACATGGTGGGCACAATGCCAGCAATTTTTAAATTACGATTGGCTAAATTCAGCACTTCCAAAATCGTGTTCAAAAGCATCTGGGTTCCTTTGAGAGCTTTAAATTCGGTCTGGATTGGGATTAAAACGTGAGTTGCCGCCACCAGGCTCATAATACTTAAGATTCCGAGACTTGGGGGACAATCAATCAAAATAAAGTCATATTCTTGTTGTACCTTTTCCAATACCTGTTTTAACCGCAGTTCACGCATGATTGCCCCTGCCAGTTCCATTTCCGCTTTACTCAGAATTATATTGGAAGGAGCTAAATCCATACCGTGAATATTGCTTAGAATCCTTAACTCTTGCTGATGAACAATGGCGTGGTAAACTGTTTTGTCTAAATCGGCAGGTTCTAAACCCATAAAGGTGGTCAGCGAACTCTGAGGGTCAAGGTCCACTAAAAGAACCTTTCTCTTTAGTTGGGCCAAGTGGTAGCCGATATTTTGTGTGAGTGTGGTTTTGCCCACACCGCCAGACTGATTAAAAAAAACGATTATGGAAGCTGACACTGAGTATGCCTTATGTAGTACATTTCCTAATTTCAGACTAATCTTATTCCACAAAGTTTGCTAACTGTTGTTTTCACAGTCAGAACGTAAATACCAACAATTGACCCGAAGTTGGTAAAATACTCAAGGTTGATGATTCCGCTTATAAGTACGAAAAATTAATACTTTGAGGCATTAAGAAAACGTTTTGGCATCTCGGCTCAATACCTTGATAGCAGCCTATTAATCCTAGTCAAGAATTGACAGAGGACGAAAGGGAATTACTTAGACAATGGCAGGAGTATCGTGACAGGGAACGAAGTAATGAAGAGAAAAGCTGGGAATGGGAGAAATTAAAAATTCTTTTTGTCTAATAATATTGCAAGAAAAGTTTGGCGAATCTATTATGCAAAATATACCGGGTTGGATTTGGTCTGGAATAATCTGCTTTTTAGTAGGAGTATTAGGAGGGGGAACTGTTACAACTCAGCTTACTTGTAATAAAAATAATGATGTTTCTAAATTAACTTCACTTACTAACCCGGAGTCATCGCCGAATAGTAATTTAGAAAATTTAGTAATCGTTGTAAGAGATTCAAAAAGTAAGCAAGGGTTGAAAGATGTAAAAGTCAATATTACTCACCAATTAGGTGTTCTTGAGGCTAGGACTTTTGATGACGGAACATACAGATTTCAAGCTCCAAAGCAAGCACTTGGGGAGATTACAATTATTCTGACAAAAGAAGGGTATCAACAGAGAAACTTTCCAATCAATTTTTCAATAAATCCTAATCAACCAAGAGAAATTGATTTAGAACTTGTTACCAACAAACCTACAGAATCTCCAGGCTCAGGAGGAGAGGGTGATGACCGTAATAGTTCTGAAATTTTACAACCTGATTTAACCAAACTCGATTGTACTCCTTCATTACCAGTCACTAATGGATATCCTGTTTCAATATCTAAACGGCGTTTCAAATCCATGATTTACATGGTTTATGGCTTGAAGATAACATGTTCCCTAAAAAATAACTCAGATGGGAAACAATTTACTCATCTTAGTTTGGCTTTTGGAATATCCGATAGTAACTATTGTCCAGTTCCAAGTTATGTTGCATTGTACCTCGACGGACAAAAAGTAGGAGAATACAAACTGTTACCTGGAAACTTAAAGAACCGTAACCTTGATATTACTAATAAAAGTGATTTTTCAATAGATTTTGTAGGACAACCTTGTAGTTCAGATGGAGGAGTTCATTTTGTAAAGGCGACTCTAAACTAGTAGGAAAATGTAATTTGTACAAAATTATATTTCAGAATTTTCATTGGAAGTTTATGTACAATAAATGACCATAATAGAAAATGCCTTCGATTGTATTATGCACAAATAATATTGGTATCAAGAGACTTGGTATGCTTTTACCCATAAAGTTACCTTCAGTTTTTCTTTTACCAGAATGATGGAAGCTGACTTTTCCCGTTAAGTCGTGAAACAACGAAATAGCAAGGGTTTCAAAATATCTTTTATTCTCAACAACTTAAGTTTAATGACAATAAATCACGAGAGAATAGGGCTTTGTGCTAAGCAGGGCTGTTTCATTCCCTAAAAGGTGGATCTGAGTTGCTGAGAAGATTCAAAGGTCAGACGAGCTAAAGCAGTTGGAAGCAGAGAGAGTCAAGATACAACGGGAGGTGATTGACAACTTCAAGCAATCTCTGTTTTGGACTGGAGTCAATCTCTCCAAAACCATTCCTGCTTTGGCAATTATGCTATTGTGTGTAGCTGCTGGTCTGCCTCTTGGGCTAAATATTCTCCCCAGTGCTGTGGCTTGTAAGAGCGTTGACAGCTTGTGCTACCATTTGCGACTCAACAAAAAGACCACGATTGCTCCTGACAAATCTGTTTTGGGTAAGCGGGTTGTGCCGCTAAAGAAGAAAAGTAAGGAGAGAAAATAAGGAGAGATTTTGAAATGCTAATGGTTGTACGTTTTTCTGCGTGCAACCTCAGCTTTTTGAGCCTTGTTATTTGACTATATTACCGATATCCTAAATCAGAAAATACACGTCAGACTTGGTAGTGAAATGTTTGAAGTGTATGATTAGGTAATAAGGTCAAAAATTAAAGCTTAGGCTCTGGCTGATACTTCTTGTATGCCGTGGGACTGGCAGGTAAAAACTGTAGTAGTCTCAACAAAAATCTTTTGATTTGCTGACTAGTTTGATTGTTTTTATCAACTGTTTTATATAGTTCTTTAAACTCTTGAGTATCCGTGTAGTGCATTAATCTTTCAAAGAAAGTATATCTTTCTTGCCTGACAGATCCAATCCACTCATCTTTTTCTTGTTCTAGAGATATATGAGTCAAAAAATTAATAAAGCCGGTGTCGAGTAGATTACCAAAATGTTTTTCAGCTAAAGGTTTTGAGGTGTATTTGTGATTAGTTATCCAGTCTTTACCATGTTTGCTAAGTCCTGACTTTCTAGAGATATTGTTGCTGTCAACAAAAGTACCAAAATTGAATAGATGCGGCCCTAGGTTTTGCCTATCTAATTCAGCTAAAATTGGAATCAAGTTACCATTGTTGTCTTTGAAGTTTGGATTATCAATTTGATTAAAATTTTGTATGATTTGGTTGTTTTCATCCTTTTTTAGAATGTGGACTTTGGTCTTTTTGTAGTCTGTTGTACTATGTGGACTCAAATCCTCTGCAAATACCTCATATTCTAGTGAAATTTCAATTATCCTTTCTAAACTTTTTTTATCTACCATTTCAGCTAGGCTGTTTAGACTAGCTATAACCGAAAGCAGTCTCCTTTTGATTCGACTGAAACGATACTCTTGAGCGTCTTTGTATTTTACCCCGTTTAGATCAGTACCATCTATAACAGTTTGAAAGTAAGCTTTTGCCCTAAATATTCTCTGCATTACTGACAGATCCTGTTCTTCCAGATAGTGATCGAAAGTAGCAAATTCTGCTTCACTCTCTCTGTTAAACAGTACTGGAGCTAATTGTCTTATGTCTTCTAGAATGCCATCAGCTAAAGAAAGCCAGTTTGAGGCTAGACTGTCTAAACCTCCAGAACCAGTAATATGCTTTTGCCAAGTTTGGGTCAGCATACTTATATGCTTTCTGATTCGCTTAGCTAGTTCTACCCTATCTGATCTTTCTTGCTCACTTACAAAAGCCGGAAATTGATCTGTATCTACCTGAAATGTGCTACCTAATTCTGGATTATAATTATCTGTTAAAACTTTTTGCAGCCAGAATAACTTATTGATAGCTTCAGTCTTATCGCAACCTCTATTAGATTCTGATTTGACTCTTATCTCTTCCAGTCTATTTTCTATCCAACTAATTTTTTGCTGCTTACTTGCTAGCTCCTGTTCGAGAGGATAGAGAGGATTATCAACATTTAACTTAATTTCTAAAGTTTTCAGTGTTCGCAGAGTGGACTGCCGCAGGTCTGAATAAGACTGGCAACTTGAGTCAGCTAGAAAAGTTTCTAGTATTAAACTATTTTCTTTGAGAGCCTGCAAGCTCTCATTAATTGGCTCAAGTATTAGATTAAAGATTCTGTCGTACTGCCAGTTAGCTACTATCTCTTTTCTCAAACTCACTTTTTCTTTACCAATTCCCAAAAACCCCTTGAATGCATTGTTTTCATCAATTACATCAAACTCTAACTCTTCCTGCCTAATTGTACTGACTTTTAGTTGCTCTTTTAACACAGTATATAGGATAAAACATTTAACAATGAATTCCAAGCCATACTTTTCTGAAATTCTGCCTATTCTTTCTAAATCTTGAGCTATAACTTCGGCCATCTCCATGCCAAAGAATTGGCTACTGGAAGCTATGAACATAGTCTGCAAATGTTCTTTTAGAGATTCCAAGTCAAAATTTTCTCTCTGATTCTTTAGATTATTCAGATTTATACTGAGACTAAGTAGATATTTACTTAAGTCATCAAAAGTTTCCTTATTACCAACTTTGTTACCAATCCTTTTTCCAGCCGCTTCACATCTAGTAAGTGTTTTGTTAAATCTAGACAACCTTTCTTTGAAAGCACGAGTATCTGTATCTATTTTGAAACCAAATTCTCCCATTAATTCTTCGGACAGAAGTGTGTAGTCCCTTTTGCTTTTTATGATTAAACCGTCAGTCATGCCTACCATATCGATCATATTGTCCCAGATAGCGTAGTGCAGACTACCCGACATTTTGATTAAAAGGGGTAGTTGTAGGCTGAGTTTGAAGTACAAAATCCAGTTTCTAATTGTTCTGATTTCTTCAAAAATACCTTCAATCACTTGCTTATTTTTGTACTCTACTTCCCTAGCCTTGGGAAAAAGATTTTCAAACAGATACTGAACTTCCAGTAATGATTCTGCCCATATTTTTACTAGCTTTTCTTGGCCATTTAGCTCTCTAAGCTTACCTTTTGGGCTAGATAAAGTTTGTGTAGTATCAATCTCAAAACCGAAAGTAGCAAGATATTGTCTGATTATCTCTACTTTGTCCTTCCACTCTTTATTGGCTAAGAGAGTTTTCAGAACTGTTCCTTTCTCCACTTCTGGACTAAACTTAGCAGCCTCAACCCTAGCTCTCAAATTCAGACCTAAATTCTCAAGTTTGACTGTTGTCTGACTAAGAGTGTTGAAAAACCACGAAGTGACACTGGCTTTATCGAATAAAGCTCCAAACAGCTTGTGAGTCAGATGTAACTTAGAAAAGGAACACACATTTAGCAGAAAAATGGTGTAGATAAGTAGAATTTCCAAAACCAGTTCGTCTGTTAACAAATTCTTACTAGCTTTAGTTACAAACTCCACACTAGAAAGTAAAAAATCTACTACCTTTAAACCCAGACTTTCTGCACTGTCTGGCTCGTACCCATCCTTAACTATTAGAGGCAGAATTTTATTAACTCTATTGTACCTACCAGACAAATATAACTCTCTCAACTGACCTTTAATTTCTTCCTTTTTGTTCGCTAATTCTTGTAGTGATAAGTTGTGATTTTCTTCTAGCTTGGCTAGTTTCTGTTCTAGCTTCTCTAACTTTTGATATTCAAGTTTTAAAGACTGTACAAATACTTCCGGTAGACGATTCTGTTCAAACTTGTGCTGTTGATCACTACTTTCTTTATGCTCTAAAGCGTGTAAGAAAGGAGAGGTAGGATTTAGAATCTTATCTGTAAATTCAATTACTGGGTGTAAGTGTTTAGGCTCAGGATGCTTGCTGTTGTACTGGTCAACTATTTGTTTTTTCTCTCGAGCTAGAGCGGTTTGTAAATCAAAGTTCTGTCCCTTTAAAGCCTTAGCCTTCATTTGCTCCTCTAGCCTGTAAACATATTGATAGTCCCCCCTATCACTAACACCTGCTGTTAATAACCTTTCTTGTATTTTAGAGTTAGTATTGTAACGACAGGAATCAAAGGAGTAGCGCATTTCAGGTATGAATCTGCCAAAAGTCAATATACTTGCAGAGATAGTCGTATAGATCAGGCACCTCTTTTTTACTCTCTTGGCTTCTTCAAATTCTTTAATCGGTTTTTTCTGTTGTTCAGGCTTCTTCAGCATTTTATTTTGTACTTTTCAGTATTCTGTTACTGCCTCTGCTACTAACTAATAAGCTTCTTCAATACTATTTACTCCTGTAATCTCAAGTAATTGTTCTGTATATACAACCTTTACATCAGAATAGTATTGTTCAAATTGTTCTTTTAACATATTGACAACTTACGCAGACTCTATTTCAGTAGAAACAATAATCTCTCCTCTCATATTTTTGTTTTTTCAGTCTTGAACCGTATTGCTTCTCAATAGCATATCTGCTCAGCTTCTTCTTTAGTTAAAGGTATTTTGACACTATATTTATTTTCAACTTCATCTATTGGATTACAAATATAATAGCCATTTTCGTCATAGTATGACTCTCCATGATAGTTGATTGAGTTAAAATGATTGAAAGCTTTAGGATCTAGTGGTGTTTTAAATCTGGGATCTGTAAGTAATTGATTCCATTTATCGATAATGGCCTGTTCTCTGTTTTTATGTGTACGGATTATAGTTCTGTGCTTCCCTTCTTTGTATGGGTCTTTATTATATCGATTAATTTGTAAAGCAAAACAATTTTCTGCTTCCCATTCATTTTCAAAAATGATAGTTATTGTCATATCATTGTCACTTAAAATTCTGTACCTAAAATTTTCATTCAATTCTAAAATATCATAGAATTGATAGTAGAAATGATATGTGTAAGTTTGTCCTTGTTGTAAACCAAAATCCAACTGTATCAATTCATTTTTCGATATATATCTATTATAAGTCATCATACATAGTTTAATTATTCTAAATTAATGTACGTCCTTCCATTCTTATTGTCCATGAAGGTCACTTTGATATTAGGATATTTGTATTCAAACTGAGTTTTTACATATAAGCAAGATTCACATACTCCGTTCTTGGAATACAGTAATACCTCTCCTGAAACTTTTGATTCGTTTTCTGGACAACCTAAATCCTTATGTATTTGGCTTAATATTTGCATTTCCGTATCGTGTATTCTTGCATAATCATTTATGACTTTGGCATCAAATAGTCCATCACTTGCATAATTAGCAAAATTAAATTCTTTTACTGCTCTATAGTTACTAAAAGCTTCG
This sequence comes from Iphinoe sp. HA4291-MV1, assembly GCA_019359415.1. GTDB lineage: Bacteria > Cyanobacteriota > Cyanobacteriia > Cyanobacteriales > Nostocaceae > Brasilonema. Next base: position 22,878 of record JAHHHH010000070.1, on the reverse strand, counting down.
TATTTTTTTTCACCTAATCCTTGAATATTGGCTTTGGCAACAGCTATATTGCCTTTAGATGTTGCCTCACTTAATTCCGATTCTTTTTTTTGTTGATCAATAATTTTATTTTCAAATCTATCTTCAATATCAGCTATCATCTTTATTTCATATTTTTGTCTGTCGGGTTCAACCCTTTTTTCTCTAACTTCTTTAACCCATTCTTTAAACTCTTTCACTATTTTTTTATGGTTTTCAAAGTTTATTTTTTCAAGTGAATACTCCCACTCTCCCAAATCTTTCTCAAACTCTTCCTTCTGTTTATTCTCCCATCCCTCAATTCTCTCTGTTATTGCTTCTGCTCCTAACTGATAAGCTTCTTCAATACTATTTACTCCTGTAATCTCAAGTAATTGTTCAGTAGAAATATTCATTTCTCTGGCTTCAACTATGAAGGCATCTGTGAATTCAGTTAGGTTTTCTTGATACTCTAGTTCTTGGGCATAACTCTCAATCTTAGCTTCTATATAAGGGTCGATCTGGTCGCTTGGCATACTAGTTATTTCTTGCAAGCTTAGTCCCAAAGTTTCTTCCATGTGAGAAAGGGAGTTAAATTTATGCTCTGTAGAAAATTTTTCTAAGTAGTCTGTTAGTTTGATACAATAAATTTCGTTAGCTTCAGCTTCCATCTCAGCTTGTACTTGCTTGTACTCTTCTTGCAGGTTGTTAAATGTTTCTCCTGCATTGGCTTTGATTTCAGCAATAGCTTCCTTGAGAGCATCTGTTGATCTGGCGAATTCAACTGGGTCTAGTTGGCCTTGGTTTTCTCTTAATCTTTCGTAGGCAGCATCGAAGTTTTCAAATAAAGTTTCTATTCTATCCATCGCTTCAGCAAAGTGTCGATCCAGTAGCTGTGTGGCTTCGGGATAGTCATTGTATTTGTCATACAAAGCTTCTAATTCTTTACCTACGTTCTCCACTGTATTATCGAGTCTGTCCATTAGCTTGTTAGCTTCTTCTATTACGTCATTATTTTTCTCCTCGTACTCTGCTTCTTGCTCTTGAGTAAGATTATCGTAGTCTAATTGGTCTTTTTTAATTTCTCTACTGTCCTCAGTTTCTGACTCCTGATCAGTATTTTCCTTGACTTCTTGTGTTGCAGTTTCTTTAGAGATTTCTGTCTGCACTGCTTCATCTGTCTTTTGCTCTGACTGTTCACTATCTTCAGAAGTGATTGCTTCAGTGTCAGTGCTTACTTCGTCTGACTTCTCCTCTTTTTGTTCAAGCTCTTCTATTTCTCTCAATTCTGATGAGTCATTAATTTGTTGCTGATCTGTGCTTTCTCCTTCCTCTGCTAATTGAGTTTCTACGTCTCCTCCCCCTTCGATTGCTCCCCCCTCACTATCAGTTTGGCTTGTCTGATCAGTCTGTCCGTCACTTGGATTGTTTTCTATATTTGTTTCATCATTTATTCCTGCATTGGAATCTATTTGATCTGCCGCACTTTCCCCTTCAGTACTAACTTCAGCTTCACAATTATCACCAAACGTTTCCTCAACAGTGATATCATCTTCGTACTTTGAAACGTCTACTTCAGGGGTAGCTTCTATCTGTACTTCTGCCGGAGCCTCTACTGGAGCTTCCACTATAGATTCGCTATAGCCCCAGTATCCCCAGCCACCGGCTTCACTAGGCATACTTTCGCCACCCAAACCTCCTTCCCCTTCTCCAGAAGCCTGAATTATATTGTTGTAACCACTTTCTGATCCAAAACCGTCTATATTACTCTCAACACTAATAGTGCCAGTATAATTAAAGCCATATAGTGTAGGTATACTATCAATAGAATTTTGATCACTAGTTAATTCTGCCTGATTGCTGTCATCAGGACTTTTCGGTTTATTACTTACTACTAGTGCTTCTTCATTGGGTGGCAAATTAGTGTTGTTTAGGCTGCTGTGCAGGAGAATATTAGCACAAACCAGAGTTAAGTGGCTTAAATGCACTTCCAGTAGCTGCTCAACAGACAGTGAAGGGCTAGCTGATAATCTTTCAATAGTCATATTCAGCTTACGTCTTTTTTCTTCAACAAACTAATTACTAGTGATACTGCCCTAACTATAGGGTGGCGCACATCCACTCCTTTTTCTCTAAGAGCTTCAATCTCCTGTTTTTTCTTTAGTTGTTTATACTTGGGAGAATAGGTTTCATAGGCGTACTGCTCAATCAAAGAACTGACTCCAGCAATAGGCTTTTCCCTCATTATCTGGTCGATAATTGTTGAGTAAACGCCATAGCTAGCATTCAGTTGTGGCACTTTAGGCTTAGCTAATTCTCTATTATTCATTTTCTTGGACACCTCTACTTTTACTAGATCAACCACAGATTGATAGCTACCTTGAAATTCAGTATTGGCATATTTTTGGCTAAAGTCTTTGTGAAAGTATAAGACACCAAGAGTTAAGCTACTTAAAGCTTCAAATAGTAAAGCTATAAAGACGTAAGCAACAAAACTTGGCACTTTACCTCCATAATTAAATTCGTCGTGTAGTTTTAATTTCACCAGATTGATTTTTTCAGAGGAAGATAGCTGATTAAGATCCACAGTCTTAAGATGATCGATTATGGCTTTGGCCTCTTGATCAGACGTTAGGCTGGGTAGCCACTTGTCTAACCATTGCCAAGCAGTCAATCGAGCAAAATCCTCTTTCATAATTTCGGCCTTTCTAATAAAATCTAGTTTGGGTCTAGAACCTTCTATGTATTGAGCTTCAAAAACCTGCATGTTTTTCTGAATCTTTTGTGTTTCCTTGTTGTATTCTCCCTGGCCAGTTTCGAGAAATCCTCGCCCAGAAATGTACTTTAGACCTAAGAAATTTAAAGCCCAAGCTTCTCGGTTAATTCCTTTTTGACTGCCATCGTTTTTACCTCTATTGGCTTCTGCTACTGATTTTAGATTTTCCAAATAGAGTTGCTCACCGTAAAGACTAACTACCGTAGGGTAGTCGCCTTCTTTTAAAGTATTTTTAATTTCTTCAATTTGAGCTTTTTCCTGTTCTGATTTATTTGGCTTAGCATTCAGTTGTTTTAGCTGAGAATATAGCTTTCCTCCTTCCTCCAGTTTTTGAATTGCCTCTTGAGTTTTACTACTAGCTTTTTCAAATTGTGACTGAGCCTGAATTTGAGCGTAGAGAGTTCTATCCGTAGCTGTAAACTGATGAGCAGACCCTGCAACACCTGTGAAACCAACCATAGGAGCTTTGCATAGAGCAACTATCAAAGCAAATTTAGCTGCTCTGGCGAAATGATTAGCTTGCGCTGCATTTTTATCTTCTGAAACAAACTTTTCAGTTGCTTTAGTTGAGCCACCAAAAACCAAAGTGTTTACAGCTACTGCTCCAATTATTTTTACTGTGCCTACTTGTTTCAAACCAAAAACGTTTAGCGTTTCTTCTGAAAGTAACTCCCCAAAACTCAATCCTGTAATCAGAGCAAAAGCGATTCCTAGTCTTTGAATAGCATTGTGGAAAGACACCATGTTGGCGATACTTGGCGGAATGTAAGCTTTATCTATTTCTTCGTAAGGCCCGTGTCCAAAAATAAAATTAGCTGATTTGCGTCTTAATTTTAGGAGTATATTATCGTTTAAGTAAAAGCGCTTTTCAATACCCAGTTCTTTACACAGAACACTAGCTACATAATGATTATTCCAACCCTTGAAATTGCCATTATCATCAAAGACCTTTTTATCTTTTTCTAGCTTTGTTCTCACCAGTTCAAGAGTTTTATCAAGGTCCTCTATTCCTCTTTCTATCTGATTGACTACTGCTGTGGGTACATCTCCAATCGACTTGAATGATTTTTGGACTCCTTCTGTAAGTGAAGATTCAATCTTTTTACTTCTAATATTACGAAGGTTCCTTTCGCTTAACTCAGACATAAAAACTGCTATCAATAGAATAAGAAAAACAGGCCTCTTTGGAGACAGCCGGGAAAATTATAAACTCTTAGATTATACCAACCTCCACAACCTAAGCAGCACTATCAACTAAATACCCTCTTTCATCTGTTATTCTATCCTAGTAACAAAACATTTCCCTACAAGTGGCTTGCTGATAAGGGTAGTTAATCAAAGTCATTCTGGTAAAGAAGTCAATATTTTGAAAGGCCTGTTGAACTATAGTTTTGATTTCTTCTACGTTGTTGGTTGTCTTTCAGGGAGTTTTGTTTTTGATTTCTAGCTACTCTTTCGGCTGGGTTTAGTTCAGGACAGAAAGGAGGGAGTTTAAGCAGAACTATATTTTTAGGAATAATTAGGGAGTTGGCAAAGCCATCAAGGACTATAACGTGGTAGTCATAAAGCCTGGTGACCAATATTGACTGGCATAATGGGTTTAACACCTTGGGTAGTGATTCTCCTTCTTCTAATAGTTCTAGTACCAAATTGGACTTCATCTTGAAACCAAAGTCTAATCCAAGCTAGTTTTCTCTTTTTTCTTTTGGGTAAGATTTTATGGATAGCTTCTTTTACCTGACTTTTCCCGTTAAGTCGTGAAACAACGAAATAGCAAGGGTTTCAAAATATCTTTTATTCTCAACAACTTAAGTTTAATGACAATAAATCACGAGAGAATAGGGCTTTGTGCTAAGGGTATAGTAAGCGATGGCTCCATCAAAGAGATAACGGGAAAAGTCAGCTTCTTTTACTAGTACACTGCGGCGTAAATTCGGTTATGGTATAAACGAAGAGATTAACTGAACCTGACTTTTCCCGTTATCTTTCTATCACAGCGATCGCGATCAGGAGTGCTATCCTAAAAGTCCTATTTTCCCGTTGTTATATTCTCATTAAATGTCTTTTATTGATAATAAGCTTGTGGGCTGAAACCCTTACTATATCCATGTTTCCAGACTTAACGGGAAAAGTCAGTAACTGAACAACTCATGGGCTGCCAACCACTAACAATCACCCTAAGTGATACTGACCAGCAAGACCTGGAAAAGTTAGCTCTTCGACCCAGTACGCCGCAAAACTAGCCAGTAGCTGGTGGGTTGTGAGAACGCTGAAGTGCCTCGCCTACAACTTAAATAAATCTCTCACTCCTGCCATTACAAGTATATGTAGGTTGAGCGAAAAGATGATTGAGATAGTAAGTAGAATATAAAATGGTCTATCCAAATTGTATAAGTTTTTATTCTTATTCAAGCTCAGGTAAAGTAGCACGTAGACGCCCCAGACGATGACGAAAGTGATAAAGGGATAGGCTATTGCCCAATCTGCTGCCCTGCTTGTGCTGTTAGTGTTTAGAAATTGAAAAACGTTATTTAAGGGTAGTACCAGCGTTATAAGAAAAGGTATGATATAGAATTTAGACCGCATATTACAAAACAATAATTAAAAAAATAAAAGCTTGCAATATGAACACTAGCAGGCTTGATATGAAATTTTAAACTAACGTGGTTTTTACTCTTTGTAAATCAGTAATGGAGGTTATGAAAAGTAGATTTATTCCCATCTATTTCCGTTGTCGAACCATGCACCATTTTGCCAGTTGTTCCAACGACTAATGTTGGAACTCAAATCTGTCGGAGTCCAGCCGTTAGAAGCCTCTCTTTTGGCTATAATATTATACCACATATTCATTGCAAACTGACTGCAAGTATATAAACCCCACCAATTGTAATATGGTCTTGTTACTCCTCGTGCCATATCTCCCATAATCCAATCTGCTCTATTGGTAGAAACTCTGGCTTTGCGAACAGAACATTCAGGACAGTTACGTAGAGTAACCATTTCGACATCTGTTGTGCTCCAAGTTCCTTTTCTAACCCCATCAGGCCATTGAGCAATTGCCTCAATAAAGTTACCTGAATCATCAAATCTGCCAATAGCACTGTGTCCAGTAACTCCGCTAACTGGGCTAAAAGTTCTGGATGAAACGATTCTAATTTCGTCAGCTTTGGCAGCTCCAGCATCAAGAGTTGTACCAGCAACAGGAATTGCGATAGCAGTAGTAGAAATTAAGCCACAGATTAAGTTCCTGAGAGAGTTTCTCACAGTTTCAACCCCTAGTATTTGCTTAGAGTCTGAAATTAAAAATAGCGTATTTACTCTAAATCTAAAGAAGTCCTCACAGCTTGCTGTGGGGTAGACAGAAAACTAGCACTTATAGATACAGATAGAAGAATACACCTATGCCAAGCCAACACATCAGAAAAAGGCATAGTGTCAGTCTGCTTATGTATCACTTGGTTGCGGTCATCAAATACAGAAGAGGTATTCTTTCACCTCAAGTAGAAGCCACAGTTAAACAGGTATGTTTAGACATTTCAGATCGGTACGAAATAGGATTTTTTGAAATTGGCTGCGATCTTAATCACATACACTTCCTAATTCAATTAGCTCCTAAAATAGTCCCAAGTAGTGCAGTACAAACAATCAAAAGTATTTTAGCTAGAAAGATATTTGAATTACACCCAGAGGGTGAAAAAGAAACTGTGGGGAGGGTAGTTCTGGTCTGACTCCTACTACATCAATACAGTCTCCAAATATAGTGGAGAAGAAACTATTCAAAGATACATTCAAAATCAAGGTAGAGATTACAAGAAGGAGTACAAACAAATCTACAAGAATAACTCTCTAGATCTCTTTGAAGAGGAAGGACTAATTTAGAGGTAGAACTGGATGGGTGAAGAGACCTCACAGCTTGCTGTGGGGTTGGTTCATTTTCAAACAATATGCACTGGAACTCGCCGTACGGCTATAATATTACCGTCGTACTGACGCACAACACAGTCCATATAATGGCGTCCCCTGTAAGCAGAACTTTCTGTTGCAAAAAATCCTGTACCAGCAAGATGACCAATGTCGTTCAAATTTTCAGCCTCTTTACCTTCATTTCTAACTGTCCATTCGACTGTTGCACTATAAGGAAGCTCTTTGTAATTTTTTAACTCAAAACTTATAGTGCAGTTTTTAGGAATTCCAAAAATACCATTTGAACCAGACCACTGATTTACCTTTTGAAACAATTGTTTTTTACGCTTTGCCTCGACAAAAACTAAAGGTACAAATGCTCTCGATTCTGAAAACTTTGCTTCTTGTGCTTCTGGTAATGGAAAGAAATACTTATAAATCTTACTCCAAAAATCAGCAGCCTCAAATTCCGAATCACTTGCCATTGCTTGTTGAGCGATGCTAGAAAAGTTATCAAGGTGATTTATAAATGCTGTAATCCCGGACTGTCCAAGCCGATCCGATAAAATTTCAGCAGTATTAACAGGATTGTATACCTTCGAGTTCCGCTTGAGCCGTTCCAAGATTAAGCTAACGATTGCAGCTAAAGCTTCGTCGTCACCAGATACTTCATCTTCACGAAGGTTCGCATAAGACTCTGCAACTAAAACAGTTAATAAAATTGCGGATGGCTTTTCTTCTTCTTTGATGTTTAGAATTGCCCATGCCTTTAGATACCGTATGAGACGCTGCACTTGAGGACGGACTTCTTCGCTAACCTGTTCTTTAAACCACACATAAATCGCTTTTGGATCACTATCTTCCCATTCATCGTCTTCTGTTACTAATGCTCTTGCGTCACGCGAACTGTCTAAGTGATACGTTGGCACATCAATATGAAACCCCCCATCATAATGTATGCGGTTACACCATTTCTTTGGAGTAGCTACCTCTCTAATATCTGCTTGGTTTTTTGCGTAGCGTTCTATACTCTCTTGCACCATTTTCTTAAGTTGTAAGGGAGAAAAGTCACCATCTTCAGGCTCACCACGCCACTCAAAGTAAATCCCCAAGTCTATATCAGACTCTTCCGTTTGCGAGAGAGGCCGCAATTGGGTAGCAAACTTATAAGAACCTTGTAGCCATGAGTAAATTGAATAGCCACTAACTTCTTTTAAGTCTGTCTTGAGATACTCAGCAAGGTCATTCCATCGTTGCTGCTGTGTCTCTCTTTGCTCATCGCTTGGAACTATGCGCCGATGTAATGTCTGCTTTTGGGTGTTGTAACTAAAAAACAAAGATGCGGCTATTCCCATAAATTATGAATTCTTAACTTCGCTACTAAAACGACCGTAGTAAAAATAGGGTTTCTTTGGAGTGTGCTGTAACATCCTTTGGAGTGTAGGATTGGAAATAACTTCTCGTAACGAAGCCTTAGCCAAGCCTTTTATGGTTGACTGAGCTGCTTGTGTTGCGACATCAAGTCCTAAATCACGTTCCTGAGCTTTTGACTGGATTGAATCAATACGAACGTAGCGATCATCTAGCTTGTGCTTCAACATAAACTCAGTCATCTTCTGCTGAGAAGAGAGTATGACAGACATTAGCCGTGTATCATAAAACCATTTCAATATTCCTAAGTCTCGACCAATACTATGCGAAAATGAGAACTGTGATGTGGTTGTTCCAACACTCAAAATAAAAATCTGCTCTGTCGGTATCTGAAAAAAATACTCAGCTTCATGAAGTGCAACAAAGTCTGGCGTGTTTGCAAAAAGTCCTCCATCAGTAAAAAGTTCATCTCCGACCTGTGCTAATGGAAAAAACGTAGGTGCCGCTGAAGTGGCTAAAGCTACTTCATGTACGCTGACTCGGTAATCTCGTTCAAAGCGCTCATGATGAGGTGTCTTAAAAACTTGAGGTCTACCTTTCGTCAAATTAATTGTCGGTATTATAACTGGATGTTTTAAGTCACCAATGAGTGTTGCACCATCGATAAACTCATTTAATGCATTACACAATCCAGTGTGCTTGTACTTAGAACTTATAAGCGAGCGTGCAAGGTCAGCTAACTTTCCAAGTGTTGATTGTGGTGCTGGTCTATCTGAGAAGATAGTTTTTCCATGTTTTTCAAAAGCGTGTAGGATTGTTGTCGCAGGAACTTCTAAAGCTAAACTAAGCGCAACAATTCCGCCAATTGATGTACCTGCTAAAAGGTCAAAACATTGCGCTATCGGCTTTCCAACTTTCTCTTCGAGTTCACATAAGATAGTAACTTGGTAAAGACCAAGGTATCCACCGCCACTTAGAGAAAGAATTTGAAACGTATCTGTCTGCTCCATGAACTGAACCTACTGTCAAACGAGACGTACACCGTCTGCTGTTATGTTTGCGAATTTAGTAGATGTAAACCCACATTCCACACCTAAAGAAATTACTTAGGGAAAAGATAAATTTAGAACTAAAAACACGGATGTGACGCGCTTACTTTTTCATTTTAGTACTAAAGTACCATTTTGCTGACAAGTTTAGTAGATATGTGACAGTTGAAGGTGCGGAATGTGGGATAAACTAACACATCAGAAAAAAATCTTTATGCTAAGAATTTGCAATAGAAGCTTCGCTTTTTGTCAACGTATTTTTGTAAAATTTAAATGTGTTTGCCCTGAGTGATTTCACACACTGTTTGGTAAATCAGTAAGTTTTGGCTTACTGTCTCTTGGCGACATTTGGCGAGATTCAAAACAGCTTACCCACATACTCATCTAAATCAGAGCACTTAACTCGTCAGCTTTTACCAATCAGTTTGGCTTTCAACTTCTCCTGTGCGATACGCCTCTGGCGTCTGCCCTTTGGGCAATCGCATTACGCAAAAATTCTTTGGACAGCCCAGTGAGTGCTTAAGCCTCAACTAGGGTTAACAGCAGCTTATCTGCCATTGGTACTGGTACCGAGTCTGGCTGGCAGAAGTACACTGTTAGCACAAACAAGAGGAAAATGCAAAGAGACAACAGACATAGAAAAATTATACTGCAATGAGTTGAGTTCTACACGTAGCGCAAATCTAATAATTTTTCAATCTTTATTCTCTCATTTACTTGGCGTATATTCGTGTAAAAGCAAACCTCCCAAACGCAGTTACGTTTGGGAGAACTGTTAGTACAAAAGGGAATTATGCCAAAAAATGACACCGCGTCACAACTGTCCAGTTGCTCAAGCGCGAATCAAATCCAGGACAACATGACTCAAAGAATTGCCATAGCAGGTAAAATTCTTGCCCTGACTATGGTAGCCTCAATCAACGCAACTGGATTTGGTTTACTTTTTTTCGGAAAAACTGAACTTGGGATTAATATCTTGAGTTTGGGGTTTATGCCAAGTGTTGAATGCCTCAAATTGACGCGGGAAAGGCAAAAACGAAACCCCGAATAGATCTCGCCAAAAACCAGTAAAAATACTTATTACTAACAACAACTGAACCTTGGAAACTTTACCTGACAAGCTTGTTAGTCAAAAAAATAATGCGGATAACCAAAAATGGGTACATTTGGGTACAAAGGTATGGAATTTATCTGGGGTACAGCCGGGATACGTGCAAAATGGGACACGTTGTAAAGTTTTGTAAACAAAAGCAGTTGAAAACATTGATTTGTAGAGATTTTGAACCACAACTAGGTTCAGTCGAGCCAAAAATTTTGGAAGCGATCGCTCGATAGTTCGGTGTAGCGAATAGTGTGTTGGATATTCTTGTGTCCCAGATAAGCCTGAATTCATTCGTGAGAGGTTAAGGTCGTATTCCATTTGTCAATAAGCAATAGTACTAAAAATATGGCTAAAAAGTAGGGTTGGAAACACAATTTTTGAGCAGGCGATCGCGTAATCTGGATACGCATCATTTATTCTTGACCGATCAGTTCAGTACAATAGTTAACTTAACACCTATGCTTTGTCCAAATTTTCAGCATAATTTCTAATTGACAAAAGTAAGATTATCTTAACCTCTCACGAATGGCCTGAATTGCTCTGGTGTCATGACCCTTTGAAGCCAGATAGAATCCACAGGCATGACGTAACATATGCAGATGCACACTTAAGGTCAGTTCAGCTAAAGTCCCTGAACGCTCAATGATATTTCTCGCTGTTGCAGCAGCCATAACCGTCCCATGTTCGGAAACAAACAGATAGGGAGAGTTAGGATATTCCCGTTGCAACTGGCGCAAGTTTTAAAGGAAGGATACCATCTGTCAATTTTGACAAGCTGCTTACCATGTTTTTCAGCGGATGTTTCAACTTGACAAGCTGAGCAATTGCAGATATCATTGTAGCTGAGTAGGGGAGTTATTGCGGACGCGGTGACTCCCTTCACCGTTTCTAGGGAAGACAAGTAAAGTCTCTAGTGTTCATTTTACTTTTCACAACTTTATAGCTGACTTCATTACCTGGTCTTTCAGGTTTACCAATAAAGTCCCTACCGATTGGAGTTACTACTAAATCTGCCAGTTGCAAGCCGCTTAGATTCAGTTTTTTATCTTTTAAAGTAAATTCTTCTAGTTTTTGACTGATTTCTTTTGGTTTATACCTCAAAGTACCTGCGTTTTTAACGCGTAACATTTCCAATTCAATTTGTAAATTTTCCCTATCGGCTCTTTTTTCGGGAAAAATCTTACAGGTCAGATCATCTCTGCATCTAAAGAATATTTTGTCTAAAACCCACTGTAAGGAGAAAATATAGGGATCTTCAGCGTTGATACCTTCAATTGCTGCTTTGCTCATTAAGTGCGACTTGTTAATTAGACAGCTAACTAATTCAAAACTAGTTTCCTCGATTAACTTGTTGATCGCTGAGTAAAAACTTGTTCTAAATTCAGGCTTGCCGAATTGCAGATTCCTGGCGTCTTTGGATTTGCCAGGTCTGGTCATCTCTTTAGTATGCACAATAAAACTATCATCACCAAAAAAGTGAGTCTTTAGTTCTCTAAACTTTTGATCAAAAATTAGGTAGTCACTCTCTTGGAAACAAACAGCCGATAAAACAAATACTTCGTACGGATCATTGACTTTTGAGTAGTCTAAATTGTGATCTCCGCTTTCATCAATAAAACATAGCAGCGAGGACATTAAGCTAATTCAACAAGATAGTTACTGAACTGTCAATTATATAAGCTTGTTTGAGATACTTAGAAGGCTTCTATATACTTCAAATGTATGGAAGCAAGTTTTGGCGATCGCTCTCACTTACATTAGGGTTAGTTTTTAGGTAATCATGTAACCAATTACAGCCACGCATCAATAGATTATCTAACTGAGCATCAAAATCTAAAATTATTTCTGTGCCGTCTAATCGCCATAGTCTAACCGTTTTATCAAAACTAGCTGAAGCAATTATCTGACCATCAGGACTAAAATCCACGCTATAAATTCCATCTGTATGCCCCTGTAATGTTCGCAACAGTGTGCCGTCAAGCCGCCAAAGTTTAAGAGTCTTGTCATCACTTCCTGAAGCAATCATCTGACCATCAGGACTGAAGTTAACGCACAAAACCCTGTTGCTATGACCTTGGAAGGTTTGTTGTAGTGTGCCGTCAAGCCGCCATAGTTTTACTGTTGTGTCATGACTAGCGGAAACAATAGTTTGACCGTCAGGACTGAAATCTACGCAAGAAACTCTATCGTTATGACCTTGGAAGGTTTGTTGTAGCCTACCATCAGGCCGCCATAGCTTCAGTGTTGTGTCATAACTAGCTGAAACGAATGTTTGACCATCAGGGCTAAAACTTAGATGCCAAATCCTATCACTGTAACCTTGGAAGGTTTGCAGTATATTACCATTGATTTCACAAAGTATTACTATTCTTTCATTGTCGGATTTGTCAGGACAACTTGAAAAAATAATCTTTAAACCATCAGGACTGAAACTCACATTACTATCGCAATATTCACCGAATGTTTGCAACAGTGTGCCATCAAGCCGCCATAGTTTTACTGTTGCGTCACGACTAGCTGAAGCAATTGTTTGTCCATCAGGACTGAAACTGACACCATATACCAAATCTTTATGTCCTTGAAAGGTTTGTTGTAGTGTGCCATCAAGTTGCCATAGCTTAACGGTTTTGTCAGCGCTAGCAGAAGCAATCATTTTTCCATCAGGACTGAAACTCACCCACTGAACTCTACCGTTATGCCCCTCAAAACGGTTAAGCTCTTGAATACCGTTTAAGGCTTGCCGTAAACTATCCACAGTTAGACGCTCGATATCATCGGCTCGTGCTATCGTAGACTGCAATTTTTTGCCAGCCTTAACCGCTACTAATAAAGCTCCTATTTGATCGTGCAGTAGAAGTCGGGACTCAGATAATGAAACAAGTGCATCAATCTCAGAAAGTTCAGCCTGTCTTCTTAACTCTTCTTGAAGTTTTCTGCCTCGATTCTCATATTCTCGGCTTCTTCTGATAAATTCCTTTTCCTCTGGGGTAATCTCGTCGTCTCGTTTATCTATCCATTCCTCTGCCTCCGCCAAGAGTGCTTTTTGTAACAAACCGCCATCATCACGATTAATTGCTTCCCATCGCTCAATTGCATTTCTCAAACGTTCTTGCCAAGTACGAAACTTATGGTTTTCTTCCATCCACTGACGCAAACGGTCCCATCCTCGAATCAAAGCTTCATGGACAATCTCTACGGTTTCTTCCTTGGTTGCCTCGTCTCGCCCAGTTACAACTAATCGTTCATCCGCTAGGTGTTTTACTAAATTCCAATTGTCTTTACCAACTTGAGTACGGGTTGCGAGTCTGCGGGTGTCTTGCTTTTTTTCCTCAAAATTAACTAATTGGATAAAAATTCGTGTTACTTGTTGTTTATAATCAGCAAGTTCTTCAAATACTTGCTCTGCGTGATTTGCTAAAGCTTTTTCTACACCACCAATTTCTATGTATGCCCTATGGTTTAGCAAAAGCTGGTTAGTTTCTGTGTTTGATGGTTTTAGCCTTTCCCATAGCTGTGTTAGGGCAAACTCCAAACATGGTAACATCCCAGGCTCTCCGACAACAGCATCCAAAATGCGTTCAGTCAAACAATCTTCAATGATAACACCCTGCTTGGCAGCAGGCTTTTCAATTGCTTCTTGAAGCTGCTGGCGGGTCATAGCGTATAAAAATTCTGTTTTAAACTCTTGTAATGCTTCTCCAAGAGAAGAATCAAGAGCATGTCCTAAAAAGTCATCTCGCAAAGTCAAAATCACAACCAAATCTGGTATCTGCTTGGCAGAAAATACTCGGACGGTTTTTAGCAGTTGATTTAAAAAAGGTTGACGTTCATCTTCTGGGCTGATAGTGTACAGTTCTTCAAACTGATCAATAACTAGCAGCAAACGGCGAGTAGAGTGCTGTTTTTGCAGGATATCTGCAACTACATCTTGTAAAGCACTGACATCTTGCCGAAAGTCATTGGCTAAGTTTCTTGTTTCACGCCGTTGTTCGTTTTGACTCATTGTTTCCCACTGGGGGATTAACAACTTATTTAATTGTCTGGCTAGATTATAAAGAGGACGATTTTCGGGTCTGAAGTCTACAAATAACCAGCACCCTTGTTGCCGCAGCTTAGGAATCAGTCCAGCAAATATCACAGAGGACTTGCCACTGCCAGAACGTCCAATCAGTGAAACTAAAGGCTTTCTACGGACCGCTGTCACTAATTCTTCAATGAATGTATCTCGACCAAAGAAGAAATCTGCATCTTCTTCCCGAAAAGCATATAGCCCACGATAAGGACAAGGAGGTATATCTAATTTAGATAAGGAGGTTTTTTGTGAGTTGGATTGTAAAACTTCATCTCCATGAATTCTGCGGCGTTCCCATTCTCCTTCTTCATCCTTGCTACCGAACAGCCAATTCAAGTTTTCTTGTTTTTCCTGATGATTTAATTTCAGCACAAAGCACCAGTGCTTTGAACCAGTTCTTGTCTTTGAGTTGGTTACACCACGCTTATCTTCTAAGAATCCAAGAGCTTCTAAGCAGTGAAGAGCGTTGCGAATTGGCTCTGGTTCCAACTTACAACCTTGTTTCTTAGTCAAACTAGATAGGTCGTCAAGCGCTGTCTTCGTCACCCACAGGTTTTTTTCTTCCCAATGATACCTGATATTTTTTATAGAATGTAAATTTTCTGCAATTCCATCTAAATCCCCACAAGCAAGACAGTGTAGAGCTTCAACAAGTATCTTGGCATTTTTTTTACCTATCTTCCAACTTAGATGCCGACCTTTACTGTTACTGTTCATTGCAAAAGTGAAGAAAATGTATCCAAAAAATCTGGGAAATCCCCAAGGTTTTTCCCAAGGAATTATGCTTTCCCAAGGTTGTAGCTTAGATTCTACCAGAATTTACGGATATTACGTGTAAAAGTTGCTTGGGTAACAGTAAATACGCTATTCTTAATTTCAGACTCTAGGGTATCTACCGAATAAGCAGAAAAATGCTGTGTCTATTTTTAGACATGTTTAATGTTCTCTAGTTGTCCGGGGGGAAACCTGCACGCCCAAGTACCAACCCTTTTACGATTAACCGTTCTGCGCTCCACGGATACTCGTGAAGTGCCCAAATCAAGCAGGATGTTTAGTATTAATCGACAATTATTTCTAATAAACTGCTTGATTTCGGGAGGGTTGGTACTTTCGGTGTAGATAAATGCGTCGTCCTAAAGTCTTCGTCAAATAGGTAGTAATTTTTACAACACCCAAAGGAGAGTGAAGTCATGTTAATTTACAAAAAATTTCTTCTTCAACAGTCCTTTGACTTGTAGCACTAAAAGTACTTTTTCGGTAAAAACTGTCTGAGATAGTTTAGGGCTTTTGGTTACTATCACAAAACCTGATGTTTTTAGGTGTGGTGTCTTTTTGAAGACGCCAATTTTTCAGCTAAATATAACCCCTAAAACAGCACTTGTTTCTCATTCTCTTTTCTTGTTTCTTCTAGTACAAGGCATCAGACATAGGAGGCTTACCCTTGTTCTCAATCAGTATAATCGCATTGCGCAGATTAACTCCTGTAATTACAAACTTTCTACCCCTAAGTAGAAATAAGCATAAGCGCCACCAAGAGCACAGGTGTTCTAAAGCAGTAGTACAGACATGAGCAGGCAATATCATCTTTGTTTGACAAAACCACAGCCGCAAGCCCAAAGCTTTTTAAGATGGGTTAAGGCTGATACTTGCCAAAAATCAGAAAGTTATTAATTGGCAAGTCAATCGGCTTGGTACGAGCCATAGGCGAGGCTGCTTATAAGAAAAGAGCTAATGACCCTAGAAGCCAATGTGCTTTAGCCATTGGTAGTTCACGCAAGTATCCCAAAAGGAAGCCGCAACTTAGTTTGACGGCCTACCTAAAGCACTCCCAACACAAGATTGATGAACAATTCCAATGCAACCACCACCAAAAAAGTAGAAAAATCAAAAGCCAAAACTACCTCACTAACAATCCCTGCACTCTTGTTTGTCTTACTAGGACTAGGACTAGTTAGCGTCCTACCCCACTTGGGACAGAATACTAGCAAACAGGCCACTACCCCCTCAGGGGCAACAGTAAGCATAGAAAATGGTCAGAAAAATGATACTATCCACGTTTTTTGGAGTCTGCCTGTATCCCAAACTCAGTTTTGGCTTGATAACTCTCCAGTTAGTGCCCAGTGCGACCAGCACAACTGCACAGTACCAAAACACAGGCGCGTAAGCCAAATCTACTTTCGCTGGTTGGATAGTTCAGACAATAAATGGTACTACTTCCAGTGCAACAGCGATTATCGAGGTCAGTTCAAAGGTATTCCTTTGTAAGGAAGAGGTGTATTTAATTTAATCACTTGCAAGCAACAACTTACCTTTTGCGCTTTTTCAACTCAATGGCATACGGAATTTGTCGCATCCAAAAGCTCAAGGCAGGTAATCTTAAACCTTCGGCTCAGCACACAGGCAGAAAGCGTTTCACTCCTAACGCTAATCCAGAAAAGGAGCATATCTGTATTATTGGGGAGGAGACACAGGAACTAGATTCTTTAGTTAGAAATCGAATCGGAAAGCAGCCAATCCGCAAGAATGCAGTTCTAGCAGTGGAAATACTCTTGAGTGCCAGCCCCGAATACTTCCGACCGGATGACAAAAGTGAGGCAGGATACTATGAACCATCACGCTTAGTAGATTTCCAAGCAGCCGCCTGTCAATGGTTAAGTAAGACCTACGGAGACCGCATTGTGCTGGCACATCTCCATTTGGACGAAGCCACACCGCACATTCACGCCTATCTTGTACCTTTAGACTCAAGAGGTAAGCTCAACTGTCGCAAGCTGTTTGGAACTCGCTCCAAATTGAGCCAACTGCAAGACAGCTTTGCTTAAGCCATGAGTCAAATTGGACTGGAAAGGGGTATTAAAGGCAGTAAGTATATACACATTCCAGTCCACGAGACACAATTACTAGCAGACAAGCCATTCAAAAGTGAGGCCATTTTTCACAGGTTTAAGCCAGTTTCCCGCAGTTTAAGACTCAAAATCAGTTCTTAGGCAAACCTAAATAAAGAGGCTAACTACCAAGCCCTTTACCAACCGCTACCATGCAGTACCAGGCGTGGTATCCCTTGGTAGCTAACAGAGATTCACTTTATAGCACAGGTTGAAGTTAAGCACATGTACACCAAGAAAGATTTAGAAGCTAAATTCAATTTATCGGACAATACGGTTTATAAAACGCTACAGGTGTGCGGACTGAGTACTGGCAAACAGGAGTATACCCATGAGGAGATAGAGAACTACTTCCTCCCAGCCCGCCAGATGTTAGATGCTGGCAAGAAATACAAGCAGGTAAAGGAGTACTTTGCCCTGAAACGTGGCGGACAAGCTACAAACCAGCCGCTAGAAGAGGAGTTTGACCAAAAGGAGTTTGACGCTTCTGGGTTTACTTCCAACCAAGCGATGGACGCCAGCGACATGGTTAGTGGCGTGGTAGCCCAAACAGTAGCCGATATGGTTGAACGCTCGGTCAAGGAAATTGCTCCTTTTATCCCGGCTCTGGTAGTGCAGACCATTAACCAGCAACTTAACTCAGGGGAAATTACTGAAGCTTTTGAGCAGATGCGCTCACAAATTCGCGAAAGCAGGGGCAGTGGCGCAGCTTTTTTGCTCCATCGGATGCAGGGCAGTCCCCGTCTGATGCCTCTTGGGCAGGACATGAGGCAGTTACCGCAAGCCTCACCGGAGAACTCACCCGACTCCTTGGAGAACTCCTAGCCAGCCAAGCGTCTAATCTGGTCGAGCAATTAGAAAGTGCTCACCAGCAGGCACATCACGGGCAGCGGATTTTTGAGTCAGCCCCCCCTTACTCCTCCTACTCCGGTCCTGAAGGAACAGGGCAAATCTCCACTGGTGAACTGCTGCTCTGGAGACGACAGGCCGAAGCTATCGGGCGTTCAAAACTCCACTTAAAAGCAATCGATAATCTGCTGCAACTGGCACAGGAGAGCCAAACCCCAGTTTTAGACATTTCTGGGCGAACTTATCAGGTACGCTATCACGACTTGGAGGAGTTTAATGAGCAAGCCTTTCAACTCATGCAGTCGCGCCAGCACCTGAGACGCTTAGAAGGAATAGGGCAAGGCTTTGGAACTGGCAAAGTCAGAGTCTGGTGGGACGCTTTTGTCCCTGGTTGGTGGCAGGAAGTAAAGATTGAAGTGCAAAGAGTTGCCAGTAGAGTAGCCAAACGGATTTATAACCTGATTCGATAAGGATTCGCTGAAATCAGTACGCATTTGACACGCCGAACAGTCTAGTACTATCCACATCTTAATTTTTATGAACAGAAGAAATCTATTCTTTCCCTGGCTAATAGCTCCATGTATTTTTGTATTTGTAGGATGTAGCCAATTGGGGCCAGATAAATCTGTATTACAGCAACAACTTCAAGCTCAACTACCTTCCTATTGGCAGGTGAAATCTTTTCATGTAGAAGGCCAAGAGAATTTAGGCAACCAAGTAGAACCTCTAGTGTTAGTTCGATTTAAAGCTAGCGCTGAACTACAAGAAGACACTTTTTACAGTGTAGGCAATCTAGATAATATCCCTTTAAAGAAACAAGAAGGTATTTCGTTTCTTAAAAAAGCTGAAAGTCGTGGTCAAAAGGTAGATATTTACGGTGTCTCTACATCAAAACGCAGTGCTGACACTTGGAATAATGAATTTAGATTTGACACTAATCCTACGGCAAATACAAGTCAACCTCGTAGTAATTTTAGTGGGAAAGTAATTCTTCTTGATAGTCCAGAAGAATCTGAGTTTAGAGACGAAGTGAAAAAACAAGTTAAGGCTGAAAAAGAAGTAGTGCTTAACATGGTTAGTAATAAAGGTAAGTTTTCAGGAGAACGTACAGGAAGTGAAAAACCATTTCATTCATTTCTTATTACTTTTACCTCGTTTGATAGTTCTTCAAACACCTTTACTGGACAAATGGAATATCCAGGGGACGGAGCAATTCTTGAATTCAAAGGTTCGATTAGTGAAGGTATAAATCTTCAATTTAAAACGACACAAGTTATCAAATGTGACCACATTAACGTAGGTTCTGAGTATATTTTATCTTTGGTGAACTTAGACCGAATGGAAGGTAAAAGAACATATGTAGGAATGGCAAATATCCCTCTTGCGGAAATAAGTCCTTTTGGACCAGAAAAGCAAGAAGAATCTGTAGTACTGTATCTAAAGTAGGTTTCTAATGCATACTTATACCCGAATCATTTTTTCTATAACGGTTGCATCTTGTACTATTGTCTTAAACAGTTGTAGCCAACCTGCTCCCAGTACGTTAGAACTAAAACAACAGCTTCAAAATCGAGTCCCAGAGTACTGGGAGATTACATCTTTAGAGATTAAAGAAAGAGAAAACTTAGGAACAGCAAGTGAGTCAAAAGTTTCGCAACGCTTTCAGGCACAAGCTCAACTGAAGGAAGACCTATTCACCCGTGTAGGGAAAATAGTAGATATACCTTTTGAAAAACAAGCTAATATAGTTTTTTTAGCTTTATCCAAGAAGAAAGGCCAAAAGATAAATATACAAGGTTTATCCATTGCCAGACTGGTTGAAAAAAAGTGGTATGCAGATTTTAGCTTTAGTAAGAATCCAATGGCTGATTTTGGAAAACCTATTAATTCCTTCAGTGGTAATCTTATGATTCGGGATTCAAAGGAGGAAAAAGACTTTATAGCTGGCATTCAACAAGAAGTAAGGCAAAAAGAAGAAAAGAGAAATCGGATAAAATCAGCGATTAAGAGTGGTTCATGGCTATCCGGTAAGTGGAAGGAAGAAACTGTAACTGTTGAATTTGAAGGAATAGAGCGAAAAGATAACACGTTTGGTACAAGAAATTTTCAAATACGCTTCAAATCTTTTGATGAAAACACTGGTTGGTTAAGTGCTGAAATAAAGTTTCCATCTTCACTTAGGAAATTTGAAGGTGAACTGAAGGGAGAACAAATTTCTCTTGAGGAAAAATCAATTATAAGTGGTCATGATGACTTTGGTCTGGGAATGAATTTTAACTTCTCTTTTGAAGAGCCTAGTACCATGAGTGGTCGATGGGAATATATAGGTTCGGTTACACTTCCAGATGGAGCTATAGCTGGTACTGTTAAAATTAAAGGTTCTACTTCCTTTAAGCTAAAATGACAAATCAACAGCCGCAAGCCCACATCTTTTAAGGAAGGGTTTAGGCTGTTAGGCTTACAGCCTGCGCCTGCATCCGCAAAAAAACTTGCCAATTTCACAAAACCTACATGATATAACCCCGTTTTCTCTTTTATAACCCTTGAGCATTTATTTGACTTGAAAATAGACGGTTTATGGTTCAGAAAGCCTTAACAGTGGGGCAGTTAAAAAAATGTTCGTTTTTTTAACTTTTTTAGTTGCAAATAATCCTGGTTTGAAAATAGCTTGATTGCAGGTTTGGGCATTTATAATTGCAGGTCGCTACACGTAAGCATCAATTTTAGAATGGTAGAAACTTGCTTGAGATTTTTGTCAGAAATCTGTATACTTCTCAAACCAGCCTGAGTTTTGAGGGAAAGTTACAGGTTGCGTTTTCAATGCTTCTGGTAGTGTGTCATCTTCAAAACTAAGCATAAACACAAAGGAATTTTGACTTAGCAAGTGGCGGGAGATGTTAGTTATGGTCGCCAGCATTCCCAAACGCTTGCCTCCAATCTCAATCCCATCTTTGGTTACTTCTGATTTGACTAAGTATGTCACCTTCTCTCCAACAGAGAAACCAGCATAGGAGGCAAAGCAATCACTTGTCTTTTGGTCATTCATTATATTTTCTCCTGCAAAACGATTTATTATCATCTGGTTGAATTCAGAAACACTCACTGTCTATCCTTGTATAGAAAGTCGTGTAGATGGCTTCTTAAAAAGGCGAAATTATTTTGATATCAGCTTTGATATCACTGCTGCTCGCATTTGGTATCTATCATGACAACATGAAAAAGGCTAATTATACCTGTCTTCAGGTAAAAAGGCATTGATATAAGTAGATTTTATCGCTTTGATGACCGAAACGCTAGAATGGCAGTTCTGGCTCATTAGAAGTATAAGTTTTGATTAAGTGTCACCTGCTGGCTTTTCAGCCCAGACGCAATTACAATACTTTTGGCTCACTAATCCACGAAACTGAGATTTCGTGTAAGATACCAACATGAGAGAGATTAACCCCCCATGAAGGTACAAGGGAACGGGCAAGGCAAAATCTTAACCCCAGAGGAGCTGCGGTTACTATTTACTGATGGATTAATTACGCCACGCGATCGCGCCTTATTTGGCATCTGTCTTTTTACTGGTTGCCGTGTTAGTGAAGCGTTGGCACTCCAAACAACTGACATGAAGTCCGGAACCATCACCTTCAGGAAGTCTACCACCAAAGGAAAGCTGAAAACCCGCGTTGTAGATATTCAATCAGGACTAGCAGATATCCTGGCAGAATATCAACCCTCACCAGGACCATTGTTTCCTGGTTTGCGCGGTGTGACTGAACGTCTGACACGATTTACTGCTGACAAAGTTCTTAGGGATGCCTGTAAGCGCATTGGTTAAATAATTTAAGTTAGCGTCAAAAAGTAGAAAACCAGTTGACTCCCCCGTTCCCGCGCCCCGGTCAATGGTCGATGACGCACTGTCTAGGGTGTTGACTTTGTGAATTTTTGGGAAAATCCCCAAAAATTATTCGTATTACTTTTTATTTGTGTAAAAGCCCTTGGACAGCCACTTTCCCATAAAAACAGGCGAAACATTTTTTGCATGAAGTCTTATGGGCTAAAGGGTACAGAGTCAACACCCTAGCTACTACCGCCCTCCGCTGCGCTCCGGTTGGGTTCCGCTTCTCCATTCGCTCTTGCTCGCATATAGGCTCGCAAGTTCTGCTTGGCAGAACCGCTCATTCCCAAAGCGGGTTTAGAAAGGTTGTCCAAAAAGGGATTTACAATTCTTTCTTCTTTAATTTATCCATATTACAAACTCGTGTTTTTAACTAAATTCATATTTAGAACATTAATCATAAAACTAAAGTGATTCAAAAGATTATACGCACCATCACAATCACTCTCACCAAATCAATCTCAAACCATCTAAGCTCAACAACCTTACTTCTCACTTGTAATATACACACTCCCACATTTACAAACAATAACTAAAACTTACCACAATTCAAAACTACTCAACCTCCAAAACCGAACTTTCAAAAATTCACCAAACACTAACTAATAACCTAATTTCAACCTACTTAAAAATTTTAAGTTGAGCACTTTTTGAAAAACCACTCTCAAATGTTAAAATTTCTACTCTTTATTCCAAAAAATATTACCTAAAAATCCCATAAATAGGGAGCATCCCAAATTTGCAAAAATAAAAGAAGCAAAATTATTCGCGAGTATGTGTCGCGAATAACCAGGTGGTTTAATCTTGTGGCTCTTCTGACTCGATCTCAGATCCAGAACTAATGTCTAATAGACAATCATCAAGGGTAGAACTTACGCATTGACAGAACATTGATACTATGCAGTTAAGTTCAACTTCTGTGTTAGGTGTTCTAAAATAAAATCACGAGCCACTTGAAGAGATAAATTTCTTTGGAGTTCATACCAATTTT
>JAHHHH010000069.1 GCA_019359415.1 Iphinoe sp. HA4291-MV1 | reverse complement strand
GTCACGATTATATCCACATGGGTAAAAGGGATAAGCCCTAAGAATATCGGGAGCCGGATGCACAGAAATGGGCACGTCCGGATCTAACTGAGAGGTGCGGGACATAATAGTCCCCATCGACTCAACCGTAATGACGATTTCGCGATCAGATTGAGCCGTAGTGGAACTAGTTTTGTTGCTCATCTTGTTTCTCCTGGGTTTGTAATTCGTGGAGGTAATCATCCAGCCGATCAAGGCTCTCTTCCCAGAATTGGCGATATTGCTCGAGCCAATCCACCACATCTTTGAGCGGTTCCGCTTTGATCTGGCAGGGTCGCCATTGAGCCTCACGACTCCGCGTGATCAGTCCAGCACGCTCCAGCACCTTGAGATGCTTGGAGATTCCAGGAAGACTCATCTCGAAGGGCTTGGCTAACTCAGTGACCGATGCCTCACCCTTGGCGAGATGAGCCAGGATGGCGCGCCGCGTGGGATCGGCAAGAGCGGCAAAGGTGACACTCAGTTGATCGGTAGACATCTGTATTTAACCGCGCAGTTAATTAAATACTAGTTTAAATGTACTATCCAAGAATGTCAAGTGCTAATACCATTTTCGGGCCTGATACAAATGGGCAATGGGCAATGGGCAAGGGGCAATGGGCAATGGGCAATGGGCAAGGGGCAATGTATAATACTCGATTTGGGAGTTCCTAGTTCCCAGCTCTTTTGTTCCCAATTCCCAATTCCCAATTCCCCATGCCCTATGCCCCATGCCCAATTCCCATCTCATATCTCTAATTGCTGGTGTCTTTCTCAGTTTCAGATATAAACTACTGGGAAGAGATAGAGAACACTAGGGGTATTTTTGTGCGCCTGTTAACGACAGTCGCAGCTCTTGGCTGCTATTTAGCTAAACACCGTTTTGAAAACCAGCTTGTCGATCAAGCGCAGCTATTGCCATTTGAGGTAACTGCTAGGTCAAAGACAGCAGTTGGTTTGGTTCCTACGATGGGAGCGTTGCATGAGGGTCATTTAAGCTTAATTCGACGGGCACGGCAAGAAAATGCCATAGTGATTGTTAGTATCTTCGTAAATCCCCTGCAATTTGGTCCAAACGAAGATTACCAACGCTATCCTCGCACTTTAGACCAGGACCAATTACTTTGCTCTCAAGCAGGGGTAGATGCGATTTTTGCTCCTACTCCGGAAGAGGTGGGAGTTGCCCAGAAGAATATACAAAAATCAAAAGTTACACAAGTTATCCCGCCATCTGCTATGATATCAGGCTTGTGTGGTCGTTCTCGGCTGGGTCACTTTCAAGGTGTAGCTACGATTGTAACCAAGCTTTTCAACTTGGTACAGCCTGATCGAGCCTACTTCGGTCAAAAGGATGGTCAGCAACTTGCCCTTATTAAACGGCTAGTAACTGATTTGAATTTTCCGATAGAGATTGTTGCTTGTCCGACGATGCGCGAAGCATCAGGTCTTGCGATGAGTTCTCGCAACCAATATTTGACAGCAACACAAAAGCAACAAGCAGCAGTATTGTATCGCAGCTTGCAAAAGGTCCAAGCAGCGTTCTGTACTGGAGAACGCGATTGCACTGCCCTCATAGCAGTGGTGCAGCAGGAAGTGGCAATGGTTAGTTCTATATCTGTGGAATATATTGAGTTGGTTGAACCAAATACGTTGATGCCTATAGAAAAAATTGAGGAGGAAGGAATGCTCGCGATCGCAGTTCGTCTTGGTTCTACACGTTTGATTGACAATATCATCTTGCGCGATCGCCAACCTATCATTGCTATAGATGGACCCGCTGGAGCCGGAAAATCTACTGTTGCTCGTCAAGTGGCGGCAAAGTTGGGTCTGGTATACTTAGATTCGGGAGCAATGTACCGTGCTATCACCTGGCTGGCGCTGCAAAAGGGAATCGCTCTAGACGATGAATGTGCGATCGCAGAATCAGCTAACCAATGTGTGATTAAACTATCCCCCAGCAAAGACTTACAAACACCAGTGCAGGTTAGAATTAACGATATTGATGTAACTCAAGCAATTCGCACCATTGAGGTGACATCTAAAGTATCGGCGATCGCCGCTCAAAGCGCCGTACGTCAAGCACTGGTGAAACAACAGCAAAGTTGGGGGAAAAAAGGTGGTTTAGTTGCTGAAGGAAGAGACATCGGTACCCAAGTTTTCCCAGATGCGGAAGTGAAAATCTTTCTCACTGCTTCTGTAGGCGAACGTGCTCGTAGACGCCAGCAAGACTTTCAAAAACAAGGTCAACTGGAAATCAGTTTAGAGCAGCTGGAAAAGGACATCGCTGAGCGCGATTGGAAAGACAGCACTCGCAAAGTTTCCCCTTTGCAAAAAGCAACGGATGCAATTGAAATTAAGACTGATGGTATGAGCGTGTCTGATGTCACGCAACAAATTGTTGACTGTTACCATCAGCGGATTAGCTAGTGGTTTACCTCAGCAACAAATTGCTGGAAACGTTTCTCGTTAGCAATTTCATCGAAATCTATGTCAGTTGCAGCTTCTTGTTTATAATTAAGATTAATCTCAACTGCTCGTTGCAAATTTTCTAAGGCTAACTCGACTTGTCTTTGCAGCGCATAACAGGCGGCTTTGTTATAGTAAGCATTGGCGTAGTCTGGTTTCATTTCCAACGACTTGTCGAAGCTTTCAAGAGCTTCGTCATCGCGTCCCAACCTCACTAAGGCGTAACCTCGGTTATTCCAAGCTTTATAAGAGTCAGGCTTAAGCATGATAGCTTTGTCAAAACAAGCGATCGCTTCTTCGTATCGTTCCAATTCTTGCAAAGCAAGACCTCGGTTGAACCATGCGACAGCATCATCAGGCTTGACTTGCGTAGCTTTCTTGAAAGAAGCAAAAGCTTCTTTGTGTCTTTGTAAATATCCCAGTGCTACACCCCTGTCAACCCAGGCTTGATGGTAATCTGGCTTGATTTTCAAAGCTTGTTCATAAGAAGCGATCGCCACTTGATACTGTTTTAACCTCCCTAAAACCATACCTCGGTTTAGCCAAGCAACAGTGTCTTTGGGGTGAATTTTTACTGCTTGGTTGTAAACTGCAAGTGCATCTTCGTAACGTCTTTGGGAGAAAAGAAAATCTCCTTGTTTTAGATAATCATCAACTTTCAACTCCTCCTGAGTTTCAGTATGTTCTCTTACCTCAGATGGTTGTGATACCTCCTGTATTCTTTCCTCCACTTTAGGGGTAGTAGACTCTGGAATCAAAGGAGGAGGTGTGACAACAGACAGTTGCTCAAGCATGATATTTTTTCTTTGTTGAGCATCCCTCTGCAATTGGGAAAGTTGAGAGACAAATTCTATTTCTAATTCTCCAAGCTTCTCAAGGATGATATTTTTTCTTTGTTGAGCATTCAACTGTAATTCCGAGAATTGAGATGCAAACTCAGCGCCAGATTTCTCTAAATTTTCTATAATTATTTCTTTTCGTTGTTGAGCATCTACTTGTAGTTTATAGAGGATAGATACAAATTCTGAACGCAATTGTTCCAGATTTCGGATAATTTTGCTCTTTTGCTGCTCTGCATCCAATTGGAATTCGGATATTTCAGATGTAAATGCCGAATTTGATTTTTCGAAATTTTCCAGAGCAATATCCTTTTGTTGTTGAACACTCTCCTGTAATTGAGATAGTTGTGATGTAAATTCTAAGCGCAATTGTTCCAGATTTTGGATAATTTTGCTCTTTTGCTGTTCTGCATCCAATTGGAATCCGGATATTTCCGATGTCAATGTCGAATTTGATTTTTCGAAATTTTCAAGGGCTATATCCTTTTGTTGTTGAACACTCTCCTGTAATTGAGATAGTTGTGATGTAAATTCTAAGCGCAATTGTTCCAGATTTCGGATAATTTTGCTTTTTTGCTGTTCTGCATCCGATTGGAATCCGGATATTTCCGATGTAAATGCCGAATTTGATTTTTCGAAATTTTCCAGAGCAATATCTTTTTGTTGTTGAACACTCTCCTGTAATTCAGTCAGTCGAGAAGTCACCTCTAACCGTAATTGCTCCAAATCCTCAAAAATGTTGTTCTTTTGCTGCTCAGCACCAAATTGTAATCCAGATAGTTGAGTTGCAAACTCCAAGTGAGATTTTTCGCAATGTTCAAGGACAATATCCTTTTGTTGTTGAACACTGCTCTGTAATTCAGACACTTGAGATGCAAGCTCTACTTCTAATTTTCCTAAATTCTCAAAAGTTATATTTCTTTGTTGTTGAGTTTGCAATTGTAATTCAGAAACTTGAGAGGTAAATTCACCCTCTAAAGTTTTTACCTCTTGTTTAGAGTTTTTGATTGCTGTTTCTAATTCTACGAGAAGTTGTTCTTTAACATACGATACTTCAGATGGAAGTCTAGATAAACTTTCTTGCTCTATTTTGATTTTTTGTTGAAGTGCCTTTACTTCCTTGTCTAAGTCAGAAGTCACATTTCTAGTCTCTTGGATGAGCTTTTGTGCTTCTTGCTTAACAGTGGCTAGCTGTTTTTCTAATTCTTCCAATCCATATAGCCGTTCCATAGCTTTATCAACTATCTCACGAATAGCAACCCGTCGCAGGAGCAGTAAAGCAGCAATGACTGTGACTGGAACTAGAGTCAGTATGGCTAGCCAGACATTGAACAAGATAGTTGTACGAAGAAAAGCGCGATGTTCTTCTGTCAGTCGCGGTATTTCCTCTCGGTATGGAGTGGAAAGTACCGAAGGCTGTGGGGAAGAAGGTGTTCTTTGGGCACTGGCAATACCAACGGACAGTATAATGGGTGAAAAGACTACAGCGCTTTTCAACAATAAGGCGAAGATGACTTGATTTTTGCTCTTCATAAATGATGATCTCTACCCGTTGGTCAGTTTTTGAAGCAGCACAATACATAACATATTTCCAATCTAGCAGTCCTGTAGTGGTAATTGAATTACGTTTAACGAAATGGCACCAGCAACAGCCTTTCCTTGTGTCATCCATTCAAGCACTGTTTCTGGTGTAGGAGCAAATAGAATTTCTGCCAATGTTAAACCATAAAGATTGTATTGTATAGTGGAAAATAATATCCGGTGGCGGAACCTGGTTGACCTAAGAGGTGACCATTCCGTCCATTGCACGCTCGGTGTTACGTTACTGCTATGGACGAAACCCCTCAAGTTTTATATAAACTTCTGTATTGCCCATAGTCTATTGATCAAGCATGCGCCGCTCAAACTCTAGAGCTTGTTTTGGTTCGGGAATTTTCTCAGCTAACTGAGTGACAAATTCTGGTAAGGAAATTTGCGGCTGAGATTGCAAAATCTGTTTAATGAGAAAATTAGCGATCGGACCAATTGAATAAGCCAACTCACGCTCGCATTTACTAATAAAGTTGGCATCGATTGTTTGATGTTCCCCTCTTAACGATTTAGCTGACTGGGCTTGAGATGAAACAGTGAATGTTTCTAATATAGCTATTGCCTGTTTCTCAAATTGTTTTTTTTGCTGTGGCAATAAGTAAGTAGCTAAATTTTCCACTAATTCTTGGCAATTTGCTACTTGTGTGACAGCTTGTTGTAATATTAGAGGTGCAATTGGTCCTATAGATTGCTTTAGTAACTGTTCCAGGTTAGTATATTGTTCTGAACCCAGAAATAAACTGAGTTGAGGTTGTTGGGTTGCTAAAGATTCATGAACATCA
Organism: Iphinoe sp. HA4291-MV1; assembly: GCA_019359415.1. Taxonomy (GTDB): domain Bacteria; phylum Cyanobacteriota; class Cyanobacteriia; order Cyanobacteriales; family Nostocaceae; genus Brasilonema. Next base: position 35,703 of record JAHHHH010000069.1, on the reverse strand, counting down.
GGAGCAGAAGGAGAGAGAGACTCCTCTTTTTGTGATTGGCGTGAAGACAAGGGAGCAGAAAAAGGTGGGGAACTCGAAGATTCCACTCCATGAAGATTAGGAGATATGGAGAGCGAATTTTCCTTGTCTTCCTGTTTGTTTTCCTGAACTTCAGATACTTCTAGTCCCTGCAAATCTTTGAAAGTCGTGCCAATATTACCAGGTAAAATATCAATGACTGCTTGTGTGCCTGATAACCAAACGTGCAAGTTGATACCTTTGGCTTGTAAAAGCATTTGTAATTGAGTAATCCATTTAGCAACTGGTAAGCCGACTTGCGGATTTGCTGCAATAAGAGTTTCTAGAAGCGTTTGGGAAAATAATTCTGGCTCATGAGCCGGCGTTGCAGCGGCTATTAAACATTGTCCATACTCTGCACTACATTGCAAATCTTCTATCCAATTTTCTGGGGAAGTAGCAACAGAAGAATCTGAAATAATTAAATCTAAGACAATTATTTGTTGAGTTTTTTGAGCGCGGCGTAACTCTTGTCTTAACCAAGAACGACTCAGGCGCGTCTCATCACCCAAAATTAACCAAGCTTCTCCCTCTTCGATTTCTTCGATGTGCCCGCGCAAGTATAATAAGAATGTTGGTATATTTCTTACTATCCCGAACTGTGAAGAAGATTTTATTTCTGATTCACTATGCCAACGAGTCAATCCTTGGATCGTTCCCCGTATCTCTGACCAATTTTTGCCTTTTTGAGGAAAATAATCTACCTCAAAATCGCCAGCACCAGCAAATAATCGACTCAAGTCAGTAGTCGTTTTCTTGTTTGAAAGCCCATCAATCACAACTGCACGTCTTGCTTTTTGAGATTCAACTTTTGCAGGCTTGAATCCAACAATTAATTCTCCTACTCCTTCTACAATTCGTTTAGGTGTTTGCAGGGGATATTCTGGATGGAGTTGACTATCCCCACGGTTGAACTTTTGCTGATTAATCAGACGCAGTTGCTGATTTAATTTATCAATATATTGTCGCGTCTGGCGGTAAACATATTTGTAAAGCCCGTCTGCTTCAATGAGTCCATGTGAATCAGCTGCTTCGCCCAACAGTCCCTGCATCAAATAGTAAGTGAATAATCCATGTCCTAATTCTGGAAACTCCCAAGACTTTTGTCCTTGATCACAAGATAGTAAGGCGCAAAATCCCTTACTTTGAGCAGCACGTTGTCTCAAGGCATCCATCATGACTTGTGTTGTGGGATCGAGTGAATTATCAGGGATATCTCCATCTCTGGCGCTACCAGCGTTTTTCCCGAACAACCTCATATCACCACTATGACAGGTGTCTAAACAAAGCAACTGTTGATGAGCTGAACTAGCTTCTAATATTTGCAACAGATTTTGCATACCCAACCCTGTACCTAGCAAGTCATTTTTGCGGGTATCTGCTAGACACAAGACAGAATGCTGAGTATTCGGCTCTAACATTCCATGCCCTGAGAAGTATAACAGAATAGAGTCCTGGGGTTGAGATTGTGAAACAATTTTTTGCAGGCTCTCACAAATTATTTGCAAGGTAGGAGGCTGTGCTGCAAAATCGTGATGAACAATGACTTCTTTATTTGGAAATCCCTGAGTAGCGCTGCTGAGTGCTTTTCCTAACCCTTGGCAATCTAACGCTGGATAGCGCAAAGAAGGCAAGTTTTTATCTTGGTATTTGTTAACACCTACCAATAAAATCCAAAGCTTGGCTTCTCCTGTTGTTAATATATTAGTCGAGTCACTAGAACCAACGCCGAGCGGGGACATATTTACTACTTAATTCTAAAAACAACTTTGATAATTCACTATGAGTTCGTTTAGAGCAACTCGTCTAGGCTTGAAGCAGTAGCTTCAAGAAAACTATTTTTCCTTTCGTTTAATATAGCAAATCTCTTGCGTTGAAGTACCTAAATAAAAGCTTATTTTGCACTTCTTTGCTAACTATATACGGTTTTTATCTATTGGAATCAAATGCTTTTACCTATATTTATAAGTCACTTTCATTTTGGCAAATTACCCTAACCTTTACAAAACCGAATAATAAGAGTTGCTAAAACATGAAAGTCATTATCAATACTTATGATATACATCTAAAGATAGATTTGCTGATCAACTCTAGCTGTTGTAGTACCCTCATTGACTGCATAAGTGTATTTGTGATGTAACTATACATTTATGTAAGATCCTTTATGAGGTGTTTAGTTTATGCGTTCCCGCCAAGGTATTACTGAGCTATTTACAACTTTCTTACAATTTGACGCTGACAGGGTAATTGGTTGGGCTACCGATGCTAAGCTGCATCGAAATTTTCTCAACTGTTGTCAAGCACGTTTATCAAAACCAGAAAATTCTGAGAATTTTTGGGTGTACTATTGGTATAAATTGTGGCTAAAACAAGCAGAAAGTCTGGCACGAGGACATTTGTCAGCTTATTTACAAGAAGCATGCTATTGGACGGCTCATAAAACAGTTGCCAATTTTTCTTCTAGACAGTACACATTATCAGACTGCTTCCAAATGGTAACAACTTGCATAGATAAAGTTTTGAAAAAGTTTAAACCCGAGATGGGTTTTAACCTCAAGAATTACGCCAGTGCGATTTTTAGCAGCGAACTCAAGGAAATGCTGCGCCAACAGAACGAAGTTGATATTTGCACCACTTGGCGATTGTTGCGGAGGCTGACTCAAAAGCGGTTGGTAGAGTCTTTACAAAATGTTGGATTGAGTGCAGATACAATAGAACGTTATGTATTAGCTTGGAAATGCTACCAGTCCCTATATGCTCCACAGCAATCTACTGGTACTCGTCAACTGACAAGACCAGATGACGCTACATGGGATGCGATCGCTCAACTTTACAATTTCCAACGTCACACTCAACTGTCGTCACCAGGAGCAGAGTGCAGTGCTCAAACAATAGAACAATGGCTGCTTGCTTGTGCGAAAGCTGTTCGCTCTTACCTGTACCCAAATTTTACTTCTTTGAATGCGCCGAAAGGGGATGATTCTGGGGAATTTCAGGATATCTTACCGCAACTCCAGCAGGAATCGTTTCTTACGGAAGTTATTGCTCAAGAACAACTGCTTGAGCGACAGTCGCAGCAATCTCAAATCAATACTACGTTAATCGCAGCTTTAAACGAACTGGATTGGGAGGCGCAAAATATAATAAAACTCTACTACAGTGGGGGTTTAACTCAACAGCATATTGCAAAACAACTAGGAGTGAAGCAGTACACTGTTTCTCGTCGCCTGGGCAAAGCAAAAGACTCGTTACTGCTCAAGCTTGCTACCTGGACTAAAGAGTCACTGCATATCTTACTAAACTCACAGGTACTTAACTACATTAACACCGTTTTAGAAGAATGGTTACAAGTTTACTATAGCCGTTCCTCCTCCCAGTTAGAGCAATAATTATGACATTTAACCTAGACGCACTTACATTAACAAACTCTACACATATGTGGTTAGAAATTTCTGAAGCCGAACAAACAAAGATTTGGGAGCAAAGTCAAGCTTTTTCAACCTCCAATCGTTGTTGGATTGCTTATCTCAACCGCTTGAGTCTGAATACTTTTTTACCTTGGCTACAGGCAGAATACGCTACAGGTGCGACTCCTTTTCCCAATCTTGCGACTAACCCGAGCATTTGGGAAGTCGTAAATGGTACAGGTATTTCCCTAGGAACGTCACGAATGGTATTAATCCCCACTGAGGCGATTGATTTGAGCGAACTGCGTGTTCCTCAAGAATGGGTAGATATTCCTAGCTGGAGTGCTGATTATTATCTAGCAGTGCAAGTGAATCTAGAAGAGGGCTACATTCGGATTTGGGGATATACAACCCACGCGCAGCTTAAGAGTAGGGGAACTTATGATGCGAGCGATCGCGCTTATTGTTTAGATGGAGAGGATTTGATTTCTAATCTCAATATCTTGTGGATAGCGCATCAACTATGCCCAGAAGAAGTGACTCGTATTGAAACTGCCCCCTTACCGCCTTTAGGCGTTGCACAAGCAGAAGGCTTGCTTTTGCGTTTAGGAAATCCTATGCTAATTCTACCACGCATAGCAGTACCATTTCAAGTCTGGGGAGCGCTCCTAGAACATGGAGGTTGGAGACAACGTTTGTACGAACAGCGTCAGGGACTGCAACACCAATGGTCGATTATGCAATGGTTGCAAACTGGTGTATCAGATTTTGCCAAAAAATTTGGTTGGGGAAGTGTTGATTTACAGTCCAGTTTTGTAGGAGCGCGGGGTTCAGAGCAGACAGCTGTATTGCCAACTTTGGTGCGAAGATTAACTATTGCTGGACAGCAATATGAATTGCGATTGCAACCCAAAGGCAACATTAAAGATAGAGTATGGCGCTTTGAGGTGCGGAATGCAACGATAGGCGAACAGATTCCCAGTGGGTTTCAATTGAGACTCCTAACCGAAGATTTACAACCATTCAAGGGAAATCAAGTGCAAGCCACAACTCCTGTAAACAGTCTTTACATTGAAGTAGCTTTGGGCGAACCTGAGGAAGGCTTGGTGTGGAAGATAGAGCCGACTCCAGAAGACTATGAATGCGAAGTCTTATATTTTTAAGTAGCCCTGACTGAACTGTAGTTACAGTAGAAATATTGGCGTCAGTCGTCATCAGATCGCGTAGCGTCTTCCCTTCGCCCTTGTCTGCGACAACGGAGAAGTCAGAAGTAAAAAGGGTTTAGAGTCGGGAGCATCCCAAATGTGTAAATTTATTTTATTTTGTAATGCGGGCTAGAAGCCCGCTTCGGTTATAAATTAGGGAGCAATGCTAGGCTCCCACTACCGTTTTTTTGCATGCATTGGGATGCTCCCTTAGAGTCTGGCTTTTAGACCTCAGCGTTGTACTTGATTTACTTGCAATGTGCTGTATATTAAAATTTATACATACAAAGATGTATTTTCAGTAAAAAGAATCATGAAAATAGGAACTAAAGTTAATCTAGTTTTAATAATAGTTTTTATCAGCGGTATTCTTTTTAGTGGAATACTCTTATCAAATGTACTTGAAAAAAAAGCAGAGAATGAGGTTACCTCAAAAGCCGAGATTCTGATGGAAATTGCCAATTCGGTGAGAAGATATACCAATGACCGTGTACAACCCTTATTGTTACCGAAATTAGACACTCAAGAGCAGTTCATTCCAGAAGCCATACCAACATTTTCTAGTAGAGAGGTGTTTGAACTTTTCCGTAAAAATAAAGAATATGCGAATTTTGTCTACAAAGACGCCGCACCGAATCCAATAAATTTGCGAGATAAACCTGACGAATTTGAAGGTGAGATTGTAAAACGATTTCGTCAAGAACCGAGTTTAAAAACCCTATCTGGTTTCCGAACTCGGTCTGGAGAAAAACTGTTTTATAGCGCCCGACCTTTTAGAATTGAGAAACAAAGTTGTTTGCGCTGTCATACCACTCCTGAAAAAGCTCCAAAAAGCCTAATAGTAACCTACGGAAAAGACAATGGTTTTGGATGGAAACTTCATCAAATTGTTGCCGCCCAAATAGTTTATGTTCCGGCTGCGAATATTTTGAACAATGCTACTAGATCATGGCTTTTGATAATGGGAGTTATAGGCATTATTTTTACAGCCATTTTTATCATCATGAATCAGTTGTTGAAAAAGATTGTACTACTGCGTGTTAAAAAAATTGCCAATGTGGCAGAACAAGTTAGCCTTGGCGATATGAATGCAAATTTTGGGAAAGAATCTCAAGATGAAATTGGAGACTTAGCAGCGGCTTTCAATCGGATGAAGTATAGTTTAGAAATGGCTCTCAATATGTTAAATAACAACCGTAACTAGCCATCATGAGCTGCGTACACTCAAGGGGTCAGTCGTACCGGATTTACCTTTAGAGGAAGCAGATAATTTGTTAAAATATTTAGCGTAACAGTTTAACAGAAATTGGTTTCTTGCAAGAAATGAAGAATTGCTGTATTCACTGCTTCCGAAGCACCAGTCGATGCATCATGACAGCAGTTGGGTAGAATTTGTAATTTTGCATCAGGAAGGCGCTGACGCAATTTTTCTCCATCACTAGCAGGAAACCAAGTATCGTGTTCGCCCCATAAAATCAGGGTAGGACACCTAATGGCACTAAGATTATTCTGAATTTTACTGATTAAACTTGGCTTATTTGTTTGTAAGTGTTCAATTTCTCGCGCTGCTATTTGTAATTCTTCAGCGACTTTTGCAAGAGTCCCTGGAATTTTAGTATAAGGGTAGGTTATCCAGTAAACATCTTCTTGCGTCAGTATTGATGGGTCGTATAAGACTCCACGCCTTTCTATTGCCATAATTTCTCTCACCAGTGGTGCCAACAGGTGGGCTAAACGAGAGGAGTCAATTGCTTGCACGATTTCTAAAGGTATTTGAGAAAGCAACCACATTCCCCAATGGGGTAAACGTTGGGGAAAAATAGGTACATTGAGCACCACAAGGCGCGCGATTAACTGGGAATTTGCTTGAGCAAGACCAAGGGCGACTAATGCACCCAAAGATTCTCCCACAACAACTACAGGTTCATCACATAAAGAAAGAATGATTCTTTCGAACTCAATGATTTGATGACCATTCTGTTCTCGACGAAACACAGGTTTTTCGGAAAACCCATAACCCTTTGCATCAAAACAAATAACCCGAAAATGTTTAGAAAGTAGTTGGACGCTGTGACGCCAATTGTAGCTCCAGCTACCAACGCCATGTAAGAGAAATAAAGGTTTACCTGTTCCTTTTTCACCGTAAGCGATTTTGACAGGATACCCATTAGCATCGGTAATTGTGAGACTTTGCCTACCGTTTGGGAAAGTTGCTTGCCACCAGTCCTTCATTAATTTTGTTGTAACTTATCTAACTAGTTATCAATGGGCAATGGGCAATGGGCAATGGGCAATGGGCAATGGGCAATGCTAGATAACTGTTCCCTGTTCCCTGTTCCCTGTTTTAACCGCCAATTAACAATCCCTGTAGCATTCCAAGCAGCATTCCAAGTAGTCTCATAATTATTACGGCAAATGTGACTAATCCAATAGCAACTATGAACAATACAATGAAAACCGCAAATACAAACCACTTGTCTGCACTCTTCCTCTGGCTGGGAAACTTCAGGTAATCTTCTAGTAGCTTGACATTATACTCGTTAGCTGTCCAGCCAACATCAAACAAGTCTCCTGCTATGGGTATTGAGCCTATTAAGCCATCAATAATGACATTCAATACCATTCTACTCAATGTAGACGCAGGTGCTCCTAGCCGTGCAGCTTCAAGGACAATGTACGCTGAAAGCATGACTCCCAAAAAATCACCACCAACAGGTATTAGTCCCAAAATTGGATCTAGACCAATACCAAACCGTGTTCCTGGAACGGTAATGGCTCTATCGAGCAGGCGGCTTAACTGACGCAGCCTTCTTAAAGTCGGTGCTTTGGCATCAGGTTCAATCGTAGGATAGTGAGGGGGAAGTTCAGACATTAGCGCGTTTGCATTTGAGTTGTGAGACCGCTAAATATTTTACCTCTCTAGCTGGGAAAGAGAATAGTTCATCTTTGATATTTGATATAAATTATGTTCTCAGATTTTGCGGATGAGCAATAGTGTAGGCATTTATGACTCACGAATTAACATCACAGTGGTTGGCAGAAATTAAAGTGCTCAAACAGCAGATAGCGGAACTTCAAGCCGAACAAGAAGCAGGGTGGCAAAGTGCCGAAAAATGGCGTAAACTCTACAACACCGAAGCAGAACAACGCCGTACAGATGCTCAGATGGCGCAGCAGACAATCGCTGCTTTAAAAGCACAGATACAGCAAATTCAAGGTATTGAGGAAGCACAATTTGATGATCCCACAGCTACGACAGCTATTCAACAAGAAGTTGAACAACTCAAATCTGTGGAGGAATTGAAGGCAAAACTGATTTTGGTCACCAAAGAACGCGATCGCCTGCTACAAGCTTTGAAAACAGAACAAGACAACCACACCCAAACACGCAAAAGTCTTACTAGCGCTTTGGGTGATGCCATAGATAGTTTGACAAAGGAGAGGGGAGTGAGGGAGTGAGAGAGGGAGGGAAAAAGAAATAATTATTGTCTATTAACTCTTTCTTCCCATTGCCCATTGCCCATTGCCCATTGCCCATTGCCCTCTAAAATTCCATCGCTTCTGCGACTGCTAACAATTCTGGCTCAATGCCTTGTTTAAATTGACTGTGATTGTGTTTAATAGCTGTATCTGGGTCTTTGAGACCATTGCCGGTGAGGACGCAAACGACTGTCGCGCCCGTTGGAACTTGGTCTTTTACCTGTAACAAACCAGCAACGGAAGTGGCGCTGGCGGGTTCGCAGAAAATCCCTTCTTCTGATGCCAAAAGGCGATAGGCATTAAGAATTTCCGCATCGGTGACGGCTTGGAAAGTGCCCATGCTTGCTTGTTGGGCTGCAATCGCTTTTTGCCAGCTGGCGGGGTTACCAATACGAATTGCTGTAGCTATAGTTTCTGGATGTGCCACTGGCTCACCTGTCACAAGGGGAGCGGCACCTGCGGCTTGGAATCCCATCATTCGGGGTAGGCGATCGCACTTTTGGGCTTGATGATATTGACAAAATCCCATCCAATATGCTGTGATATTTCCCGCATTACCCACTGGAATGCACAACCAGTCTGGAGCATTGCCCAAAACATCAACAATTTCAAACGCCGCCGTTTTTTGACCTTCTAAGCGGTAAGGGTTAACTGAGTTTACCAAAGTAACCGGATAACTTTGAGCCATTTCGCGCACAATTTCCAGCGCTTGGTCAAAATTACCTTTGATTGCCAGGACTTCTGCCCCATACAGCAACGCCTGTGCCAACTTGCCCAACGCCACATAGCCATCGGGAATTAAGACAAAGGCACGCATTCCTCCACGCCGAGCATAAGCTGCTGCTGCTGCTGAGGTGTTGCCCGTGCTGGCACAAATAACTGCCTTTGCTCCAGCTTCCTTTGCCTTAGAAATTGCCAATGTCATCCCTCGGTCTTTAAAGCTACCAGTGGGGTTCAGACCATCGTATTTCACAAAGACACGCACTTGTCTACCAACACGTTCTGCAATGGAGGGAACAGGTATTAAGGGTGTATTGCCTTCTAGTAGAGTGACAACTGGTGTTTTTTCGTTGACAGGCAAGTAATCGCGATATTGTTCTATAAGTCCAAGCCAGGGTTGGCGATGAGATTTAGCAGCAGACAGGCTCAAAGTCACGGTATTTAAAAGCTCTTAGCTCCAAATGAAAACAGCATCTGGTATCTATTTTGCACTTGAGATGCTATGCAAGTGCAAGAGGGTCTAAATTATGAATTTCTCTGACATCCTATTGAAATTGTTTTTGGAACAAAACTATAGCCTATGCAGTCTTCCAAGATACAACAACAGAAGATTGTCTGAAGTCAAAAGTGTTATTCTGAGTTCGGCTAAGCAGAACGTGCCTCCTCTTGGAGAAGGTGCAAATTGCATGCGTAGCGTGCCCTTCCAATGCCATGCCGTAGGCTTAGGGCATAGGATCAGGGTTTGAGACGCTGTCCTTTGATGCTACCCTCTGGGCGTCTACGCTAAGCGATCGCTCCGTTGAGCATAACATTATGAATACTTTTTAAAGATTTCATTAAGATATGTTAAATGAGCAGGAGAAAAATATACAAATTAATTAATGATTCTTAAAACTTGCCTTATTATAATATCTCTAATGGTGTGAGTCGAGTTTTGGATAGATACGGCTATGTCTACATCTAGTGTGTCAGAAAATGAAACCCAGAGTATCTGGGCAAGCAAATTGAACAAATGCTTTTACCAAACTGAGCAGTTAACCAAGTTTATGCATCTGCAAGCAGAGGTAGATTGCTTGCTACAGCAGTTGCAAAGTATGAAAACGCAAAGAGCCACAAGAAATGAGGAATAAGTGAGTTTCCTAAGTAACGGTTGCTAATCTCTTAGAGAGGTGGGGGGGTAGAGAATACCAAGGGGAGCGAGAGGAGTTTCCTAAGTAACGGTTGCTAATCTCCTAGAGTCAAGATAATGCAAGGAGTTTGCTATTCAAAGCTCTGATTCTTTTGTGAGCAAATTTCCATTATGTGAATTAACGAAACTTGGTCATTTCAGGCTGTTGGTAATTACTTTTAGATCACGAGCGTAGGCGTAGCCTAGCCTAGGCATTGTTCGTATAAGAGTGAAAAAGTCAAACTTTCATGCCTGAAAATCCATACTCATATTTAGTTCCTTCTGTCAATGCGTAAGTCCTACATATTTTCGCATTTATTATTTTTATTTATAACATACCCAAGCTTTCTTAATAAATACGGTGATTGCGCGGCGCAAGAGACGCGTCTCATCATATCTAGGTAAAACTGAGCAGGGCAAACGCATCTTGTCAACGCCCTACCCTACACCCCACACTCTTACACCCCTTCTTGGTCAGTAAAAATACCTCATTCTCAATGAACTCCTAATTTATCGCATTAAGCTCTAATTATTGAGAAGAAACAAGATGAAATTTTTTACTTTTCATCTACGGATAAAAAAATAATATTGGCGATAAATCTTATTTTTGCGTCACATACACAAACTACGTTTTTTGTCCATTTAGTTTTGTGAATTTTAGATGTGTTTGCCCTGATAGCTCTTGAGATACTTCCTCACCCAATTGACATGGGGTAACAATACACGTTACATCATGATCCAGCCGCTAAATTTCTTAAGATGAAAAATTTCTTAAATTGCCGACTTCATCAGTGTAAGGAGGGGTGGAAATGGATGTCAGCTTAATTATGTCCAACATCCTAAATCCGCCAGTCCTCTTTTTCTTTTTGGGGATGACGGCTGTTGTTGTCAAGTCCGATCTGGAAGTTCCTGCCCCTGTGCCCAAGCTCCTATCGCTTTATCTGCTGCTTGCGATTGGTTTTAAAGGAGGAGTAGAATTAAGTAAGGGTGGAATCACGACTGAGGTCGTCCTAACTCTCCTGGCAGCGATATTGATGGCTTGTTTTGTCCCTATTTACACCTTTTTTATTCTGAAGCTGAAGCTCGATACTTACGATGCTGCTGCGATCGCTGCAACTTACGGCTCAATCAGCGCTGTCACCTTCATCACAGCTAGTGCTTTTCTCAGTGAGCTTGGTATTGATTTTGATGGTTACATGGTAGCAGCGCTTGCCCTGATGGAATCTCCTGCCATCATTGTTGGTTTGATCTTGGTGAATCTATTCACTGCTGATGAAAAGCGGGACTTTTCCTGGCCAGAAGTTTTGCGAGATGCATTTCTGAATAGTTCAGTCTTTTTGTTAGTTGGTAGTCTCGTGATTGGCTTCTTAACAGGAGAACACGGTTGGCAGTTGTTAGAACCCTTTACACAAAGGATGTTTTATGGGGTTCTCACGTTCTTTTTGTTGGATATGGGACTGGTCGCTGCAAGAAGAATTAAAGACTTGCAAAAAACCGGAGTTTTCCTCGTTTCATTTGCCATACTAATTCCAATACTCAATGCAGGCATAGGGTTAGTGATTGCTAAAATCATAGGTATGCCTCAAGGCGACTCACTATTGTTCGCTGTGTTGTGTGCCAGTGCCTCCTATATTGCTGTTCCCGCAGCTATGCGGTTAACTGTTCCGGAAGCGAACCCCAGTCTGTATGTTTCTACCGCTTTGGCAGTGACATTCCCCTTCAATATTATTGTGGGAATTCCGTTATATCTGTACGCAATTAACCTATTTTGGAGGTAATAATATGCACCTAGTAAAAAAGATCGAAATTATTGCCAATGCTTTTGAACTTAGCAAAATTTTACAGGGTTTAGACAAATCAGGTGTACATGGTCATGCTGTCATCCGCAATGTTGCTGGTAAAGGATTGCGAGGAACAGCAGAAGATTTAGATATGACAATGCTCGATAATGTTTACATCATCGCGTTTTGTATGCCAGAGTACGTCAAGCCTGTGGTGGAAAACATCAAACCACTGCTCAACAAATTTGGGGGTACCTGTTACATCTCAGATGTCATGGAAATCAGCTCTATAAAATGTGTCGCGTCATTGTAAACAAATCATGAATACAAACAAGCATTTTATGGAACGTCGTGACTTCTTAAGGTTAGCAGTTACGGGAGCGTTTGGAATGATGGTGAGCGCCAGCGATTTGCTTTGGCAGATTCAACCTGTTGAAGCTGGCGAAATCCCTCCAGTGATTCCTCAACCTCTCAGTCCTGATGCAGCGCTACAAAAGTTGATAGCAGGAAATCAGCGGTTTATCCAGCATCAATCCCAATACCCACATCAATCGGCAAAGCGGTTGCACGAAGTTGCTCAAGCTCAACATCCATTTGCAACCATCCTCAGCTGTGCAGATTCACGGGTACCTGCAGAAATTATTTTCGATCAGGGCATTGGAGATATTTTTGATGTTCGGATTGCTGGTAATATTGCTACACCTGAAGCGATAGGTAGTATTGAATATGCAGTTGCTCTATTAGGCACTCCACTGCTGATGGTGCTGGGTCATGAGCGATGTGGGGCTGTCACAGCAGCTGTACAAAAGGCAGCGCTGCTAGGTGAAATTGGTAGCTTTGTCAAAGCAATTAAGCCAGCCGTAGAAAAAGTTAAGAGTTTACCAGGTGACGCAGTTGAAAACGCCGTGGTGGCAAATGTGCAGTATCAAATTGAACGATTGCAGCGATCGCAACTCTTAACTGAACAGCGAGAGTCCGGCAAACTAAAAATTGTGGGAGGTCGTTACGACTTAGATACGGGGAGGGTAAGTATTATCACTTGAATTTGCCAACGCCTTTTAATTAAGTAACACTATATCGCCACAAGCAGGAATAAAATGGAGTGAATTAGACACGCTCCATTTTTTTATGATTTAAGTTTCAGGGGCTGTTTCTACTTTCTGCTCATCCGGTTGACCTTCTTTGAAGACTCGGCTAGCGAGAATGTCCTGCGCCTCAATAATGACAAGATCTTTCTTAGTGAGTTGTTTTCCCCGTTGATTAAACAAGCGATTTGCCTGACGCAACCGGGAACGGTCAAGGGCGTTGCGGATACTGCGAGCGTTAGCGAAATGGGGCAATTGCATCCGCCTTTGGACATACTCGTGAAAGGCTTTTTCTGCATCCGGACTGAAGTGATAAGCTAAAACACATTTAACTTGCATATTGTTAATTTTGGAGAAAAAGCGTCAATCCTTCTCCCCTGCTCCTCTGCTCCTCCGCCCCTCTGCTGTCTAAATGTGCAAATTAGATGCGTAACAGCTTACTGCTGTTGATCTAGCATAAGATGAGCGATCGCCAACAATTCGTCAGGTGAATAGTCGGGAAAGTCTAGATGATGGCCAATCCGTGAAGACATACCAGGATTACTTTGAAAAAATCGCTCCATGCGGTCTTTGTAACCGGCTACTCTTACGAGAACGCCTAAAGGCGAACCCGCAGGGTACCACAAAAGACACGTACCCGAAGGGAGCACCTTAGCGCATAGAAATAAGAGTTTGAGAGAGTTTTTGCGTAAGTTTTCTTAATATCAACACTCAGTACTTGTTAGGACTTCCTCATAGCGTTTACCTGCGCTATCCCAAGTGAATTCTGTTTCTACGAATTGTCTACCGTTACGAGACAATTCTGCTCGCAATTGCGAATTTTCAAACAATTGACAGATAGCAGTAATGTATTCTGTAGGCTGATTTGCTCGTAATGCTCTTAGGGGTATACTTGAACCATCTACAGCTAGTCCTTCTAAACCACGGTCACTTGCTACAATTGGTACACCCGCAGCCATCGCCTCTAAAGTTTTATTTTTAATACCAAATCCTGTCCGCATTGGCACAACGCAGACTGTTGCTTTGTGCAGATACTCTACCATTGAAGAGACACGTCCGGTAACAGTAATTCCAGGTTTTTCTTGGAGTGCTAAAACTTCTGGTGCAGGACGAGAACCAACAATATCGAAAGTGGTATCAGGGTAAAGCTTTTGAATTTCTGGTAAGACTTTATTGCTAAAAAAACAAACAGCATCAATATTTGCTAAATTATCCATAGCACCAATAAAAATGATGCGATGTCCGTTTGGATCATGAGTGCGATCGGGAAAAGAAATTAAATCTACGCCATTGGGAATAACTTTAATTTCACTGTTTGGGTTCAATTCTTGTATCTGAACTCTATCTTCTTCTGTTGTCACCACAATTGCCGAGAATTTAGAGCAGTAGCGTTGTTCATAACGACGCAAAAGTGGTAAATAGAGTTGATCTCGAAATCTATTTTCAGAAATCCCCGCGTTTAGCTGGTTGCGACAGGTACCGTAGACTGAACTATGAATATTGACTACAGTTCTAAGACGTTTTTGAAAATGCGTAGACGCGGAGCGGCTTGTCGCCAGACATCGCACATAAATTTCATTTACGCTATGTTCGCTGGTAATGACATCACATTTTCCCGCCTGCACGAAGTTGTCAACCCAAGTCTGCATCTCGGTTGAGTAGCGGTTTAACACATTTGGTGGTATTCCTTGTTGTATAAAAGAACTGAAACGCTGGATTTTATCAACTATTTTCCCATATTTATTAGTTTTTTTGGGGCGATTAAAAAGAATTAAGTTATCAACACAATTCTGTAATCCTACTATTTCCGCATCTGTGACATCAGATTCCCGTTGAGTCACTAGGGTGATAGCATGATGTTGACTCAGATACTTGAGTAAATGAAACGTCCTCACCTGAGTTCCACCTCGTGTAGGCGGATAGGGGAACGTGGAAGATAGCATCAAGATGTTCATAAACTTAATTATTTGGATAGAACCAATCGATTCATGAAAAAGGTTATGAGTAGAATTCAAAGAACTATTTCTTAAGTTTAGCTTTTGTCAACCCTACAATTTCAAAAATGCCTAAAGTCAGTGTTTGCATTCCGACTTTTAACCGTGTTAACCTACTACCTTTTGCCATTGAAAGCGCACTAAAGCAGACTTATCAAGACTTTGAATTAATAGTCTGTGATGATGGTTCTCAAGACGATACACCCAAACTCATGTCGCAGTACACAGATAGCCGCATCAAATATATCCGTCATCAGCAAAATATTGGAAAAAGCAATAATATGCGCTCTGGCTTTGATGCTGCAACGGGCGAATATTTTATAAAATTTGATGACGATGATAGGTTAACTTCAGATTTCCTAGCACGTACTACTGCAATTCTTGATAAAAACCCAGGAATTGATTTCGTTGGAACTGACCACTGGGTGATTGATATTAACAATATCCGAGATGAAACGAAAACACAAGAAAATTCTCGCCGCTGGGGTAGGGCAAATTTACCAGAAGGTGTTGTTGATAATTTATTAGAAGTTGTTTTTGTTAACCAAAGTTTTCAAATTGGCGCAACTTTATTTCGTCGTTCCGCCTTACAAAAGTTGGGATTTATGCAGCCAAATTGGCAAAATTGTGAGGATAATGATTTATTTGTGCGGCTGGCTTTGGCACAAAATAAAGGCTATTACCTACCAGAATTGTTGATGGAATATCGCTTCCATGCGCAACAGCAAGGTATTAACAGGGCAATTCCTTATTTAACTGATAAGTTGCTATATTTGGAAAGTTATCAATTTGAGTCAGAGAAGCTGGAGAAAATTAGGCAACAGCGTCTTGCAGAGACACAGTTATTGTTAGGATTACGACTGATTGAAAAAGGAGAAACGCACAAAGGAAGAGAGTTAGTTTTGGTAGGGAAATCTTTTTCTCGTGCTAAGGCTTGGACTGGGTTAGGGTTGTCGCTGTTACCTGTGGGGTTGCGTTCTTTGGCGTTTGGGTTAGTGAGAAGGGTGAAGGGGTAGACAAAATACAACTATTGTATTGACTGACATTCAACAAAACTCGACACGTCCCACCATCTCTTCAGGTGTCATCACCTCATAAATCAAAACCAAGGTTTCAATGATTTCACCAATTGAACGAGTTCCTTTCTTGCAGTAGGTAATACCAGGATGATCAAGCCTAGAACTTGCAATAATCAAAAAATCTGCATCTTGGGTGAACAGTACTCGCTGTGTTTCCTGAATAAATGCTAACTGGACTTCATCGCTTTGAGTACGCAATTCCACCTCATTGGTTGTTGTGACATCAATTCCATAACGGCGCAAGCCAAGAGCAATTGCAGAATCGACATTTTCATCCAAATGAAAGCAAATTCGTTCACTCATTCCTCAACTGTCTGAGTTTCTCTTGGAGACGCGAGGGATAATTTTGCTTCAGTACCTCAACTAACTCATCCTCTTCTGCTATGCGGCGATCAATCTCGTCTCGGTGATCAAAGTAATAAGCCATTGCTGCATAAACAGACGCCAGTGACAAGTCATACTTACCAGCAATTTCTACCAAGGAATACCCTAGTTTTAAATGCATCACCGCCACATCCTCTACAGCAATGCGGGTACCAACAATGCGGGGCTTCCCACTCCGCACATCAGAAACGATTTCGATATGCTCCCGACTGACTAACTGCATTGATGAATCTTCCATTTCTGTTCCATTATTTAATAATACACACCTGTCTTGGTTCTTAGAGGAATACCACACTTTAAAATATCAATAATTTTCGATTCTAAATTATCCATCTCAGCCCCCGATTGATATCTTTTCTCATAATGCTGAGATAGCTATTCTATGACTGGAACTTGCTTTCCGGATATTTTGAACAGGTATGGGGTAATACGTCACGCAAAGACATAAAAGCACGAAGACAGTAATATTACATTATCTTACATTGTATTTACAAACTCTTGCTTTAAATGTATCCAACACAGTAGCGTGTCTCCAGGATACAACTCAACACATCTGTGTTGATGTTTTAATAACACTTACCCTGGCTGAACCCCTAAACCTAGTTAGGATAAGAAGGGGTGTAAATTATTGCTTTTTGAGCTAGAGTGGTGCTGATATAAATACAGGTAAGAATCCGCATGGATACAAATGAGTTAAAGTTCTTACTAAAGTTACTAGGATGTACCAATTATCGGTCAAGCCTTAGTGCTAATATTTTCGATTCTTTTAAAGGTAAAGATAAAATTTGTCAAAATTTAGGCGATCGCGAACTGGTAGACTATTCCCGCGAGATGGCTTCTGTGAAGATTTTACCAGCCGGTAATGCTCTACTGAAACTTAAACCAGATCAGTTACCTATTACAGACAAAGAACTCAAGGTGCTGGAGAAGATCAGTAAAGCTGCTGGTAAAATCTCCCCTAGCAAAATTAAAATGTCATCCCTGAAAGCGCTTGAGAAAGAGACGATACTGAAAACTCTGAGTGAACGGGGATTGATTGAAGCTCAACCGAAAATCAAAAGAACTAAAGCTGAGGTATGGCTGACTGAACGAGGACTGGAATATTTACGGGAAGATTATAGTCCCAAAGGCGCTGCGACTATTAATTTGGATTTGCTGAATAATTATCTGCGCTTTATGCGGAAGTCTCTGCATGGTAAGCCTGAGCAAGTCTCTCCTTCATTACATAAGAATGAAGAGCCTTCTTTAGAAGCGATTATCAATATTAGTGACGAAGAGATTTTAGAAACTATCCAGAAGTTGGATAGGGAACTGGGGACTGACAATTATTTGCCAATTTTTCATCTGCGAGAAAAGTTACAACCTCCAATGTCAAGGGATGAAGTTGATAAGGCTCTGTATCGTTTGCAAGCAAACGAACAAATTGAATTCAGTACTTTGCAAGAAGCTAACGCCTATACTCCAGAACAAATTGATGCTGGAATTATCCAGAATATTGGTGGTCCACTGTTCTTTATCAGCGTCAACTAGCAATATATCAGTCTTTTTAAGAAAACTTAGTTCGTTATTCTCTCCTCAGTACAACTATGCTATCCATAAACGACATCATTAAACGCGAGGTAAACCCTTTTGACCTGACAAATTTGAAACCCGGTAACTTTTGGGGAGAACAGCAAGACTCAATGTTAATGGTTGAGTCAATTCATCAAGAAACAATAGCTGAACTTGAAGAGCTATTAGACTTAGTTTTCACAGACAATCGTAGTCGTAGTGTGTTGCTTTTAGGTGACTCCGGTTCTGGCAAAAGTTATTTATTAGGTCGGCTCAAACGAACCTTTAATCCCAAAGCTTTTTTTGCCTACATTGGTCCTTGGGCTGATAGCGACTACATTTGGCGTCATGTCCTACGCTATACAGTTGATAGTTTAATTCAAGTGCCAGAAGGCGAGCAAGAATCTCAGTTGATGTTATGGCTAAAAAGCTTATCTGCCTTTACCAAACGCAATCTTCAGCAGAGATTTTTTAATGATAGTATCTGGCTATTATTACAAAGCGATCGCCAAAAATTCATCAAGCATCTCAAGCAAACCTACAAGCAAGCTAGCATTTACAATGCTGACATGTTTTTTGGTGTGCTGCATGACCTGACAAATCCAGAACTATACCCCTTAGCTTGCGAGTGGTTAAAAGGGGATGACTTAAGTGAAGAATCTATGCAAGAGTTGAAAGTCAAACACTGTATTGATTCAGAAGATGCAGCTAAAAATATCTTAGCTAACTTTGGCAGGATTGCTACTGACACTCAGCCTATTGTTTTATGTTTTGATAATTTAGACAACATTCCTTGCTTACCAGATGGCTCTCAGGATTTTCAAGTTTTATTTAATGTTAATACAACTATTCATAATAACTATCTCAAAAATTTCTTTGTAATTATAAGTTTAGTTACTAATACCTGGAAGAGAAATATTGCTCGTATTCAGAGTGCTGACAAAGCTAGGATTGAACGTTCAATTCAGTTAAAACTTATTACACTAGACCAGGCAGAAGCTCTCTGGGCTTATAGGTTAAAGGCAGTACACCAGAAAGCAAACCCTCAGCCCAATTCTCCTATTTTCCCTTTGAAGAGGCAGTTTTTAGAAGAGAGTTTTCCTGGTGGCAAAACTATGCCGAGAAATACCCTAATATTGGGAAAACAGGAGTATCAAAAGTATAAATTTTCAATATTAAACACTAAAACCAGTGATACTACTAAACCTCCGATAATTCTTACATCACACCAGACAGGCGATAGTAAAAAAATTATTGCCCATGTCACTCAAAAACCTCATATAGCAATCCTAAATCATTCGTGAACAACAAGATTCCCGACTTCTTCTACGAAGTCAGGAATCTGAACATGCGCGATTTTCATAAATCAAATAGGATTGCTATACTCCTGAAACTCCGATAATTATAAATCAGCCGAATGAAAGTGAGAAAAGTGAAGCAGAATTTAAATTGCTATGGCAAAAGGAATATAAAAAAGTTCAGGAAAAAATCACCAAAATTACTCTGTTAGCCGCACCCGAACTTATTGGGATGTTGCAAGAAGCTCTAGCCGCCTTAGAAGTACAGGGAATTAAGACCAAACTCATAAGTGGAAAGTACGCTAGTTATTCTTTGAGTTATCAACAACCTGGTGGTAATAATGAACGAGTGGGGATAGTCTGGACAGAGGATTCAAGCATGACAAGTTTTTTTAATATAATGAATGCTTGTCATAGAGCAATTCAGCAAAATCTCTGTCAAACCATGTACTTGATTCGGATTGGAAGTGTAGGAAACCCGAAGCTTGCAGGAAATCAAATCTATAGCCAGATATTCACAGGTACTAATCATCGTTATATCAAACCAAATCTCTCCTATGTTCACTATTTAGCGACATACCATAACTTAGTGAATTCTGCACTTGCTCAGGAATTAGTTATTACAGGTAAGACTATTACTTTACAGGAACTACAGTCTTTAATTCGTGAGTCAAAAATTTTAGAAAAATGTACTTTGTTACAGGATTTAGGAATCGTTTCTAAACGAGAGACCGGTAGAGACGATACAAATGGAAAAAAAGATTCAAGACAAGTCAAAGATTTCTTGTTGAATCTAGTCAAAACCCAAGGTTACATGGGAGTCACAACTTTAATAACACAGTCTACTAGTCAGTTCCCTTTGGTGAAAGAAAGTGAAGTTCTACTCTTGATTGAACTCTTGTGTCAAGAAAAGAAGGTGAAAATTATTAATCCAAAAGCTAAGTTACAAGACCAATTAATTTGTTTCATAGTTCAAATATAATTATGTTGAAATTTTAACCCATGCAATACCTGACACAAGCGACTGAAATCCGATCGCAAATCCTCAAATTCGCCTCGGCTCAAACACTGTGGCTAGATACAGAAATCGCTGATTGGGATACTTACTATCCGAAACTATCGCTTATTCAGGTACTCGCTGAACCCACAAACTTAAGAATTGACTCTGTTTTTATTCTTGATGTCTTGAACAAACCTGATTTAGCTGTAGATTTCATTAATCAAGTTATCGCGAATCCCCAAATCGAAAAAGTCTTTCACAACGCCAGCTTTGATTTAAGATATCTCGGAGGTAAGCTAGGACAGAATGTTACCTGTACGCTGAAGCTAGCCAGAAAAATCACCCGCCAAGTTTTGCAAGTCTCGAATCTACAACTAAAAACCTTAGCAGCAGAACTTTGTCAATTCTCTGATGTAGATAAAGAAGAACAGGGAAGTGACTGGGGAAAACGACCTCTCACACAGAAACAACTACACTATGCTGCAATGGATACAGTCTATCTGGCTGCTGTCCATCGTCGCTTATGGGAAATTTCTCACCCCAATACTATAAATAATATTTTTGATATGGTCGCTAATGGTTCAAAAAAATCAACCAAACAATCTGAACAATTATCTTTAACCGTTACAAAAGTGCGAGTCGCTTTTGAATGTCCCCGCTTATTCTATCTCAATCAGCACTTTGGAGGAAATACATTATTCTTACCACCAGAGAATGCTGTTGGAATTGGTCATACATTTCATCAATTGGCTAATGAGTTTGTGCATTTTGTTTCTCATGAGCCTCAATGTACAGATTTGTTGAAACCAACCGCATCTCAATTACAGATAGAGGAAACAGCTTCTAGTCTGCAACAGATTTTTTATGAAATCAAGTTCTATTCTTACCTACAAGAAGCTATTCAAAAAAATTCGAGTCAAGCGCAAGCATTATTCAAAGTTTGGCAGGGATTACAAGGACTCATCAAACGCTTTGCTGAATTACTCATCATCAATCGCCGCTATTGCAGTGCAGAAACTGTGAGTCGTCACACTTTTATCAATGAAGAGCGCAAGCTTGAGTACTACTTTAATCTCCCGGATGATAGCCAGCAACGGGTAGCAGGGGAATTTGATTGCTTAGTTTACAACTTTGAGAAAAAGCGCCTTTGCGTGGTGGAATTTAAAACCTATCAACCAGCCGATCCATCAGCACAATTAGCTCAAGTTGCGCTTTATAGTTATATGCTATGGCAAAAGAAACAAGTCGCTGTTGACTCAGCCGTTTACTGTGTTTTGCCAGAATTCAAAGAGTATCAGTACACCTGGGAACAACTCGAAAATACGGTTCATCAGTTGATTCCTTATAAATTACAGCAAATGCGTCAATGGTTGAAGTGGGAACCACCATTACCTAATCCTCCACCCTTAACAACCCAAACTCACTTGTGCAAAATTTGTCCACAACAGCAAAAGTGTCAAAGTTACTTTGTCCAAGAATCTCAAGTTGAGGAATTGTCCCACCAAGAGAATCAACAAGAAACAGTGAGTCAGGATGAACAAGCATTTAATTCTGATGAGATGGGTCAAGATTTGGTGAACACTCTACAATCTTTTGGTATTGGTGTAGATTACCACGGGGCGGCTGTTGGTCCAGCTTTTATCCGAGTGAAACTCAAACCCTTGCTTGGTGTTAAGGTGAACTCCATACTAAAGTTATCAGCAGATTTACAGGTTCAGTTAGGATTAGCCAATCCACCTCTGATTTCCCCTCAAGCTGGATATGTCAGTATTGATTTACCTCGTCTGGATAGACAAGTTGCTAAGTTTGAGGATTACATAAAATCTCAAACTTTACCAGCAACAGCACCTATAAAAATTGCGATCGGGGTGAACTTAGAGGGACAGCTGATAGAAGCTGATTTGTCTGATCCAAATACGTGTCACTTTTTGGTTGGGGGGACAACTGGGAGTGGGAAGAGTGAGTTTTTGCGATCGCTCCTTCTTAGTTTAATCTTTCGTCATCCCCCAGCACATTTACAAATCGCTCTGGTTGATCCCAAACGAGTGACATTTCCTGAATTTGAGCAGATGCAGTGGTTGTATTCACCCGTTGTTAAAGAGAGCGATCGCGCTATTGAACTGATGGAGAAACTAGTAACAGAAATGGAATCCCGCTATCAACAATTTGAAAAAGCGAAATGTGCTGACTTAAGTACTTATAATCAACGTTCTCCTCAGCCTTTGCCCAGAATTGTCTGTATCTTTGATGAATACGCAGACTTCATGGCAGAAAAAGAGTCTCGCACAGCTCTAGAACAAAGTATAAAACGATTAGGTGCAATGGCAAGAGCCGCTGGAATTCATTTGATTATCGCCACTCAACGCCCGGAAGCTGGTATCGTCACCCCAATTATTCGCTCAAATTTACTAGGACGAGTTGCACTTAGAACCGCTAGCGAAGCAGACTCAGCAATTATCTTGGGAGGTAAACAAACAGCCGCTGCTCGCTTATTAGGGAAAGGCGATTTACTCTATCAAATTGGCGCTCAATTGGATCGGTTACAGAGTTTATTAGCGACAGATCTTCGACTGGGGTAGTGTTTCGCGCAAAGACGCAAAGGCGTGGAGGAAGCAATGTGGGGTTCACTACCTAATACACTTTACTAGTTGCTTGCGTCAGCTTTTTTTAGCGCCGCAATAAGGTCAGTTCTTTTCATCTTTGAACGTCCCTTTATACTTCGTTCTGAAGCAATCATTTGAAGTTGTGAAAGTGTCATCCTGTCATAATCTTGTAATGGTGAAGGTGTTGGTTCTGGTGGTTTGTTCAGCTTTTCTTCAATTCTTTTGATAGATTCAGCAATTTGCTGAACAAATTTGTCATCATTATTTGTCTGCTTGACTTCATTTGTCTCACGCTCAAGTTTTTTGACAGATGCAGTAACTTGCTCAATCTTTTGGTTTAGCGTTGCTAATTGCTGAAATAATTTATCAAGATGTTGAAGTATAGGTTTTATTGATTCTATTTTTTCAGAAGCGTGTTGTATTTCTACCGGGGTGGAATCTGAAGAACCAAGCAACTGCTGCATTTCTTCTTTAGCAGTAACTACTTGTTCATCAGTCATGTCAAAAACCCAAACCCATAGCTTCTCAATGTCAAGTTCCTTAGCAACAAGACACCAATCAACACCATAGACGACTTCGTACTCTTCTTCCTCGCTGTATGCTTCTGTACGGCGCACAATGAGAGGAATTAAGTTAGTACCTTGCTGAGTAAAGCTCTCCTTTAATTGTTCTCGTCTTTCAGAAGGAATTGCTACAACTTCAGACTCTGGTACGGCAATCTGGAAAGTGTAAACTTGACCATGACTGATTGGTTTGATGCGTAAATATTCAATAATACGATTTTGACTTTCTACGGAATTCATTTTCCTAATCCTGTGTCTTTGCAATAGAAGCTAAGTGCTTAGCTAGTTCTATATAGCAGCCAAAGGCATCCTGTGCAGCCTCTTTATCTCTGGTGCTTAAATTCTCATCAAACTCAGCATAACAGAGTGGATAACCCTTGTCTTTATCAGCAACATTAGAAACAATATTTAGACGTGGAATCCATGTATTTTGTGGAAATAAATCAACATCTTTACTTTCTGGACTTTTAGCAAGAATTTCAAAAATTTTTTGAGTCATATTAGCAGTAAGTCTACTAGCAGACCTATCATACATACTGACTGCAATACCTAAAATATGTAAAGACTCATCTCTAGATTGATCTACAGCAATAGTTCTGTTGATAACATACTCTAATGCTCTGATAGGATAAGGAGATAAATGCGTAGGAATCAAAACTGCAGAAGACGCCATGAGTGAAATAGTATTAGCCTTACCAAATGATGGCGGTGGATCAATTAATACATAATCGTATTGATTGCGATATTTTTTAAGCTTCTTTGCTAACACCCTATCAATATCCGGTGTCATAATGAGTGTTGCTTCCATATCACTTAAACGAATGTGAGATGGAATGATATCTAGTTCAATATCATCCCACTGTTTACGAATAATAGTATCTTCTACACTAGTTCTCGGTTCAGTTAATAAATGGCTAATATCTTTCTTGCTTTTCTGTTCAATATCTTCTAATGGATCTATTCCTAATCCTGTTGTCAAATTAGCCTGAGCATCAATATCAATTAGTAATACCCGCTTCCCCAGTTTGTTGAGAGCAGCAGCAAGGTTAATAGTCGTTGTGGTTTTACCTACCCCACCTTTGTTATTAAATACAGTAATTATCATGGATTTCAGTTCCTCTTGAGCTTCTGAGAATAAAATTTCTTCTTCGCTAGGTTGCTGTCTTTGGGTGGAAGAAGTCTTAGTTTTGTTAAATAAACCCAACATATTCTCTTGTTGTACTGTTTGAGAAATTAGCTTTAAGAAATGTAAACGAATTTGCTGTTGGTTTTTATATAGAGTCGCGGTATAGTGCAGATAAGTTTTTTTAGATAGAATTTTGTGAAATGTTTTATAGTAATTTACCAATGTTACTTGAGAATACTCTACTATCTGTGTAATTTTTTCTTCGTAGTTATAAAGTACACGAAAATCATAGCCATTGCTTAACAGACCAAGAACAGCGCCAGTGCGGCGCATATAGTTGTTAATTTGCCAAACACTATGAGCAATATTTTTATTTGGTGCCTTAACCTCAATAATTAAATAGGGCGTTGTGATTAAAGCTGAGTCAGATTGACCCACCAGAAAGTCAAGCTTGGATTTTAGAATGACTACTTGAGATTGCCAATCTGCATTGTTGTAACCTAAGGTAAGCAGGAGGGGAATAACAATTTTTTTTTCTACATCGGATTCACTACTATTTAGAGTGATTGCTTTGAATATGTCTTGTAGGCTCGAACCGGAGTCAACAGTCATACTTACCACCGTGAGCATTGAGCTATACACTTTATCAATTATGACCTCAGTATATTCCAATTTTCTGCTCTACCAATAGTAAAATAGAATACAAAAATTTTGAAAATAAAAACAAGTCATAAAGTAAAGCAGAAAAGACAAAAGGCGTGACGGAACACGCCGATTCAGAATGAGAGAAATATCCCAAGAGAATGCAAGAGCTATAGTAGAGCCATTCCAAGCCGGTTTAGATTGCAGTTTTTATATCTGTATCACTGTGAAGCCTATTTACTACAACTTAACACCTAGGTGAATTAGAAAGACCCAAAATTGCACCCTTAATCTCTCCACGAATACACCTCTCACTGCTATAATTTTGACTGTTTTCATTGAGGAACCGTCACTAAAGCATCACTTTATGAGTATCCAAAAATATTAAACTTCGCAAAAATTTTCTATCTATAACGAAATATTTGCGTTAAGTAGATGAGAATGCTTTATTAGAGGAATTAACCAATGGGATATGTCATTGCTACTGCAAATATGAAGGGCGGAGTTGGGAAAACCACTCTCACCGTCAATATGGCGACTTGTTTAGTCAAAAATCATAGCAAGCGGGTGCTTGTTCTTGACTTAGATAGCCAAATTAGTGCCACACTCAGTCTTATGTCTCCTGTGGACTTTGCCAAACTTCGCAAACAAAGACAGACATTGAGGTATCTGATAGATGACATTATCAGCCCCTCGTCAAGGGCAAAATTGACAATTCGGGATATCATTCAGTCTCAGGTTTGCAATCTCCCCGGACTGGATTTATTACCAGGAGATATCGACTTGTACGATGAATTTGTTGTCTCAGAAATGCTGCATCAACAAGCAGTCAATTTAGGTGAGAATGAATTTGAAACGATTTGGAATCGTTTTGAAAGAGTCTTGTTAGGGAAAATTTTAGAACCCATTCGGCAAGAATATGATTTTATCATCTTAGACTGCGCTCCTGGATATAATCTTTTAACTCGTAGTGCTTTGGCGGCTAGTCAATTCTACATACTTCCTGCTAAACCAGAACCGCTATCTGTGGTAGGTATTCAATTGCTAGAAAGACGCATTGCTCAGCTAAAGGAAAGTCATGAACATGAAGCAAATATAGATATACAAATGCTGGGAATTGTCTTCACAATGTCTAACACGAGCTTTCTCAGTGGAAGATATTACAAACAAGTCATGCAGCGTGTTCATCAAGATTTTGGTGATGCAAAAATTTGTCAAACACAAATACCAGTGGATGTGAATGTCGCTAAGGCAGTTGACAGTTTTATGCCTGTTGTTTTAAACAATTCCAACACAGCAGGGTCAAAAGCATTCTATCAATTAACTCAAGAGTTATTGCAAAAGCTAGAGTATGCTGAGCTTGAAAAGCAGCAACAAAGAAAAAATTTAGAATTTGCTACATCGTAGAAGAGGAGGGGGGGATGGGGGGATAGGGGGATAGGGGGAAAGAGCCAGTGGACGTTGACTCTTCCCCTGTCGGGGAGGCTGCGCCAACATCTCCTCTGCTGACGCCAGGTGCTACAACGGGGGGAACCCCCCTCCGGGTGTCTCCTCCAACAGAGGCTGCTTCAGTTGCCAGATGCAGCCCGGTGGGAGACGTCGGTGCAGCACTGGCTCCTCTGCTCCTCTTAAAACTCCCCAGTAAGAGCTGCAACACAACGTTCGCAAATCAAGGGATGTTCGGCTGACTCTCCTACGTGAGTTGAGTAGTTCCAGCACCTATCGCATTTCTGTCCCTCTGCGTTTACGACTCCAATTTCCCATGTATCGGAGTGCAAACTGTACTCCAACCCTTGCACTGCTTCCGGAGAATCCAATAAGTCCACCTGTGAGGTGATAAACAGGTAACGTAGTTCGTCTACTCCATTATGACTAGCATTCAGCGATTTTACTGTGGAGCGTAACTGCTCATCCGCTACATACAGCAACACCTTAGCTTCCAAGGAAGAACCAATCATTTTCTTAACTCTGGCTTCTTCCAGGACTTTGTTCACCTCTGTACGAATTTGTCGTAATTGTTGCCATAACACTGCTAACTCTGGATTTTGCCACTTCTGATCCAACTGTACCCAACCAGCTTCAAACACTGACTTGTAAGGCGTTTTGTAAGGGAGAAATTGCCAGATATCCTCTGCCATGTGGCATAATACAGGAGCGATCGCTCGTGCTAAATTCTCCAAAGCAATCCTTAGAACTGTCTGACAGCTACGACGCCTGAAAGCATTCGGTGCACTGATGTACAATCTATCCTTAACAGCATCCAGATAGAAGTTGGATAAATCCACCACACAGAAATTTTGAATTGTTTGGAAAAAGCGGAAGAATTGGAAACTGTCAAACGCTTCTGTAACTTCCTTGAAAACCTCCGTCATCCGGTGCAGCATATATTTATCAAGCTGCGGTAATTCCTCGAATGGTACCGCGTCCTTTTCAGGATCGAAATCGTGCAAGTTACCCAACAAGAATCGCGCCGTATTGCGAATCTTGTTTCTGATATCCGTCAGTTGCTTGAGGATATTTTTACCAAGAGGCACATCTGAGGTATAATCTACCGACGACACCCATAAACGCAACACATCTACACCATAAGCGGGTTCTTCTTTTTGATTTTTTCCACCCTCAATCACGACTTTAGGATCAACCGTGTTTCCCAATGACTTACTTTGCTTGCGCCCTTGTTCATCCAAGATAAAGCCGTGAGTCAACACCATTTTGTACGGCGCACAATCGTTAACCGCAACACTGGTGAGCAAACTCGACTGGAACCAACCACGATGCTGATCTGAACCTTCCAGATACAAATCAGCAGGATAACGCAATTCTGATCGTTGTTGGGCTACAGCTGCCCAGGATGAACCAGAATCAAACCACACATCCATCGTATCAGTCCCCTTACGGTAAGACCGACCATTGTTGCGGTATTTTTCTGGCAATAACTCCTCAACCGAAAGTTCCCACCAAGCATCAGAACCCTTTTGGGCAAAGATTGCTTGAACATGGGAGATAGTTTCTTCATTCAGCAGAGGTTCGCTGGTTTCCTCATCGTAGAAAACAGGAATTGGGACACCCCAACTGCGCTGACGGGAGATACACCAGTCAGAACGTTCTGCAACCATTGGTGTGATGCGGTTTTCACCTTGTGCGGGAATCCATTTTACAGTAGCGATCGCCTTAAGCGCTTCATCCCGAAATCCTTCAACGCTCGCAAACCACTGTTCAGTCGCACGGAAAATCGTCGGTTTCTTCGTCCGCCAATCATAAGGATACTTATGAACATAAGGTTCCTCCTTCAGCAAAGAACCCGCCGCCGCTAAAGCATCAATAACCGCCTGATTTCCATCACCCAGGACATTCAACCCAGCAAACGGTCCCGCCTCTGAGGTAAAATTCCCATTGTCATCTACAGGCGCAAGGATAGGTAAACCGTACCGTTGACCGACCATGTAGTCTTCTTGACCATGTCCGGGAGCAGTATGTACCAAACCAGTACCCGACTCAGTCGTCACATAATCACCGCCGATGACAATCGGACTTTCCCGCTCAAATAAAGGATGACGGTAGATAGAATGTTCTAAATCTTTCCCTTTAACTGTGGTTTTTACTGTGAGTTGAGTTCCTAGAACCTCAGATAAACGTTCCACCAAATCAGCAGCAACGATGAGATATTTTGAATTTGTCTCACGCATTCGGCGGAGCCGTTCTCGCAGAGTAGGCGCAAAGGCGCTAAGATTACTCTGCGTCTGGGCGACTCTGCGCGAAACTTCCACCACCGCGTACTTAAGATCTGGGTTTACCGCAACAGCCAAGTTACCCGGAATTGTCCAAGGTGTCGTCGTCCAAATAGCCACACCCAACTCAGGCAAAAACTCTCCCAATACAGGTTTCACCGCCTCCGATAAACCCGTCATTGGAAAAGCCACATAGATACTACGTGAAGTGTGACCTTCAGGATACTCTAACTCAGCTTCTGCCAGCGCGGTTTTAGAACTGGGACTCCAGTGTACTGGCTTTAGTCCACGATAGATGTAACCTTTTAATACCATCTGACCGAAAACACCGATTTGAGCTGCTTCATATTCCGGGTTCAGAGTCAGATACGGATGTTCCCAATCACCCCATACACCGTAGCGTTTGAAACTTTTACGCTGTTCATTTACCGCTGAAAGGGCAAATTCTTTTGCTTTGTGACGTAGTTGCAAAGGCGTCAAGTTTTGCCGTTCTGCTGACTTCATATTCTGCAAAACTTTCAGTTCAATCGGCAAACCGTGACAATCCCAACCAGGTACATAACGAACTTTAAGTCCGCGTAGCAGTTGATAGCGGTTAATAATATCTTTAAGAATTTTATCTAAAGCGTGACCAAGATGGAGAGAACCATTTGCGTATGGTGGTCCATCGTGCAATATATATAACTCGCCTGGATTATTTTGAGACAGGCGTTCATAAATTTTATTTTCTTCCCAAAACCTTTGGATTTCTGGCTCCCGCTTCACAGCGTTCGCTCGCATATCAAAGTTTGTTTTGGGCAAATTTACAGTATCTTTGTATTTTCCAGTTTCTGTCACGATTTCATGCCAAGGAATAGTAATGTCTTCTTCTCACCATTATGCGTGAGAAAGTTTTCAACTGGGATGCAAAGCATCCTTTAGGCAAGCGACGCAAGGTATGCCTGCTGAAAGACTTGAATATTAAATTTATGGTACTCTATCTTTGTTGTCGGGGGTCTTTTTGGGGCGGATGCCAACCACCCCGTATCCATAAACGACGTGCTTTAACGATAGAACCTTCATTGTGACGTTCATCATTTAGGTCTAGACGATGACAAGTAGCGCGTCCAGTAGAGGTGACGCCAATAATTCTTAAACCGTCTGTTGACCAAACAAAGTGCTCTGACCATTCCTGCTTACGGGGAGCATCCCAAATGTGTAAATTGCCCCTGCGAAGACAGCGCACGCACTCGCGTTCAGACTATAAATCTCGTCTTTGTGCTTTTTGGGAGCAGTAGCCTCTACCACAGCAGCCCTTTCAACGCGTTCATTTGTACTATATTTTTCGCTCCTCTATTAATCCTTGTGTTATCATCCTTACGGGATTTTCTTCAATAAAATACTCAACTAAAGGGTCAATATTTTGACCGTCTTTGATATTGCGATCGCTTCAGGTTTTATGGATGAGTTAGAGCTATGATTTTTGGCTCTAGTCTGGGAGCGGGTTTCAGCCTTTGATTTAGTAGTTCATTTGTTCGCGTTGAAAGGGCTGCCTCTACCACAGTCTAGAAGTTTAGAAGTTACAAAGGTCGCAGCATTTCACTAACAGCAAGCCTGACATCAGCAAACGCTAAGGGTGTGATCGCTTCTGTGTCCGAAAGAATAACCTTCACCTGATAACCTTCTTCACTCGGTTGACGAAAAACGTATAGTTGACGCTTATTCACGTCTAATACCCAATAATCGGCAATGTTCGCCTTGGCATACGCTAAGGCTTTAAATTCCGTATCGCGAGTTAGAGTGCTATCAGCCACTTCAATAATTAGATAAATTTCTGAGGATGTAGGATGATGGTCTTCGTAGTACAGTGGATCTTGTTGAACTACGGCAACATCTGGTTCTGGTTCTGAATAATCATCTAATTGAACTGGGTCTTGCAGGCGAATCAAAACTGTATCCCTTAAATGATTTCTTAGTAGTCTATCTATGCGGCTAACAGCTGCACTATGGGATGTTCCTTTCACTGGTTTGTTAAAAATTTGTCCTTCGATTAATTCAACCTGTTCATCTGGGGCAAAAAATCCTAGTTCGCCCATACGATGATATTCTGCAACCGTCCAGCGGCGAATATCGACAACCATATTCTTCTCCAGTCATTGAAAATAAATGTTACAAGATTGTCTACTCCCAGTCTATTGCTGCTAATAAATCCAGCCACAAAACTTATTGGCGATTGCCTTTGGCAGTGCGCAAAGCGCAATCGCTCACTTTACCTGTGGTAGTGCGATAGCGATCGCCATTAACAATTATGAACCTTCAGCCTGGTTCTTTGGTGGTGCTTCTGCTGGGGGAGCCAGTTCAGCGTCAGGAGCAACTTCCGTAACAGGAAGTGTTTTTTCTTCAGTCTCCGTGTGTGCTTGGGCGGCTTCTACCAATTCCGGAGATGGGGGATTTGGTGGAACTGCCTCTGTATCAATTGTGGCAGGAGAGGTCACTGCTGGTTGCTCTGTTACGGGAGTACTTTTATCGACAATCTCAACCGCAGGTTTCTCTGTGGGTGCAGGAGTCTGTACCGTTTTAGATTTTTCGGGTGTCTTTTGACCCACAGTTTGCACTCGGTTTTTTACGCCTGAAAAAGTGCTACCGATACTCTTTTGCAACTGAGCAAGTCTTTGGGGAAGTGACAATCGAGAAACCTGCTGCTGAATGTTTGTTTTTACTGTCTCAGTACTGGGTATCTGGGTTTGTTGTATCTTTGGCGTGAGTTGACGACGTAATGACAGTGTTTGCCAGCCAAACCAACTCAAAAGAGTAACACTAGCCACATGACCCAGCAAAAGACCTCCAGTAATGCGTCGGGCAAATATCCATAAGACCAAGGCGTAGAATAGTCCTACACCACTCCAGATAAAATCATTCTTACGGTGGATTTCAGGGAAAAAGAAAGCCGCTATATAAAGCGCGATACTTCCAAGACCGACAGTCAACGCCAGGATATATGCCAGCATTTTATAGTTACTCCTTACAAAATTTTGCGGTAAGTCTGAAAGCCCTTGAGTATGATTCAGCCTGAGGCTGATTCATGCATCTAGGAGGCATGGGATGGGTACTTTTAAGTACCGTCAATATGCTATGATAAAGTGGGAGCTGAGGGCAGCGGGAGCTGAAGGAACCCACGAAGTATTCAGTCCCCAATTGCTTAACTAGATATCTCAATTTTGCAAGTTTTGCCAGAAAGTTGTTGAATCAGATACAAATTAAAATTTTTTCTCTGTGTAAATTGAGTATTCTTGCTGTGTTTAAGAAGTCTTAATGTCTTCTTTAGGAGAGAAGCAGAAATCTCGGACTACCCTTAAAGATAAAGAGAATCTGCAAGAGTTAGCCAAAATTTTATGACACAGCAAAGCTTTGGTGTGATTGGTCTAGCCGTTATGGGTGAAAACATCGCTCTAAATGTTGAGCGTAACGGCTTTCCAATTGCAGTTTACAACCGCTCGCGCGACAAAACTGATAGATTCATAGCTGAGCGCGCCCAAGGAAGAAACGCTAAAGCCGCTTTTACTCTAGAAGAGTTCGTTGGCTCCTTGGAACGTCCCAGAAGAATTTTAATCATGGTGCAAGCTGGTAAACCTGTAGATGCAGTGATTGGTCAGCTCAAACCCTTGCTGGACGAAGGCGACATTATTATCGATGGTGGCAACTCTTGGTTTGAAGATACAGATCGACGCACCCAAGAATTAGAACCCGCTGGGTTTCGATTTATTGGTATGGGCGTCAGCGGTGGTGAAGAAGGAGCACTCAATGGTCCTTCCTTGATGCCAGGAGGTACCGATAGCTCTTACCAGTATCTGGAGCCAATTTTTACAAAAATTGCCGCCCAAGTCGATGATGGTCCCTGTGTAACCTACATTGGTCCTGGTGGTTCTGGTCACTATGTCAAAATGGTACACAACGGCATTGAGTACGGCGATATGCAGCTAATTGCAGAGGCATACGATTTACTGAAAAATGCCGGTGGACTTGACCATAATCAACTCCATGAGGTTTTTACCCAATGGAACACCACGGACGAGCTCAATTCGTTTTTGATTGAAATTACGTCAAATATTTTCCCTTACATTGATCCAGAAACAAATTTACCTCTGGTAGATTTGATTGTTGACTCTGCAGGTCAAAAGGGAACTGGACGTTGGACAGTACAGACTGCTTTAGAATTGGGTGTTTCCATACCAACAATTATCGCAGCAGTCAATGGTCGCATCATCTCTTCCTACAAACAAGAGCGTGTCGCAGCATCCAAAGTCCTCACAGGTCCTACAGGCAAGTATGAGGGAAATACCAAAGAGTTTGTCAACAAGGTGCGGGATGCCCTTTATTGCTCGAAAATCTGTTCATACGCTCAGGGAATGGCGTTGCTTTCTAAAGCTTCCCAAACCTATAACTGGGATTTGAAACTGAGTGAATTGGCGCGGATTTGGAAGGGTGGCTGTATTATTCGCGCTGGCTTTTTGAACAAGATTAAGAACGCGTTTAACGAAAATCCAGCACTTCCTAACCTCCTCTTAGCTCCTGAATTCAAGCAGACAATTCTCGACAGACAAGCCGCTTGGCGTGAAGTGTTAGCAACCGCTGCCACATTGGGAATTCCAGTACCAGCATTTAGTGCATCTCTAGATTACTTTGATAGTTATCGGCGCGATCGCTTACCTCAAAACCTCACACAAGCTCAACGCGACTACTTCGGCGCACACACCTATGCACGTGTGGATAAACCTGGTGCCTTCCACACAGAATGGGTACCAATTACTGAAACGTCTGTGTAACTGGACAACCAACGACACCTTCAAGTTCTACGGTAGTCTCAAGAACTTCAGTTGAGAATTTTGAGTGACTCTGAGTTTTTCAGAGTCACTTTTTTGAATATAAAACAATACGGTTCAGTTAAGATAATTGAGCTACCCTCGCTTTAGGGTTATTGGTGTAGCGTCCGAAAATATATTAACACCCAGCTTGTTAGTAATGTACTCTATTGCTTTCTGGCCACGGAAGCTGTTGCCAGCTTTATCCAATGGAGGTGAGTAAGTCGCGATCGCAAACTTACCTGGAACAACTGCTATAATTCCGCCAGCGACACCACTTTTAGCTGGTAATCCAACCTGGTAAGCCCAGGTGCCTGAATCTTCATAAAGTCCGTTGGTTAACATCACAGCCAGCACTTTAGGGACGTACTTTTGATCAAGGACTCGCTTTGAAGTGATTGGATTAACTCCACTATTTGCTAGCGTCGCACTCATGAGCGCCAGATCGCGTGCTGTTACTTCTACAGAACATTGCCGAGTATACAAATCGAGCGACTCCAAGGGATTGCTGCCAAGCTTCTTATAGCTATCCAGCAGTAGGACAATTCCTCGATTACGCAAGTTGGTTTCGGATTCAGAACGATAGACTTCCTGTTGGACTGAAAGCGGACGACCTGCAAAATCGCTCATTGTTCCGATTATCTTATTCCATCGCTCTTTAGGAGTCTTACCTGGAACGAAACTGACAGTAGTAATAGCACCCGCGTTGACAAACGGATTGACACTACGCTTATCATTTAGTTCAATTGCCATAAACGAGTTGAAAGGCAAGCCTGTTGCATTAACTCCTATTTTCTCTTCAGCCGCATTGCTACCCAGACTCTGTAGTACATGGGCAAAGGTAAAGACCTTGCTCACCGATTGGATACTAAACGGATACTTTGAATCGCCAATCTCGTAAACCTTTCCATCAACGGTTGCGATCGCAATTCCAAATAAGTTTGGATTTGTCTTTGCCAGAAATGGAATGTAGTCGGCATTCTTTCCCTCTTTCGCTCCTTTGAAAGTTTCGTAGGCTTCCTTAAGGACTTGTTGGAATTTCTCTGGAGTCGGTATATCTTTTTTAGATAAATCACTTTTTGGAGTATCAGTACGAAGCTGTGTCAAAAAATTGCGAGTCTTCAAGTCACTGACTTCCTGCTTAGCTTTAGTGTAGCTCCAAGCTGGACCTATCAGAACTAACGGGATCAATCCGAGCAGAATTAATCGAAGTTGCATGAATGGGATTGCTTTCATGTTTATTTTTATTTATTTTTAGTTTGAAAACTATCGCAATTGCCTTGATAAATATTCATTACCTTATTGACTAGCTACAAGTCAATACATTAACGACCAAGGACCATTTTCAAAGGCTTGACGTGCAGCTTGTACTGCTCGGTTAATATCTTCGCTCTCACCAGAAGCAGCATTTTGGATGACATGACCTGTAGCCGGATTATATACAGGAAAGGTTTGACCACTCGCAGACTCAACCCATTTTCCCCCAATCAGTAGTTTCAAAGGTTGGGTTAAAAACTTCGACACTTGACTGCTGACAGGAATTCCAATTGCTTCTTGAACCAAAGTTGACATATTTTTCTCCTTTTTATTAAACTGTCACGCACTGAACTTGTATCTTTAATTAACGTTAAGTAAAACTCGTCAATTCTCCCTACTTGATTTGTAATACAGAAGTTCAGATGAAAGAGCTTTCTTTCCATAATTCTTATTAGATTATGTAGAATCAAAATTATGCAATTTATTGGGCGATCAGCTGTCAAGCCGTCAGAAGATAAGTAAAAACTGATTAATTTTTTATACAAATTATCAAGAAAATTTTCAATTAAATTCGCTCTATAGCAATCCTAAATCATTCGTGAGAAACAAGATTAGAACTTACGCATTGACAATCAAGACAAAAAGTGCGTAAGGAGAATTCAGAAAAAAACTAGCGATCGCTATTTACCAGAGGCGTGAAAAACAGATAATTTACTTGTTTGTGTTTAGGGTTCGGA
>JAHHHH010000081.1 GCA_019359415.1 Iphinoe sp. HA4291-MV1 | reverse complement strand
GTCTCCCTACGCTTTTCAAGGTTATGGCAAGAGTGCCTTAGAGTGGTTAGCAGCAGCTCGCGAAGCGACAGGTTTAGGCATTATCACAGAAGTTATGGATACCGATGACCTAGAGAAGGTGGCTGTACCCCTACCAGTGGGCGAACCGTAAATGTCAATTTTGGGGCAGGGGCGATCGCATTAAATCTACCCGCCGGAACTCCACAAGAAATTGCAATGCAGGCGATCGCGATCATCGAATCTAGACTAGCTCTTGAGTTAGAAGCTAGGTTGTAAGCCACAGTTCGTGCATCACCATTGCCGTTCGTAAAGTATGATTTGTATTTAGCAATCAATGAACGCATAGTGGTATCATACTCTCTTGTATGTAAACAGCAAATAGAGAGAGGTTTTCGACAGTTATCGAGGTTTTTCGGTCGTTTTTACCGACTGGCTATCTCAGGACTTACGCAACTGGCATAGATGATCGCTAAATTTTGGTACATGCGTATTAGCATAACTGACGCAACTGATACAGGGCAATCGCTATCTAGTAGTACATTAGTATTGTAAGAAAGCATTTTAGTGATCGGCTCAAGCTT
The DNA here is from genome assembly GCA_019359415.1 of Iphinoe sp. HA4291-MV1. Classification (GTDB taxonomy): domain Bacteria; phylum Cyanobacteriota; class Cyanobacteriia; order Cyanobacteriales; family Nostocaceae; genus Brasilonema. The sequence goes on along the minus strand of JAHHHH010000081.1, from coordinate 33,120 downwards.
CAATTAGTAATACTAATCAATTGTGTAAAGTTGACTGGAAAATTTTTTGAGAAGGCTAATTGGGTAAAAGGATATCCTCTTCCATCACAATTTTGCCAAGCTTTTGGTATTCTCGTCGAATAGCTTGGAGCAAATGCGCCATAGTAATAACTTTACCATCGTCTGCTGCTAAGAAAGCTGCTGCTAAGGCAATATTCCGAATATTAGCGCCTGCAATCTCAAAGCGACGCGCTAGGAAATCTAAGTTTAAGTCTGAACTGCAAGGTGTGGTATCCGGCCAAACCTTTTCCCAGATTTGGCAGCGTTGCTTTTCATTGGGGAAGGAAAACTCGATAATGAAACGCAGCCGTCGGCTAAAGGCATCGTCCATATTGCTGCGGAGATTGGTAGTCAGAATTGCTACACCTTCATATTCTTCCATTTTTTGCAGCAGGTAGCCAGTTTCGATGTTGGCATAACGGTCGTGAGCATCTTTGACTTCAGAACGTTTGCCAAATAATGCATCTGCTTCATCAAATAAAAGTATGGCGTTGGAGTTAGCCGCAGCGGTAAAAATCCGGTTGAGGTTTTTCTCGGTTTCACCGATGTATTTACTGACCATTTGTGATAAGTCAATTTTATAAAGGTCGAGTTGCAATTCGTGGGCAATGACTTCCGCCGCCATTGTTTTACCTGTTCCGGGTGGGCCAGAAAATAGTACGTTCAATCCTTTGCCGAGGGAGAGTTTGCGGTCAAATCCCCATTCTTCATGTACGAGATTTCGATATTTGGTTTGATTGCAGATTTCTCTAAGTAGGGTTTGATGCTCAGCTGGTAGGATAATATCATCCCAAGTATATTGAGGCTCTATTTTCCGTGCTAGTGCGGTCAAATCGTGACCGGATTGGGCGCGAGCAGATGCAAATAATAATGCACTATGGGGAGTATTTTTCTCTAGTGCTGCTTGCCAACGGACGGCATTGCAAGTATTTTTGACGGTACTGGTAATTTGGTGGGGAGTGAGACGGAAGCGGTCTGCTAGGGCATCTAATTCTGTAGGATCGATGGAGATGCCTGCTATTGTCAGTTGCGTTTGCCAGCAGATTCGACGCTGGGTAAAGTTAGGAACGGGAAACGGTACGGTGATCGTTTCGACGGGAACAGCCGCATTAGGTATCCAGGGTTCAATGCCAGCTAGAATGGTAATGCTTGTGTGTTGGGCGATCGCTCTCATCAAGTCTTCATACAAAATAGCTGAGTCGTTTGGCAAGGTATCTAGTCCATCTAGATAAAGCACCGCTTTTTGAAACCAAGCTTCGCGGCATATCAGGTTGAAAGTAGAGGCAAAATTAGCTTTGTTCTCGGCAATTTTGGCTAAATCTGTTGATAGCAAAGGCGCTTTGATTGCTGCTGCTAAGGCTTCTGCGGTGAGATGTTTGCTGATTTTATCTGAGCCTTGAAAATAAAGTTGTAGCGGTTTTTTTGCTTGCCAATCTTCGATAATTAAGGTTGCTAAAGCTTGTTTGATTTCCGCATTTAAATATAAATCGTTGAGGGAAGTATTAGGATATATTAGTTGGCATAAAGTTGCCAGTCGCTCGTCTAATCCTGGTTGTTGTAATAAAAAGCGAATTACTTGGTCATCAAGGTGCAATTCGCGGGCGAGAAGGGTAGATGTGGTGCGATCGCTTTCGGAAATCAGGTGTAGTAAATTATGCCGAATCAGCGGTGCCTCAGCCCAAAAATGGCTGCGTCGCCTTAATTTCTCGGCGGCGGAAGCACAAAGCAAGTTGAGGGCTAGATCGACGCTGGGGCGTTTGCATCTGACATCATCTTGGAGATAGGCGTAAAGGCGTTCGTAGCGGCGATCGAGTTCGGGGGCGAGGGCGATCGCAATTATATCTATGTCAAAGGCAGATAGTTCAAAGGTTTGCTGGAGCCATGCTAGGGGTGAATTTTGCTGCACCAATTCCGATGGCGTTGTGTCGTCTAGTTCACCATATCCCTGAAATATAGGTGCGCCTGGTTCACGAGTCAGTAATCGCTCTACGTCTTGCAAGTCTAGGTGCAGTCCGCGATAGGGGTCGGTGGAGGCTTCTGAGCCATAGGCAACTTGTGCTGCTGCTACGGCTTGGTCTAGGCGGCGATCCAACTGCTGCAACAGAGGCAGTAGTCCATTTAGGTCGCTACTGTCTTGAGATAGATTTTTAGATAAGTGATCGTTTTCAATCTGGTTCATTGCCATACTCGTCTTGAGCCATGTAATAATTAAGTAGGGCTCCTAGTTTAGCTTTGTCTTCCTGCTTTTTAGCTTCCTTTTCCTGCTTTTCGATCAGCCCATTTTTTGCTGCACGGCTTTTGGGATTGTCTTACCACCAGCTTCAGGGGGTGGCAATATTTCACCTTGCTGCTGCAAATTAAGAGTCAATTCCTCAGACAAACCCCGAAACATCGATTTGGCTTGCACTATAGGTTGATTTGCCAGCAGTCGGTTAACTGCGCGATTGCCGATCGCACCTTGCAATTCCTCAATCGGATGTGTGGAAGAGCCAGCGATCACGCTTTTGGTTTGAGGGGACGTGATCGCGTTTTTAGTTTGACTAAGTTTTTGGTGTCTCATAAGATTTTTCTCCACAACTGGGTATGAAATGCGCGATTTTGGTTGTTAATCTCTAACTCATTTGCTTTCTCAGTTCTCTGAGCATTTTGCTGCTACCTTCGGCGAATGCCTGTTTTACCAACTTAGGAACTAACTCCAGAATGGGTAAGTCAGGAAAGGTAGGACTAGTAGAAGATTCAACATATTTGCCATCTGTGAGAACGTTGATTGTGAATTTTTCTGGAGTATAGACCCACACTTCTGGAACTTCTAGGGCTTCATAAATATCGAGTGTAGTTAGAGAAGTAACATCCGCTTCAATTGCTAAGTCAGGAGGTGGATCGACCGTCATATCTATTCTCATGCGATCGCGCATTTGTTGAGCATTTTGGATATAAAAGCAGGTATCGGGTTCGAGTCCTGCTGCTTTTGCTTTCTTCCTAAATGTAGTAGCTCCAAAATCCTCCCAGTCTCGCTCTTGGGCATCGAGCAATGCTTTGACGATATCTCCAATAATTCTGTGCGGTCTTTCATGAGCAGGGAGGGGTGACATGATTTCTAATGTTCCTTTACTGTAAGCGATTCTCGTTCTGATTCCTTCTGCTTCTCTTTCTTCTAGAATCGCTTCAAATTGCTCCCAGGTTACGTTATGGATGGTAATCATGCTGCCGGGATTTAGCTGAATGTTTTTGATAGGTATTGTGACTGGTATTGCAATAGTCATATAATTTAATCTTCTTAGAGTGTGTGGGAAAAGCGAGCAGAATTGTTCGCGATCGCCTAAATTGCCTTAATCATTCAGATTTACCCTGCTCACCCTTACGGGTTCGCCAGTCGCTTCAACAGGGAGAACCCCAACGCCAGATGCCTGCGACGGGAAACCCGTCTTCAGCACTGGCTCCGCAACGCGCTGGCTCACAATATGGTCTCCTGGTTCAATAAAACTGGGATAAACTTTCCATCCATCTGTAATGAGCGTTTTTTTTTGACCCTACGAAAGTTTCTAATTCGTCCAGTTCTCCTACTTCTGGTATCTCCTCAATTGGCGGTGCGTCTGGCAATTTTTCACCAATACTTCTGGTATCTCCTCAATTGGCGATGCGTCTGGCAATTTTTCACCAACTTGTTTTACCCAATTAATTGCCGAAGATCTGATCTAGTTTCCGCAGATAGGTTAATCTCACGAGTCGAGCCATTTACGATGTATTCTTTATATATATAGGATATCTTCTGTGGATCGAGCGGAGTCTCTGACAACAATTCGTCTACAGCTTTCAAAAAGTCTGTATTTTCATCTGCAAGTTGCTTTTCTGCTTGTGAGCATATCGACTGTTTCCCCTTGGGTATTTTCCATACTTGAGCAAAATTCATGTTTTTATAGACAGGATTCTCTTTCTTTACAACCAGAAATACATTATTGGTTAGTATCTCTACTACATGATTATAGGCCTTAAGGAAAATCTGTTCTGGGTTCACCGGTGTGTACGTACCACCGTGTCGTTTTGCTTTATCTGTCGCCTGGATTACTTGCTGTTGGTTTGCAGCTTGTTGCTGTACCACATGGGTCAACTCATGAGCAATCAACTCCTGTCCCTCTCGACTCTTTGGATCGTAACCCTCCTGGCGAAAGAACACATCTTGCCCCGTCGTAAACGCCTTCGCCTGAATCGACTGATTCAATCGCTCTGAGGTAGCATCCACGTGAACCCTCACCCCACTAAAATCAGCCCTAAACGCCCGTTCCATCGGTTCTCGCACACTATATGCCAGAGGTTTTCCGCTTCCTCTAGCTTGTTGAATTGAGGTTTCGAGATCTGGCGCGATTACGTTGCGCGTACCGCCAAAGGCGATCGCTCCACCATCTTCACTGGCAAGTCGCTGCACAACTGGCTTCATTTGTAGCTTATCGTCTTCTTCCGGCGTTTCCTGGCGCTGGATAGACTGACTCTGTGTTGATGATTGCGGTACAGGAGTATTAATCTGATTGACGACATGTTTGGCAACGCGATCGGCTTCCTGTTCATACTTATCCCCAACAGCACCGATCGCTAATTTAGTTTGGATGGGAGTAGGCGATCGCAATTCACCAGACAAACCCCGAAATATTGGCTTGGCTTGCACTACAGGTTGATTTGCTAGCAATTGGTTAACTGCTCGATTGCCGATCGCACCTTGCAATTCTTCAATTGGGTGAGTAGAATTCCGAGGGATAGTGCTTTCTCTATTATTAGAAGCGATTCTCCTTTGGAGACGCTGCGCGATCGCATTTTTAGTTTTGCTCAGGTGTTGGCGTTCCATCAAATTTTCCTCCAGAATTGGGTATGAAATGTGCGAAATAGTCTGCTTATCCTTTCAGCCGATTTAATATCCGCAGAACATCGTATAACTCATTTCGTTGGCGATTCAAAGAAAAGTCTTCTGAGAAACTATATTGAGATTGATACAACTTCACAAACATCGAATAAGCACCATTACTCACTAAACCAAAAGTTGCCTTTTGTGGCTGGGGATTAGCACACATATAAGCTAGTGCCTGGGGAAGGGCAACTTCTATGCTGAATGAGGTTCGTTTGGCTTCTACTAAAACAATCCAAAGATGTTCCTGGACAATTAAGCTATCAATGCGCCCTTGGTAAATTTTGTCATTCTCATCTGCAATTTCCAGCCGCACTGATGCTTCCGAACGCAGTCGAAACGGTGGATCGTAGAATCCTGCCAGTTCCAGTAATGGAGCAATGACAATAAAATTGACGACACCTTCTAGTAAATGTCCGCATTGGCGATGGTAAAGGTAGCGCTGTTTAATCAGATCTAATCTTTGTTGTTCGCTAGGGCTTAATTCAGGTAAATCCCTCGACCATTCAGTAAAAAATGATGGCTCATCATTATGAGATAGCCCAAATCGAGTTTCTGCTTCAGCTAAACTATCGATATAGTCTGTAATTGCTAAAAGCTGAACCATACTTTTTAACCCTACAAGTTAACTTTATTATCCTGCTGCACTTTGATGTTGTGAGCATATCTATGAATTGTAAGCGATCGCTTGTTCATTGGCTTGGCTTGCACTACAGGTTGATTTGCCAACAGTCGGTTAACGGCGCGATTGCCGATCGCACCTTGCAATTCTTCAATTGGGTGAGTATAATTCCGAGGGATAGTGCTTTCTCTATTATTAGAAGCGATTCTCCTTTGGAGACGCTGCGCGATCGCATTTTTAGTTTTGCTCTGATGTTGGCGCTCCATAAAATTTACTTCCAAAACTAGGTATGAAATGCGCGATCGCGCCAGCGTTGCTCCTTTGGAGCAATCGCACTTTGGTTTTGAATTGCATCCACTATGCGATCACTATCCGCTCCCAGAGCGATGGCATTTTTTGTTTTTTTGAAATTAGGCGCTCGCATAACCATCAAGACAGTCGTTACAATTTGTTGTATCTGGTGAATCAAAATTTCTTGACGATCTAGTTTTAACTGACATGGCACTCCGAGACCATTTTCGCCCTCCTCTAAGTACCAGAAGACACTGGTACAGTTTTCATAATGCCTGGTCAACCTATATTGCTGATGATCTGAACCAATCTCTTCCAGGAGGCTACTTTGCTGAACCAAAAGCTCAATTTGGCATTGAAATTGATGTAGCTGCTATTAATAACTCACTGAAAAAATCTGTTGAGCAGTTAAATTTAATTCTGGAAATGTAGATGATTGTATGCGGTCGTTCCCTCTAAATTGTTTGCCCCTATATTCACCTTCATCATTGAAAGAATAAATAGTAATAGTTGGCTGTTTGTCTTCTCCTATCAGTGATTTATTAGCAAAAGCACCATAATCTACAATCCAGTATTCGCATATTCCCATTTCATCATAATCAGCAAGTTTTTTGAGATAATCATCTCTCCAATTAGTACTGACTACTTCAATCACCAATGGTATTGATTCTCTTTGAGTTACAATAGACTCTTTTTTCCAAAGTGGTTCGTTTATTAAATTAGATCGGTTTAATAAAAGAACATCTGGAAAGTATCCTGATTGTTTTGTTTTGGGTCTTATCAGTGTTTTGTTAGGTACAAAATAATTAAGATTAAGTCTTAAACATTCACCTAATAAAATCTTTATTAAAAATCCTACGATTTCCTCGTGTTCTCCTGTAGGTAAAGGCATTTGAATAATATCTCCGTCGTATAATTCGTAGCAAATGTTTTCATTTTGAGTTTGTAAAAATTCTACAAATTCATCGAATGTGAATAGTTTTTGGAGAGATTGTGTCATAATTTTCTCTTTATTTTAGATTTTGAATACCTATTAGCTGATTTACTGCTTGGTTGCCGATCGCACCCTGCAATTCTTCAATCGGGTGAGTTTGAAGAAGGCAGAGGGCAGAAGGTTCAATTGGATGGGGATTCAAACCCCAACCAATTGGGAACACCGTGTAGACGGTGGGGTTTTAAACCCAATTGGGCATCGCGTAGCGTCTCCGACAGGAGAAGACAGAAGGCTTTGTATAAGATATTCTTTCCTTCTCCTTACGGAGACGCTACGCGAACTGCCTTCTGCCTCCTGCCTTGCCCGTTCGCGCAGCGTCCCGGAGGGAAGGGCGATAATTTCGAGCTATTGCTTTTTCTCGATTACTGGCTGCAATCGCCTTTTCGATTTTACTTTGATGTTGGCGTGCCATAAAATTTTCCTCTACAACTGGGTTTCAAGGACGCAAAGACACGGGGACACGGAGACACAGGGACAGAAATTGGACGAGGATTGAATGGTTTTTGTGAAATTAGGCGATTGCATTTTGGGGAGAGAGGGCGATCATACTGATGTTATCTGCGATCGCTCCTTCAGGCAAGCGATCGCACTCTCTGGCTCAAACAAAACGAAGGTAGCCTAAAATTGCTCCAGCACGCACATGGTCATTGGTTGCGATCGTGTCTTCTAATGTTCCTGGAAAACAAGCAGACAAAATTGATACACTCACTTTCCAGGCAAAGGAGCCTCGTCGTGCTAACAAAATGTACAGACGAGCCAAGTCCGAGGGGTGATTTGGGAATTGGGCTAAACCCTGATAAAGATGCGTTTCGTCAACATTAAAGCGATCGCTTAATGCCGGAAAATTTCCCTCATACTGCCATTCCATCAATTGCGGTGGGGAGCCGTTAACCTGAAACATAGGCAGAATCGGAAAACCCGTAAGCTTGAGAAATGCATCGACCCAATTACGCATATCAGAATTAGGCTCGGCTTTATCCATAAAACCAATCGTGACTAATTCTGCGGGGTGGATTCCCTGAAAATAATGTTCTATCTGCAAAGGATTTTGGCTAATGTGAGGATTTGGATTCCAGTTTGCAGGGATAAGCAACCAGTAATGCAAATCAGTGCTTTCAATCCTCTGGGTTGGCCAACCACTCAATTCTATTGGTTGCATCCACACTGGAATCACATCTTCTGTATCTACATTCATAACGCTTCCCATCCATTGGGTTCGAGTAAGCGGAGATAACCTCTAGTATCAGGAAACAGAAATAAGCGCACTTGCATATTGGGGGATAGCTTAGCGTTTTGTCCCTGCGGTCCAGTCCAGCCAAGGGGACGTTTGCCGATTTGCCAGTAACGCACCTCCAGAGTGTCTCCTGAAAGGTAGGTGGACAAGGTATCAACCGATGCAGTAGGGGGTTTTTCTAGGCGGATGAGGGCTACTTTGACAATAAATTCGTGATTCGTGCCATCTTCTGTGACAACTTCTTGGTGAGACACAGCAGTGACAGTGCCGACGACCACATAAACAGCATCAGCATACAAATCCGAGGGATCTAGGGGGGGAATGGCAGCATGGGCAGGCTGGGCAGCAGCAAATAAACTAGCAAAGACCAGGAAAATGCTCGCAGAAACGACGATCCAAACCACTTGTTTTTCCTCCTGAGAGTAATCTCCTATAGCAATCCTGTCTAATTTGTGAAAATTTTCGGTGTCCAGATCCCCGACTTCTCAAAGAAGTCGGGGATCTAACTTTTCAGTAGACTATTTTCTCAACAAAACATGACATTTCTTGATAAACCGATGCTCATTTTGTATCTTTTGACCGACTGCGAACTTCACCCGAAATATCAAGCGTATCAAACCATTTCAAAAATTCAGTGATTCCAATCCAGAAGACCCCTGTTGTATTCTTCTTGGCTTCTTCACCTTTTTCTTTGAGTAGCTCCCAATCTTTTGGATTGTCATTGCGACCATACCGACCCCAAGGATTGCGTAGTTGGATTTCCCCTGTTTCTCCAGATCCTCTAACACCAAGAATGGTATAAGCATGAAGCGCAACAATTCCATCTAGCATAAATTCGTTGGCACTATGTCCTTCCTGTTTGGCACGCTCCTTCTCCCCAGGAGTGAATTTTCTTGTTCCTGCGGCGACTGCTCTCGATTTAGCCAATGCGTCTTCGATTTGCTTAAAAACGGCTTCTGCACCCGACTGTCTATTGAAAAACGTTTTTTTGACTTTTGCTTTACCCTCTAAGTCTGTAGAGCTTGACTCTCTTCCCAACAACACCTTAAATGCATAGCTGGAGGACCCTCCTTCAATGTTTTTAAAGGAACCCTCTGACTTCTTCGGTTTCAATAACCCACCGCGTATCCCGCTAGCAGCATAGGCTTTTTGCACCATCTGCACCCAGAGATGGTCTTGAGCGTACACATCTTTACCAGACTTTCGGGCGATAGACTTGTTCACCTTAATCAGTCGCTTGTTTGCCTGAAAAGAATAGAGCAACCCTCCATAACTAACATCATACAAACGCACTGTTACGGTGCCATCTTGGTTATCTTGCATCATCTCCCGTGGGAACTTAGAATTTGCCTGGGTGATACTGGCTAATGCCGCCATCAGGTAACAGTCACCCAGATGTCCCTGCAAGATATGCTCTGGTTTTGGGTCTTCTGGGAAGAGCGAGTTGTTAGTGCGATCAACGTAGGAGGTTGATACCAGCTGGAGACTCTCATCTCCCTGCTTTATCCAATAGCGCTTTGAGCCAACTTTGAATAGATGACCCGCATTTCCAGGTTTGGCATCAGTTGCGAGTAACCAGTACTCATAAGGCAAAATACCACCTGGCCCGAATAGGCTAACACACACTTCATATACTTCTACTTCCTGTCCGTTGACATCTTTCTTCTCTGGGAGATTCACATCTTTCTTCTCTGGGAGAATCACATCTTTCTTCTCTGGGAGAATCACATTTTTCTTCTCTGAGAGAATCATTTCTGCATCGTAGGGGAGTTTAAGGTCAGAATTGGAATGATTCTTAAAATCGTAGAGTTGAGTATCTTTATCAACTGTTGAAGTGGTAACATCCTCCTTACTATCAACAGCTGGTAATTTATTTGTAGCAAATAAATTACCAGCTGTTGATGGTGATGCTAATACACTGCCATTAATTTCTTTGTAATTTTCATTTTCTTTAAGCTCCCATTTCACAACAGGCTCTGGTTTCAGCTTTGGATTAGATGTAAGTTCCACGTCTTTCCACTTCTGATTCAGCTGTTCCGGTTGATTCTGGTCGGATTGATTGGTGGTTTCCTTCGCTTTTTTCTTTGAGCCGTTTTTGCATTGGATCGCGGACATCCTGCTATCCCTAGAAGCACCCTGTTGCAGAACATGGGTTAACTCATGGGCAATCAATTCCTGCCCCGTCCGACTCTCTGGCTGATAGGTTCCCTGTTGAAAGAACATATCTTGTCCTGTTGTAAAAGCGCGTGCCTGAATGGAGCGATTTAGTCGATCGGATTGAGCATCTGTGTGAACCTTGACTTGACTAAAATCTGCCCCAAATGCTCGTTCCATCGGTTTTTGCACACTCTTTGCCAGTGGTTGTCCGCCCTCTCTTGCCCTTTGTATCGACGTTTCCAACTCCGTTAACGCTTGCGATTTGGGATTGAGTTGAGATATCTCTAGTCGCTGGATAGTCTGCTCTTGAGACTTCTGCATCACCTCCTCTTGTTCCCCCTTCTCCTGGCGCTGAATTGCTTCTTCTCTCGCCGTTATTGACGCAGGCGCTTGCATTCGCTGCATCACCTGTGCTGCTACCCTATCCGCCTGCTGCTCATACTTATCCCCCGGTTCCCCTATCTTCAGTTGGGCTTGGATGGGAGTAGGCGATCGCAATTCACTAGACAAACCCCGAAACATCGGTTTGGCTTGGAGTCTGGGTTGATTTGCCAACAGTCGGTTAACGGCGCGATTGCCGATCGCACCTTGCAATTCTTCAATTGGGTGAGTAGAATGTCGGGCGATCGCATTTTTTCTTTTACTGGCAGCGATCGCCTTTTCGATGTTACTCTGATGTTGGCGTTGCATAAAATTTTCCTCCACAACTGGGGATGAAAGGTGCGATCATACCTTCTTATCCTGCTGAACTTTGATGTTGCGCCTATGTCTATGAATTGTAAGCGATCGCTTGTTCTCTATTTTAGGAATTAGGCAGCACATAATTAGGCGATCGCACTTACTACACATATAGTAGAGAGAATTCAAACCCAAGACTCTAGAGAAAAGAATTCTACTTGTTGAATACGCTGAAAATCATTGTCGCTAGAAACAACTGTGAGGTTGTAGTGAATTGCTGTAGCAGCAATCCAGAGATCGTTATCTCCAAAGCCAAGGCTTTCTGGATTGAAGTTTCGTCGTTGTGTCTTATCTTTGGGGCCGAAAGCACTAATTAGTTTCCCTTTGAGCGCTCCATAAATTTCAGAAATTGAGAGATTGATGGGGTAAAGGTTGATCGTGTCTAGAAAAGCTCTAATTTGCTGGAGATTAGCTGCTGTGCGCTCAGATTTGGCTGCCATGTAAAAGAGTTCCCCTCGGACGATGACACTGGTAGCTACACCTGCTTCACTATGAAATTGTAGCTGCTGAATGATACCACGTTCGCCAAAGATAATGCGGCTGCAATGATTGGTGTCAAGCAAATACATTAGAATTCAGCTTGGGAACGGGTGTCGTAAACCAGTTGAAGGCATTCCTCAAAGTCCTCGCCTTGCCAGGTTCCAGCGAATTTAAGTAAGTCTTTGGCTTTAGCACCTCGCAAAATGGGTTCCCCATCCTGAATCGGAACTTTACTGGTGCCAGTGGCAGGGTTTGTTGCTCTGGTTTTGAGGTATTCGAGATAGTCAAGAATTTGCTCCAGAATGGGTTCTGGGGTAGATTCGATCGCGATGAGCAATCGTTCTTTAATGGTGGTCATAACATAAGTAGGTGGCATGGAGAATTGAGCTATCTTGATTTTGCCTCACTTCTATGAAAGTGGGTTTTCGGTGTGAATTGACACTCCCCGAGCTAAAGCAGCGGGGATTCTTGGTTCCCTGACTCGCCGTTAAACAGCAGGTTTGCACCAACCGCCCTTTGATGTGCAAATCTCCCCAAGCGTAGGTTCCCGTATGCCCTACGGTACTGAGTCCTAATTTCAAGATATTGATGGCTGCGTTCACGTCTCTGTCTTCGGTATACCCACAATGAGGACAAACATGGGTTCTTGTAGACAGAGACTTCTTCACTTTCTGACCACAGTTAGAGCAATTTTGACTTGTATTATGGGGAGGTACGGCTACCGTTACTTTCCCATATTTATGTCCAAGATACTCTAACCATGAACGGAAAGTTGACCAGCCAGCATCACTGATTGACTTAGCCAGATGTCGGTTTCTTACCAGCCCTTTGACATTCAAGTCTAGCCTTCGGCAACGGCTTCGCCGAACATAGGCTACCAAATCGTTAGATTGGATGACGGAGTACGCTAATCTTTTGCAATACTCTTTCCGTTGCCTACTTACTCTTAAATGCTTCCGGGCATATCGATTTCTAGCTTTGTGATAGTTGGTTGATTGTGGCTGTTTTGCCTTCTTCTTTTTAGGGTCGTACTTCTTGGATTTTTTGCGGTTAGCACGATTCAACTGTTTCTCGGACTTACGGTAAAACTGGGGTGAGTGCTCAACATTGCCTTTGTCGTCAGCAATGAAGTACTTCAACCCCAAGTCAATACCGACCATCTCTTTGGTTGGTTGAGTCTCAATTTTAATATCAACACGGCAGTCGCTATAAGTCGGGCGTTGCCCGCCCCAACGCGCTGCCTCATCAATTGCAAATTGAGCATAGTAACCATCAGCACGACGTACCAATCGGACACGTTTAATTTGTTTGATATCGTAATAATTTAGGTCATAGGTTCCCTTTAATTTCAGAGTTCCTATTCCTTTTTTGTCCGAAAAAGTTACTACCTTACGGGTACTAGAAAGCTTCCAGCCACTCGATTTATATTCGACAGAGCGACAGTGTTTTTTAAACTTTGGAAAACCTTTCTTCCCTTTAACTTTCTTTTTGCAGTTATCGTAAAACCGAGCTATTGCACTCCAAGCACGTTCAGCCGCAGATTGTCTCGCCATAGAGTTGAGTTCATCCGCAAAAGGAAATTCAGCAGCTAATACAGTACAATGCTTGTTCAAAGCGTACTTATCAACTTTTTTGTCTTTATTGTCCATCCAGAGACGAAGACATTTGTTCTGAATGAACTGACTAGTACGAATAGCATCGTCTATTGCTCGGTACTGCTTATTTTTCCCTTTAACTTTAAACTCGTAAATTATCATGGCTCGACCTAACCGGGGGAATGACTGGAGAAATGAGCGAAACCCTCTTGGGTTGATCTGGAAGCATCACGATTAATCGTACAGCGCCTTGCGGGGGTCCCCCCCGTTGTTCGCGCAGCGTCTCCCTTAGGAGAGGCATGTGGCGTCCCCCTCCTCTGAAGAGAGAGGGTTTTCAGCCTACATCCGTATAATTCTAATTGCAATTCCTCAATCGGATGAGTAGAATATCGAGCGACTGCGTTTTCTTTATTAGTGGAAGCGATACCTTTGGTAAGCTGCGCTAACGCATTTTTGATTTGGCTCTGATGTTGGCGTTGCATAAAATTTACTTCCAAAACTAGGTATGAAATGCGCGATCGCGCCAGCGTTGCTCCTTTGGAGCAATCGCACTTTGGTTTTGAATTGCATCCACTATGCGATCGCTATCCGCTCCCAGAGCGATGGCATTTTTTGTTTTTTTGAAATTAGGCGCTCGCATAACCATCAAGACAGTCGTTACAATTTGTTGTATCTGGTGAATCAAAATTTCTTGACGATCTAGTTTTAACTGACATGGCACTCCGAGACCATTTTCGCCCTCCTCTAAGTACCAGAAGACACTGGCACAGTTTTCATAATGCCTGGTCAACCTATATTGCTGATGACCTGAACCAATCTCTTCCAGAAGGCTACTTTGCTGAACCAAACGCTCAATTTGGCATTGAAATTGATGTAGCTGCTTTCAGCGAACGAATACCAGTTAATCCTGTGCATCAAACATCTGAAATCCTGGAATGGAAGCCAAGTTCACCGACTGCAACGGTGCCATTTCAACTTACCACAGATGTGGTTGAGGTGCAAATTTTTAGTACTCAAACAGGACCGACGCTAGTAGGAGCTATTGAGTTAATTAGTCCGGCGAATAAAGACCGCCAAGGGCAGCGATCAGCGTTTACTTCTAAATGTCAAACTTACCTGACTCAAGGCATTGGACTAATTATAGTTGATATCGTCACCATACTTTCTGCAAACTTGCATAACGAGTTGATGAATCGCTTGAATTTGGTAATTGAACCTCTAGATGCACGATTGCACGCCGTTGCTTATCAAGTTGGTCAAAAAAATGGCATATCTTACCTTGATTTTTGGCAAGAAGCGCTGGCGATTGGCGGCAATCTTCCTATACTACCTCTGTTTTTAAAAGGTGGGCTTTATTTACCGATTCATCTGGATATGACCTACCAATATACTTGTGTTAGACAACGTATTCCTGAATTCAATAATTAATCAATAATAGGACTTACGCATTGACAAAAAGTGACATAAATGCATCCTAAGCGGCAAAAGGATTGGTGATATTGTTCACAATGTACTCGCGCACCACTAAAGTGAATAGATTTCTTTGCAATTCATACCAAGAGCGAAATTAAGTTTTCAGAACGCATTAACTCTAAACGAACAAATGCTTGAAGTGAACAAAATATATGTGTCTTAATAGCATGGCTGTCTCTCACCCTTACGGGTTCGCCAGTCGCTACAACGGCGGGAACCCCAACGCCAGATGCCTGCGACGGGAAACCCGTCTTCAGCACTGGCTCCGCAACGCGCTGGCTCACCATGAATCGACAAATACCACATACTTGTTTAATCGCTCTGTGAAAACTTTCAATTCCCCAATGAGTATCATGAATTGTGACGAAGGTACTTCTTGTTAAGAGGTTGAGAGCATTATCATCTGGAAGATATAAAATGTAGTGTCTAGTGTCTTCTTTTTTGAAGTCTTTCCTAAACAACTTGATAAATCCAAATTCTCTCAGATGAGTTATCAATCCTTCATCTGGAATAACCAGACTGCTTACTTGGCAATACTTACCCGGCTCATTCGAGACAGTTCTATTTTTCTCAACTGGGAGACAAGGCGATCGCACATCCCCATCTTCAAGGTGCGATTAGCTGGTGCAGGTGAGCGGATAGCATATGTGATCGCACCCTGCAATTCCTCAATCGGGTGAGTATAATTTCGAGCGATCGCATTTTCTCTATTACTGGAAGCGATTCTCCTTTGGAGACGCTTCGCGATCGCATTTTTAGTCTTGTTCAGATGTTGGTGTGCCATGAAATTTGACTCCAGAACTGGGTAAGCTAAAAATATTTTAATTTGCATTCTCAAAAAAATGAATCTCTTGTGGGGTGGGCATCTTGCCCGCCCTGGTTGTGCAAATTAAATACGCGACAGCTTATGAAATGTGCGATCGCACTTCCCAGTTGCGATTGCCTTACCCGCTACAATCAATCCGATACGGTTTGAGCTAATTGGCGCAAAATGCTCAAGACGGTATATAAATCGTTGCCAGGATTTAGCAGTGAGAATAGCCTTGACAACCCGTATCGAGGGGAATCTCCTTTGACTAACTTGAGAAAAATAAAACTTCCACCTGTCGTAATCATACCAAAGCTTGGTTTTTCAGGATGGGGATTTCCTAGCATATAAGATAGGATTTGTGCTAATCCGGCTTCGATGGAAAATTCTACCTGCTTGGATTCAATCACCATCACCCAGATGGCATCTTTCAAGATTAAGACATCGAGAGTTCCGGTGACAATTGTTCCTTCATCTTCTGTAGAGATTTTGACTGATTTTTCAGCTTTTACCTGAAAAGGTGCTAAGTAAAATTCACCAATAAAAAGTAGAGGGTCGAGAATAGTCATTCTGACAACACCTTCTAGCATAGGAGGATAAGCCAGTAGGTTGAAATATCCGTCTTTCACCCGATCAAGTTGTTGCTTTTGTAAGTCGGTGATTTCTGGAAGATTCTCTTGCCACTCTGGAAAAAATTCGCGCTCCTGGGTGAGTTGAAGACCAAAGTTAAGCCTTAAATCTCGAAGGGTGATATCTTTTGCTTGAATGGTTTCAACCATAAATTTTCAGCTAAGTTCTAGGTATAGGAATCCGATTTGATTACTGAACATACTTTGTTAATTTTATCTTTTCTGACTAAATCCATTCCATTAACGTTTGTGCTGCCAATTTTACTAAATCTCTCTCGACATTCTTATCCTTAGGCAAGTAACGAATTTCAATCAATGCTACAATCAGCACAAATTTCTAACTTTAGGGATGCACGTAATCAGTAAAGTGAAATTGCGGGAATTTTGGGTTCAACACGCTGATGCTGAAGATGCTCTCAATGACTGGTACAAGTTTACCTCTAAAGCGAACTGGTCTAATTTACTGGATGTCCAAAAAAGGTATCCGAAGGCAGAGGCGGTTGGTAACTTTACTGTGTTCAACATCAAAGGTAATAACTATCGTTTGATTGTAGACATTAGATATTCCAGCCAGACAATTTTTATTAAATATGTTCTTACCCATCCTGAATACGATAAGGAAAAGTGGAAAGATGACCTCTACTTCTAGTCAACAAACCTATACCGATTTACTGATTCAGTATCAGCCGAAGCCAATTAAAACTGAACTTGAGTATAACAGAGCCTTAAAAGTAGTAGAGGGGATGATGTCTGGCGAGTTAACCGAGGCCGAAACTACGCTTTTTGAGTTGTTAGTTCTTCTGATTGAGAATTACGAAGAACATCATTATTCTCTGGAAAAATCAAAACCCGCCGCTACTTTGCAATCTTTGATACATGAATTTGATGTTGAACCAACTTCTTTAGTTGGGGTTTTTGGTTCTGTTGAGACTGTAACAGAAGTGGTTAATGGTCAACGCCAAGTTAGCCGATCTCAAGCAGAGTCCCTAGCTCAGTTTTTTAATGACCATTATTCTGGGCTTTCCTTAACGGCTGTTGACTTTGAACATTGACATCCTCCCACCGCTAACTCGGAGTACCGAGTATAGCGGGGGATTCCAAAGATTGCTCCTTGAGCTTCCTCTTTCCACAAGTCGACTTACTTAGAGGAGTTTCCTCTCCCATCGCGCAGCGTCTCCCTTAGGAGAAGGGGAGACGCCAAGGGCGAACACCTAAGCAGAGGTCGTTCTCTCCAGAGGCGTTAGTTCCGATGTGACCCACCGTACTTAATCCCTTTTCGAGTATGTTTCGTGCAGCATTATGATCTCTGTCTTGGACATGCCCACAATGCAAGCAGGTATGCGTCCTGGTGCTAAGAGTTTTCTTAACAACACGACCACAATTAGAGCAATTTTGACTGGTGTAGTGGGGTGGCACAGCAACCGTGACCACACCAAACACTCTCCCAAAATACTCAACCCAAGAACGGAACTGAGTCCACGCTGCATCAGAAATCGATTTGGCAAGGTGTCTATTCCTCACCCTTACGGGTTCGCCAGTCGCTTCAAGTCGGGAAACCCGCCCAACGCGCTGGCTCACCATATTTCGCACCTTCAAGTCTTCATAAGCTACCAAGTCGTTAGACTGGACTACGCACCTTGCCGTCTTCACAGCAAAGTCTTTACGTTGCCTACTTACCTTGAGGTGCTTTCGTGCAAGGTCTTTCTTCAGTTCCTCTAGTTCTTGAATTAAGAAGGCAGAAGGCAGGAGGCAGAGGGCAGAAGGAATCCCCATAAATAAATTTAGGGGATTTGATAAGGACGCCGTATTTCTTGCGCTGTGCGTCTCGAAATACATTTTTATTTTGTTTTTCATAAATAAATTTAGGGGCTTTAGACCCGGTTGCATCGGGCAGATCAAAAATCAATATCCCTTCTGCCTTCTGCCCTCTGCCCTCTGCCTTTCTTCGGTAATAAAGCGTCTGCTTCGAGTTCCTTAACCTTCCTTGATTTCAAATTTCTCTTCCTCTGTCAAACTCCCCTCTTTCTCAGACTCGGACTCACCCAGTGAAGCCAACTCTTGTTGAAACTCTTGTAATTGCTCTTCACCCTCTGCCAACCCAGAAACTTGGGAACTGCTGTTCATCTCATCAACAGTGCTCTTAAAGTTTGGGGGATTTCTTCTCATCTTATCAGCATTCAATTTTTGCTCTATTCGTTTTATCTGCCGGGAAATCGCTACCGCACGATTGAGGTTACCAGCTAACGCATGCCCCAGCCCATGTAATGCCAACAGTTTCTTTTTTAAGTGACGGGCTGGTGTCTTTAACAATCCAGGAGTTCTACCACACTGCACTACCTGTCCTGCATCTAAAGCAACTGTTGACTCCAATCTTGTTCCTGCACCAGCCACCTGCACTTGCTTACCTTGCGCTGCCTTCGCTCCCAGCACGTCTGCCTCATGCTCTAATTGGGGTTCGACATTAATGGGAATATCTTTCCCTTGAGGCGCTGCTACCTGTCCTGCTTGTTGTTGCATCACATGAGTGAGTTCATGTCCCAGCAATTTCTGTCCTGTCTGACTATTTGGGTCATACTTACCAGGGGCAAAGTGAATGTTCTGCCCACGAGTGTAGGCAATCGCCCCTATCGACTCGGCTTCTTTTCCTTCGTGAATGCGGACATCTGAGAAGTCTGTGCCAAATGCCGTTTCCATCTTTTGCTGTACGGCTTCTGGTATTTTCTTACCACCCCCTGAAGCTTTTGGCAATACCTCACCCTGCTGCTGCAAGTTCTCAGTCAATTCGCCAGACAAACCCCGAAACTTTGCTTGTAAAGTAGGTTGAGGCGAGATTGTCTGTTGGGTTTTCAGGAGTTGGTTAACCGCTCGATTGCCGATCGCACTTTGCAATTCCTCTATCGGGTGAGGAGAATGTTGATCGATCGCATTTTCTTTATTACTGGTAGTGATCGCATTTTTAGTCTCGCTCTGATGTTGGCGTTGCATAAAATTTTCCTCCACAACTGGGTATGAAATGCGCGATTTTGGTTGTTAATCTCTAACTCATTTGCTTTCTCAGTTCTCTGAGCATTTTGCTGCTACCTTCGGTGAATGCCTGCTTTACCAACTGAGGAATTAATTCTATAATCGGTAAGTTGGGAAAAGTAGGACTGGTAAACGATTCAACGTACTTACCTTCTGTGAGAATGTTAATCATAAATTTTTCTTCAGTATAAACCCACACCTCTGGCACTTCTAATGCTCCATAGATATCGAGGGTTGTCTTGGAAGTGATATCGGCTGCAATGGCTAAGTCAGGAGGGGGATCGACGGTCATATCTATTTTCTGGCGATCGCGAAGCGCTGCTGCAAGCAGATCGCGCATTTTCTCAGCATTTTGAATGTAAAAACAGGTATCGGGTTCCAGTCCTGCTTGTTTGGCTTTCTTTCTAAATGTGCTAGAACCAAAGTCTTCCCAATCTCGTCCTTGCACATCAAGGAGAGTGGTAACGATATAGCCAATAATTCGGTGTGGTCTTTCATAAGCAGGGAGGGGGGACACAATTTCTAATGTGCCTTTACTGTAAGCAATTCTAGTTCTGATGCCTTCGGCTTCTCGTTCCTCTAAAATCGCTTCAAATTGCTCCCAGGTTACATCATGGATGGTGATTATACTGCCTGGGTTGATCTGAATATTTTTGAGAGGGATAGTGACGGGTATTGCAATAGTCATTTTGTTTAAGATGTGTGAAAAAAGCGATCGCTTTGTTTATTCCTCACTTTTGAGCCTGAAAAATTTGTGCGGCTGTCAATTTTAGTTCTGGAAATATGGGTGATTTAATGATATCGCTTAGAACTTCAACGATTAGGGGGGATGCGATTCTTCTTTTGTGTAGGGGTAAAGCACAATGCTCTTTGGTGTCAACTAAAGCTAAAAATAGCTTCTCTGTTAGCTTTGTCACCCGCCTGAGAATGAATTCTCAGGCTAATAGCCCAAGTCTACTGAAGTAGACTCAAAATTTTGCCGCATATTTAGTCATCTAAAGATGACTTCAGCTATGAGCAAGGAACTTGAGTTCCTTGCGGGACAAAGGCTTCGCGTTAAGTTGACAAAGGTGAGCATTGCTAAACCCTGACAGCGCGGGTCTATTCATCGAATTAAATTGTCACGCATAGGTTGAACTGAGTGTTTAAAGCCTTTCTGTTGTGACAACTTCTGCACTGACAGTTTCCGGTGTTTGGTTACCATTATCGGTAGTTTCTGAGGCTTCGTTTAATACCTCTTCGAGTACCTGAATTGCGCCACTGATGCGGAGTAATGTATCTCGCAGATTGGCTTGTTTTGCTTCTAATTCTGACAGCATTTTTTGACCTGCTTCAAATTCAGTCTTGAGGGATTGAAGGCGTTGTTCGAGTTGTTGTTTCATCAGATAATACTTGAATCAAAAATACTGTTAATCAAGTTGAAAAGACTAATTTTGCCCGATTGCGTAGATCTTAAAATTATGGATTTTTAGGAATAGCATAGGTATAAGGACCATAGCCTTTAACTTCCAAATCTTTCTTGTCTGGCTCGACTACAAGAGGTAATACATCTTGTCGAACTGCTTTCACTTCCCAATCAAATTCCTGAAAAGAATTAGGATTATCGGAGACAACAAGAAATTTACCATTCCTAATTTTATCCTGCTCTATTTTCCGAATCATCAGTTGATCAAATCCATTGATATTTGTCAGGATAATAGTCCTTCCTTCTTGTCGGGTTAAAGCTTCAAAGTAATCAGGCAAGGTAATTTCTGTTTTGCCATTTACAAGTTGACCTGTACCTCGATAGTATACGGCTGCTTCTGGTCCTTCAAGCGTTCCATGAATTAAGTACTTTGATTGATTTTGGGGATGATTTATAACAAATGTTTTTACTTCCCTCCAATTAGTTTCTGTTTCTTCCTTCATAAAAATCTTAAGTTCATCTCCTACGTAATCGAAGGCAATTGTTTTCTCACCATTCATTTCCCGAAGGACTGCTCCAGTAGGGGGATATTTATTGTTGTTAACACCAACAGGAAGACCAGCATTACCCTCCAGAACCCCGTTAATCTTAACGTTGCCATTACCCCTCAAACTCATCACCGATTGTTGTGAGAACTGCCCTTTGGTGAGATATAAATCTAGTTGGGTGATGGCATCAGTAGTACCGTCATTATCTTTTCTGTAGTTACTTAGTTGGAAATCAACCATATTTCCCCAACTTTGATTTGCAACCCCTTCTCTTGCCAGGGTTAAAACGGATTCCGCTGCTGCTGGACTACTACCACCATTATGAGTTTTGGAATTCACCAATAGGGCTGTTTTCGAGAAATCAAAATTATCTTTGTTGTAAACGGTAATCGTATTTCGTACTTGTAGATTGGCTGCCGGACTTGCTGTACCAATACCAACATTGCCAGTAGCAGAGATATTCCCACTAACCTTCAAATTACCACCAATTTCCAGTTTTTCTGTCAGAGTTGTTGTTGTCCCAATACCAACATTGCCAGTAGCAGAAATATTCCCACTAACCTTCAAATTACCATCACTAATTTCTAGTTTTTCTGTCGGACTTGCTGTACCGATACCAACCTTACCAGTTCCCTTTGGAAGAATCAAAATATCCTGGTTGTCGATACTGCCAATCGCTTCAATCCGGTTGTAGCCAATCCCAATACCCTGAGTAAGATTGTTTCGGTAGAATGTACCAATGTCTGCTGTGTCGATGTTATGGCTTGCTTTGACTCTCAATTCTCCACTTTCAATCTGAAGTTTCTTAATAGGTACAGTTGAACCCGTGCCAATGCCAACCTTGCCAGTTAATGTAGCATCGATAGCAGAGATATTCCCATTAACCTTCAAATTACCACCACTAATTTCTAGTTTTTCTGTCGGACTTGCTGTACCGATACCAACCTTACCAGTTCCCTTTGGAAGAATCAAAATATCCTGGTTGTCGATACTGCCAATCGCTTCAATCCGGTTGTAGCCAATCCCAATACCCTGAGTAAGATTGTTTCGGTAGAATGTACCAATGTCTGCTGTCCCGTTGTCATGGCTTGCTTTGACTTTCAATTCTCCACTTTCAATCTGAAGTTTCTTAATAGGTACAGTTGAACCCGTGCCAATGACAACCTTGCCAGTTAATGTAGCATCGATAGCAGAGATATTCCCATTAACAACCTTCAAATTACCACCACTAATTTCTAGTTTTTCTGTCGGACTTGCTGTACCGATACCAACCTTACCAGTTCCCTTTGGAAGAATCAAAATATCCTGGTTGGCGATACTGCCAATCGCTTCAATCCGGTTGTAGCCAATCCCAATACCCTGAGTAAGATCGCCTCGGTAGAATGTACCAATGTCTGCTGTGTCGATGTTATGGCTTGCTTTGACTCTCAATTCTCCACTTTCAATCTGAAGTTTCTTACTTGGAGCAGTCGTTGTTCCAATACCAACATTGCCAGTAGCAGAAATATTCCCACTAACCTTCAAATTACCACCAATTTCCAGTTTTTCTGTCAGAGTTGCTGTACCGATACCGATACCCACATTGCCAGTAGCAGAGATATTCCCACTAACCTTCAAATTACCACCAATTTCCAGTTTTTCTGTCAAAGTTGTTGTTGTCCCAATACCAACATTGCCAGTAGCAGAAATATTCCCATTAACCTTCAAATTACCACCAATTTCCAGTTTTTCTGTCGGATTTGTGGTGCCGATACCGACGTTGTTACCTAAAGAATTAATCGCAAGCGGCTTGCTCCCATGTGACTGAATCCAGCTATATCCTTGGTCATAGCCTAATCTTAGATTAGAAGCATCAGTCGAACCTAAAATTAAAGTTGTGCCACGGGCATCTTGAAAGGAATCAACAATATGTAGTTTTGCTGTCGGAGTTATAGTACCGATACCAACTTTATCAGTGACACTGAAACCACCACTGAGAACAGCCAAATTACTAGCCTGATCGCCCCCAGAACGCAGCGTTAAACCTTCGTTAGTAGGTGAAGGCAAGCGCAATCCAGAATATTCACGAACATTGAGATCAATAGGATTTGTGATTTGGCCTTGAGCGATCGCCAGCTTGGCTAGTTTAATAGCACTATCTGGAACATTATTTACTAAATCAACCTTAATACTAGGTTTTTCTACTATGCGCCTATAACCCTTTTGAGTACCTGACTGTTCCAAGTCATTTTCTTCTGTATATTGAATGAATAGAATGTATTCTCCATTATTAGATGGCAAATCCACGGTTTGGTTGTTGAGGAGGACGATCTGTTGACCATATTTATCTACAGCTGTGCCAGAAGACACAGTTAATGTATTTTTTTCCAACTTAACACTCAAACCCTCGGCAATACCCGAAACATGCAGCAAACGGTTGTGGCGACATTGGCGATCAATATGATAATCCTGTTCTAGTTCAAAGTCTTCTTCTAATAAATACTGACCTGCAAAATATCTAGGGCGTTGGTTAACATCTTTAAGTACCATAATTGTTGTCCTTGCTTGGCTAAATTGTGTTTTTAGGTTCCCGGTTAAATAGTTCCCAATTGAGTATTTCCGTCGGGATTTTTCCCTATGTTGCCTTTAGAATCTAAAGTAATAATCTTTAACCCTGACACTAGGGTGAATTCCAAATCTTTATACGGTTGTTGCAAAGATGTATTAACATCATCGGTGAGGGTAATGGTAACTTTTCCTATCACCTTGGATGAAACTTTGCTCAAATTAGCGATCGCTAAATGCCATGTCTCACCCCGTTTAAATTGCTCTGGTGTCACAGTATAAGTGACTGTCAACGGGAACTTTTGATCAGCTTGCCGAGCGTAGGGTTCTGCTTGTCCTGAACCCTTGATACTGAGTATTAAAATATTACTCGCATCGTTGACATCACGCACAGTGGCAGCGATCGTACTGGGTTGCGCTAGATTGAATGGGTAATAATTACCCGTAATCCGCATCGTTGGCACAAAAATTTTCAGGGCATAAAACGTGTGAGTGGGCTTTTCCTGGTCAATAATTGCCTTAGCAATTTTGGCTATACGCCAATACTTATCAAAATCTGGATCGGGTATAGTCAACTGGACTTGAAAGTAATTGGGCAGATTCTCAAACTCAAAAATCTCCACCTTTTCCGGAAATTTGTAGCTTTTCAGATAAAGCTTCAGGATTTTCTCCAGACCCGTTTTAGTGCCACGCAGACGATACAATGGCACAATTTCATTGATAAACTGACGCTTGGTTTCCTCCTCCCAGTCATCTCGCAAACTCAAAGCTACCCAACCCGCCAGCCAAGGCAAAAATTCAAGGGGAGTTTTAACTGGATTGAAGTAAGTAGAAATGTCTTCAATGTATTCTTCTAGTGCAAGAGATGACGGATCGAGACGGTCAGAATTGCTCAAGATTCGCTCAAAAGCCAGCAATAAATCCCGCAGAAACGGATCGGCTTGCAAGCTACTGGGAAGATATTGCAGATAGCTACTGATCTGGCTAGACTGATTTCCAATCATTTCCCCTGCGCTCCATAATTGTGAAACTTTTTTGGTCTACTTTCACTGCTACCAGTTGATAATCTTCCAGAGGGATATCAGTCAGTTTTTCGTTACCGTTTACCTTTAGTATCTCGACATAATCCACCCCAGGAATTTGAGCCAGCAATTGGTATAGTTCCGAACGGTAGACGTTTCGACCAAAAGGCCAACCCTTACCATCCCAGTAGTGTTCCGAATTCAGGGGGTGGAAGAACAGTTCTACCTCACGCTTGGCTTTTTTTCGGACTTTTAGGGAATCAGCACCATCTTCCAGGTATAACTGCGCCTCGATTGTCAGCGAACAATAGTCTGGTTCGACGACGTGAAGGCGGGTTGTCAGAAGTCGCCTTTCATCCAGATATTTCCACAAGTCTTTTTTTAGATCTAAGGCTTCTTTTAGATCTATAGTGGGTTTAGCCGAGCTTTCTGGAAGCACAACTAAGCTAATATGTCCAGGAGCCTCATTTTTTCTGCTAGTGGAGTCTGTTAGCGTTAGATTCCGATTGGGGATGCAACGCGATCGCACAATCTTCCCTTCCGTACTGTACCAATCTAACGCCAGTTGCTCAAAATCCTCACGAGTAACAGCTCGGAAGCGCTGCCGCAAATCTAAAACTGTTTCTCTAATCGCGATATGTAAATTCTCGTCCAGCTTTTTTTCCGGTTCGTTAAGCAACTTGAGAAACATTTCTACATTCCGATCTGGCACTTGATTGACTCGGTATAGTACCATCTCCATCAACCAAGCCAGCATCTCAATTAAAATAATTCCAGTATCGCTGGGGTTGTGGTCAGTCCACTCTGGATATTCAATCGGAATTAAAGCACCCGCTTCTTCCACCAAATCGGCATAGGTGCGGTCATCCAAATTAGGTAAGGGTATCGACATATTTAGACTTCTTCCTTTGACAAAATCGTAATGTTGTGTATACCGGAGTAAACTAACTGGTGGGCGGATAACAACTTGACGTTGAGTTCATTCAGAGTCAGAGAATGAATGTGGTCTACTCCCGGAACTGCTTCGATGACAGCATAGAAATCCGACATATAAGGCTGACGACCGAAAGCCCACCCCTGTCTCTGTTTCCCCCCAGTTAGGGGATGTAGGAATTCTTGCAAGCGTTTAATCACCGCTAATCTCACCGCATCTGCCACATCTAAAGATACAGGAACCACCTCAGCCGTGACCGAAATCTCCTGCCAATCTGGCCCTGCTACCACAAGGTTGATTGTGGGGTTACAACGCGCTCGGATGTAAGTTTCTACTTGCTCAATGAGCGCCAAACTGGGTACGGGTTGGGGAGCCGAACTATTGGGTACAATTAGGAGCGTGACTTGACCCACATTCTGAACTTTGTTGTGTTCGTCCAACTTGGGATCTGACTTTTTTGGGTCTAACCACAATTTGGGATCGAGTGGATTGAGTGAGTCAAGTGTTGGGGTATTGTTTGTTACTTGCTCGATTTGGTTGGGAGCGATCGCTTTTACTCTCCCCACATCCGGTGATGCTTCATAAGCCAAGTCCTCAAAGTCTTGCACCGTGACTGCTCTACCCCGGTGTCGCAGCACCTTAGGCCCCCGTTCTTTAACTCGTTCGATCGCTTCTCGATCGGCACCGCCGCCAGCAGGTTCCAAATTAATGACGCTATTAATAAAAGGAATTGATGTTTTTAACTGGGTAATGGTTTGAGCAGGCTTGTTACCCTTCGTCCCGCCATCAGTTTTATATCGCGCCATGCGAATGTTGTTGCGACCTTGAGGCGGTATCATTCCTTGCTGTCCGTCGCCAAACTTAATTTCTCCGGTTAAACGGTTGACAGTGTAGTGGCGATCGCCCATTCCCGACTGATAAAAATCTGAAACTTCATGCCATCGCACCCACACAGTTTCTACATCTCCCTTCTCATCTCGAATAATGGTAATTGCGTCTTTTCCTTCTAATTTTTCAATGGCAATTTGTTCTTCTAGAGAGGGAATTTTTTGTTCTTGGATCTCCAATTGCTGACCGGGTAAAATGGTAGATTTCACGGTGCGGAATATTTGATTGGGGTTGCCATTACTGCCGCCTAAAATTTCATTTTGCTGCCTTGTAGTTTGACTTGCCCAAATCGTATTTGTCAGGATGCGACGCAAGCGCGGTTGCACTCGAAATTCGCCTTTTTCACAATAAACTCGCAACCAATAGAGGGTTTGATTAAACTCCTGAGTTGCGGTAAAGTCAGATGGCCCGATAAATTTAATTAGTCCGCGATCGCTAAAAGCAGCCGTTTCATCAATAACGCTCAATTTCGTCCAATCTTTGCCGTTGGAATATTCCCAAACTAAGCGGGGTTTGGCAGGATTGGTAGTTGCGGCTGATAATTCTTTTGCGGGTGGAGATTCGACTTGGAAATAAAGCGCGATCGCTCGATTGGGAAATGGGCGATCAAAACCTAAATATAAGTATCTTTTGGTATCAGTTAAACGAGTAAACGGTGAGAATTCAGTATTATTTTTATTAATAACCTCTTTCACATACGTGAAATTATTGTAAGTTACAAAAGTGAAATTAGAAAAGTTATCGATTACATACTTATAGTCGAGTTGGAGAGAGCTAACTGATGGCGGTGCGAAACTAGCAGATGAGTTTAGCATCACTGTCGCTCCTGCTGGTAAATCTGGGTTAATTTTGTTTGCTAAAATGAGCTTTTTATCAGCTAAATTAATATCTTTAATTGAACCTGTTTGTGAGTTGTTACCAGCCACAATCAAAACAGGATCGCCCAGCATAAAGCCTCTCACATTTTGAACAGTTAGTGTGTCTGTGTCGTTTGCTGCTTTGCTTAAGTAAGTCAAAGTAACGAGTTGACCTAACGCATTTCCACTCCCATAATTTCCTTTGATAATCCGAATACGAAGCCAGTAATTAGTCTCGTCATTTACTGAAATTTGAGTTCCAGGTTTCGAGAGTGTAAACTCTACCTTGCCACTTGCTGTAAATTTGATTGGTGAAAGCTTTAAATCTGTAATTGGTTGTCCATTAATGTTTTTGGCAGTGGGTTTCAAGGCTTCCCAACTACTTCCATCCCAAGCCTCCCAATCCACTTCCACATCACCGCCATTCGGATTAATAGGTAAATTTTTACTCAACGTCACTGTCACCGTTACTGTGGCCTTTTCTAATGACATGGCTTGGCTGGCAATATAGAAAGTGTCATTAAAACGTGGTTGTTCGCCAAAGGGATAAAAATCTTTACTCAAATCAATAGGAATAGTGTTGAAAAAGCATCGTTCGGGAGCTAAATTGTTTCCTTCGATGTTAACGGTGGCGGTGATACTATTAATTTGGGGTGATGCTGCAAGCGGTGAAAGCAATTTAACACGCAACCAAGGAGCATTTAAATCATCAATTGTATGGTGAGTAATAGCTGGAAAGTTGGAAATTATGACCGGATTTGTTGAAGTCTGACTTAATAGCGATCGCCAATCAATTCCATCCCAATAAGACCAATCGAGAGATAACTTCTTCCAATCTTCTGCGTTCGAGGATTGAACAGTTAACGTGACTTTTTTATGGTCAGGTAATGTGAAGAGTTCGCTAGCTAAGTAAAGACTGTGTTCAATTTGAGTATCTCCTTCAAAAGCAAAGAAAGCATGATTACCACTTGTTGCTTGTAATGTGCGCTCGCTATATGTATCTGCCTTTAAATCTCGGACAAATACCGCTTGATCTGCCTTTAAATCTCGGACAAATACCGCTTGCAATTGCACTGGCGTTATCAGCACATCGCTTTCTGTCTCAAAGACAACTTCTTCCTCTTCTCCCTCAGTAGGTGGCGCGGAGATTTGCGTATAAGCGGGAACCAAAGCTGTTGTACTTTCAGGTACGCCAGATGCCAGAGAAAAAGTTAAGGGAACTCGCGCGGGCTGGGGTGGTAAAATTTGCGTACCGAGCAAATCTAGAAAGGCGAGAAAGTTTTTTTCTGGGACTCGATTTAGGCGATCGCTTACTGTGGCTGCCATGCGCCCAAATATGCGAATTAGCGCCAAACCTGCGTCAGGTTTTTGAGGTTTCAACCAGCCGCCCTTAACATTAACTTGTGTTAAATCTTTGACTTTGGCGATCGCATCTGCTAATTCTGCGTCGATTAACGTACCTGCTTTGACGATATTGCCTTCAGTATTTGTGATATCCTCAGCGAGAATGCGATCGCGCAAAAATTCTGGTTTATTATCGACACTTTCCTGAGCGTCAGTATAATCTTGTACTAACTTTACCGTTTGTTCGACTATATCTTCATAGGTACGTTTGTCAATTTTTGGCGGTTGAATCGACATAGGAATTAGCTCAAATAGAATGGATAAACCAAATTGAATCGATTATTTGTCGTACGAACTTGATAATTAACCTGGATCAGCAATCGGTTTGGTTGCTTGGGATCGGGACTTGCATCTACATCCAACACATCGATGCGCGGTTCCCATTGAATTAACGCTTGACGCACTTCATCAATCGCCGTTCCAATCGTGCCAGCACTATTGTTTGCAAACACCAAATCGTGAATTCCACAACCAAAATCTGGACGCATCAACCGTTCTCCTCTGGCGGTACTTAATATCATCCAAATTGATTGGCGAACGCACTCTTCATAATGCGCCATGACAATTTGATTGTTTTCTACTTTAACTGGGGATGTCCACCCGACACCGAGAAAATTAGTATTCATTGTTCCTTTAAATTCCTTTGATGCGCGTTTGAGTGACAGCAACAGTTAATGGCGTATTTGTGGGCAGACAAATTGCTTTACTATCCTGCAATAAAACGGGTTGTCCCATGACTTTAACTCTAGTAGCGGCGCTAGTCCACTGGGCTGCGGTGCAAGGGCCTACATTGTTAGGGGGTGGGGGATTTGTACAGCCTGCGATCGCATAAGGAAAAGCTTGAGTCACCACAGGATTACCCATTACTTTCACCCTTGGATTTACAGAAGTGGGCTGCGCTTGTCCTTGATGAGCGCAATTTACCGTTGCGCCTACGTGCAATAAAGTTCCTGGCATTATGTCACCTCCAAAGCACCGTCATTGATTTTTACACCTGCCAAACATTTAATTCCTATTCCAGAATTAGCCTCAATATTGCAGTTAGCATTAGCCTTAATTTCACAATTTTGTTTCGCTTGAATATTGAGGTTATTGCACTCAATAGCTAAATCGCCACCGCTCGTTTTTAGACTAATTTTTCCTTTGGCTTCAATCGTTAAGTCTTTTTCTACTTTGAGCATCATGGCATTGTTTTTAGAATCGATAACGATCTCGTTTTTCCCAGTTGAATCTTGAATGATAATTTTTTCGGCATCTTTCGTATCGTCCAAAATAATTTGATGACCGCTGCGGGATTTAAGCAGTCGCTTGTTATTCTTACCATCATCATTCGTTGCTGGCGGTTTATCTTTACCATTCCATAAACTCCCTAAAATGTATGGGAAATTAACATCCCCTTGATCAAAAGCAACTAATACCTCATCAAGAAGTTCCGGCAAAAAATAGATACCTCTTTCCTTTCCTGCCATTGGAGTCAATACCCTTGCCCAACAACTCTCATCTGTATCAGATATCCGAGGCAATTTTACTTTAACTCGCCCCAGTCCTTCGTCATCTTGATTATTGGTAACTATACCGATCGTCACGCCATAAAAGCGATCACTACCTTCTGATTGAGCAAATAAATTGAGTATTTCACCTGTCATTTATGACTCTCTATATGTGTGGTATAAATAGGAAAATAGAACATCAACTCGCATTCCTTTTTACTGAAAATTGAGTGCGATAACCTTGATTTTTGCTGTAAGAATGAGTAACAGCCTTAACATAATAAGACCCACTAAAGTGCTTACCAATGCCAGTGATTTCTATCGTCGTACCGGGGTGTAAATCTGTACGACCCAAACAACTGCCATCACCAGTGATATAGTTCAATGCCATTTCGTTGAACAGTTTTAAGGCAATTTGATTTGCTTCTGCTTGACTAGAAACTATGACATTGGCGATCGTGTGACTCGTCTTACCAAATTCTTGGTTAGCGACCTTCGGCCCGCTAATAGAACCTTTCATTTGAGTAGTTTCATTACCAACACCTGCCTTGCTAATAAACAACTCTTTCTTTTGAGGGTCCCAACCCCGAACTTCCACCTGTCCGACCTGATTCATCGTACTCAGTCGGGCAGAGAAGTCTAGCAAATCGTCGGCGCGATTTAGTTTTAGTACTTGACTGCTGGCATTTCGTGGCGGACGAAAATATAGAGTTTTGTTTTTAACTAACACTTCATACCCAATCCGTTTCGCCCGATCTTGCAAAAATTCCCAATCAGTTTTATTTGATTGCAAAACGTGATTTAATTTTTCTTTGCTATCCTCAACTTTGGCATCTAATCCCCGTTCGCTAGCAATAAGACTTGCAATTTCGCTGTCTTTCATTTCCAAAAAACTGCGCCTTTGGGTTCCCCGCATTAAACGATGACTGAGATCGTGACCTCGTACAGTCAATGTGGGTGCAGAATCTTGGGAAAAGCTAGGTTCTAATCCCGTAATATCGCCAATAATTAGCGTTTCTAATTTCGCGTAACCCATTTGAATTTCCACAGTATTGCCGCAGTCAAATAAGTTGTGATCTATCCATGTCAGTTCGCCTTTTACCAAATCCCAAGTCTTTAATTGCAGGGTAAACATCCCCGCACCTTCTAGGTCTTCCACCACGGTCACGCTTGACAAATCGGCGATCGCTTCAGGTGAGAGAGGTTTGCCGGCGATCGTAATTTTGACTTGAGGGGTGAGGATTTCAGTACCTTTAGGTTGAGACATTTCTATTTTTAACAATCAAAGTGGTGGTACAGTGAGGCGCTGACCGGGAGCAATTTGGCGCGGATTATCGAGGCGATTGGCAACAGCAATGATTCTCCAAAGTGCAGGATCGTTGTATTCTTCCGCAGCAATACTAGTCAATGTTTCTCCACGCCGCACGATGCGAATTGGGTCATCGATTGGGTTTTGCTCTTTTTGTTTGATTTCTGGCGGTATCCATTCCTCAAACGTGCAATTCAGCTTTGCCCGAACTGGTGTTCCATTCGCCAAAAAACGAGTAAATGTTTTAGTTAACTGCTTGAGAACTCCTTGAAATAAAACTGTATTGTGTCCCCATTTCAGTTTGCAAATAGGAGGTCTGGGTATCGCACCTAAACCACTCTTTTTTTCAGTCAGGTGATAAATTTTTTTAGTGTAATCTCGAACGTCTTTTAGTCGGCTGCTACCTGACAAATTCAGTCCAATAACACTACCGATATCGCTCATACTCTGTTTGGCATTTAACAAACTAGTATCGAAAAACAACTCTACGGTTAAAGTTGCTGACTCTTCTGCTGGTTGGAGGCTATTACCTTGCCCCTGCCATCCCGTCTTAGAAATTGAAATTTGCTGGGGATTGAAAAGAGCTATAATCGGTTGAGCTTCATCAAAAGTTGGAATTTTTTTTTCAACGAAAATTTTGAGTTTTTCTAACTCCATGTTTTTCTTCCTCGGCGTTCGCTTTCTATAATTAACCGCTGCATGAGATTGCGTTCTACTTTATCTGTTAATGCCTCTAAATCGATTGGTGTTTCGATGTTGGGTTGTTGTATATTGGATTCTTGATGAGACTGTAGATGCAAAGAAACCTCTTTCGATAATCCCGTAGTTTGGGTCATGGGTTGATTTCTCGACATTCCCGTAATACCTGGGTTTGGTACTCCCGATTCTGCCTCCACTGATTCTGGATTAACAGGGTGATTGGAAAATAAAAGCGGAATTTCTAATCCAGACCAACTTATAGGATTTTGAGATTTTGCAGAAAATCTGAGCATCGGTTTTTGTTCCTCAGAACTTTCCAGCACGGATTTTGGATTTTGGCTGGTTTCTCCAGATAAATTTGGCAGTGCGGTGATGGAATCGAATGCGTTCGCGCAGCGTCTCCAAAGGAGAATCGCTTCCCCTGTCAACTCCTGAACAGTGGGCAAGTTTTCCCCAAGAGAAATACCGCGATCGCCAGCAGGTAATGGTTGCGATCGCGCCTGCACAATAGGTATTGGATTTTGGCTTGTTTCTCTAGATAAATCCCCTATTGCCTGTGTTTTCAACAATAAATTTGAGGAATTGAGACTTAAACTTTGCTCAAGTGGCGGTTTCTCAATTGGTAACGTAGCACTGATAGGAGTTGGTTTGGGCGATAAAAGGCTGCCATCTGTTCCACTCACAAATTTGGCTTGCACTACCGTTGACTGACTGCTAGGAAAGTTTTCACTTCTGGGGTTTGTTACCAAAAACTCTTGTGGGGTAGGTGTCTCGCCTGCCAAAGAGTTTGTTTTTTGCACAAGTGGATCAGCGCGATCGCGCTCATTGACAAATTTGGCTTGCACTACCGTTGACTGACTGCTAGGAAAGTTTTCACTTCTGGGGTTTGTTACCAAAAAATCTTGTGGGGTAGGCGTCTCGCCTGCCAAAGAGTTTGTTTTTTGCACAAGTGGATCAGCGCGATCGCGCTCATTGACAAATTTGGCTTGCACTACCGTTGACTGACTGCTAGGAAAGTTTTCACTTCTGGGGTTTGTTACCA
>JAHHHH010000074.1 GCA_019359415.1 Iphinoe sp. HA4291-MV1 | reverse complement strand
CCTGTGGATGAGTGTTTGATACCTGTGGATGAGTGTTTGATACCTGTGGATGAGTGTTTGATACCTGTGGATGAGTGTTTGATACCTGTGGATGAGTGTTTGATACCTGTGGATGAGTGTTTGATACCTGTGGATGAGTGTTTGATACTCGTGGATGAGTGTTTGATACTCGTGGATGAGTGTTTGATACTCGTGGATGAGTGTTTGATACTCGTGGATGAGTGTTTGATACTCATCGAAGAAAGGAATAGGGAACAGGGAACTCTTAACAGTTTTCCTGTTCCCTATTCCCTCTGGGAGCCGGAGACCCCGACTTCTATAAGTGGTACGTTTCAAGTGGGGTCTAAATCCCCATTTGAAACAGTCTGTTGCCTGTTTTGCCTGTTCCCTCTTTAACTTCCGCCTTATATCCCGGCACTAAACGGAGTACCGTTATAGTGCGGGACGACGGCGCGAAGAAGTTAAACTACGAAAAAGTTTAATGCAGCAACTAAAAGCACTAAAGCAATCCAAACTCCTGAACCAATCCACAGTAATCTTCTAGATTCATTCCAGTTCTGTGGAGTGGCATAGGCAACAGGAACACCAATCACCAAAACAAAAGACAGCGCAACTAGAGCTAATAAAGCAACTTGGAATATAAAGGCCATTTTCCCTTCTCCCAAAATAGCAAATGAGTTTCTAAAGTTGACATTCTCCCCAACCTGCCAAGGACTCTTGGTGGGGATTCCAAGAGTCGCCCCCTAGAACTTCCTGCTTCATTCCCTCTTAACTAGACAAGGAAAACGGTACGCTACCTTGCCTCTGTCAGACCGAGTCAGCAGGCATTTTCATTTAACGTCCACGAAGTGTCCCCACGCAGACGACTTAGGATAGGATATTCTACAGGTCAACACTGGCAGTTTTTCCTTATTTGTTAAGCTAACAGAAAATCGACACACTTTAGTCATTTGTCTTTTGTCCGAATGCTAATGACTAATGACCAATGACCAATGACCAATAACTATGGATTTAATTCTGTGCCATACAACAGCTGATTTTGACTCGCTAGGAGCCGCGGTGGGGCTGTCACGCCTGTTGCCTGGAAGCAAGATTGTGCTGAGTGGCGGAGCTCATCCACCCGTACGAGATTTTTTGGCACTGCATCGGGATGAGTATCAGCTGATTGAACGGCGTTCGGTCAATCCAAAGGAAATTCGTTCCTTAATTGTGGTGGATACGCAACAGCGCGATCGCATCGGCAAAACTGCTGAATGGTTAGATCTCCCCCATATTAATAAAATTATCATTTATGACCATCACCAAGAACAACAAGGGGATATTCCTGCTACAGAAATACACATTTCCCCTGTTGGAGCAACAACAACTCTGATTGTCGAGCAATTGCAAAAACAACAAATTTCCCTGACAACCGCAGAAGCAACCGTGATGGCATTGGGTATCCATGCGGATACTGGCTCTCTGACATTTGACTATGCTACACCACAGGATGCCCTAGCTTTAGCTTGGTTGATGCAACAAGGGGCAAGTTTGTCAGTCGTGAGTCAGTACATTGACCCAGGTCTTTCTCCCCAGTTGCAGCAACTGTTGAAGGTGGCGCTGGAAAAACTACAACATATATATGTAAGGGGATATAAGATTGCCTGGGTGAATTTGAAAACAGATCATTTCGTACCAGGATTATCAAGTCTTGCCTCGCAGTTGGTAGAGTTAACGGAAATAGATTCCTTACTGGTTTTCAATGAGTATCCTTTGGCAGAAGATGAATCACGCTTAATAGTAATTGGGCGATCGCAAATTCAAGGTATTAATCTCAATGAGTTATTCCAACCACTAGGTGGTGGTGGTCATTCCCAAGCAGCATCGCTGAACTTAAGAGGCGTAGACTCAGAAGAAATTTTAAACCAACTTCTTGAGGAGATAAAAACGACAATTCCCCATCCGCCTACCGCCCGAAATTTAATGTCTTCTCCAGTCCGCACCATTCGTCCAGAAACCACAATTGCGGAAGCACAGCGTACTTTGCTGCGCTATGGACACTCTGGTTTATGTGTCGCTGATGCCCAAGGACAACTACTAGGTATTATTTCCCGAAGAGATTTAGATATTGCCTTGCATCACGGCTTTAGTCATGCTCCCGTCAAAGGCTACATGACAGTCAATATGAAGACAATTACCCCAGAGACTACATTGCCAGAAATCGAATCAGTGATGGTGACATACGATATCGGACGTTTGCCAGTATTGGAGAACGGACAATTGGTAGGAATTGTCACTCGTACTGATGTTTTGCGGGAATTGCATCAAGAGAGAGAGGAGGACAAGGGGACAAGGGGACAAAGGAACAAGGAGATAGGGGGAGAAAAGAATGTTAAGTTTCCTAGCTTGGTTGAATTGCATTCGCGACTTGCACCGCAGTTGTGGCAATTGTTGACTCAAGCATCACTCGAAGCAGAAAAACGTGGTTGGCATCTTTACCTTGTTGGCGGAGCAGTACGCGACTTGCTACTCGCGGAAGAAGCTTCTGGCACTTTGATGATTAAAGATATTGACTTAGTTGTTGATGGGTTTGACAAAGCTGCAGATGTGGGTGCTGGTGTGGAACTGGCAAAAGCACTACAGCAACTTTACCCAAATGCACGTTTAGAAATCCACGGCGCTTTTCAAACTGCGGCTTTGCTGTGGCATAACGATCCAGAATTAAATTCACTGTGGGTTGATATTGCTACCGCTAGAACAGAATTCTATCCTTATCCAGCGGCAAATCCTGAAGTTGAGGCGAGTTCGATTCGTCAAGACCTGTATCGTCGAGATTTTACCATAAACGCAATGGCGCTGCGACTAACGCCTCCTCGCGCTGGTGAATTACTTGATTTTTTTGGTGGGTTGTTAGATTTACAGGCAAAGCAAATTCGGGTGTTGCACGCTAACAGCTTTATCGAAGACCCTACCCGCATCTATCGTGGTGTGCGTTTTGCTGTGCGACTAGGATTTCACTTAGAGTCTCAAACAGAAGAGTATATCCGCTATGCTATCACGAGCGGCGTTTATGATCGCACCACCCGAGAAAATAGCAAGGCTCCGGCTCTGCAAACTCGACTCAAAGCAGAATTGAAACATATTCTAGAAGCTCCTTATTGGAAGCGGGCTTTGCAGTTACTAGGAGATTTGGGAGCTTTGCAGTGCATTCATCCCACCCTCAAGCTAGATGAAGAACTTCTGGGGCAATTGCGTTTATTAGAACGTTGTTTACGGCGGTTTGACTCCCAGCAAACCCTTATCCACTGGCAAATGCGCTTGGAAGCTCTCATTGCCCACTTAGCTGCAGAACACCGAGGGCGTGTGGCAAGGAATCTGCAATTACCCGAAGATAATATCAACAGGTTAGAATTCATAGCACAAGCTCAAACGAGTGTCAACAAAATTATCCCTTGCTCTTCTCCGCTTGAGGAGAATGAGGTGCGTCCTAGTCAAATTGAACAGTTATTGCGCCAGTACGACGTGCCAATGCTGATTTTAATAGCTGTGCGGAGTCCAAGAGCAATTAGGCGTAAAATTTGGCTATATTTGACTATTTGGCGTAACGTTCAGCCCATTTTGAATGGTAATGATTTGAGGAAATTGGGATACAAACCTGGTCCGCAGTATCGGCAAATGCTTGATGATGTGCTAGCAGCAACGTTAGATGGGGTGATTCGCGATCGCGCTGAGGCAGAGGAGTTTTTAGCAAAATATTATCCTCGTTGGAGGAAGTCTTTCACAAGTAAAAAGTAAGAAGGGTACAGTTTTGCCATCCTTATAAGGGCGGCTGGCTGAAAACCCCTGAGAAGCAAGCACGTAGTGCCGTACTTCGTCCTTCTCCTATCGGAGACGCTGCGCGAACAGGCGCTTGGGTTGAAAGCCGCAAAGCTCTCCGGGGGAAGCTTCCCCCGGAAGACTTTGCGCCGACGCAGGATTTATCCTGCCGTATCACGTAAACTTCGCGGGAGTGTGGAAGCCCCGGAGGAACAAGCACGTAGTGCTGTATTCCGTTCTTTAGACCGGGGAGGAAACATGACGCGATCGCCTTTGGCGCGTCATGTTTTCGGTAAATATACTACAATGATTATATGCTGAAATTGCGAAAGGCACTGTAATAGTGAGCAGCACCTTGCGCGGGTTCCCCGCGTTGTGGTGACTGCGGTTACGCAGAAAAAGGCAACGCAGTAAGCTAGTACTGGAGATAGTACGCAAACCGTAACTAATAGGGGCGTCCGGGAGTTCCCGGTTGTAGAAGCAATATTGAACGGTCAATATTGAGTAAGCCGTCCTTGAGGCTCAAGAGCTAATATGCTTCTTGAAGTTCTTCTTCAACATCGTTAGTTTCTTAGGGCTACTACAAATCTTCGTTCTGAATCGTGGTAAGTGGCGAAAGCCCCCGCGCGCGACTCCGGGGGTAAGCTTACAGAACTGACATGAAGTCGTAGTAGAGAAAAATAGTAGTAAAAAACTGTTGCTAGAAAGCAACGAGTACCAACAAAGAAAAATCACTAAAAAGTCAGCAGGTTTGGTCAAAAGCAGCCATGCGCTAGAAACTTTGTCAAAACTTATCTCTACAAAGAGCAGCCCTAGATATGTCTGTGGCTAGCTCTGTTTGTTCGCTCCTATTATGCGCGTTTAATAGGTGGGCGCAATTGAGTTATATTGAGGTTTGAGTATGCAGAAAAAATCAATAGTTTTAGCTGAGAATTTAGCTTACGAACTCAGTTCAACCAGGACTTTATTTAAAGGCGTCCAAGTCAGCATTGGAGAAGATGAGCGCATTGCTTTAGTTGGTTTCAATGGTGTTGGTAAATCCACTCTGTTAAAGATTCTTGCAGGTCAACTTAGCCCTACAAGAGGTTCTGTTGTACGTCATGGAACCATTTACTATTTGCCTCAAATCAGTACCATCAAACAGGAGATCAAAGCGCATACAGTACTCAGTTTTTTGAGTTCTATCTCTGAAGAATGGTGGAAAATCGAAGAGATTTTAGAAGCAAAATTCAGTACAACAATTGACTTATCCTTACCGCTTTTCAATCTGAGTGGTGGGGAACTCACAAAGCTATTTCTGGCTATTGGTTTGTCTGGTGAACCAAAGGTGTTGCTGCTGGATGAGCCAACGAACCATATGGACTTGATGGCGTTAGAAAGTTTGAGAAATTTTCTTCATGATTTCGATGGAGCGTTTGTTGTTGTCTCTCACAAGCCGTTTTTTCTAGATCAGGTAACAGAAATAACTTGGGAACTATCACCAAATGATGTCAAGGTTTACGGAGGCAATTTTTCTCTATATCGAGAGCAAAAGGAAATAGAATTAGAGGCGAGAGTGCGATCGCACGAAGTTGCGAGAAAAGAACTCAAACGTGCCAAAGCTTCAGCGTTGCAGGAACAACAAAGAGCAGCCCAGTCTAGCAAAAATGGTCGCCGTCGGCAACTAGCGGGTGACATTCCTAAAATTGTGGCTGGAGCAATGAAACGAAAAGCAGAGGTGACAGCAGGAATTGCTAAACAAAAACATGAAGCAGCTGTAGAAAAAGCAACTCAGAAATTTGTAGAAACCAAGGTGAAAACAACAAAGGCGACAAGTCTTCAACTAGAAGAAAGAAGTCAAAAACGGAAAAATCTCATTGATATTCAGGGTGCAAATCTCAAGGTAGGAGAACACCTACTGATTTCGAATATCCAGCTTCACATCTGTTCTGGTGACAGAATAACTATTGCTGGTGCTAATGGTTCAGGTAAATCTAGTTTGGCAAAGGCAATTTTAGGAAGGTTGCAGCCTGAGACAAATTTACATTTTTTAGAATTAGCAAATAAACAGGGAGGAAATTTCCCCTTGTCTACCCTACCCCTTGTCTCCTTATCCTTTCTGGAGTCAGGTGAGATTTTACTTGCTCCTGGGATGAAAGCTGTGTATCTTGACCAAACTTATGAACTGGTGAATCGAAAGCAGACGATTCTGGAGAATATGCAAGCTGCTAATCCCAATCTCAATTATCAGCTTTTGCGCCAGCAGTTGGGACACTTCCTTTTTAAAGAGGATGATGTCAACAAAAGCGCATCAGTGTTGAGTGGAGGTGAATTGGCAAGGTTAGCGATCGCTATTATTAGTATTTCACAAATCGACCTGTTGATTCTTGATGAGCCGACGAATAATCTGGATATTGAAACGGTGGACCAAATGGTTGAGGGTATCAATGAGTACCAAGGTGCGCTTTGGATTATTTCCCACGATTTGGATTTCTTAAGCCGGATTAATATCACTCACACTTACAAATTGAGTGAGCAAGCGTTGCAACAGATGACATTTTTGCCTGGTGAATCTGAGCAATATTACCAAGAACTACTAGCCTGTCAAGATGGATAATGTTGATAAGCATTGCAGAAACATTTACTATCAAAGAAGCTTTATGGCAAAGGTAGATAAACAATGCGATCTTGATATTCCTCACTAAAGTTTTACAACATTTTATGAACTTTGCATAACGAATACTAAGATTTCTTTTCAATTTGACATCTGGCACTAGAAAAGGAAGAGCAAAGTTTACAATAACTACTGAAAAAACTTAACATCATCACCTGAGGTCAAGTCTATGATCCGCGCCTACGCAGCTTTTCAACGAGGTGAAGAACTGAAACCCTTTGAGTACGATCCAGGACCACTTGGTAGTGAGGATGTAGAAATTGATGTGGAATACTGCGGGGTTTGCCATAGCGACCTCAGTATGCTCAAGAATGATTGGGGAATGAGTCAGTACCCGTTGGTTCCCGGACATGAAGTCGTTGGTATGATCGCAAACACTGGCGATGCAGTGAAGAAACTTCAAGTAGGGCAAAGGGTTGGTCTGGGTTGGACTTCGCGATCGTGTATGACTTGCGAGTGGTGTATGTCCGGTAACCATAACCTCTGCTTGACAGCTGAGGGTACTATTGTTAATCGACATGGTGGCTTTGCTGACAAAGTACGCGCCCATGAGGCTTGGGTTATACCTCTACCTGAGGCAATTGACCCTGTGAGTGCTGGACCATTATTCTGTGGTGGTATCACAGTTTTTAATCCAATAGTGCAGTTTGATGTCAAGCCAACAGATCGTGTTGGTGTGATTGGTATTGGTGGATTAGGTCATATGGCATTGAAGTTTCTTCATGCTTGGGGCTGTGATGTGACTGCATTCTCCACTAGTCCTGCTAAGGAAGCGGAAGCAAGAGAACTTGGTGCTAATCACTTTATCAATTCCCGCGATCCAAATGCACTCAAGTCAGTGGAAAATTCCTTCGATTTAATTCTCTCAACTGTCAACGCCGATTTAGATTGGAGCACTTATATTACCTGCTTACGTCCGAAAGGACGACTACATTTTGTTGGTGTGGTTCCTAACCCCGTTTCTAGCCATGTTTGGCCATTAATAACGGCTCAAAAGTCAATCTCTGGTAGTCCGCTTGGTAGTCCTGCGACTATCGCCACAATGCTCGATTTTGCTGCTCGTCATGAGATTGAACCAGTTATTGAAACTTTTGAATTCGATCAAGTCAACGAGGCATTAGAACGGCTACATAGTGGGAAAGCAAGGTATCGGCTCGTGCTGAAACATTAAAATACACTATTCCTTACACTGTCTCCTGTTAAGAGTCCCCTGTTCCTTCTTTTGCTACTTTCAACTTCGGGTAAGCAATGCGCTTGTGATGGAATTGCTGCCAAACTTGCACAAAAATTTCGGCAATTTGGGTCATTTCTTCTCGTGTTAACCCAGAATCTGCCAGTTGATTGTCTTGCCATCTAGCGCGGAGGATGTTATTCAACATTGCTAGAGATTGTTCTGGTGTGGCGTCTCTGAGCGATCGCAGCGCTGCTTCGCAGGAATCTGCTAACATGACGATTCCTGTTTCTCGTGATTGGGGAATTGGACCATCGTAGCGAAAATCTGCCTCGTCCACTTTTAAACTTGGATCTAAGAGCGCCATTTGCTGTGCTTGGTGATAGAAATAGGCAATTTGCATGGTTCCCTGATGCTCAGGAATAAAAGCTTGAATTGAGGAAGGCAAACTGTGCTTCCGCGCCATCACTAATCCTTCACTGACATGCTTTTTGATGATGTCCGCACTTATCCAAGGGTCTTTAATTTCTGTGTCATGCTTATTCGGTCCTCCCATTTGATTTTCAATAAATGCCATCGGGTCGTGCATTTTCCCGATATCATGGTATAATGTCCCCGCTCTGACAAGTTCGACATTGCATCCTAGCTGTTTGGCAGCTGCTTCGGCAAGGGTAGCGACAAACAGAGTGTGCTGAAAGGTGCCAGGAGTTTCAGTAGCAAGTCTTTTCAATAGAGAACGGTTAGGGTTCGCCAGTTCTGCTAATCGGATTGGAGTCACTAAATCAAATAGTTTTTCTAAATAAGGACTCAACCCCATCCCTACGATACTCCACACTAAGCCGGATAAAGCAAATAATGCGGCTTTTTGTAGTACTATGTAGTACGAAAAAGTTCCCAATACACCGCACAGCAGGAGCTTGATGATCAGGTAAACACCGCCTTGTGTTAAAGCGATCGCAATACTAAGAAGTGCGAGTTCTTCACGCGATCGCAAGCGTTGTGCAACGCAACTACCCAAGACTCCCCCTGATACGCCTGCAAGAAGAGCAATTTTACTCATTTCTAGACTCATAGGTAGCAGTAGTGACAGCAGTCCTATAACAGTCATGCCCAAAGTCGGTCCGTAGAAGCTACCCAACAACAACCCAACGGCACTCCAGGTAGTATACGGTGTACCCATCGTCAGTACTAATGGTACACTTAGGGTCAACAGCAATACCAATAGGCGATCGCTTTGCCGCAGTCGGTACTTCAGCCGCCGTTCTACTATTGCAAAAATACCAACAGATCCAGTGACAATGCCCCCTAACTGTATCAACCTCAGCCAATGAATCTCGCGCTGAATCAGGCGGTAATGTTCTAGTACGTCAAAGTTCCATGCAGTCATCTTCTGTCCTTGACGCACAATCACCTCATCCTTATGCACAGTGACAATGACAGGTTTTACCTCACGAGCTGCTTTTGCAGCCATGAGTTGCATTTGTAATTCATCGTTCTTGAGATTTGGCTTAAGTATGGCTAACAAAAGTTTGGTTGCCAAGGGTTCGGCGTCTTTTGGTACCAAGGTCTGTACTTGTATACTGACTGCATCTTGTAGGATTTTTGGTGGTAATCCAAGTGAGATGCCTTGGGTGAGAATCCGCTTCAAACTTTGCTGGATTCCCATTTTTGTTTTCGTCCAATCCTCATCTAACAAGTTGAAGAGAGAGGCTTCATCGTATACTGTATCTGGTTTGACACTCACCAGTTCTGTCAGTTTAGTCTTTGCTTGAGCGTATCCCTGCCGTATTTTTGCAATTTGAGCGAGCATTGAAGATAAATTTTGCTTGGAAGTTGTGAAGCGATAAACTTCTAATTCCGCCACTGCTTGTTTAAAGTCTGTGTTTTGGAACAAATCAGTTCCTAACGAGACAAGCAAGTCAGGAGGAAACACCTCTGGTGATGTGGAAACAATGCCATACGGTGACACAAAGGTAGAAACTATTCCAGCATCCTCGTTTCTTCGTGTTCTTGCATCCTTGTGTCTTCTTTGATTCCTCTGTTTTTGAGTCAACACTCTTGAATTTTGCTTGTGAGTACTTTCTGTTGCTAACAACAGTGCTTGCCATTCCCAATCGGAACAGGAACGCAGGTAACGCTGCGTAGAGACAGATAAAACGAAGGTGTTAAAAAAAGGAAAAGACCCCAAAGAGGCACGAATTTCATTTCCCTCTTCCAGAATCTGTTGTAAATTTTGCTCAATTTCTGCATTGATGCGCGCATCAACCATAAGTACTGGTAAGGAACTTTTCGTTACAGCTTCGCGCTTTTGGGCTGTTTTTTTCTTATTCTCAATTTTCGCAGTGGCTGGTGCTCTCATTGTCTGTGGCGCAACACTTCCTACCTGCAACTGAGGTTGGTTGTATAACTTCTGCCCCATAACCCCTGTTAGACAGACAACCGTGATCGCGAAAACAACGGAGGAACGCTTTGCTTTCACCCAGCACGAACCTACTGCGTAAATACCATTTTTATCTTTGAGAGATTGTGTCATTGAGCTTGACGCTCTTGTTGTTGGGTATCTATCTTTCCCATTTGTTTTTGATAATGCAGTATGATAGCGTCGCACTTTGTACTGTTGCCGCCAGAAAATCAATTTTTGGGTCAAGGACTGAAAAAATTGCTGTGTTTTCATCACCTGTGACCGCAGTTATTTACTCTGATAGCTTAAAACAAGACAATCTGGAGCGAAAACATACTTGAAGCTGATTTGCCACAATAGCTACCTACAGATTTGAATTGAGGTTTCTTTTCTTATACTAGTATTAAAATTGACTTCAATACTGACACTTAGTCACGTTGACCGATGAAAAAATATTAGCGTGACTGAATGATGCGAGGAGCTGCTATTGCCTGTATGGACATTAGATGCGGTGTCATTACACCGCTTTCTTTTCTAACTTCATCGGGATGCACAGCAAAATTATACACTCCTGACCATACAGCCACAAGTGCATCAGTTAATTCCAGCATCCTAGAACAGCTAGCCAGTTTCCAGTCTTGTGTTGACTTTTCTTGTACAAGCATGACCTGCCAAGTTACAGGAATACCTACTGTGCTATTATATGCTCCTGATAAAGCACCAGTTATCGCACCTATTGCTGGAGAACGATAACTATTTTGAATAGCTCGCAAAACTGAAAGTCGAAAGTCTTCTATGGTACTAACAAAGCAGTAAAAAGCCAGGGCAATAACGTTACTTAACTTTTCTTCTTTACTGAATTCGGCTTGTACTCTTTCTAACCCTGCACCATGTTCTAACAAATAATTAACTTTTAATAATTGTTGTGGCAAGCTTGTCTGCGTTTCTCCAATAAAAGAGATAGTTTGAGAAATGAGCGTCTTTGGAGCAAGCTTTTGGGTAAGAGATTGAGCGATCGCATAACCCACTGCTAGTATTCCATCCCGCACGACTGGATCATTCTGCCAATTTTCCGTCGCCAGCAGTAAGTTATGTCGTAGTTTCGTCGTATTTTCATGAAAAAATAATGCCACTGGCAATGTGGCAAGAATAGCCCAATAGCTATTTTCTAAGTTCGTAAATTCTTGCTGCTGATCTTGTTGCTGACGCCTACGCCAATCTTCTGTATCAAATCTACCTAAAGAAATCAAACTTTCAGCATATGAAATAGCCATGTCACTCCAGTGCAAAGATCTTATTTGTAACGTCTCTGCACCCTGTAACTGCTTCCTACAACTAGAAGCTACTTTTTCCCCAAGAATTGCCCCGAATATTGTGCTTTTGAACCGACTTACAAGAGAGTAGCGCATATCACAAAATAAGTTAAAAGTCAAAAGTTAAAAGTCAAAAGAAAGAGAATTTTTTGTTTTTACTTGATTTTTTTGACTTGTTATGGAGTTTTATCTTTTGCTTTTTGCCTTTTTACCCTTACGGGTGTCTCCTCCAACAGAGGCTACGCCAACGCCAGTTGCTGTAGCCTGAGCGAACCCTTTCAGC
The DNA here is from genome assembly GCA_019359415.1 of Iphinoe sp. HA4291-MV1. Classification (GTDB taxonomy): domain Bacteria; phylum Cyanobacteriota; class Cyanobacteriia; order Cyanobacteriales; family Nostocaceae; genus Brasilonema. The sequence goes on along the minus strand of JAHHHH010000074.1, from coordinate 27,086 downwards.
AGTCGCCTGCGGTTCAAAGTAGAGTCTCCCTTAGGAGAGGGAAACCCTCCCAAGAGCGCTGCTGACGCTCCTACGTCGCTAACGCCCTTGCTAACACCCCCGCACTGGCTCACTTTTTACTTTCTTATATGATGCACCAATGCCTGCAAGCCTAATAAATAACTTTGTACCCCAAAACCGCTAATCTGCCCAATTGCTACTGGAGCTATGTATGAATGATGGCGAAAATCTTCCCGGCGGTAGATATTGCTTAGGTGCACCTCGACTGTAGGTAAGTTAACAGCAGCGATCGCATCCCGCAAAGCTACACTTGTATGAGTGTATGCCCCTGCATTGATTAAAATTCCCTGATGTTGCCTTAGTGCTTCATGAATAGCATCTACCAAAGCGCCCTCATGATTTGACTGTAAGCAAATTACTTTCGCTTGTAGCTTTTTTCCTTCTTCTTCTAACAAGCGGTCAATTTCAGCCAATGTCAGCGAACCATATATTCCTGGTTCTCGCTGTCCCAGTAAATTCAGGTTTGGTCCATGCAGTACCAGAACGCTTATGGGGCGCAAAACTGAGTCTAACACGGGTGTTGCTTCTTAGTGACGGCGTGAACGGTCTTCCACAGGAATTGGGATGAGTTCCGGTTCCTGTTCAGCCTCTGGCCCCAAAAGGGCTTCTATCAGCTTACGTGCCAATTCCTTAAGCTTTTCTAGCACCTTTTCTATATAGTCCATTGAACTGACCGCTCCTGAGATACTACCAATTATGTTTACTATCATTCACGGAGAAACCAAAGTTTTTTTGCGTCTCTAGCTTAAAACTATGATAGTTTACACTCGGTGAACTTTTTAAAATTCGGTGTTCTTTTCTCTTCTACATTTTAGAGTATCACATCACCACCCTATCAAACCGCATCCTACTAAGGGGGGTTTTTAGGAGTTAAGGGAGTCAAAGGTGTTCTTCATTTTTATAAATTCTTTCAATTTTCTCTCATTCTCTGACACTTAGGTTCCAAAATCTTAGTTAGTCTTTGAGAAAAACTTAAAATGCAGAATATAGAATAGCTCTACAGAAGAATCTATACAAAGGGGAACTTCAGGTTAATGTGATCTCAAAATAATGGTATTTCCAGTTTGAAGTGTTCCTGGAATTAGGTTGCACTATCACCAAATGTCCTCAAATTGTGGTTTCCTCCCAATAGGGCGGGTTCCCAAATCGTTGTATCAGGAAATCGATAAACGTTTTGACCTGCAGCGAATACCTGCGATTTGGCAGATAAAGCGCGTAAATGCCCATGTCCATCTCAGCTTGGGGATGCACCTGGAAATCAGTTAGCACCGCTTGCAACCGTCCGGCTCGAATGTCTTCACGACTTACGCAACGCCAGTTGCGTAAGTCCTGTTGATGTTAAAAGTCCATAGTTAATAGTCTATCGAGATAACCATAGACTATTGACTGTGGACTTTTGAGCTTAACTAGCCTTTTTTGTCATTTTTTTTTGTAGTGGTGGTTGACGACTTGGTCGTTGATTTAGAGTTAGAACTCCTCGGTTTACTTGTTGTTTTACGAGTAGATTTTGCTGTTGATGCTTTGGATGCTAACCACTCTAGCGCTGAAGCAAGAGTTACATCATCCACCGATACACCTTCTGGAATTCTGGCATTCGTTTTACCGTGCTTAATGTAAGGTCCGTAGGGACCGTTATAGATATTGACTGGTTCGTTATCCTCTGGGTGAGAACCTAATTCCCGCAAAGCCGCTTTAGACTTGCTGTTAGTGGTACTGCGTCCTTTTTTCGGTTCAGACAACAACTCTAATGCACGTTCCAAGGAAATTGTCAATATATCATCACCAGCTTTGAGGGAGCGGTAGTCTTTTTCCCCACTTTGGTTATGAACGACGTAAGGTCCAAAGCGTCCTAAATTTGCTTGGATTCCAGCGCCTGTTTCTGGATGAACCCCTAGTGTTCGAGGTAGAGACAAAAGACCAACAGCTTGCTCAAGGGTGACGTTTTCCGGCGTTATTCCTTTGGGTAAGGAAGCTTGTTTAGGTTTGGGGTTTTCGTCGGTCTTGTCACCTAATTGCACGTAGGGACCGTAAGGACCAATTTTGATGTAAATTGGTTCGCCAGTTTCAGGGTGAATACCTAGTTGGTCAGGACCTACGGTTTTTTGCCGCAGCAGCGTTTCTACCTTTTGCGGGTCAAGGTCAGCAGGAGTCAGGTCTTTGGGAATGGAAACGGTGACAATATCATCACCATTTTCTTTTTCCAGATAAGCACCATACTTACCAATGCGGACTTTGGCATCTAAGTTTTCTAGTTCCACCGTCCGAGCAACATTTGCATCTATTTGATTTTCCTGTTCTTTGACTAGGGTTTCTAGACCTTTGTCTCCCAGATAGAATTCCTTGAGGTAAGGTAGCCATGCAGCTTCACCGGTCGCAATATCATCTAGAGTTTGCTCCATCTTAGAGGTAAAGCTGAGATCAACGACCTCAGGAAAGTGTTTTGCTAACAGTTCTGTGACGGCAAAAGCGGTGAAAGTGGGTATAAGGGCGTTACTCACCAATTGCGCATAACCTTTATCAATAATGGTGCCAATGATGCTAGCATAAGTGCTGGGACGTCCAATACCTTCGCTTTCCAAAGTTTTCACTAAGGTCGCTTCGGTGTATCTTGCTGGAGGTTGGGTTTCGTGACCAACAGCTTCTAAATCAGTGCAGTTGGGACTATCTCCCACTTTTAGGTTAGGCAAGATAATTTCTTGGTCTTCCAACGCCGCCTCTGGGTCATCAGAACCTTCCACATAAGCACGCAAAAATCCCGGAAAATCAATGCGTTTGCCAGAGGAGCGAAAACCAGCATCTTCTACTTGCAGTTGTACGTTGATTTGAGTTTGGCGAGAGTCAGCCATTTGGGTAGCGACGGTACGCTTCCAAATTAAGTCGTACAGTTGGAACTCCCGACCGCTTAAACCAGTTTCTTGGGGGGTGCGGAAGGTGTTACCTGCGGGGCGAATTGCTTCATGTGCTTCTTGTGCGCCTTTCGATTTGGTGGTGTATTGCCGCCTTTGAGGGCTGAGGTAATCTTTACCGTAAAGTTTTTCTACACAGTCACGGGCGGCGGCGATCGCCTGATCTGACAAATGCACCGAATCTGTACGCATATAGGTAATGTATCCCTGTTCGTACAAATTCTGGGCAATCCGCATCGTGTCCCGTGCAGAAAGGCGCAGTTTACGGTTGGATTCTTGCTGTAGGGTCGAGGTGGTAAAAGGTGCTGCGGGTTTACGCGTGACAGGGCGTTCCTCTATGTCTGTAACATTCCAAGTTTTCCCTGTTAAGCGTTCTTTGAGGGCTTCTGCTTGCTCCTGATTGAGCAAGACGAGATTGCGTTCTGGGGGAATTTTCCCTGTGGCGGGGTCAAAATCGCCACCATTCGCTAGTCTTGTTCCTCCCAGTGCGACCAATTGAGAAATAAATGATTGTCCTTTAGGAGAATCAGGGGGGGTTAACGTTGCTTTCAAATCCCAGTATGAACCTTGGCGGAAAGCACGACGTTGGCGTTCACGGTTGACTAAGAGCCTTACCGCAACAGACTGTACACGTCCAGCAGATAATCCCCAGGCAATTTTTTTCCACAGCAGGGGAGATAGGGTATAGCCCACAAGTCTATCCAAAATCCGCCGCGTTTCTTGGGCACGAACTAACTGTTCATCTATATTGCGGCAGTTTTTCAAGGCTTTTTTTATGGCGTCAGAGGTAATTTCGTGAAACACCATCCGCTTTGTAGGAACTTTTGGCTTGAGCAACTGGTGTAAATGCCAACTGATGCTTTCACCTTCCCGGTCTTCGTCCGTCGCCAGAATCAGTTCATCTGCTTCTTTAAGGGCATCTTTGAGTTGAGTGACAACTTTCTTCTTATCTTTAGGGACGACATACAGCGGTTCAAAGTCGGCATCTACATTTACCCCAAGCTGCGCCCATTTCTCCCCCTTGACATTGGCGGGAATTTCAGTAGCTGATTGGGGAAGATCACGCACATGACCCATAGACGCTTCTACCCGGTAGTCTCTTGGCAGGTAGTTGCGAATGGTACGAGCTTTGGTTGGAGATTCGACGATGACGAGAGTTGACATGGAAATTCCAAAAAAAGAATAGCTGCTAAGCTAAACAGTCAATTGAAATCATTAAGAGCGCATCGGTCAAGCTAAAACCTCACGCTAAAGAATCTGTGATTTCATCCTGACACAAACCGCCCACAATGGCGAAAGTCTACTATGCTTAGCGCAACTTCCTCCGGTAATGGGAGGTAGTGACCGTGGGCGTGTGAGTTTCCAGTTATTTCAATCTTTAGCTTATCTAAGGCAGAATTGGCGACTACAGTTTTCAAAATCCTCCTCAAAGTGAATACAAAAATTTCTTGTATGATTCCGGTTTGGCTGACTATTTTAGAATGTGTTGTGATGGGAAACAAAAGGCGACAAGGGGAACTTGTGCTCCTAGCTCTTCATTTTTGAAAGTACTCAACTATCCTGCATCGTTACAGGTTTGAGAGCACAGAGCCGCACTCCTTCAAGGGGTGGGGACGCCAGATGCCTCTCAAGAGCGTCTCCGCTCTTGCAACAACGGGGGAGAACCCCCCTCCGGGTGAATCCTTCCTATCGAAGCTCTTGAGAGGGAGACCCTCCTACAACACTGGTCTCATCGCACGGCGCTGGCTCATGAATGCGTTGCGACTTTAGTCGCCGTCTTAGACTACGTACTAATTCTCATAATACATCTGTCTGATTCCTACCACTGTGTTCGCAATATTCCTTATAGTTACAAATTTAACTCAAAAATTATTTATAAAATATTTTGGGAAAGTCGTCTTTCCTAGGAAGTATTTAAGTAAGGCATATATATATTGCATAGGTAGAGCAAAAGGTGATACTTTTTTGGAAAATCAATACCTAAAGATAGATTTCACCTTGATTTCAGAAAAGTTGTGTTAGGATAAGCTTGGAGAAGTAAATTCGGCGATTCTGAACTTGTTATTATCGATAACTGTAAGCGACTCTCCGGATGAGCATTTCTTTGTGTTGGATTCTGGAGAGTTTCATGTCAATTTACGTAGGTAACCTATCCTACAGTGTCACACAAGACGACCTCACTAAGGTATTTTCTGAATATGGTACCGTAACGCGAGTTCAACTACCTACTGATCGGGAAACTGGTCGCTCGCGTGGTTTTGGTTTCGTAGAAATGGAATCAGAAGCGGTAGAAAGTAAAGCCATTCAAGCACTAGATGGTGCTGAGTGGATGGGTCGTGTCATGAAGGTAAATAAAGCAAGACCACGGGAGGAGAAAAATGGCCGCTCTAGCAGCGGTAGCTGGGACAAAAGCAGCAACACTGGTGGATATTCTAGACGCTATTAAGACTTGAAGTTATTGATGAATCAAGCTTCCTTTGCTGTTGCCAAGAAGCACAAAAAGCATTCGCAAGGCGAGACTTAATATGCAACAGAAATAGCAGTTCATAAAAGAACTGTTTATGTGTTTTTGTACATAAGCAGATCGGTAGTAGACCGATCTGCTTCATTATATGAGAACAACATTATTAGTTAGTTTTATTGTAAGGATTCAGGTGGCAGAAAAAGGAATAAGCGAAGGATACGCAATCTCATGAGCAACGTGTACGCGCAATGCCTCAGCAAAGAAGTGGATAACAGACCTCTGCTGAGTTCGGCAAGTTTGGACGACGGTTAATGTTCCCCTATGCATATAACTCCTGTCAACTACTCCCCCACCTGAATTCTTACGTTTTATTTTGGCTTTTCCATCGCACTGACTAAACTTAACCAAACCGCCGGAAATGAAACATAATTTAATGCAACGCGAGTAAAAGACAATAGAATGAACACAGTTAGACCTAAATGTCTGATAGCCGAAACCTATACAGCTCATGGATTTTGCTAATCTTGCATCAGCGTTGAATGCTGGAACAATTCTGCCAGAGGGGATTGTGATTATCACCCTCTTGGGAGTTTTGATTGTTGATTTGATTTTAGGGCGGACATCCTCGCGCTGGATTGGATATCTAGCAATTGCAGGTTTACTTGCTTCTATTGTCGCCCTGTTCTTTGAATGGGATAGTACAAATCCCATCTCTTTTGCCGGTGCCTTTAATAGCGACGACCTAAGTATTGTTTTTCGTGGTATTGTAGCATTATCTGCTGCAGTCACCATTTTGATGTCGATTCGCTACGTTGAACAAAGTGGTACCGCATTAGCCGAATTCATAGCGATTTTGCTAACTGCTACCTTGGGAGGAATGTTTCTATCAGGGGCTAGTGAGTTGGTGATGATTTTCATCTCCCTAGAAACCTTGAGTATTTCCTCTTATTTGCTCACAGGTTACACCAAGCGTGACCCCCGCTCTAACGAAGCAGCGCTGAAATACCTGTTGATTGGGGCTTCGAGTACAGCAGTATTTTTGTATGGAGTTTCGCTGTTGTACGGTTTATCGGGTGGTGCGACTGAACTGAGTGCGATCGCCAGTGGAATTGCCACATCTGGTTTTGGTCAATCTCTGGGTTTAGTGATTGCTCTGGTTTTTGTGGTTGCAGGTATTGGCTTCAAAATCTCCGCTGTGCCTTTCCACCAGTGGACACCAGACGTTTATGAAGGCGCACCCACTCCAGTAATTGCCTTTTTATCTGTCGGTTCCAAAGCAGCTGGATTTGCCCTAGCTATTCGCTTGCTGACAACAACCTTCCCTCTCGTTGCTAACGAATGGAAGTTTGTTTTCACCGCCCTTGCCGTCTTGAGTATGATATTGGGTAATGTCGTCGCCCTCGCCCAAACCAGCATGAAACGGATGCTGGCTTATTCTTCCATCGGTCAAGCTGGGTTTGTCATGATTGGCTTAGTTGCAGGAACACAAGCAGGATATGCCAGCATGGTATTTTATCTGCTGATCTACCTGTTCATGAACCTATGCGGCTTTACCTGCGTGATTCTGTTCTCCCTGCGGACAGGAACTGACCAAATTACCGAATACTCTGGTTTGTACCAGAAAGATCCACTTCTGACTTTAGGGTTGAGCATTTCCCTGTTGTCCTTGGGTGGTATTCCACCACTCGCCGGATTCTTCGGTAAGATTTACTTGTTCTGGGCTGGTTGGCAGGCTGGAGAATACTGGTTAGTGTTGCTGGGGCTAGTGACTACTGTTGTCTCCATCTACTACTACATCCGCGTTGTCAGGATGATGGTGGTTAAAGAACCTCATGAAATGTCTGACGTTGTGAAGAATTACCCACAAGTGCGTTGGAATTTGCCTGGGTATAGACCTTTACAGGTGGGGTTGGTTATGACATTAATCGCCACTTCCATCGCTGGGATTTTGTCAAATCCGTTATTTACTCTGGCTAACAATTCCATTGCTCATACCTCGATTTTGCAACCGACAACAGTTGTGACCACTCAGGTAAGTGCAATGAACAACAATTAACACTCCCACGGCTGTTGTGAATAACGCTTGCGCTCATTCCTGCATAAAGCAGTGAGATTATAGCATCTACTCCCCAACCCTCACGGGTTGGGTGTTCATCGGTGTTCGGGGCTACTGCTCAAGCTGGCTGATGGGTTCAGTGCATTTTGAGAATCTGTGTTCTTTCCTTGCTGCTGATAAAGATCTGCTGCTTTTTGAAAATCTGCGATCGCGCTTTGTTCGTCTTTTAGCTGAGAGTGGACATACCCCGGTAATAGTAAGCATTGGCATGATTGGGATTGATTAACTCCCAGTCCGTAAAAAGCTTGAATTCCCTAGGTCTACAACCACTGTCCGCCCCGGAAGCGCCAGCGGACAAATAGAATCCTCATCAAACTTTGCGAAACAATAAAAACTGCCAGCCACACGACACTGTAATGCACCAAAAACCAGAAAATTGGCAGTTCTTTTGCTACCGCTGGTAAACCGATAAATTTTACCCCACACCAGACAAATACCATCTCCCAAAGACCAGCAAACAGTTGATAAGCTGCAGGCCAATCTCTATCCCAGCGATATTTTTGGATTTGAATATAAACCACATCCCAGACTAAGCCAAAGATGGCAACATAGCCAACTATCCAAAAATAAACGGTGTTAGGAGGGGAGCCTACCAAACCAATTGCAAAAGGTATAGATACCAATACACCTACAGTAAAAAATAGTAAGAGTCGAGTTTGCCAACGACCAAATAAAGTAGGAGTCATAAACAATTCAAAATTCAAAATGGACTGCGTCCCGCTGCGCTAACAAAATTCAAAAATGATATCTCCTATCTATATGAAAAATTACCAGGGTCATTGCGGAAAACGCAATAACCCGAAATAAAACAAAATAGACAACTCTAAAGCAGTGATATTCCTATGACGAAGTGAGTTGGTAGGAGGAACTACTATTGTAGGCAGCAAACGCTTCCCAATTCATAACATCCTCCAACAGAGTTTGATACCCTAACGTATTGGGATGAAGACCATCTTTGCTCAAGCGTTTGAGTCTCCACGCTTCAGTGCTATCCATCCATTTCTGGAAAATGTCGAGATAGGGAATTCTCCTTGCGGTGCAAGCGACTCTCATAGCTTCTTTGTAGCGGTATTGGTCGGTATGATTGTAGTACAAGCAATCCATAAATGGCATCTTGGCTTCGTCAACTGGTACCATGCCTACAAATAAAACCGGGCAAAGCAACTGTGCCCGGTCAAGTAAGGATGCAATTTGTGATTCAAAAATGGCAAAATCTGTATAGTTTCGTCCATTGAGACGACTTAACCGTGCGGAATCATTGACTCCTACTGAAAGAACAATCAAGTCGGGAACCTGATTTCGCAGTTCACCCCGGTGGCGAAATTCAACTTCTAGCCTTTGCGCTACTTGCTGAATGCGATCGCCCCGCACTCCCAAATTATAAATCACATGACCTGGGCTATCTGGTAACATCCAACACCGTCGTAGTCGCTCGACCCAGCCGCCTCCTTCTGGATCACCAAATCCATATACTAAACTATCTCCTAGCGCGACAATCTTTAGAGGCTGGCAACGTTTTGGTACAACTGACAGATGCATTAAGGAATTTGCTTCAAATGTCTGCATCTTAAAAAGATATATTTTAAATACTTTATAGAATTTTATACATTTCTATACTATAGAACATTGTGTTTCTTATTTTTTCATGACTCTTTTTGAAAAGAGTTGATGAAGTAGGGGATGACTGCATCTTTGCGTGGCCAGTTTTGGGAGAGAAAGCTTACTAACAGAGGTAGTGAGAGAACTATAAACAGGATACCGAACCACAAGCTATAACGTAATTGTTCTAATCTGTGCACGGCTGAGGTAGTCTTCGACGCACTGGGTAACAGCATCATGACCACTACAAAAGAATTATTCATCGCATGGCAGGCAATGGGTACGATGAGCGATCGCGTCCTGATGTATAACACCCCCAAAATCACTCCTACCATAGACAATCCCACAATATTCGCGTGCCCGATGCCGAATAATAGCGATGAACCCAACAATCCTGCTCGAATACCCCACTTACTTGCCCAGCGCTGCAAAATAATCCCTCTAAAGAGGAATTCTTCAGTAATTGGGGCAACAACCACTAACACGATCGCTCCCAGCAGGTTGAACAACAATGGTGCAGTCCTTTGAGGTGTTGGGCTTTTGGCAACGTCGTTTAGGATTGCATCTACAAAAGATGGAGCCACTAATGACAGTATATAAAACAACACTAGGTAGGAACCAATGGAAAATAGTATCATCAGAATGACTAAGCCTACCATCGGCAACCACCTATGATTATTTGGTAGCTGACCAACGATGTAGTTAAGGTGAACTCCTAAGCGCTTAAAGTCTGCCAGTGTCCAAAGGCAAAGTAACCCGAACACAAAAATGTAGAGGATGAGATTCAAGACTTGAGGGTTGAAATTCAACTCTCTTGTCGCTTGGATTAGCCCCAATCCTAAGCCAAGAACGAAGGATATCAGTAGAAGCCGCAGCAGCAAAGAGCGAACTTTGAGATGGAGAAATGGATTATTGATATTTTCAGGAGTCATAAATTATCTATGAAGGTGACTGATTGAACACCCACTTCAACCATTGCCCAAACGAACTCATAAAATTTAAGCGATGTACTCCGGGCGCACGAGCAGCAGCAAGACCATCCACTGCATACAGAGCAGCGTATTGCAAACCGAGGAAGCTATCAACAGCTGCATGGGGACCACCTAGAGTAATTGCTCCAGCTGCGTACATCTGACCTTTGCCATTACGCATCTCAACCAATTCAAAATTATTTGCAACAGGTAAGCGCTCCAGATAATTCAATGGCAGGTTGTAGTGTTTCACTAAGTCGTCCAGTAGTGGAGTGGTTTGTACCTTGGCATCAAGTCCGGTGGCATCAATAATAAAATCAGCATCTAGGGTCACTTGCCCAAAATCTTTTTCTTGGATATATGTAATAGGTCGGTTTTGGGCATTGCGTTCCACCTTTTGCACTTCACCAAACTCAATTTTATACCAACCTTCTCTTAACCCCTCCTCAATAATACGCTGCCAATCGCGGCGGTCAGCAGTGGTGGTACCACCCCAGTCCGTGAGCAAGCGCTTACGTTCATCAGGGCTAGCTTTTTCCATTATCACTCGCAGTTCCCCACCCCAACAAGCTTTGGGCCAGTTGAAGGGTTGGAATTCGTAATGATTCTTCACTAGGCGCTGTGCTTTTTCAAACTTGTTGCCCATGGGTTTAGGCGATCGCATCAAATGCAATACTGTAATATTCCGATTCCGTTTTCTTGCTTCATAGATACGCTGCAAAATGCGGGAAGCAACAATCCCCCGTCCCCGAATCAGTACTTTACCACCTTGTCGCTCTAGTTGCTCATAAACATGATTGTGGTCTTCGTAGGCATTGACTACAGACTTATTGACCCCAGACTTAGGGTCTGGGTTTGGATACTTCTCCCTGTAAGCTTGCAAATCTGGGAGAAACTGAATTGCGGGATAACCAATTGCTAAGTGTAAATAACGAGCAACATGGAAGGCATGATTTCCTTGTCCACGGGAGTAGGCTACACAATATCTGTCATCATCAGTCTTACGAATTGTCTGTACTCGTCCGTAACGATAAATCCTATCCCAGCCTATACGTTTTACCTCTCTATCTATAGAATCAAACACATTTCCCGAACGAGGGGTATAAGTTTCAGCAAAGGTTGGTTCATTAAACACCTGCCACAAATACTTAAATGACCGATTCAGGTTTCCCTTCGTAAAATCACGCCAAGACTCCCGCAAAGCGTAACTAGGCCAACCCCAAATATTATCAGGACAAGAGTCAGAATTAGAACGTAGTCGTTCATGCAAAGGGATTTGTGAGTTCATGCAGAGGCGCTTGTATCGTGCATATGGTTTTTCGTCCAATCCCAAAGTCACTATCTTGTCTCTATTAGCACCACATACTCTCAGCAAATCTACCCACGTATAGCTACCCAATCCTGCTCCAATTGCAAGATAATCACTTTCACCCACAGATAAACCAGTTGCGTGCAGCGCTTGTACTGAAACTTTTTCCTTCTGAAACTCAGATGGTGGAAAATTGCTTCCTAGAGGTGTTGCTCTTTGAGGAGGAGGTAGGTTGGGGTCTGGTACATTGGTGTTGGGATTGAAGTGAATGGTGGAGTTGATGTTAGGGGTAGGTGGAGGTGTGCTAGCAGCGGCAAAGGTAATCGTAATGATGTACGGACCTATTTGTAAAGTATCGCCGTTAGTTAGAACACTACGTGTTTGAGGCTTACCGTTGACAAAAGTACCGTTAGTACTTTTTTGGTCAGTCACTACCAACTGGTTTTGTTCCCAGTCAATCAGCGCGTGATATCGAGAGACTTGATGACTATTCAGCAACATTCGGGCAACGCGCTGTCCTTCTATTTCAGGAGGTAGCACGGTCAAATCTCGACCAAAGGCGATAGGTGCACTTAGACGTGGTTCTCGCCTATCTCCCGTTGTTGGCTCATCCCATCTTAATTGAATTTGTATGTTATTGGTCATAAGTAAATGAGTTATGAATATATAGTTAATAGTTACAGCAGTTTGCAAGTAAATGAAGTACAGTGTCTAAGTTTAAAAGCTAGATATAAAGCCTGTTTTACTTCTCCCAAAGGGAGACGCTACGCGATCTAACTCCTGACTCAGGAATTGCTGAATTCTGCTGTATTAGTTTTGCAACATAACCACTATCAAGCGTTTACTTGAAATCTGGACACCTGTTCTTGCAAGCTGCTTGCTGTTTGTTGAGTTGGTGCGATCGCGATATAGGTTCTAATCAATGACTGGGTGCTACCAAAACACTGATAGCTGCAGCCAAAGAAGTACCACACCAAGGACAGCAGATTTGCAGATTTTCAGGAGGAGAAACTCTATGACATTTGGGACACTCTAAGCCATAAATTCCTTGCTGTACAGGAGGTGTTGGTGGATGGTGATGATGATGTCCTTGCACGACTACTGGTTGTTGTTGTACAGGAGGTGTCGGTGGATGGGGGTTATTTCCTAAAGAAACCTGAGGCTGTACAACTGGTATTACACGGTGAGGATTTCTCACTTGTGGCTGTGGTGGTGACAAAACTGTTACTGGGACACTGCTGGTTGCAGCAGGGATGGAAACAGCAATCACTTTGAGTTCCTGTTGTCCCAAATAGATAATACTGCCCTCATATAAAGCCACCTCACCTTGAACGAGTCGCTGTCCATCTACAAGAGGAGGATTTGGCTCTCGCAAATTCCGAATAAAAAAGCGCTGCTGTTGAGTGTGAAAATAGATTTCAACGTGTAGACCCGATACAGTCTCATGACTTAGAACAATATCGCACCGGAGTGGATCGCGACCGATACGGACAGTGCCATGATTTTTACTTGGACCGTGTTCATGAATTTTCTGAGTTTTTTGCTGACCTGCATCATACCACTGTAAAGTTAGTGCATTCATGTTCTAAACTCGGTAACTCTATACAAATAATTTCAGTTCCTTCCTGTGAGATTCCTAACATGAGTCGGGTAGAGGAAGCAACTATTTAGAAAAAATTCAAAAGAAACTTATATTAAGCAGATGTAAAATCTCTCAATACAATGCAACAATCACTTGAGTCATCAGTTTCGATAATCAGTCATTCGATAATAAGTAGATGGACATAAATAAATGAAACATATCAGTAGGATGGGCATTGCCTACTCAAAGCTTGTAACCTTTGCAGAAAAACTGTTTTAGGCAATGCCCACCATTAATTTAATTTTGTCCACTCACTAAAGTAACAAAAGAGAATAAGTGCAAAGAGAATATTTTATGACAAATCAAATAACCTCTGACGGTGATATTAAATCGAATTATCCAAGCTATGTTGTATACAGTCAAACCAACCAGCGCCAGCAAAACGAAGATAGTTTTCAAATCTTTACTCTGACTCCTGCTTTGGGGCAAAAGCCAATTATCATTATGGCAGTTGCTGATGGAATGGGTGGTCATGCTTATGGCGAAGATGTCAGCCAACAGACTCTACGTAAGCTGAGTTTATCCTTATTTGAGCAACTCACTATTGAGTCATCTCTCAATCGCTATGTAACTTCAGTTACACCAATAACATCGAATAATCTTTCGCAAGTTCTACTCAATGCTGTAGAACAGGCAAATGCCTATGTGCGGAGAATGATAGAGGCAAATAAATGGGGAGTTGCTGGTTCAACAGTATTAGTAACAGCAATTTTGGATAACATTGCTGTTGCCATCAACTTAGGAGATAGTCCTTTATTTCATTACCAAGCAAGCAGTGGAAAATTAACTAAAGTTACCCAAGATCATACAGTAGCAAATGTATTGCTAAAGGCAGGTATGATTACAGAAGAAATGGCGCGTCACCACGAAGGACGTAGCCGTTTAGAATTTTACGTAGGTTGCCCGCAATTACCCCAGATTCCTCCTGTTTACCAGGTGCAATTAGCATCTGGAGATTTATTGCTTTTATGCACTGATGGAATTAGTGGTTCTCTGCTTGTAGAAGAAATTGAATCTATTTTGGCAGACTCTAGCCAGAGTTTGACAGCAAGGGCAGAAAATTTAATTCAAGCAGCACAAACAGCAGGAGAAACTGATAATCAAACACTGATTTTATGGTCAATTAGAGAGAATGTTTCATAGTTGCGCGTCTATCATAGCTACAAGCTTTATCTCCCAATACTGCTCGGATAAGCAAAAATTAGAAACCCGGTTTCTTTAAGAAACCGGGTTTCTGGCACCTCAACTATTCTTAACCGAGCAGTATTGCTTTATCTCCTATCTCAGATCTTGCTCCTCCGGTTGAGTACGCCTTGAACTTCAGTTCAAGGCTAATAACCCAAGTCCGTTAAAATGGACTGAAAAACTTACCCAGTCCGTTTTAACGGACTTAGACTTTGAGCCAAGAAATAAATTTCTTGGCGGACGAAAAGTATGGTGCAAGATCTGAGCTATCCAAAATCTAAAATAAAAAACCAAATGCCAGAACGTACTTTAGAAATTATGGTCGGTGGACGGGTACCAACAGAAATTCCACCCGTAGCTGAGGTTAAACTATTAGAATTATTGGGAGTCGGTGGGTTCGGTTCAGTGTGGAAGGTTGCTGACACGACTACAAACAAAATTTATGTTCTTAAGGTAATTCAAAACATCGAACCTGACAGTCGGATGGCTGAACGAGTGCGCTTGGAAGCAGAAGTCTCTATTCCTTCAGAATACGTCATCCCTGTGATTGGACTGCGACAATGGAACCCTAATACTTATTTGCTGTTATTTGAGTATTTTCCTGGCAAATCTTTAGATAATTTTTTAGCTCCTCATGTGCTTAGTAGTGAACAAAAACGAGATATTTTCTATCAAATTTTAGTTGGTGTTGGGGATGCTCACCGTTGCAATGTGATTCACCGTGACCTGAAACCTGCTAATATCTTGCTGGGTGAAAATGGACAAGTCAAGTTGATTGATTTTGGAATATCCAAATTCAAAGAACACCGCTTAACGCAGGATAATGAAGTGATGGGAACTCTGCGTTATATTGCACCAGAGTTACTGGTATACGGGGCAAAAGTTGCAGATGCACGAGCAGATATTTACGCCCTTGGTCATATTCTTTACCAATTAGCAACGGGACAGCATTTTTGGGTACGCAGACGCTGGCGACAGTTGGAAGATTTTGCAGATTATCTCAACCAAACTCCACAACCAACTGAAGGAATTGACTTTAGTGATTTTCAGTAGACCGAAAACTTTTGTCAGTCAACGCAAGAATGAGGGTTTGGGGCGATGTTTTGGGCACAGGGTCGAGCGATCGCTTACCTTAGCAGGAGAACTCATCTACAACCCTATTGCTCAAAACGCAGATGATACGGGCATTCTGGCGGATTGTATACAATCCGCCAGAATGCCCCAATGGTAAGCCTTCTAGAAATCTTTTCGGTCTACTGATAATATGATACAACATAGGCTTGTTAGATTCCGGAGAGATTGGCAACTTCTCATACATATTTTCTTTCTTTTACCTTCGGTAAAAATAAAGCAAATATGCAATCGTCGTTACCCGTCTTATATCCCAGCGCTAAGTGGAGTACCACTATAGCGGGGGACTTACGACGAAGAAGTTAAAACATAATACATAGTGTGATACTATAAAAACGTACCACAAAAAAATGCGCATCTTTAAAAACGCTTGGTTTGAACGCTTTGCCCGCAAAGAGCGGCTAGAGGATAAGGCTCTTTGCGCAGCAGTTAGCAGAGCAGAAAAGGGACTCGTAGATGCCGATTTAGGCAGTGGCGTTATCAAACAGCGGATAGCACGACAAGGACAGGGAAAATCAGGAGGATACCGAAGTATCATTATATTTCGCTGCGGAGATAAGGCTTTCTTCATGTACGCCTTTGCCAAGAGTGAACGCGATAACCTTCGGGAGGATGAAGTGCAAGCCTTCAAGAAAGCGGCAAAAGAGATGCTGGAATTATCCGATGAGCAAATTGCGGAACTTATCGAGAAAGGACATTTGACGGAGGTTAAGCAGGATGAACAAGAAATATCGCAGTGAGGCGTTTGCCGCCATTCATGAAACGATGGAAGCATTACATGAGGTAGGGGCTATTAGTAAGCAAACTATGCGTGAGTTTGATGAGGCGTGTCTTTCTCCTGTTGAAACGTTGACGCCGGAGCAGATTAAGGAAATTCGGGAACGCGAGCAAGTATCGCAACCAGTTTTTGCGCGTTACCTCAATGTTTCAAAAAACCTTATTTCGGATTGGGAGCGAGGGAAAAAAAAACCTGGTGGTCCCGCGTTGAAGCTGCTGATGATTGTCCAGAAAAAAGGGCTTGATGCAATTTCGTGAGACACTAGCCTTGCGGAAGACTTTAAGCGCACTTTGATGGCGTTGGGTAAAACTATTTCTCAAGCAACTCGATAATACAACTCGATAATATAAAAAGTTATGCGGTGTCTCCATTGTCGGCTAGATGGCATTTCGCAATCAACAGAAATCTGCCCAAGATGCAGTGTACATTTACCCACGTTGTTGCGAGATGTGCTAATTCCAGGAACTTTGTTACGGGGTGGTGACTACCAGATTGACTATGCTCTCGGACGCGGAGGTTTTGGTATCACCTATCGTGCTGCACATACATTTTTGGAAAAGGTAGTCGCCATCAAAGAATTTTATCCTCAAGAACAAGCTCACCGGGAGGGGGAGACTGGGCGCTTGACTGTGCCAACATCTCAAGAAGAATCTTACCAGCGGGGACTGCAAAGGTTTGAAAGGGAAGGGCGCACTTTAGCAAAACTCAATCATCCTAACGTTGTTCAGGTTGTAGATCTGTTCAAAGAGCGAGGTACCGCCTACTTGGTTATGGAACTACTTGCAGGCAATACCTTAAAAGATGAGTTAGACTCCCAACCTGGGAAAAAATTATCAGTAAAACGAGTCAAGACAGTGATGACAGCTTTGGTTGATGCTTTGACAGTAGTTCATCAACAAGGGATATACCATCTTGACCTTAAACCAGACAATGTGATGGTAACACCAGAAGGGCGGATTGTTTTAGTAGATTTTGGTGCATCTCGACAGAACCTTAGTACTAGGAGTTCTAGCCGTCAAAGTACCCGCGCTTTCACGGAAGGATATGCTGCTCCAGAGGTAATTTCAGGTGAACAAGTGGGAGCAGAAAGTGATTTATTTGAATTGGGCATGATGCTGCATGAGATGCTGACTGGAAAGTTACCACCATCAGCATTAAATCGGGCGTTGTTTAATGACAACTGGATTCCTCAAGATTTAGATGAACCTTGGCAGGGTATGATAACGGCTGCATTGCAAATTAAGCCTGAAAATCGACCAAAGAGTGTACAAGGTTGGTGGGAAGCAGTACAACATGAACCTTGCCCTTCGTATGATTTTTACAATGCTCAAGGATTAGAAAAGGCGGACGAAGGCAACTTCAAAGGAGCGATAGAAGATTTCAACCAGGCAATTCGCCTCAATCCCAACTATGCTGTTGCCTACATTTGCCGTGGTATTGCCCACTCTGCCATAGGAGATCAAAAAGCAGCGATAGAAGATTACAACCAGGCAATTCGCCTCAATCCCAACTATGCTGATGCCTACAATAACCGTGGTAATGCCCGCTCTGCCATAGGAGATCAAAAAGCAGCGATAGAAGATTACAACCAGGCAATTCGCCTCAATCCCAACTATGCTGATGCCTACAATAACCGTGGTAATGCCCGCTCTGCCATAGGAGATCAAAAAGCAGCGATAGAAGATTACAACCAGGCAATTCGCCTCAATCCCAACTATGCTGATGCCTACAATAACCGTGGTATTTCCCGCTACATCTCAGGGGATAAAAAAGCAGCGATAGAAGATTACAACCAGGCAATTCGCCTCAATCCCAACTTTGCTGTTGCCTACATTTGCCGTGGTATTGCCCACTCTGCCATAGGAGATCAAAAAGCAGCGATAGAAGATTACAACCAGGCAATTCGCCTCAATCCCAACAATGCTGTTGCCTACTATAACCGTGGTATTGCCCACTCTGCCATAGGAGATCAAAAAGCAGCGATAGAAGATTACAACCAGGCAATTCGCCTCAATCCCAACTATGCTGATGCCTACAAGAACCGTGGTATTGCCCGCTCTGCCATAGGAGATAAAAAAGCAGCGATAGAAGATTACAACCAGGCAATTCGCCTCAATCCCAACTATGCTGATGCCTACTATAACCGTGGTTTTGCCCGCGATGACTTAGGAGATAAAAAAGCAGCGATCGCAGATTATCAAAAAGCGGCAGAGTTTTATCAGAAACGAGGAGAGAACGATGATTACCAAGATGCACTCAAGCGTATCGCTGAGCTTCAGCAGTAGCATCAAATCCTTTAGCCGTTCTTGGTTATACTGTTCATTTCAAGCACTGTTGGTGAAATTGCTGGGTTGAGCTTAAGCTCAACAGAGTTCTCAGTTTTGTGTTGATAAATCCACCGTAACTCTTCCACAGTGTTCACCTCAGCCAGCGATAATGAGAGCAGAATTTAACCCCTTGCAGCCTTCTCACCATTGCAAAATCTTTCAAACAATTCAAAAAAGTTATTGAGAGCATCTTTTTCATCAGCAGAATAGAAAAGAATAATGCTATCCCATCCGTGAGATGATTTCATCTCAAATCTTTCCTGAATCCACTCTTGAAACTTCTCAAATTGACGTTCTTGTTCAGTTAAAGATAAACCAAGGTCTTGCCTTGCTGCTGTGTAGCCATCTAAAAATGACTTCAAACAGGTGATTGAACTTTTCCCTAAGTACATACCAGGATACTGCTTAATGCTTTGCAGCATTTCGTAGAGATATTCAAATTTCATCTCTAATTTATTCTGAATCATTTTTCTCATAAAACCTGTCTCCATTCAAATTGATACTCGTGCTTGAGTGTTTGATACTCGTGCTTGAGTGTTTGATACTCGTGCTTGTGTGTTTGATGCTCGTGCTTGTGTGTTTGATGCTCGTGCTTGTGTGTTTGATGCTCGTGCTTGTGTGTTTGATACTCGCGCTTGTGTGTTTGATACTCGCGCTTGTGTGTTTGATGCTCGCGCTTGTGTGTTTGATGCTCGTGCTTGAGTGTTTGATACTCGCGCTTGTGTGTTTGATGCTCGCGCTTGTGTGTTTGATGCTCGCGCTTGTGTGTTTGATGCTCGCGCTTGTGTGTTTGATGCTCGCGCTTGTGTGTTTGATGCTCATCCACAAGCAATACAGTTCAGATAACGGTGCAGGCGAACGCGCTTGAACGACAATTTGCACCATCGCTTTGAGTGGCGCGCACCCGGATAGGTTGCAAAACCCTAATTTTCTTCCTGTTGTGAAGGCGACTGATAGACAGTGCGAAGTTGATCAAGTGTATTCGCTGTCTTTATCTGATTAAGAATAGTTTCCAAAAGATTCAAATCTTGAATATCGCTGATTTCAGATAATAAGTCTAAGCCCTCAGTGCCAAATTTGAGTTTCAACCCCAACTCAATACCTTTTAACAAACCTCGCTTAGTTCCGCGCTCAATTCCCTGCTGCATTCCCTGCTCAATTCCCTGCTGCATTCCGCGCTCAATTCCCATGCGCTCAATACTGGTAATGTATGGCATCCGTAATTCCTCCTCATATCGACTGATTTGTTGCTTAAACTCCTGTTCCAATTCTTTGGGCAAAGTCATCATCCAATCTATAAACTGAAACAAGTTGATCACATCTTGTCGCTCATAGCCTTGCTCATACAATCTTCTAGTCAAAGCCAGCTTCCACTGCAAGCGCTGATTCCTGTTTTGACGAGTCTCTAAAGCTTTTAAATGAGCCATGACTACAGTGGTAAAAGGATTACGGCTCGCTTCTAACGCTGACCATTCCTGTTGATAGTCTAGCAATTTCACGACTGGAAATCTAAATCTCATATCACAACCAAATAACTCATAGTCAAATTGATTTGGTCGCCATTTATGATTTTCATCACCCAACACAGCTAAACTGGCTACAGAGCGTCTGTAACGGTCATAGATTCGGTAGTTGTAGACAAACATTCTCTCAGCAAAGTTAGTTTCTTGCTGACTTTGAACTTCAATATGAATCAAGATCCAAGCTTCTTTACCACCCTGACGATAACTGTGTACTGTTCCCTGTTCCCTGTTCCCTTGCCTCCATGAGTAAGTTTACAACTCAAATAGGACTGCTATAGTCTATGAAAGCTCTGAGCTGCAGCTAAAGATGTTCCACACCAAGGACAACTTTCAAGTAGATATTTCGGATCTACTATACGACGCTTATCTGGATTACGACATTTAGTGTTAGGACAAATTAGACCATATGCGAGATCTACAGAAACTGCTACAACTTTGATTTCTGTTTCTCCTAAAAGAATCGTGCTACCTTGTCTTAAAGGTACTTCACCATGAGTGATAATTTTCCCATCTACGATGAGGGGACGTTTTCCTTCTGGTAGTTTCCGTAAATAAAAGCTGTTTTGCTCACGATGAAAAAATATCTCAGCGTGTAACCTAGAGATTTTCTCATCCTCAGGAAAAAGAATATCGCACAAATCTGGATGACGACCAAGTCTAACTGTTCCAGGGTTTTTACTGGGCTGTTGGTCGAGAATTTTTTCAGTTCTGCTCTTAAGCGCTTCTTTCCATTCTAAAGTGAGTTCGCTCATAAAATACTCGGCTTTACTTATTTTGCGGACGCTAATTTATCAGCAATGCGTGTTGTTTCTGGTAACCGATATTTTGTTGTACAACGCAATACATACTCAACTGCTGTAGGTAAACTAATTCTATGACCGCTAGAGATATAGAGAGGCTTTACTTCTGTACGCGTTCGTAAAACGACTCCAATTGTTTCTCCTTTATATATCAGTGGTTGATCGCTACCACGTGTTTCTGGTACATTTTCATGTTTACCAACAAGCAACGATTTAGCAACACCAATTGTCGGTATATCCACAATTATACCCAAGTGGCAAGCTATACCAAATCTTCGAGGATGAGCAATTCCCTGTCCATCACACAAAATCAGATCTGGTATTGTTTTTATTTTTTCTAATGCATCTAATACAGCGGGTATTTCCCGAAATGAGAGAAATCCAGGAATATAAGGAAATGTTGTCGGACGGTGTGCTAAGCTTGTTTCTTGAATCTGCAAATCAGGAAAACTGAGCACTGCGACAGCTGCACGACTAATAGTACCATCCGCTTCAAAACCCATGTCTACCCCAGCCACATACTGCACTGGTTCTTTGAGTTTATCTTCAGTAATGACCTCATCTCTTAATGTTTCTTGAATTTTTATAGCTTCATCTACTGTTAGGGACCAAGTATGACGTTGAGAAATTTTCATGTCTAAAGCTTTCGTTTAAATTTTGTTGTTGCCGAAATTGTTTTTAAGGTTTTTAATTTTTAAGGTTTTTAATAATGATATCTCTACATTTGTTAAAGCAGGAGTGAGATGAGAGGATTATGGCAAACTCAAAAGAATTGCTATAGCAATTCTTTTGAGTTTCGGTCAGAATCTCGCAACTAAGAACATTCCTTGTTTCTTCTTCCTTCTTCTTTCTTCAAAGTTATTGATTTTTTTGTTTAATATAATTACGAAAGTCATCTATTGTGAGTTGATCGAGCCATTGATGACGTTCTTTAGTATAGTTACCATAGCCTACTTCTAACTGCTGTAAAAACCTCAGCGTTCCTGCTACTCCTAAAGCATCAATTAGGGCTTTATATCCTTGCTGTCTAATTTCAGTCAGTTTCATCATTTTATTCCTCGGTTTGCAAAACATTCATTAACCAAATCGTGGGATTTTCGACTTCTATTTTGAAAATATTTTGAGATTGCTTTGCTTTCCTGAAAAGTCGATCATCAGTTGTTAAAAATACATCTGCATCTCCCGCTTCTGCAAATGCTAAATGTAAAGCATCATGGAACTTGAAGCTCAACTTCATTAGTTCTTCTGCTCTCAAGTCAATACTTTTAGTTGATTGGATATAAATATTTGCTACATCTAGAATTGACTTGACCTGTTCTTGTTTAAATGAGTCTGAATGTTGACTAACCTCAAATTCAATAATATCGCTATTTATCAATATCCACTTGCCATCTTCGCAATTTTGAATAATCTCCGTTACAGCTTCAGCCTCCATACGAATCCGAAATTGTTCTAAATCGTCTAGAGTTCGATTCAGACAACAAACATCAAGATAAATCTTGTACACTTTACTCATGCTGTATTTTAACTCACACCAAATATGATATTGCGTATTTTTCAGGATATGAGACGAGTTATTTTTGAATTTTGAATAAGCGAATGCGTGAATTGTTAACACAGGAACATCAAGTTTCTACCGAGTCAAGTCAGACTAAAAGCTTTTCACCCTCATCCACAAGGCTCCAAGAAAGCTCAATCAAAACGAACCTACTTCAAGAATAAGCCCCACAACGCGCTGGCTCACCTACTCTACGCGAACGCCGAATGCATGAGGTAAAAAAGTGTGGTTTATTTACTTGAAAATAGCTGTAATTAAAAGTAATAGTTACAAAGCAAGTACCAGGTATGCAGATTCAAACACCAGATTGGGTTAAACATGCTGTTTTCTACCAAATCTTTCCAGATCGATTTGCTAGATGCAAACAACCTCGCAAACGGCTTTTACGCGATGCTCGTTGGGAAGATTGGGAAATTATGCCTACATTCCAAGGTTACAAGGGCGGAGATTTGTGGGGCGTTCTAGAGCAGTTAGATTATATACAGGATCTGGGAATTAATGCTATTTACTTTACGCCTATCTTTCAATCGGCGAGCAATCACCGCTACCACACTCACGACTATTATCAAGTTGATCCAATGCTGGGAGGGAACCCAGCTTTTAAGGAATTGCTAGACGCTGCTCACGAGCGGGATATCAAAGTCGTTCTGGATGGGGTGTTTAACCATTCTAGTCGGGGATTTTTCTTTTTCCACGATGTTTTGGAAAATGGTCCTCATTCACCTTGGGTGGATTGGTTTAGAATTCATGATTGGCCCCTTTCTGCTTACAATGGTAATTTTCCTGCTAATTATGAGGGTTGGGCTGATAATCGAGCACTGCCAGCGTTTAATCATGACAATCCAGAAGTTCGAGAATATATCATGGAAATTGCCGAATATTGGATTAAATTCGGCATTGACGGTTGGCGATTAGATGTGCCCTTTGAAATTAAAACTCCTGGTTTTTGGCAAGAGTTCCGTCAGCGAGTCAAAGCGATTAATCCCGAAGCATATATTGTCGGCGAAGTTTGGGGAGATTCCCGTGAATGGTTGGATGGAACTCAATTTGATGGGGTGATGAATTATCTGTTTGCGGGATCAACCGTTGCTTTTACTGCAGGCGATCGCGTGGTTATGGATCAAGTGCAAAGCCGCGACTACACACCCTATCCACCATTATTCGCTGCTGAGTATGCACAGAAAATTCAAGAACTCCTGCAACTTTACCCTTGGGAGATTCAGCTGACTCAATTAAATCTACTTGCTAGTCACGATACAGCACGGTTGCTTACCATTGCTGGTGGTGATAAAGCGAGTGTGGAATTGGCAACTTTACTGCTTCTGACTTTTCCTGGTGCCCCTAGTGTCTATTATGGTGATGAAGTTGGTTTACCAGGAGCTATAGATCCAGATTCTCGTCGCGGTTTTCCACTAGAAGCTAGTTGGGATAGAGATATTCTCAAGACTCACCGCGAATTAATTGCTCTACGCCACTCTTATCCATGTTTGCGTACGGGTGATTACAAAGTCTTATATGCTCAAGGAGGACTCTATCTCTTTGCGCGAGTTTTGGGAACAGAAGAATTGATAGTTGCGGTTAACGTTGGTACTGCTGAAGCAAAAGGGAATGTTGATATCGCAAGTTTGAACACTCAACCAAGTAAGCTTTTATATGGCGCTGCACAGGTGGAGTGGAGTGTTGAGGGAGAGTCTGAGCATTTGACTTTAAGTATTCCTCCACGTACTGGCTGCATTCTGGGTGTAGGGTAAGCCAATAATGGCATTGCACATTTAAGGGATAATTGAACTTGTTTTGTGGGGTAGGCTGTCCTGCCCGTCCTTAATATTGTAAGGCAGACATTCTGTCTGCCGCACAAAAATTTGGACGTTGCTGAATTGAGCAACGCCAAAATTTGAATGTACAACACCTACTTTCCAGCAACTATTGCAGGCATCAACACTGCATCAATAATATGGATAACGCCATTATCGGTAATAATGTCGGTTTTAAGGACATTGGCGTCATTCACTTTCACTTTGCCATTATCAGAATCAATTGCCACAATTGATCCCTCTAGAGTTTCTGCATGGTCAATTTGGATCAAATCTTCAGACATAGCATCCCCGTAAGCAATATGATACATGAGAATCTTCTTCAATTTGGGGATGTCTTGCAGCAATGAATCTAAAGTTCCTGGTGGTAGCTTGGCAAATGCCTCATCTGTGGGTGCAAAGACTGTATAGGGACCAGGATTTTTCAAAATTTCCACAAGTTCAGCAACTTTAACAGCCTTTACCAGGGTGTTGAAGTTTCCGGCGTTGATAGCAGTTTCAACAAGATCAGGCATGAGATGATGTTATCAAGGTAATGCTACAAAATACTTATAGAGTGACAAAAAACTATTAGCCTCTATCAACAGAGAGGTTGCTGGGATTTAAAAAGTGGCAGTAACCATGTTAGGTTAAAAGTTAAAAGTTAAAAGGCAAAAGAAAGAATTGCTGGGATTTAAAAAGCGGCAGTAACCATGTCAGTGCTGCTAAACTGGAGAGAATGACTTATAGAACCAGTAATTATGCTAAAGCATTCTAAGTTTGAGACGACTCAATCGCAAATTATGCACCGTGCTGAGGATCTGATTCATGCAGCCTCAAATCGCTATCGCATTACAGTTCAAGTGGCAAATCGTGCTAAGCGTCGGCGTTATGAAGACTTTGACAGTGCAGATGATGTAATGATGAAACCAGTGCTGAGGGCAATTATCGAAATGTCTGATGAACTCACTCAACCAGAAATTATTGGTGAAGTCTAGAGTAATGCTAACCGGAAAGAAGCAGAGGACAAGGGGACAAGAGAACCAGGGGACAAGAGGACAAGGGGACAAGACAATTCAAAATGGACTGCGTCCCGCTGCGCTAACAAAATTCAAAATTCAAAATTGGAAGTCTCTTCCTCATCCCCCTTTTGCTCCTTATCTTCTGTTCCAGAACATGACAAGGGGAGTTGGAATATTACTGGTTAGTGTACTTCTTTTCAGCTATTTTCAGCCTGCTGACGCTCAAAGAGTCAGTTCCGGCGAAGCTTGGCAGCAAGTTTATCAACAATTACCCGACTTACCGCGAGAAAATCAATACATTAGCAAAGAAACCGGGAAAGTTGCGGAAAATAACACCTTGGTTAGTCGTATGATACAATACCACTCCTATTTAAAGGGACGTGCGCCAAACTATCGACTGGATTGGAAGCTGACTCTGGCTGATTATCTAGGTGCCAATGAAGTGATGTATGAAACGACTTATCCTGGGAAAGATACTCTGCGAAAAAATCCTTTTGATGGCGATCGCGCTGCTGTAGCACGCCTAAACCACCGCCAACGAGATGCGTTGGCGCAAGCTCTAGTAAACGTTTTCAGCCCTAAATCGCAAAATACACCACGATTCACTCCCACTCCTTCTTCCCAGCCAGAGGAAACAACCCCAACTCCTAGACAAGTACCTAAACAAGGAGGAGGCGCACAGTTACTTAAGTAATGAGTTGTGAATGATGAGTGATGATCTCAAAAAGATTTTCAACTCAAAACTTACAACTGAGAACTCCAAACTTTTTTATGGAACGTGTTGTCAAAAGTGGGCTTGGTTGGCGTCTCGGTTGGAACCCAACAGCGCCAGAGTTTAAAGGTTTAGTGGGTACAGATGAGTGGGCGATCGAGTTAACTAAAGCTGAATTGAATGATTTTTGTCGGCTGCTGGTGCAATTAGCAGATACTATGAGGCAAATTGCTACTGAATTGATGGATGAAGAAAAGATTGCAACTGAAGCTGAGAGTGATTTAATCTGGATGGAAGTTGAAGGTTATCCTCATGCCTACAGCCTGCGCTTTATCTTAAAAATAGGGCGTTGTGCAGAAGGTCAATTCAATGATTCCGCTGTTCCTGGTTTGTTGCAAGCCTGTGAGATACTCAAGGTTTTTTAAAACTGAAACCTTGAAAAGACCTTGATAA
Organism: Iphinoe sp. HA4291-MV1; assembly: GCA_019359415.1. Taxonomy (GTDB): domain Bacteria; phylum Cyanobacteriota; class Cyanobacteriia; order Cyanobacteriales; family Nostocaceae; genus Brasilonema. The sequence goes on along the minus strand of JAHHHH010000074.1, from coordinate 737 downwards.
TTCTACTTGTTGAAGTTATAATAGGAAAGTTGACTACGGGGCGTAGCGCAGCTTGGTAGCGTGCCACTTTGGGGTAGTGGAGGTCGTGGGTTCAAATCCCGCCGCTCCGATTGTATAGATGTCGAACAACACATTATTTGTCGTCGTTAACAAATTAATCGCAACAGCGCAAGCGCCATTAAGCGTCATATAGTGCTGCGCTTAAGCTATGCTAGATGATTGCAAGTTACATTTTTTGCACAGCCAAAATTTATGTAAGTTCAAGTTTTGTTTGCGTTACATACAAAATAAAAGAATCAATTGCGACTTTGATCGCTCTTCATGGCAGAGTGTAGAGTGCGATCGCCTACGGTGAGGCTTTCATCCGCCGTAAACGGAGAGTCTACTGGAAAAGCATCAAGCGATAAACCAGTTTCATCACTGGCTTGCTTTCTTGCGTCTTGATAACACTGTGGCAAAACTTCCTGGAAATATGGTTTTAAACTAGTACAGGTCGGCGTAAATAAACCACCCATTCCAAATCGATGAAACGCTTACGCTGTCTTCATTTTGAATTTTGTTAGCGCAGCTGGACGCAGTCCATTTTGAATTTTGAATTCCGCCTTGCGGTACTAGTAGTCTGTCAGCCTTGAATTGAGGGGTGACTCGGTTAATAATTTGAGTAATCCCCGAATACGCAATTGTGTCATGGCGAAAAAGAAATACATTGTCTCTCTAACAAGCTTTGAGCGAGAAGT
>JAHHHH010000068.1 GCA_019359415.1 Iphinoe sp. HA4291-MV1 | reverse complement strand
TCACGTCATCAACAATCTGTTTCACGCCTCTTTGCTTGGCATAGTCTTTTAAGAATCTTGCCAGTAGATTAGCGTCAAAGTGATAGGCGTAGGGGTATTGAACTTTGAGGTCTGACAATACATTTTTATCGGGCGTCAACTGGCGGGAGAATAAGTTTTGAACCTTATCGTCAAAAACAGTACCATCAAAATATCTGGGAGAGCGCTTATTGTCGCAGAGTAATGGGATGAGGAAGCAGGCATAATCGAATGGCTCTTCGCCGCGCTTCATTTTCAGCCACCATTCTGCCATATCGAAACCATCTACCGTTTCATATCTTTGGAAAGGATGGTAGAAGTGTTGTCCTTGTGCGTTCCAGTTGACGAACTTAATTGCCATCTTATATGAGGCATTGCATTTTGGCATCCACTCGTGTTCTTGTAAGCCGAGAAAATCGAAGAATAGCTTGATAGTACTAAAAGTTGCCTCACCAACTCCAATTGTTGTGATGTTAGAAGATTCGACCAAAGAAATTTGAACATTTTTGTCCAAAGCTTTGCTCAAGTAGGCTGCAGTCATCCAACCAGCAGAACCACCACCGACGATGACGATATTCTTGATTTGCTGTGACATAGTAAAATTCCTCCAAAATTCTGTTATTAGGTATTGATTGTCAACTTACGAAAACGTTAAAAAAATCAACCAAGATAAATCCAAGAACTCTGAGTTACACACTTGTTAGATCTGGTTTAAAGGTTGAAGCACCATCTCCTCCATGCCTTGCCATCTCAACAACAGGTGGTTGGTCAAAGAGGATGCCCTTCATTGTTGGGTTCAACTTGAGGATTTCAGCAATGAAAGCGCCGTTTCCACCGCTGACATCAACAATTTTGTTGATTGTCGAAAAGTCATAGTTAGCAAGTATCACAGGGATGATCGATGAGGTAAAAGCGTTTACCGCTCCGCTTAAGATTTGGGTAACTTCGGGGTGCTGCACTAGGTATGATGAAGGTTGCATACCATAGAGGTTCTCAAAAACGTTTTTTCCTGTCTTGACGCTATCGTGGAGTTTTCCGGACGCTTGCCACAACCAAGATTCACCAACAGATATCGCAAAAGTACGCATTGAAGCTGGAACATCTGTTTGCAGATGTTCCGCAAGAGGAGTGAGTTGAAATTGTCGGTTTTCAACTTCTGCAAATATACCGATACTGGACAAAGCACGCAGCATTCTGTATAAAGATTGAGCATCCACATCGGTTAATTTTGCTAGTTCATCACTGCTTTTTGCACCGTCTTTGAGTAAGTCAGCAATACCTAGCTTAGCTGCTACGTAAATTGTTTGTGTTACAAACGTACCATTGCTCATTTGCAGCAGTATTGCTGGTAGGTCGATTTGATTGCTTTGATTAATACTTTCTGTGGTAAACATGATGATTTCCTAAGTATTGGTCAAGGAACAAGGGTTAGTAAAAAACGTGTTAGGAACAAAACTTACAAAGCTAAGCTGACAGGGTATTGGTCATACTCGAGTTTGCCGCTATCTAGCTTCACGATTCGGTCTGCTAAGTGGAAGTAGTGGTCGTCGTGGCTGATGACTAAAATGGTTTTGCCACGCTGCTTTAACTCTGGTACTAGTTGGGTGTAAAAAATCTGCTTAAACATTGGGTCTTGGTCAGATGCCCACTCGTCGAATACGTATATAGAGCGGTCTTCCAAATATGCTGTCAAGAGTGCGAGACGTTTGCGTTGACCTTGTGAAAGTGCGATGCTGGAAAAAGATCCATCTTTCACTTGCACTTTTTTGTCTAGTTGGAGTTGTTTCAGGTAGTGTTGAGTTTATTTGTCTATTTGTTCTCCTTCAAATCCTAAGAGACGGTCAAATAAGTAAAAATCTGAAAACACTACTGAGAAATGCTGGCGATACCACTCTCGGTTGGTGTCAGTAATACGTTCTCCACCTAACCAAATTGTTCCACTTTCAGGAATGTAAAGTCCAGTGATCAACTTCACCAGCGTAGACTTCCCACTACCGTTGCCACCGACAATAAAGACCAATTCTCCAGGAGAAAATATCAAGTCAATTGAAGACGGTACTATGTATCACATCTTTGTTGCTGACACTCTTGTGTTGCAGCTTCTTTGAGGAGTTGCAACCTTTTGTATACATACGTACGACATTCTTAATGATAACGAGACCGACTTCTCCAGCAAGAGTCATGATTGATTCCGGGTGAAACTGCACTGCGGCTATTGGAAGTGTCTTATGCTCAATGCCCATAATCACACCATCTTCTGAAATAGCTGTAGCCTTTAGTTCTTTGGGCAATTGGTCAGACAGAGCAAACAACGAATGATATCTACCAACTTCAAAGGATAGTGGTAAATCCTTGAAGATAGCTGACTCTGGCTCTGTGACAAAAACACGGGAAGACTTTCCGTGTTGTGGATAGTCAAGAACTCCTAATTCACCGCCGAAAGCTTCAACGATACCTTGTAGACCAAGACAAACTCCGAAGATGGGAATTTCCCGACACATACAAGCTATAATCGTCTCTGTCAAACAGAAATCACTTGGTCTGCCAGGACCAGGAGATAAGACAACAAGGTCTGGGCTTTCCATATCAAAGACTGATTCCGAAAAGCCATGACGTAGTGTTGTCACTGTGGCACCAGTTTGACGGATGTAGTTTGCTAGCGTGTGAACAAATGAGTCTTCATGGTCCATGAGTAAAACGTGCTTCCCAATTCCAGCTTCCACATGGTCATGGTCGATTCTACTGGACAAATCGGTACTCCTATGCTTGGTCTGGTAAAGTGTCTGAAACAGAGCAGCAGCTTTAGTGATAGTTTCCTGTGCCTCAGCTTCTGGGATCGAGTCATAAAGAACTGTTGCACCCACTCGCACTTGTGCGATCGCGTCTTTGAGTTGAATAGTCCGCAGGATAAGACCCGTGTTTAAGTCTCCTTTGAAGGATAAGTATCCGACTGCTCCACCATACCAACGCCGAGGACTACGCTCATGTTGTTCGATAAACTGCATTGCTGACCGTTTTGGTGCTCCTGTCACAGTCACTGCCCACAGATGGGTGAGAAATGCATCCAAGGCATCAAACTCAGGTCGCAATAAACCTTCGACGTGATCTACTGTATGGATTAAATGACTGTACAACTCAATCTGGCGACGACCAATCACTCGTACTGACCCAGGCTCACAAATCCGCGACTTGTCGTTGCGATCCACGTCCGTACACATGGTCAACTCTGCTTCATCTTTGCGTGAGTTGAGAAGCTTCAGAATTTGAGCAGCATCATCAATCGCATTTTTTCCCCGCCTAATCGTACCACTGATTGGACAGGTTTCAACACGCCTACCTTCTGTGCGTACAAACATTTCTGGAGATGCACCAATCAAATACTCTCCACCCAAATTAAAGATGAATCCATAGGGACTGGGATTAATCTGCTGTAGTGTTCGGAATAAATCTGTTGGTGGTTTTTCACAAGCTTCAAAAAAGCTTTGACTAGGAACAACCTCAAATAAATCGCCGCGACGGAAGTATTCAAGTGCTTTGTTCACCTGGTTCTCATACTCGCCCTTTTCATGGTCAGAGGTTTGAGTCGGAATATGACACTTTCCTTTATAGTCAATGACTTCACCAGTGCGAGGTAAGCCACTGGTGCTACCATGCTTGGTTTTGAACTCGTACTGCACTTTGAATGCACGTTGCTGGTAGTAGTCAACAATTACTAGTTCATCAGGTAAATAAAGCACCAAATCTCGCTGGTCTACGGAACGTTCAAGATGCTTTGGCATTGACTCAAATTGGAAGACTAAGTCGTAGCCAAAAGCACCATACAGTCCCAAATGATCATCTTCCGGGCTACTGAAGGCATATAAAATCTCACGAACAACGCTAAAGACAGATGGTTGCTTGCTTCGCTCTTCTTCGCAAAAGAAACGTTCTGTTGGTCGAATAGAACCAGTAACACGCTCCTTCTCCTGTTTGACCGCTACGAGTTGTTCTTGCTGGCATAAATGCTCTGTCAGATATGGTAGCAGCACCATGCCTCGCTCGTTAAGTGCCGTGAGTGTAAAAGAGTTCTCACGGGTCACAAGTTCTAGCGGTGGGTTCACAAAACCTATTGCCCATCTTTTGTATCTTCCTGGGTATTCGTAGCTACTTTTAAGCAATCCTCCACGTTGAGAATCAAGACGTAATAAGATCTCTTCAATAGCAGCTTCCATCAAAAAAATCTCAGTTAGGGAACGAGATACACAAACTCCACCTTGAGTTGTGTAGTGATGGGTTTTCAAACTCATTGGAAATTCCTCTCAAAGTTCGCAGTTATCTTGGACTAAATAGCTCTTCTACTCGCTGACGAATCGCTAACATATTCGCTGACACATCATGCCTGAAAACGTCTTCAAATAGCGTCATTGGGATTGGGATGATTTGCTTTGGGCAAATCAAAAAGCTATTAGCGAGATTAACTCCAGCTTTTTCGTCAGATAGATTCAAAGGCTCTAATCGCCAGTGATTAGAGAAGGCTTTAAAGTCTCCCTCGATTTGTCGATAAAGAATCTCATGGAACAACTTTTCTTCCACGTCGAAAACTGAACGGGTTGATAACTTCATGCCCATAAAACTCCTCATGCTAATTTGTTCCACACGAATACCTCTGGTCGGATGCTCCAACCGTCTGCTGTGTGTTATGTTGGGCATGAACTCAGCAAAAGCTTCATAGTCTGTTAGAACTTGCCAGACTTGTTCTAATGAGTAGGGAATCTGGATGCTAGCAGAGATTCGCATTTGCCGTTTCTCTGGCTGTTCAATTTTTATTTCTACAGCTTGTGGAATGGCTGAGTCAGCTAGTGCATTCTGGGTTCTGAGTTCTGAATTCTGCATTCTTCTTCAATAGCAAACGATTGTGTAGTAATGGGTATGAGAAATTATTGGTAATTCTTTTCAAACTACTTTCTAAAAATCATCGCAGTGATAGTTTGGTCACAAATTTCTTGTTTAGCTTGATGTTTCTGTGAAGTACAATCTACTGTCGATATAGGAAAGTGTTGCGACCAACGACCAACAGCTTGACCAATGACAGCCATCTGTTGCATTAACTCGTCATATTGCTGTGGCGTTAGAGATTGAGGACCATCGGAGAGAGCCTTGGCTGGATTGGGGTGAACCTCAATCATCAGAGAATCAGCTCCAGCAGCGATCGCTGCTAACGCCATTGCTGGCACATATTCTGCTTTTCCTATGCCATGACTGGGGTCAATCATGATCGGTAAGTGAGTTAACGTACGTAGAACAGGTATAGCACCCAAATCAAGTGTATTCCTGGCATACTGCCGATCAAAAGAACGAATTCCTCGCTCACACAAAATGACATTGGGATTGCCTGTTGCCAAAATGTACTCAGCAGCCATTAACCACTCTTCAATCGTGGCGGACATACCTCGCTTTAGTAAAACTGGCTTACCTATGGCACCCACCTTCCTCAACAGGGAGAAATTCTGCATATTGCGAGTACCGATTTGGATAATGTCAGCGATCCGAGCCACTTTCTGGAGATCAGCTGTATCCATGACTTCTGTGACAATTCCCAAACCTGTTTCCTGACGAGCCGTTGCCAGTAAACTTAAAGCACTCTCACCATGTCCTTGGAAGGCATAAGGAGAAGTGCGAGGTTTATAAGCTCCACCTCGCAAGAACTTAGCTCCAGCCGCCTTTACTCGCTGAGCAGTCTGGACAATCATTTCTTCGTTTTCTACTGAGCAGGGTCCAGCAACTTGAACTATAGGACGGTTTTGACCAAAGGCGACAAATCCTGATGGTGTTTCTACAAAGACTTCACTCGGCTGTCCGTAGCGAAATTCAAGGGCTGCCCGTTTAAAGGGCTGTTTAACCCGCAACACCTGCTCAATAGAAGGACTTAGTTGTTGGATTTGTTGAGGATTGATAGCTGCCGTATCACCTACTAAACCAATCACAACTTTGTGATTGCCAACAATTTGTTCTGGTGTAATGTTCAATCTTTCTAATTCTTGGGTAATTCTTTGAATTTCCTGGGCAGGAGTTCCTGTTTCGATGACTACAATCATTGTCTGCACGACTCCAATTCAAGACTATTTTTTGACATATATGAGTGAGTTACTCAGGACAAAAGCAAACAGAGAATAATAGATGACAGTGAGGTTGAAAAAAATTTTCCAAATGACTAATCTTAAACAGATACTTCCCGTTTGATATTATTCTCTGCAATCTGACTAATCATCTCCTGATGAATTCGTTCAATCCTTAACGCTTCTGAATAGGACATACATGTGAAAGAAATGTTATAGTACAAAGATGCAAATTCCGAATTCATTTGCTGTAACTTTCTTTCAATTTTCTTCCGCTCCAGAAACTTGGGATCACCTACCATTTTTCTGAGAACCGTAAAGTGTTCTAAACAAAGGTCGGCGAGCACATCCATATCTGGTTTACGCAGCGTCTCATATTCTCTAAAAGCCGTCTGCCAATCTCCCGGATGTTGTTCAATACATTTGGTCAACAACTGGCAATTCTCAAAGCCAGCATTGGCACCTTGACCGTATGAGGGAACAATAGCGTGACAAGAATCGCCGATGAGTAACACCTTATCCTGATAACTCCAAGGGAAACATTTAATAGTAACCATTGCTTCCACTGGTTTGTGAGAATAATCTGTCAGGTTAGGTTCTACTAGTAACCAGATATCAGGAAAATAGGTTTCAAAAAGATTTCGCACAGCATCACCTGATGCAGTGGAATCATGGGAAATTTCTCCTTCATAGGGCAGGTGTAATGATAGGGTAAAACTTTTGTCTAGATTCGGAAAACCGATGAGCATGAAATTATCTCGTGGCCAGATATGTATGGCGTTTTTATCGAATACCCAACTGCCATCATCACCTGGAGGAATGATAATCTCTTTGTATCCCTGCTCAAGATATTCCTGGGAATAATTGAAGCGTTTCAATCGCTGCATCTTGTGTCGTACAGGAGAATGCGCTCCGTCGGCAGCAAAAATTCTATCTGCTTGCACCTGAGTGATTTCTCCTGTTTTTAAGTTTTGCAATTTCAGCGTCGCTGTTGGCAAATCAATGTCGATACATTTTTGATTGAAAGAAAATTCGATGTTTTCATGCTTCTGAGCAAAGCTGATAAGCGCTTTACTCAAGTCCTCGCGTCCAATAGAATAGATGGCTTCTTTATTGTTGCCATAAGGTTGATAAGTTAGCTCGCCATCCTGGGCATGCATAATTCTGCCATAGACAGGAATGCATAACTGGCGCACCACATCAGCCGCACCTACAGCATCCAGTGCTTTGAAACCTCGCTCAGATAGAGTTATGTTTATAGAACGACCTGATTGCATATTTATCTGGCGCGGGTCTGAATTTCGCTCATATACGCTGACCTTAAAACCAGCACGCGCCAAGTACACAGAGAGTAAAGAACCTACGAGTCCGGCTCCGACGATGATGATATTTTCCATTTTTATCTCCCCGATTTAAACTAGTTCTGACTTGGTTTTACGCTTTTTGCTGGGAAGAGTTGGTTTTTTGGAACCTTCAAAGTTTTGATGAAACTTGGAAGTTGAAAATTCACCCTTTGGTTGTGACGGATGTCCATTTAATGTCATAGGCTCAAGCTCAGCAGTAAATTGGCGCATCAGCTTCGGTGCATAAATCAGTCGATAGCCAGGTATTTGCTCGCACCGCGCTGCGGTTTTGCCTAATGCTTCGGCGACATAGTCTAAATGGCTTTGCGTGTATACCCGTCTTGGCAGTGCCAAACGAAGTAATTCAAATTTCGGATGTACTATCTGACCTGTTTGTGGATCGGGATGAGCAAAACCCAATGAGCCTATTTCTACTGCACGTATTCCACCTTCTAAATAAAGTTCCACTGAAAGAGATTGACCAGGAAATTGTTCTTGGGGGATATGAGGTAATAACTGCCCTGCATCCACGTATACTGCATGTGCTCCAGGCGGCTCAATAATTGGAATCTCTAATTCCCGTAAACGCTGTGCTAGATAATTTGTCTGCCCCAAACGATATGTGAGATATTCTTCTTGAAGTGCTTCACGCAAGCCAACAGCCATTGCGTCTAAATCTCGACCAGCCAGCCCACCATAGGTGGGAAATCCCTCACAAATGAGTAGTTCATTGCGTGCCTGCTCAAATAGAGCTTCATCGTTCATGGCTATAAAGCCACCAATATTGACAATACCGTCTTTTTTGGCACTCATAGTCATACCATCAGCTAGTGCAAACATTTCACGGCTGATTTCCAGTGGACTTTTGTCTGCATAACCTGGTTCTCGCAGCTTGATGAAGTAGGCATTCTCTGCAAAGCGACAAGCATCTATGAAAAAGGGAATCCCAAATTCTTTGTATGTCTGCGAAACTGCTCGGAGATTTTCCATAGAAACAGGTTGACCACCTCCGGCGTTGTTCGTTATGGTAATCATGCCAAAGGGAATCTGGTCTGGTCCTGTCTGTTTGATAAAGTCTCGCAACTTTTGAATGTCCATATTCCCTTTAAAAGGGTGGTACTTTGTCGGATTGTGAGCTTCATCAATGACAAGATTTACTGGGTGACCTCCTCGAGCGCGGATATTGGCATAGCCAGTATCGAAATGGGTGTTAGAAGGGATGTACTGACCTGGTTTGACTAGACAAGCGCTTAAAATGTTTTCTGCTGCTCGACCTTGATGGGTGGGTAAAAAATAGGAAAAGCTGAAAATATCCTCTATGACTTGTGCAAGCCGAAAATAGGAACGCGCTCCAGCATAGGCTTCATCGCCTTCAAGCATAGCTGCCCATTGTGCCTGGCTCATGGCGCTGGTGCCAGAGTCTGTGAATAAATCAATGAAGATGTCCTCTGAACGCAGACTGAACAGGTTATAATTAGCTCGGCGTATAGCTGCCTCACGCCCATCGCGATCAAGCAATTTGATGGGTTCAACCATCTTGATCCGAAATGGTTCTGGGGGATGAAGGGTCATTTTTTACCTCTAACTAAAATATCTTTGGCTCTTTTCTAATGCAAACGGAGCATGAACTTTGTTATTTCTACATTTGAAATTCAAAATCAAGATCTGTTCCATTCATGCAGGATTCGTACAATTGTTGGAATTGTTCTAACTGCTGCTCTGAGAAATAATTTTTCCAGTCACCGACGATACCTTTACGTAGGCGTAGACCTTTTTTCGAGAATTCAGGAATCTTATGAATTGCTGGATTGGGGTTTAATTTCATGGCTGGGAATGTACATTTTTCTGCTACAGTTTTTATCTGTTGTTCGGAAAGTTGAAACCCAAGAAACTCAGCAATGATTTTCACCTGACCCTGAAGATCTTTTTGCATATCTTCATATTTAACAAAGAGTACATTGGTATCTTCCTTATGGTTCCACCATTCTAGGACATGGTCAAAATATAGACCACCTGGAACTTCCCCTTTTATAAAGTATGCTAAAAATTCTGCCCATGTGTATGTGTTTTTAGAGCTTTGAGAGACAAAAGTTGGCATTTCCTGGAAGAAGTGATATTGGGATACAGCTACATCTCTGGGATTGCGAGCAATATAGATATACTTGACATTCTTTTCGTTGTGGTGTGGCACTAAGGCAAATGGTAAATTGGTCAACATACACCGAGGAGAAGATAAAGTTTCTAGTTGTTCATTATCTGCTAGCTCAAAGATTGGAGGGAAATCTTGTTTTTCAGTATCTTTTGACTTAGTAATAGAATGAACAATTTCTAGTAGCCATAAAATTCCTGATTTGGGATAGCTGGCTATGAAAACATCACTAGGTAGAGTTTTGAAGGAGGCAAAAGATTGCAAATCTTCTTCTAAAATGTAACTTGGCAAAACATATCCATTAATTTTAGTCAGTAAAAATGGCAATATTTCAATCTTAGAACCACCATCAATCAAGGATTGTTTTAAGTGCCGTTTCAGTTTACTTGGCATATCCTTCATAACAGTGTTTTTCAAAATGTTGAAGGACAATCCTTTTAACGTATTTTTCACAAATTTTTACTCCTTACTAAGTAGTTGTCATGAACTACGGTGTACCAGGACATATGAAAAACTTCCCCCCAACCCCCCTGCTTCCTTTCCTCTTACTTGGCTCTTGGCTTAGTACAAACAACAACTTATCTTGATTTGATGATCACTTGGAAATCTTGTGGAAGTACGTGCACTCCTGCTTGACCTTCCAAACTTAACTTCGCTCCTGGAACTTTCTCAAATTTAAATTTATGTGCCAAATTTGCCAAGAATAGAAACAACTCAAAACGACTTAAATGTTCTCCTATACAACGACGTTTGCCTAAACCAAAGGGATAATATTTATCCAAAAGCTCTTGACGGATTTGATTATTCTCATTTAAAAAGCGATGGGGATTAAATACCTCTGGTTGTTCCCAATAGCGTTCGTCCTGCGTCAAACTATAGTAGTTAATAAAAACAGGAGTGTTTTTGGGAATAAAGTAATCGTTGATAGTTATATCATTGGTTGTGGAGTGAGGTATTCCACCTGGAAAGTGAGGTACATGTCGCAATAATTCGAGCAAAAAAGCTTCAGTAAATGGTAAGTTTGTCCGGTCTTCAAATCTTATGTTTTCTCCTTTCCCAACCACCCGATCTAATTCTTGATGAATTTCTGCTTGAATTTCAGGATAAGCAATCATATAAAGAATTGCCCAACGAATTAGAGGAGCGATGGGTTGCAACCCCGTTCCCATAATTTCCTGCGGTTGTCCTTCCACAATTAAATTTTCAGTTAAACCCAAAGATTCTCTTTCACTTTCGCTCACTTCATTAGCTGCTTTAATAAGCGAGTCGAACATTCCTCGCATTTTTTCTGGGTTATAGGAAGGACGAAGGCTATAATATTTTTTTAATACCAAGCGCTCTAATGCGTCGAGAACAAATTGCCGCTTCTCTAAACCTTTGTTTGGAAAGATGAGTAATAGCGGGAAGAAATCTGCGGTTAACTTACCACCAGTATTCAGGCTAAAGTCTTTGGCATATTTAACAAAATCAATCAAATCTTGATCATCGCGCTCATATTTTTCACCAAACAAGATTTGAGCTATCACATTAGCTACGGATAACCCAATTTCCACTTGTGGATCGAAAGCTTTGTTAAGATTTTCTGTTAGTATACGAGTCAGCGTATCTACTTCATTCATAACAATATCTTCAACAGATATTGTTTTACTAGAAACAAATGAGTTAAGCGCATTATTAACAATTTCTCGATGTCTTTTCCACAATAAACCGTGGTCTCTACCGCCGATTGTTCTACCTTTTACTGTATTTACTAAGGTATAAAAATCTGGTCTACCAGCAAAATCATCTGTTTGTTTAAGCAAAGCCTGTCTAATTGTTTCCAGACCATTAATTACTACTAGTTGCTGGAAAAATATATGTACTTGAAATACATCACCATATTGCTTCGCCATCTTTGTAAATGACAAATATTGATGTTTATCAATAAATGGTAAGTTTCCAACAATTGGTAATACTGGTGGGCTAGGAATTTTTTTCTCTTTTGTTGAAGAACGCAATATGTTGAATTGCATAAAATTTGCTCCCATCTGAATTAAAATGTTAAAGGCAACCTTGCAATGATAGCTATTTTGAGACAAAAAACCGAGCTTATTTCGTTAGGATCCCCAGCAATTCCGATATATAGTAGTCGGAAAAAGTTGTTTTTTGGAGTTGATTAAAGCGGAGGAAGTTTGAATCTCTCTATCCAACTTTTAGCCTAACAAAAAATTATCGCCAAAAACTAGACACGGGGTTTAACGATGACTTGATAACGTTCTTTTGGCATTGTTGTCGCTCCTCTTTGGCTTTCAAAACTTAATTTTGCTTCTGGAACTTTTGTAAACTCACAGCGATGCATCAGATTAGTAAAAAATAAAAATATTTCCTGTCTTCCTAAATACTCTGCAAAGCATCTGCGTTTACCCAAACCAAACGGATAATACTGTTCTAAGAGTTCTTCTCTGATTTCACCTGTTTTACTTAAAAATCGATGAGGATTGAATTTTTCTGGTTCTTCCCAATAGCGTGGATCACGAGTCAAACCATACAAATTTACGTATACAGGTGTATTCTTGGGAATAAAATAGCCATTGATACTTGTATCTCTCGTTGTTGCGTGTGGTAGAGCAGTCGGGAAATAAACAGCGTGCCGCCAAATTTCATGAATGCAAGCTTGTGTAAATGGTAGTTTTACACGGTCGTCATAACCTACTGTTTGCTCTTTACCAATAACCCTGTCTAATTCTTCCTGTACTTGAGCTTGAATATCGGGATAAGCAATCATATACAAGAGTGCCCAGGCAATTACAGGAACAGCTTGTGTACTTGACATCATGATTTCTTGTGCAGTTCCGTCCACAACCAACTCTTCAGTGAGACCCAAAGTTTGTTTTTCTGAATCGTCGATTTCGTTAACAGCTTTTAATAAAGCGTCTGCCATACCCCGCAAATTTTTAGGGTCATAAGACTTCTTATGCTCTTTTAATGTATTTGAGACTAACTTCGTCCCAATACTGCTTGCATAATTTATGAGAAAGTCTGGTGGTTGTGGTCCATACAGCATTAGCATCGAAGCATTACCAACGCGATTTATTGTTTGAACCAGTTTGATTAGGGATATAAGGTCTGGATTATTACGACTGTACTTTTCTCCAAACAAAATTTTGGCCATGATATTGGATATAGATAAATAAATCTCCATATCCGCTGTAAAAGGTTGACCTTTGTAACTCAACAATATATTCGCTAATTCAACAGCATCTTCTTTGACTTGTTGCTCGAATGATGTTGTTTTATTAACGACAAACATGTGCATAGCATTAATAACAATTTCCCTGTGTCTTTTCCAGAGTAAGTTATATTCTCTACCACCAATATTGTTACCATTGATTACTTTTTTTACAATAGGTACATCAGGTCTACCTGCAAAGTCCTCAGATTGTTTTAACAAAGCTTGTCTAATAGTTTCAAGTCCATTTAATACAACAATCTTCCTACCAAAAACACGTACTTGGAAAATATCACCGTATTTTTTTGCCAATCTATCAAATTCTAAATGTTGATGTTTATATAGAAAAGGTAAGGTACTAAGAATAGGTAATGCAGGTGGTCCAGGAATCTTTTTTTGTTGTGTGTAAGCCTGCAATTCTAATGTCATGATTATCTGCTCCTTCGTTATACAAAATAGAACAAATCAGATTCTTAAAATCCCCCTTATAAGAGGGAATTGAGATTTTAGCGTGCGTATGTTGGTTGCGACATTTTGGTTGTTAACAATTCTTCTTGCAATAATAACGTTGCATCCTGTTGGTCAAGAAATAGTATTGGTTCGACCAATTCTGGATGAGCAACTAAGTCAAGATGGCGCGATGCTGGGTCTCCCCAACGATAAACAGACTGGGGCCATAAGTCGGAGTTTTTGAGTAGAGAAAGCATTTCATTAGCTGCTTCTTGTGCTGGTATTTCTCCGGCTTCAAATTTATCTAGCACAGCCTGATAACCATCAAGAACTGGCTGGAATCGTTTGCTGAAAGGTGCATTTGCACCAGTGAAAGGTTCTTCTCTATCGATGTCTAAAAAGGCTGAAATATCACCGCTTGATTGATATTTCATACAACTACCGAACAAGTTGATATCATGGAAAATAAGATAAGCCAACCACAGTTGAGTCATCGCATTCCATAACTCAAAGTGTGCCATTGAGCGGAAGGTGTTATAAACTAACTGGTCGTTGTGGTTCAGTTTTGCTGTTTGCAATTTATCTACATAGGCGAAGCGTTCAACAGAGAAATCATCATCTTTTAATGCTTCTATCAATCGACCTGCTAAAGCATGAACGTTTTCAAAGGTGCTAATAAAGCCTCTTGAGTATAGAGGGTCGATAAAACCTTGAGAATGGCTCAACAAAGCAAAACGATGTCCTACAGATTTTGTGGATGAATATTGAATCCGATCAGTACTTACCCACTTACGTACTGGTTTGAGGTCTTTGAGATGATTGGCAATGCTGGGGAATTGATTAACGATGCTGTAAAATTCCTGTTCTGGGTCTGCGCCTTTATTGGGGTACTTGTAACCATTGAGCATTAACCCAACACTGCATAGAGGGCTTTCCGAAAGGCTATGGTTATCAAAAGGAATAACCCATATCCAACCACCATCAAAGACATGGTGCAGTGTACCTTGATGCCATCTACAACTCAACCCTGGCAAATCTTCTTTGGGCACACAATCATCATATGCAGGTAAGTTAGCTACATGGGTGAAGATACCGCGAGTATTGGTTTTTAAACGAGTAGGTTTTTCTCGCAGATTAAATTTCTCTGCGACTACTGAACGGAACCCTGAACCATCTGCCAAGAAGCGAGCAGTATATTCTTCACCATCTTTGGTATGTACCCGTACGCTATTTTCTTGAAAATCAATTTCTTCTACATCTGTTGAATCGCGATAAACTGCACCGTAACTTTGAGCGACTTTCACCATATAATGGTCAACATCTGGGCGGAAAAGATGGCTCTCAGATGTCAATGAGAATTCTGGTGAGATAAGTTGATGCGTCTGATTTGGGTTTTGTTTCTCACCTTCATTGTGGTAAACAAACCCAAGTAAACGCTTCACACCGCAACCTGATGACACGTGCTGGCGCATTGCCTTCACATCAGTTAAATTCTTGAGTTCTGGTATACCATAACGTTCTGCCACAATCCACATCCACATTGCACTTTCTGGCAACATGGCTTCGCCAATCGCGAACCGTGGATGAGTACCTTTTTCGAGTAGCAGAACACTAAAACCATGCTTTGCAAGGATGCTAGCTAAGGTTGCTCCTCCAAGTCCTGAACCAAGAATAATTGTGTCAAAGTGTTTATTTTGTTGCATATTTTTCTCTTGAGCTTCCATTTAATTCATTTCTCTGTAAACAGATATGATTTGATGAATTCAAGCAAATTTTTTTGCTAGCGAAATTGAGCGTTTAGGATGACAACGCTAAGTAATGAGATTGCAGGAAATTCCGTTGGGATAATGAAATTCCAGGAAATTTAGTGTGGATAATTATTTTTGTTGGTCTGTCAGTAACTGTAGTATTCAACTTGTGATGTCACAAGTTTATTAAGCATTGAGATGGGATTGCAAGAGCAATTCTTTCGAACACGCGATTAATTCTTTCGTACTTGTTTGCGTTGAGTTAAAACAGTTGCCGTACAAGGTTTTTACACTACTTTACACTAGGAATGCGGAAAACTGCTGACTGAGTTTGTATCTAACACAGGAGAATTTTCTCAATTTGATAATGGTATGAAATTCTTATGGAAGACTTTGATGGTTACAATTTCCTGAATACTCTATACATAAACATTTTCACAATCACAAAGATTATCTCCTTTATTTGTTTGACTAGCCAGGGTGCTCAGGCTGACATCTGCAAAGACATAGATCTCAAAGCAGATAATTATCTACTCAAACCCAATACTTTAAAGCAATTACTGGCAGCGATCGCCCCCCAATTGGAAAAACAGACTGCTCATTGCCAAGATTTTTTTGAGGCTTATGCTCAGCAACTTCTAGAACTACCATCTACGAATACTGCTAGCATAACAGACCAGCAGTCAATTTTTCAGTCCACTCCCATACTCAAAGAAGTCTTCGACTTTATCGAAGCCAATTATCACCAACCGATTACCCTTAATGATGTAGCACAAGCAGTTGGTTACTCTCCTGCTTACTTAACAAACTTGGTGCGAGAGCAAACCGGACAGAGTCTTTACCGCTGGATTACCTATAGGCGGATGGTACAAGCATCGTTTTTGCTTTTGGGAACTGATCAAACAGTGAATCAGATTGCTGATAATTTGGGCTATAGAAGCGTAGCTAGTTTCTGTCGTCAATTTCGTCAGTTTACAGGGAAAAATCCCAGTGCTTGGAGAAGCGAGCGACGCTTTTTTTTTGAACTTACCGAATACAAGTTCAAAAGTATTGTTCACTCTGTGTGGGAATCAAAGCTGAGCAGAGCATCTGCGTAGAGAGGCTAGTGCAGCACGGCAGAAATGCTCCATCAGTTTAGGTAATACCAATTCCAAAAATGTTTGCGACAGATAACCCCACCCGCCCTATCGGGCACCCTCCCCTTGCCAACTATCCATTAGTCACATCTTTCTTAAAACAATCTTGAAACTCTCGTCTGGTGGGCATCTTGAACACCGAGATTTTCAGCACACTTGACAAACTTACGTTTATTGTTCTAGCTAAAACTACATTTTTATTGAGAATGAACGACGAACGAATAAGGTTTAGAAAAAACGTGAGTAATTACTCTCGCAAATGTTGAGAAAGATCCGGGTAATGGATAGCCTTGCCAAGGGGAGGGTTGGGGAGGGGTTTAACCGATGTGTTGCATTCTTTTTTCAAATTGGTATAACTAATGGACGACCTTTGTACGTCCATCTGCTATTAATCCCGCAAAGTTGCCTTGGCAGACCACTAGTACACTGCGGCGTAAGTCATGCATTCAAAAGGAGCCACTGCGGTGAGGCAGTACGGTCTTGGGGTCTCCCCAAGTGGAGCAAGTGGCGTTCAAAAGTCAAAAGTATTATGAAATGAGCTTTTGATGGATTTTAAATGGTTGCTCTATTTATACCGTGACGTACTAGTGAGTAAGAGCCAGCTCACTCTTGCTACGAGAGCTACTTGCGCCAAGAAAGCCAAGGCTTTTCAGTAGCGATCGCCGTGGCTCTCATGGAAAAACGTATTAGTTAATAACGAGTCTTTAATGAAAGGCTTTGAAGCTTAGTAAAAATTGCATTTATAGCCTATTTTTTTCTAATTTCAATATAAAAAACGGATATTCATGCAAATATTCTAAATGACAAAATCCCTTTGAAGAAAGTTCGTTTTTCCAATTTTCTATATCTGCTTTATGTGGAGCTTTATTTTTTGTTACAAAATAACTTAAAGGGACAATAATCGGTTGGATAAAATTTGGAACTCTCACAACATACTTGGCAAAATTTTTTGTGGCTACCAATGAAGCTTCTGCAAAAAAATCAGAAAAGAACATGCGTCCTCCTGGTTTAAGAATCTTAATTGATTCATAAAGTCCATGAATTGGATTAGGAAAATGCTTAATAGCTGTCAAAGAATAAATACCATCAAACTTTTCAGTACCAAATTGAGATAAGTCCATAGCATCTGCTTGTACAAAGGATATATTAGACTTAAATCTCTTGATACCTTCATTTCTGGAAATCATTGCTTGATAGTTTTTCTTTCCTAAAGAAACCATTTTGTCAGAAAAATCGGAAACAATAATTTCCACATCAGGTCGATGTTGGTGAATTTTTAGTGCTTGAAATCCTGGTCCACTTCCTATTTCTAAAATCTTCCCTCCTTCAGGAATAAAATTAAGAAAATCGTTCTGTAACTTATCCCAGAAAACAACAGATGATGCGTTACCAGCAACTCGTTCGTAAAAAGAAGTAAAGGTTTTATCATGGTGTAGTGTTTCAAGTTTCTGGTTAAACTGAGTTTTCATACAAGAATCCTTTGGTCAATGAAATCTCTCTAAAAGTTGTCTGATATTCAACTTTTGATATCCCAAGTTTATAAGTATTAGGATAAGATTTCAAGAACAATTCTTTTGAATGTGCGATCAATTCTTTTGTACTTGTTTGCGTTGAGTTAAAACAGCAGAGGCACTCATACCAATTCCCCTTGAAGATGAGCTTAATCTTTCTTAAAAACTTTGTATGGAAGGCTTACACATTATGATTGTTTGTTATATTACAACCTATTAAGCTAAGCGATTGGGCTTTGCTTATTGCTAAAGGCGATCGCCCAAGGAGGACTGCGCTTTGCGCAATCACCTGAATTCATAAGCTAATATGCATTTAACTTGGCCTTTGTTGATTTTGGAGAAAAAGCGCGGAGCCGGAGACGCTCCGCCTCCGGTCAATCCTTCTCCCCTGCTCCTGGAGCCCCTCTGCCCCCCTGCTGTCTAAATGTGCAAATTAGGTGTTTAACAGCTTACTTCTATTCAGCAACGGGCAAATGTGAATGAAAGAGCGCTAAACTCCAGCTTTGTTTTCAAAAAGTTTTTGCAACACAACCGGAGTTCCTGCAATCTCTAAATTTTTTGTCTTGTACTTAGAGTGACAACATGTCCATCTTGCATGCGAATCACCCGTTTCGTTTGAGCAGCTATATCCGGTTCATGCGTGACTAGTATAATTGTGATGCCTTGCTCATTGAGTTCAGTGAGGAGATTCATCACCTCTTGAGAAGTTTGAGTATCCAATGCGCCAGTGGGTTCATCTGCTAACACTAACGCCGGATGATTCACGAGTGCTCGCGCGATCGCAACTCGCTGTTGCTGTCCTCCTGATAACTGATTCGGACGGTAATGAAGCCGTTCACCTAAGCCAACCCGAATCAGCGCTTCCTTTGCGCGCTCTCGACGAATGGATTTCGGAACATTGGCATACACCATCGACAACATGACGTTTTCTAGCGCGGTGGCGCGTGGAAGTAAATTAAATTGCTGAAACACAAATCCAATACGCTGATTACGGATGTAGGCAAGTTGATCGTCATTAAACGTCGTTAAGTTAACGCCTTCAAAAACATAGTGTCCGCTCGTGACGCGATCAAGACAGCCCAGTATATTCATCAACGTCGATTTTCCCGAACCTGATGCACCCATAATGGCAACATACTCACCTTCTTCAACGGCTAAATCAATCCCTTTGAGAATCG
Source organism: Iphinoe sp. HA4291-MV1 (assembly GCA_019359415.1). Lineage (GTDB taxonomy): Bacteria > Cyanobacteriota > Cyanobacteriia > Cyanobacteriales > Nostocaceae > Brasilonema. Next base: position 24,568 of record JAHHHH010000068.1, on the reverse strand, counting down.
GAACGGTAATTTCTCCCAGTTTATAGGTTTTTGTAATCCCTTCCATCCAAATCATCGTTGTCATCAAACACCTCTACAAAAAGTTATTCACAAAGTTATTCACTACGAAGCGCCGCAATCGGGTCGAGCTTAGCAGCATTTCGCGCGGGAATGACACCGGCGGCTAACCCAACTCCCAGCGATAACCCGAACCCAACCACAATGGACCAAACTGAGATGACTAACGGGAATTTGAAAATCACAGAAGCAATGCAGGCAATTAGAATTCCTGCACCAGCACCCGTGCTACCTCCAATCGTAGAAATCGCGGTTGCTTCAACAAGAAACTGCATCAAGATTGCGGAATTAGTCGCACCCAACGCTTTACGAATGCCGATTTCGCGGGTGCGTTCTACAACAGACACTAACATAATGTTTGCAATACCAATGCCACCCACGAGCAAAGAGATACCCGCGATCGCAACAACCATGAGCGTGAGTAGTCCAACAACACTCGTGAATGTGCGGATAATATCAGCTTGATTGCTGATGCGAAAATCATCATCTTTAGGGTTGTAGATATTATGTCGTAATCGTAACAAGTTCCCTATCTGAAATTGCGCAGCAGCAAGGATATCTTGATTTTCTCCTTTGATATAAATTGTATTGACAGAAATACCTGCTAGAGCATTATTACCAACAATGCGGGCAGACATTGTTGTTAGAGGAATGTAAACTGCATCATCACGATCAACGGGTCCTTGATTGCCTTTAACTTCCATAATGCCGATGACACGATAAATTTCGCCTTTGACGCGAATTTTCTCATTCAACGCAGGTTTATTTCCAAACAGAGTTCGTCGCACAGTTGGACCGAGAACTGCAACTTGAGCAGATCCATCCAGTTCTTCTTGATTGAAATAGCGCCCTCTTCGTGGATGGGTATTGCGGGCATCGGGATAGTTTAAGTCAGTGCCATAGACGATGGTATTTGTATTCGTTCCGACATATACGACTTGTGCGGCTTGTTGCAAAGCTGCTGAGACAATTTTGGCAGACGGGGCTTCTTTGGCAATGGCTTTCGCATCTTCCCACGTCAAGGTGCTCAAAGTTCCTGCACTCTGCACAATGTTGTCACTTTTAGCAGCACCTGCCGATACTTGGAGCACATCCGTTCCCAACGCTTGAATCTGCTGCTCAACACTTTTCTGAATGCCTTGTCCAATCGAAGTAATCGAAATGACAGATGTGATTCCAATAACCACACCAAGCATCGTCAATCCAGTGCGAAGCTTATTGTTCCACAGCCCTTCGGTTGCAATTCCTAAAATTTCAGTCAACGATATCTGCTGTGTTAATTTTCCAGTGAACTTTTTCATTTGCTCAATCTTTTACTTTATAGGAGAAGCACTATTACCAGACGTTGGACTGTTTGAGCCGCTATTTTCGCCCTTAGAATTGCCAAACGGTCCTGGAAATTCTGACTTTGGCTCCATTCCAGGTGGAAAGCTGATTAAGACCCGTTCATTCCCTGTAAGTCCAGACTTGACTTCGGTGCGATCGCCAACGGTTGTGCCGATTTTGATTGGTTTAAAGACAGGTTTTTTGTCTTTACCCATCACATAAACGCCCGCTCCGTTTTGTTGTCGCACAATCGCAACTGACGGAACCACAATCGCATGATTGAGTTGCCCAATCTGAAATTCCAGTTCTACATTCATACCTGCTTTGAGCAGTTGTTGCGCAGTTTTTTCTAAGGCAATTTTGACCTCGAAACTGGTCACGTTTTGAACAGTGGATGCTTGTGCTGCGATTTGACTGACTTTTCCTTCAAACGTGCGATCGGGATATGCATCGGCTTTGATCCTGACCGTTTGACCGATTTGAAGGCGAGGAATTTTTGCTTCATCTAAGTTTGCTATAATTTGATTTGTTGCAGCTAATGTCAAAATCGAGTTCGAGGCGGCTCCTTCGACAACACTTGCGGGTGTGGTTGGTGTGACAAACGAACCTGGATCAGAATATTTTTTTGTCACAACGCCATCGAATGGCGCAGTAATAATCGTGTCCTTAATTTGAGTTTGAATTGATTGTAGTCCACCTCGTGCAGACTCGACTTGTGCTCGTGCTGTCTCAATATCTTCTGGACGAGATCCGGCTCTTAGCAGATTGAGGGATTGTCGGCGTTGTTCAACTTGCGATCGCGCTTGAGCAATTTCTTCAGGACGCGCTCCTCGTTTCTGAAGCTTTAAAGCGGCTTGGGCTTCGTTCACTTGCGCTTGAGCACTATCACGATCTGCTCTTCGCTGATTTACCGTCTGTTGCGAAATCGCTCCTTCTTTGAAGAGATTTTGATTACGGCGAAAATCGTCTTGTGCTTGTCGCAACTTGGCTTGCGCTTGGCTTAACCGTGCTTGCGCTTGAGAAATATCCTCAGCTCGATTACCTGCTTCTAATTGTTGTAATTTTGCTTGCGCTTCGGCTAATTGTGCTTGGGATTGAGCAATTTCTTGCGATCGACTGCCATTTAATACTTTATTCAAATTTGCTTGGGCTTGAGCTAACTGTCCACGAGCTTGAGTGAATTGTCCCTGAAGATTCGAGTCGTCCATATAAGCAACGATTTGCCCTTGACGAACGTGATCGCCTTCTTTGACTAGTAATCGTTTGAGATATCCTGCACTTTTCGGACTCAGATTTATCGTGCGTTCTGCTTTCACCGTACCATTAGCAGTAAGAGTAATTGCCAAACTCCGCTGCTCCACCGGAGCGGTCAATATTTGGCTTTGCGTGTTTTGAGATGACGGTGCGATCACGCGGTAGATACCAAATCCACCGCCTGCAATCCCTCCAAATAAAAGCAAATTAATGAGCCAACGAGATTGAAGTTGTTTTCGTAAAGAGCTTTGCCACAGATTTAGTTGCAATGACTGGAAGTTGATGGTCATATTGAATGCTCCTTGATGTGGAGATATTGAGGATTTATCACGGGACGTATCGTGAGCGGACTTCATTTCTTCAAGAAGATTTTTCTGGGATGCTCTTTTGGAGCCTCGCAAATTGTGCAATGTTCAGTCCCATCAAGCGCGAGTTTGCTCAGACATATCGCGTCGATCATAAAGTCGAAAATAATTAGTAAGTATTTACTTATTAAATCTACGATATTTATAATGTAGGGAAGTGTCAAGGGGAATTTTGTTGTCAAGTAGATCTGTAGTGCTATTAAAACAGTGAACAGTTATCAGTGAGCGTAAGCTCCAGGAGGGTCTCCCTCTCCTAAGGGAGACGCGATCGCGTTCCGTAGGCGACTGGCGTTGGCTCACCTGTTCCGTTGGCTCACCTGTTCCGACAGGAGAAGGAGACACCCGTAAGCGCAAAGCGATGCCCGCAGGGCTGTACGCGTAGCGTCTCCGACAGGAGAAGAGTTGTCAGTTATCAGGTTTCTTATGGGGATTTAAACCCCAAGTGAGATCTACCACGCTGTGAGTTGTGGGGGACTGGAGACTCCCAACTGAAAAACTAGTCACTGATAACTGTTCAGGTGATAACTGTTAAAAGCGTGGGTCGAAGCAAGAGACTTCAAAGCATCCACAATTAGCCACTAAAAGTTAAGCCGTTACAATAAAGCAGTATTTGAGGAGCTATGGGGCGATCACGAACCATTACGGATGAGCAAATTTTAGAAGCAGCGCGAGCAGTGTTTCTCGAAGATGGATTTGGCGCATCTACACAAGAAATCGCTCGACAGGCGGGTATTTCAGAAGCATCAATCTTTAAGCGATTCTCAACCAAAGAAAACTTATTTTTTGCAGCTCTTGGCATTTCTATAACACCTGATTGGATTAATGATCTCAAAACCCTATCCGGTCAAGGTGATCTCAAAGAAAATTTGATTGTATTGTCGCAGAGAATTCTCGACTTCTTTCGGGACACAATGCCCAGAATGATGATGATAGCAGCAAAAGGTAAGTTACCACAGATGAAGATGCCGATACTTGAATCTCCAGAGACGATTCGGAAATTAGCGTCATCTGGGCTAAAACAACCTGCAATGCCCTCACCTCCTCCAATGCAATCGTTGCATGTGTTAGTATTAAAAGCATTGACTCAATTTTTTGAACAAGAATTACAACTCGGACGCATTCGACCCTGTGCTCCCGATATTTTGGCACACATGCTCCTCGGCTCACTGACGCACTACACGCTGACATACTACATTTTTTTAGAGCAAACTGGAGGCGCAGATCTTTTGGCAATTTCCGCTCCTGTCTATGTGCAAAGAATGATTGATATCTTTTGGTATGGAATCGCTCCTGAGTTGGATCAGCAAGATTCGGGTGATCAATGAAAAAATCATTCCATAGAAGAATAAACAAGAAGAGAATAGTGTAGAAATGAGGGAATTGGGAACCCAGAACTGGGAACTAGGAACTCTTAATCGAGCATTACCCCTTGCCCCTTGCCCCTTGCCCCTTGCCCCTTGTCCCCCCTGCCCCTTATCCCCAGAGGGGACCCCACCCATCCCCTTGTCCTCTCTTCAGAAGAACTGCATAAGTTGACAACGCTGACGCCTATATACTAGATGCAACATGTGAGATTGGTTATTCTGGGGCATGGCGTCACTATGGATGCATCATCTAGATACTGGAAAATTTGCAGAATCAGTGCCAGTCAAAGAGTTAGATACGAACACTGTTTCGTTCCTCCAGCACAGGAGTTCCTAAAACAAATTCGCAATCTTGCTCCAACAGACACGCAAGCTGTTCTAATATCCCATTTCTTCGCTAAAAATTCTGCTGTTGATGCCATAACTCGTGCCAGGGCAGGACTTTGTTTGCGGTGCTATGTTTCTGAACCCATCCTAAGAGCATGTCAAAAAATTGACAATCTCTTCAGTGGTGACAAGTATTTCACCTACCAGGATTTGCTACCCTATGTCCTCAATGATGATGGACAAACTTTAGTTATCCCAAGCCGGGATGGGAAAACTCAACTCATTGTGAATAACAATGGGGGAGCTAGGACAACAGCTTACAAATTCTTTTCTGTTAAAATTTTGCAAACATTTGATGCCGATTCAGAGTCTAAGATGAGCTTAGACAATTGGGCAGACTTGCAAACTAAACAAAATCCCGCTCTGAAAGATTTTTTAGCAGACTTTGGATTTAAGCATCTCTCAGACTGGGCGCTTCTTAATAGAGTTAGAGTCAAACAACTCGAACGTTTATCAAAGCGCGATCGCCATTTAGTAGAAGTGTTTCATGCTGTTTATCGTCGTGACAGAATTCAACAACATTCAAAGGGAGTAAAAAAATGTCCAGATCCGTCAAGCACTCAACTGCAAGAAATGCTCAATGGCTTGCGAAAAAGAGATATCATTATCTACTCAACAGTGGAGTTAATGAATGAACTCAAGCAGGTTGTGACACAACTGAGGCATTATGATATCTGGAGTTATAGAGAAGCTCTGGAAATTTATGATCCTAATACTGGAGGTTATAATTTTAGAGCAGATTTACCTGCTAACAACCTCAATGAGGTAGATATAGAACAGCAGGAAATATTGGATTTCTTGTATGAGCAACTTAGCTTAGCTTTGACGGATGCGATAGAGCAAGAAATAAGCGATCGCATAAGCATATTGACAAAAAGCAAAAATTATGCTATTTTCGTTCAGCAATTTCTTCCTGGTTTGCAGCTCTATTACGATCACAGTTTATCTCTTAAAGATATTGCACCCCAGTTGGGAATGACTAGTTGGGATCAAGCTAGGCGAGTATTAAATCCAGGGGAGTTACTGAGTAAAGTACGTACCCTAACAGTTCAACAACTTCTTGATAGTGTTCTCAGGAAGGCTAGGGAAAAGGGTTTGACCAAAATTCCTCCTGAACCAGACTATCTCAAAACATTGGCTGAGTATATAGAAGCTTTTGCTGATGACGAAATCTTTCGAGAAGCAGCAGAAGAAATCAGAGCAGGGAAGAGCCGTTCGATGGATAGCTTGTATGCTCTGCAACTTCGCAAATATATAAAACAGCGCACACAGGGTGTACGTCTATGTCCCCCAACCCTCCTTTTGAAGTAGGGCTAAGCAATTCACGCATTCAAAAACTTTTGTGTTTTGGGCTTTTGAGATTTTGTCAAATCGTATATTTATTCAGCCTCGGAGTACTAAGGGACATTTTAAACAAAAAACACAAACAAGGAGTACAATAATGGCTAATTCCCCGGTTCATTCAACTGATATAAGGCTCTTGCTTTCAGAAGTTATTTGGCTAGAACCAGAAGATTTCGACCAAGCAAGAAATAATAGTACACTAGTCACTGGTGAAGTAAAACAGTGGCAAACTTATCTCAATACACTGGCAATACTTGGTTGTGAAAAATGGCTAAGTACACGCATACCAGGTAAAGTAATCCATCGAGATATGAATGTAGATGAAGATATTTGCCATCTCAAGATTGGAGAGTTTAAATTTTGTCCAATTGCTATAGAACACCTACTAGATGAAGTCGTAAATATTCCAAGAGATGCCATTGATAAATCAGAATTTGCAGCTCATTTCTATGTCGTCGTTGAGGTGTTAGAAGAGGAAGAACAAGTTATTCTTAGAGGATTTTTGCGTTACGACGAACTTGTTAATTATCGCAGTCAATTCAATTTACATCTTCGGGACGGTTATTACCAACTACCGCTATCTTTATTTGATGCGGAATTCAATCACCTATTGTTCTACCACCATTTCTCGGAACCTTCAGCGATTCCTTTACCTGTAGCTTCAACTCAGTCTTCCACATTACTCCAGACATATTTGCATAATACCAGAATCAAATTAAGTCAATGGTTAGAGGGAGTCTTTGAAGAAGGTTGGCAAACAGTTGACACGCTAATCAATCCAGAAGCCAATTTAGCTCTAAGTACTAGAATTACACAAAAAGGTCCTAAAAAAGCCAAACTCATTGACTTGGGAATCCAACTAAATCATCAAACAGTAGCTCTTTTGGTAAATATTACAGAGGAAACTGATCATAAATTGAGTATTTTGATCCAGTTACATCCTACAGGTGGAGAAAGATATTTGCCGCCTTCTCTGAAATTGACTTTGCTGTCTAAAGCAGGAAAAACTCTGCAGCAAGTCATTTCAAGAGCACAAGATAACTACATTCAACTGAAACCTTTCAAAGGGGAATCAGGAAAACGCTTCAGTGTTGAGTTAAGTTTAGAGGAGGATCTAAAGGTGAAAGAAGACTTTGAATTGTAGTAAAGGAGAAAGAGCGTGGCGAGAAAAAAGCCTGTATTTTTCCGTATTCTAAAATGCATTTTTTCATCTAAATACCCAAGTAGAAGTTGGATAGCTCAACCCCTACTGGCGTCAATAGCTGTGTTTCTGTGCGTAATAATATCACCAGTGTGGGCACAAGCTCCTCTTGTCAATTCTAATGTCCATCACTTCACAATTGGCGAGGGTAAAACGCAAGACCTTGTACAACAGGGTAAAAAACTTTATGAGGCTGGACAGTTTACTTTTGCTGTGAAAGTTTTGCAACAGGCTTCTGCTGCTTTTAGAACTCAGGGAGATCATTTACGGGAAGCTATGACTTTGAGCAATCTCTCTTTAGCTTTTCAACAACTCGGTTTATGGAATCAAGCTGAAGGTGCGATCGCTCAAAGTCTCAATTTATTAAAAAATTTGAAGAACTCCCACGAGAGTTCTAAAATATTAGCACAAGCCCTTGATGTGCGAGGACGGTTACAATTAGTACAGGGACAAGCTGAAGCAGCAGTGACGACTTGGCAACAAGCTGCTAAAATTTATCAGCAAATGAAAGATAGTGCTGCATTAACCCGTAACCACATTAACTCGGCTCAAGCTCTACAAGTTTTAGGGCAGTACCGTCAAGCAAATAAGATGTTAACGGAGGTTTCGCAAACCCTTCAAAATCAACCAGACTCATCAACAAAAGCATCAGGACTGCTGAGTCTTGGTAACATTATGCAAATCGTTGGTGATTTAAAAGAATCCCAAAAGGTGTTGAATCAAAGTTTAGCACTTGCAAAAGCTACATCATCTCATCAAATTATTAGTGAAACTCTCTTCAGCTTGGGAAACACCGCCCGTGCACAGTATGATACGAAAATGGCTTTGGATTACTACCAGCAGGCGGTAAATACTTCTACTGATGCAACCATGCGTATTCAGGCACATCTTAATCAACTGAGCCTACTTGTTGAGACAAAGCAATTTGCAGATGCATTACCATTATCGTCTCAAATTCAGCCTGAAATCAACAACTTGCCTCCCAGCCGCATAGCAGTTGACGCTAAAATTAACTTTGCTCAAAGTTTGATGAAACTGTCGAGTCAAGTAAGAACTAACCAGAACTCATCACTATTACTATCTAGCGCAGTTCAGCAGGCGCAAAGCTTACAAGACAAGCGAGCAGAATCTTATGCTCTTGGGACTCTTGGGAATCTGTATGAAATCAATCAGCGGTTTACTGATGCCCAAAAGCTGACTGAGAAAGCTTTATTTATAGCTCAAAATATTAATGCATCGGACATCGTTTATCAATGGCAATGGCAACTAGGACGTATACACAACCAGCAGGGAGATAAAAAAGACGCAATTACCTACTATTCTGAAGCTTTCAACACTCTCCAGACTCTACGTAGTGATTTAGTTGTTATCAATCCAGACATTCAGTTTTCGTTTCGGGAAAGTGTGGAACCCGTATATCGGGAGTTAGTAGCATTGCTGTTGCAAACAGAGAACGAGAGTGTCCAACATCAGGAGAGTCAAAAGCCAGAAAACCAAAAAAAATTACGGCAAGCTCGTTTTGTTATAGAATCCCTACAGTTAGCAGAATTAGACAACTTCTTTCGCTCAGCTTGTTTAACTCCAAAGCAGGAACTTGACCCAGTCGTTGATAAAAAAGACCCACGCTCAGCAGTTTTCTATCCTATTATTCTACCAGACCGTCTAGATGTCATTCTCAAATTGCCTAACCAGAACTTGCGGCACTACAAAACTGTCATTGCTGAAGATAGAGTAGAACGTATTGTAGAAGATCTCAGAGAATATTTACGCGATGTCACCAGAACTTCTCAGGTAAAGCAGCTATCCCAACAAATATACGACTGGTTAATTCAACCCGCTGAAGCAGAATTAAGCAAAAGTGGTATCAAAACCTTAGTGTTTGTACTAGATGGAGCGTTGCGTAACATACCAATGTCAGTTCTCTATGACAAACAACAGCAGAAATATCTGGTTGAAAAGTATGCGATCGCTGTCGCCCCTGGTTTGCAATTGCTTGATCCCAAACCATTGCAAAAAGTCAAGTTAAACACCTTAGCTGCTGGAGTCGCCGCAGAACGCGCCCTTGAAAACCTAAAGTTTCCTCCACTCGAAAATGTACCACGGGAATTGAGACAAATCCAGTCTGAGGTCCCCAAAACTGAAAAACTTTTAAATCAGCAGTTTACCGAAAACAACCTGCAAAACCAGTTGCAATCAGCTCCCTTCACAGTCGTTCACCTGGCGACTCATGGTGAGTTTAGTTCCGATCCAGAAAAAACCTTTGTTCTCACCTGGGATAAGCTACTTAAGGTGAAGGAATTTGATAACTTACTGCGAGTTCGCGACACAAAAAGGTCGAGTACCATTGAATTGCTTGTCCTGAGTGCTTGCAAAACCGCTGTTGGAGACAAGCGAGCCGCTTTGGGACTCGCTGGGGTAGCTGTACAGGCGGGCGCACGTAGTACACTGGCAACATTGTGGTCTGTAGACGATGAATCTACAGCAAATTTAATGAGTCGGTTTTACCAAGAGTTGAAAACTGGCGTGAATAAAGCCGAAGCGCTCCGGCGCGCTCAACTAGCTGTTTTTACCCAGCAGAAAAGTCCATATTTTTGGGCACCTTTTGTGTTAGTGGGAAATTGGCTGTAAGGAATAATTATTCGAGTCATTCTTATTTTTTAAACTTTCGTTTCAACTTAGGAAGAATTGCAGAAAATCTCGATAACTTGAAGATAACCCTTTCTTAAAATTAAGAAGGAGGAGATAGCAAAGTAAAAATTCAGTGAAATTCGCTATAACTACTGTTGCATTTAAACTAGTTTTTTATTGCAGTAAGTAAAAGGCTTGGTTGGAGGTGATAGCAATGACAGGAATACTTTGGTTTGTGGGTTTCTGCTTTCTTTGGCTTATTGGCATCACTCTCATAGCAGAAATTTGGTTTGATGAAGAAGAGCAGCAGTTTTGACGACAAGTTCTGATACCCTATTATACAGCATTTCAACAAATTAAGTCAACTTTTAGGCTCTTTTGGATTCTTCATTTAACTTAACAATTTGTAAACTTGCGATAGAAAAGCATAAAACCCGTTTGAATTTTTCAAGATTCAAACGGGTTTCTACACCAGAACAAAATATTAAGTTACCTGTAGCAAAGTATTTAACTCAACTTAGACATCATTGAGAGCATGATGTTTTGTGGGGTTTTTGATGACTTATTAATATCACCACTTTATTTTGTGTCAAAAACTAGTTAGCATCAAGTTAAAAGCATAATTTATGTCTTCCTAAGGAGGCAATCATGAAGTGAATAAAAGCGTTGGGAATACAAAGGAAAACCCAGATTTATAGGACGTACCCCTGCCAATCGCTGCATGAGTGTTATGCCTAAATTGATTCCCTCGCTCAATAGCTGCCTATTACGCATGACTCCTGGTGAGCGTCGGTTTGCTCAACGACTTGAGGAAAAGCTAGAGGATGATTACCTGCTTTGGTACGATGTCCCAATAGGTCGTAAGCGCTTACATCCTGACTTTATTGTCCTGCACCCTCATCGGGGAATATTCGTTTTGGAAGTCAAGGATTGGAAGCTGAGTAGTATTTTGCAGGTGAATCCAGATACTGCTACTTTGATTACTCCTGAAAGGATCAAACATGTTAAGAATCCGTTGCGGCAAGCAAGAGAATATGCATTAGCATTAACCCAGTTGTTAGAAAAAGACCCAGTACTTGTCCATCAACATGGTCAGTATCAAGGTAAGCTCGTGTTTCCCTACGCTTATGGAGTTGTTTTTAGTCACATCACACGTAAAGCATTCGAGTCCGAACCTGCTTTCAGAGAAGTCATTGAACCACATTTAGTTATTTGTCAGGACGAGTTTTACGAAAGTGCTGATACTGTTGACTTTCAAGAGCGACTTTGGAGTATGAGTCACTACGACTTTGGCAAGACTTTGACAACGGCTCAAATTGATAGGATTCGTTGGCATCTGTTTCCAGATTTGCGAATTACCGCGACGCAACTATCATTGTTTGATATTGATACAGAAGTTAATACAAAGCAAGAAACCAGTCTGGAACTCATTCCAGATATTCTTCGCATCATGGATTTGCAGCAGGAGCAACTAGCTCGCAGCTTAGGAGAAGGGCATAGAATCATTCATGGAGTCGCAGGCTCTGGTAAAACTATGATTTTGGCATATCGATGCCAGCTTTTGGCACAAGAAATGGATAAACCCATTCTCATCCTGTGCTTCAATGTTTCCCTAGCTGCTCGGTTAAGGTGGATGGTTCAGGAAAAAGGACTTGCAAATCGCATTACAGTGCGTCACTTTCACGGGTGGTGCATGGACAAGTTGAAGGCGCATCACATACCTAAACCTGACTCTCAACAGTACCAAGGTGAAGAATATACTGAAAAGCTGGTGCAGCAAGTCATTCAGGCAGTGGATGCAGGACTCATTCCTACTGGTAGATATGGCACTGTGATGATTGATGAGGGGCATGACTTTCAACCAGAGTGGTTAAAACTAGTAGTGCAGATGGTAGATCCACAAACCAACTCATTGCTAGTACTCTACGACGACGCCCAAAATCTTTACAGAGAAAAGTTTAGAAAAAAGTTTAGTTTCAGAAGTTTGGGTATCCAAGCTCAGGGGCGTACCACTATTCTTAAGTTAAATTACCGCAATACGGCTGAAGTTCTGGCAGTAGCATACGAGTTTGCTAAGGAAGCGATGATTTCCATTGGCAAGAATCTTGAGGATATGCCTGTCTTGGTTGAACCAACAAGTGTAGGTCGTCACGGACCTACGCCAGAACTCATTAACCTACCCAGTTTCAGGCAAGAGATTGAGTATCTCAAGACCAGAGTGCAGCAGTTTCATGAACGGGGTACCTCGTGGAACGAGATGGCAATTGTTTACCGTTCCAAATTCATGGGAGAACAAGTCTACCAACAACTCCAGCAAGCTCTAATTCCTGTAGAGTGGGTTAACGCTAACAGTGCTAGCCGAGACTATAAGCCAGCACAACGAAGCATCAAACTGATGACCATGCACTCCAGCAAAGGGCTAGAGTTTCCGGTAGTATTTATTCCTGGGATTGGTTATCTACCCAACCAGAGTTGCAACCCAACAGCAGAGGCTCGGCTGCTTTATGTCGCGATGACACGAGCAATTAATCAACTCATTTTAACTTATCATCGGAATTCAAATTTTGCTGTTCGGATTAAGTCGGCTCTCAGGAGTTTAAGCATTCAACACCCGCTTTTCTAATTTCAGTTCAAAACGTTCTCCTGGTTTGGGTTCTATCACCCGTGTCGGTAAATTATTCTTTTCTATTAATGAACGAAATTCCTCAATGCTTCCCTTAGTCTCAAGTAAAGAGTTGAGTAATCCTTCAAAAACCACATCTCCTCCAGCTGCAGTAGGTAACAGGACTTGGGGTTGTAACCACTGAGCAACTTCTAAGGCGCATTTATTCCCTTTGATAATTGAGCCAACCAAAGGTAAAGCCAAGTCAATCAAAGGAGTAATGACGACATCCACTGGAGCAATTCCCTTAAGCGTGGGTGAATGATTTCCATGAGGCTCGTAATAGATCGTTAAACCGCTCTCCAATTCTTTGAGGAGATAACCATTTTCTACTAAAGTTATACCAACCTGCGAGCCAGGAGTTGCCTTAATTTCAACACTTTGATTCAGAGTAGAAGTTTCCCCGTGAGCAAGTGCCGTGACTTGAGTATAATTTAACTGCTGTACAACTTTGGCAGCATTGGGAGAAGCTACGATTGGAATATTGTGGTCAAGCTGCTCCAGCGTTGGTGGATGAGCATGGTCTTCCAAACCCTGAGATAGCAGAATCAGGTCAATGTTCTCTGGTATTGAGCGATCGCGGGATCGGGAGCCTTTGAATAACCAATCCAAACCGCCAAAGGTTAACAAATCAATTAGCCAAGGGTCAAGAAGTATCCGTTGCTCTCCGATTTCAAGTAGCCAAGAATTGCTGTCTAACCAAGTTAAATACATAAACTTTTGTAAAGATAGCACCTGAATCTATTATGAACTAATCAATGCAACCAATATCCTGAAGCATTTCTAAATGCTTCTGTAGTGGTGCGAGCGTATTCGCAGCAATCATTCCACTAGCGGCGACTGCAGGTAAGCCAATACCAGGAAAAGTCGAGTCTCCACAGCAAAGGAGTCCTGGAATAGGTGTGCCAGAACTAGGAAAGAAACCTTTTCCTGCCTGAATTGCTGGACCATATGAACCTCTGTGGCGTCGCAGAAAGCGCTCATGTGTTAGTGGTGTACCAACCAGTGTCACATCACAACGCGAGCGAATATCCGGAATAATTCGCTCCAAGGCTTGCCACATAACTTCTGCGCGCAACTGCTTTTGTCGCGCATACTCCTCACTTTTTCGGTTCATCCCTTGCCATAAGTCATAAGGTTCGTTACCAGGAGTGTAAGCGTGAATAACATGCTTTCCTGGTGGCGCTAATGAAGGGTCTAAAACTGAGGGAATAGACACTAATACGATGTTTTGCGGATCTGTAACACCGTTTTCCCAGTTATTAACAACTATATAGTGACACGTAAGGTCTGAACGCAATTCTTGTGCGTCAATACCCAGATGGAGATGCATAAAACTATCGCACTCAGGTGTTGCTTGTCGTTGCTGAAACTGTTTTGGTAATACTCCTTGTGGAAGCAACTTGAGCGTATCCCATACCGATGCATTAGAAATGACTGCCCGACGCGCTCTTATTTGTTTACCATTTCGCAAACGCACACCTACTGCACGCTTGCTTTCTACAATAATTTGCTCAACATGAGCGTTCAGTATCAATTGACCCCCGTGACGTTCTAGTCCCCGTACTAGGGCGTCAACTAAAGCACCACTTCCACCTATCGGATAGTCAAGCACAACGCCCGGTCGATACCAATCTGCAAACATAAATGCTATCTCTGCGGCACTTGTTCCATTTGCTGGTAGTCCAGAGAGAAGAAAACACAGCAAGTCAAGCCAATGACGCGTAAAAGAGTCTTTGATAACGCCGTCCATAATTTGGCTAAAAGATCCCGTGAGCTTAGCTATGTCTGTAATATGTTGGAATAAAGATGGGGCGAATCTACCCACAGTCATAATTGCGCCGACATCAAAACGCAAGGCTGCTGGCGGTAATGCTGTTGCAGCACGCATCAGTGGTTCCATCACACGCTGTAGTTCACGCCATTCGGCTACAGCTTCATGACCACCAAACCGCTTTAGCACGTCACAAAACTGGTCAGTACCAACTGAGGTGTCAAAATTTCCTTCTGGTAAATAGCACCTCCATGTATTGTAGGTTATGCAAGGTAACTCCTCACCTATTGCATCTAGCACTTGTCTGAGAGGATTAGTAGAGGGGCTGTAGGATAATCCAGAATAGAGCGATGGACCTGAGTCGAATTTGAATCCATTGCGCTCAAAAGCATGCGCTGCACCACCTGGAATTGAGTGGCTCTCGCAAACTGTAACATCAAACCCATACCGCGCCAGAAGAGCCGCACAGCTCAAGCCACCAATGCCGCTACCGATAACGATGACATCTGTATCTTTATAACCTAAGATAGATGCTTTTTTAGAAGAAATTTGGTAAATCACTTGCCGTATCCTGTGCTCATCTCTGTGCATGATTTAAGCGTATTGTAATGTAATGTAACAATTATTAAGACTGCACAAGATAATTGCACATTATGCCGAAAACCCGGTTATGGTAACCGGGTTTTCAATAGTAGAGAATGGGGTTATATCCCCCGTGGCTCATATAGAGGTTTAGTTATAAATGAGTTATCTAATGATATCTACAAATAGAGGTTTTTCCGTTCCGGAAAATAGCAATCTTTTTTTCTGCCAGTAGGTTGTATACGCGTAATATCAAGCCTGATACGTACCAGGCTTGATATCAGAAGGCACTTAGCGTTGAACCTGGTTAGATGACGTACTGTTCTTTAGACCACGAGCACTTCTTTGAGCAGTGTCTGGATACAGCGATCCCAAATCTTTTAAGGCTTCTGCTGATTCTTTCCCAATTTTTCCAAGTCGTTCACCAGGAGAACCTTGGGTTTCGCGAGCTTCCCTATTCCATTCCCCTGTTGTTTTCGGTCTTTGGGAATCGTTTTGATGTACCGCTTGGTCAAGCTTGTTGGTTATAGCTTGGTTCGGAGCAACGTTTGTTGCAAGCACTAGAAACCCAACTAAGACAACAGCTAAAAAACGCTTTACCTGAAGCTCTTTAAGCTGGAAATTGATGTGAGCGATCGCTCTAGAAATCTGATTTTTCATCACAAGACTCCATGAGTTCATTTTTAATACTTTTGATAGTTTCGGGACTTCTACAGGTTTGCTTCAAGTACAGGTTGGCAATGACATTGAGTCAACATCCAACCTATTTTCAAGCCAATTAGTTGTCCTGAATACTAAGTCAAGATTAGCTGTGAAAAGCTAAGCATCCCTCTAACAGAAGTCATAGCTTGGTTATGGACAAGAGAGGTTTCTTCAAATCTTGCTATACAATTTAGTTGTGTGGAGTCCGACTAAATAAAAAGATTTGTGCCGAGATTGCTTGCAACGTTAGCGGAGCGGCACGTTGGCTCACCTGTTCCGACAGGAGAAGTGCGGCACAAGACGTCCTTGCTTTAATCCCACTATTTGCGCGTGGGTTCACTTATCACTTCTGCCTGAGCCTGCGGCACGGCTTGGAGCCGAACGTACTTCTGCGTTCTGAAATACATCTTGATTTTTCATGAAAGTAGAAATTATCTAGAAACATTAGAGAGAAAAGGGAATGGAAAAGAGCAATCGCTCAAAAATCATCGATAAATCACGTTTAAATGCCTGAAACCCATACCTCATATTTGGTATCTTCTGTCAATGCGTAAGTCTTGTTCTTAGCCCTTTCAAGGTGTGTTATTTTGCAGCTTTTGTTGCGCGATCGCGCTAAGCTGTTGTACCTTTAATTTGCATAAAATGGAGATTAAATAAATACTGCGTATCCACTATGCCAGCGAAAGGTTTTCTCACACTAGGTCAACGTAGTAGAGGAAAAGTAAATGTCATGGGAGGTGTTCGATATCACGATAAAAAAAGAACATGTTTTTTTATCGATAAGGGGAACTCAATCAGCTTTTATGAACAAATAAAAAACTTATATATATCGATAAAAGATGAATGGATAAATCAAGGAAACATCGGAGATGAGTTTATCAGGTCAGGTGTAAAAATACTTATCATACTAGATAACGCTAGCTACCACAAAAAGAAAGATATTCTCGAAAAAATAGAACAAGAAATGCCAAATATACAACTTTATTTTTTACCTCCTTATAGTCCAGATTTTAAGTTTTTTGGTTTAGCCGCAAAAATACATCCAGATATCGGGTTTTATGAGTAGACATTGTGGAGGGTTGTCCATCCTTGTCTATGGAAAATGAAGCGGCAGTTTCTAAATTTGTTTCCACAAAGCGCTGCCGGACTCGCTCAATGGTGGCAACACTGAGATCTCAGGCGATGCTGATGGACTCATCCGTCCAGCCACCATCCACCTGGTTAGGGAGATCCATAAAAATAAATATCCAGCCGTCAAACTAGATCTCTCATCGTAGTCGCAATATTCACACACACGGCTGGATATTTATTTACTGGTAAGTGCCTTAGTATCGGCTTTAAGCAGGATACGGGCATGATTGATTTTGTAAGCAGGTGCTTTGCCAGTGGTCGTTAATTTTTCTAGTACTTCTCGCTCAACGCTTGTTAGAGAGACAATGTATTTCTTTTTCGCCATGACACAATTGGGTATTCGGGGATTACTCAAATTATTCTTCGAATTACCCCTCAATTCAAGGCTGACAGACTACTAGACTACGCCCAGTTTTTGCAACACAACATCTATCTAAAAGAGTAATCAATATTCCTTACAAAATATGCTCACAAGTAGATAAAATGCTGTACTTAATACTATAGAGTAAGCTTGAGTGTAGTAAAAACCAGCAAATGTCATGCTAATAAGATTATTTATCTACTGTCTCAAACTCGACTTTAGCCATTTTTTGATGGGATAAGGCTTTGGAGTCACATTTGTAGAAAAATGGGGTAAGAATGATTGACTCAGTATCAACCCTTACCCCATAAATAATATTGTTGTGTTTACTATACCAAAAGCGCTTGCTCTGGTACTTACTCCCTTTAGCGGTCTGTTTTCTGCGCCAGTTTGGCAAGATGCGTTCGCGAAGCGTGCGCCAAAGGCGCTCTCGCTCGCACTACTCCCGCTTTGTTCGGTTTGTTTTCATTGGTGTGTTTGATTGCTCTACACTTGTCTGATTCAATTAGTTTGCAACCAAATCAGGCGATTTGGTATGACAAAAAACAAACCACCTTTTCTGACGTATTAGCGTTTGTCAGACGGCATTTGTGGCAAGCAAAATATTTCAGCAAGTCGAGGGAAAAACCTGCCCCGAAAGTGCCAACCCTTTACGGGTACTCGTTGTGCGCTCCACGATTAATCGTGAAGTGCCCCCTTCGGGTTCACCAGTCGCCTGGGCGTGGGAGACCCGCCGCCTGCAGCGCTGGTTCACCAAATCAAGCAGTTTATTAGAAGAGATTCTCAATTAATACTAAAAATCCTGCTTGATTTGGGGAGGGACGGGGGTCTAACACGTAAAAACTTTGCCAGCCTTCGTTTTGTTAATTCGTGGGCGTAGTCGGGTACTCGTTTTAATAAGGAAGCTCCCTAGGGGAGCCGCTGCGCTAAGGCAAAGTTTTAGGGGACAATGCGTCGGTTGGCACTTTCGGTGTCGATTAATGCGTCGTCCACTGTGCAACCTGAGTGTATTTTATTTTCATCACAAGAGTGGGAGATGCTTTGAAATCAACTTGCTAGTGCTGCCTAATTGGCTAAAGTCGAGTACACGAAAAATTATGACCTTTGACGGGATATTTTTAACTTTGGCGATTGTACGAGGGGCACTGCACTCCGCGCAATTGGGCAAAGTAAGCGTGCAAAGGCAATCACTTCCCTAACTTCTTGCCAATAAACTGCAGCAGCGAAAGCAAACGGGAGAAGGCAAAGTAAGCGTGCAAAGGCAATCACTTCCCTAACCACATTCCTAAAGCCTGATTTTTCCGTTGGCTTTTTTCACTAATCCAAAACTATTGAGAATTAGACTAGTACTCAACCAACCCAAAATTGACGAGTGAAGACAGACGCAAAGACGCGGTGACACGGGGACGCGGAGAATGTTTAGACGGGAGCAGGCGTTGCCTTAGCGGACTACTAGAGGAAGAAACCTTGCTCCACAGGGAGTTTCAGGACTACTTGCTGTGAAAAGTCAGAAATACCAACAGCCTTCTTGATTTTCGATAAGATAAGCCACCTCTAAACTGTTGTTATTGCCCAGACTATTATCGCTGTTAAGAAACGGAGTGAATACTAGATATGAATCAGGGTGTCGCACAAGCTGAATCGTTAAGTCAGTTGTCCACTCAGGATGCTTTAGACTTTGACTACGATGCTTTTAACACTGAAACTCGTTCGCTTATCCAGCAGCGTACTAGCGAAATCAAAGCTTTAATGCGCCGTAATGCTCAAGATATCATTAATATTGGACAGAAGCTCATTGAGGTCAAGCAGCATCTGGGACATGGAAAGTTTACCATATGGCTTAAATCTGAGTTTAATTGGAGTGTATCGGCTGCTAACAAATTTATGCAAGTTGGACAACAGTTCAAATTTGTAAAATTTACAAATTTGAATATCGCCGCCTCAGCTCTATACCTCATCGCTGCTCCCTCCATACCTCAAGCAGCTAGAGCAGAAGTCATAGAACGCATGAGCTTAAGTGAGAACATCACCTACACTAAGGCTAAGGAAATTGTCTTGCGACATAAAAAAACTCCAAATCCAAATTGTGACAAGTCAGTCACCGTTGTTTCTGCACTAACAGCAGAGTGCGAGAATACTCCCTTTCCACCCAAAGATGACTCATTATGTCAGCACGAGAAGCAAGGGGAGCAGGAGAAGCTTTTGAAGCAGGAGGAGAGAAAAGAAGAGGAAATTTTACACTGGGAAGAGAATAGCAAATCTGTTGCACCAGTGCAGCATAAAGGTTCCGCAGCTTCCTTAGCACCAGCGGTTCTGACTAAAAAAGAAGTACAGACACAAACGCATTCGCAGTTATTTCCAGGCTTAAAGCCTTCTTCAGACTTGAGAAACCAGCATCTTGCAACTGTTACCAAAAAAAATAGAGATACACTTGACGACACCACACAAACAGTAGATACTACGTTAAATCAAGGCGTAATTTCCCACAGTACGTCCGATACAGTGACCACTGAAATGGCGATGAGCATTAAGAACTTGACGCCAGAGCAACTGGCTTCGGTCATTAGAAAATCTGTTAACAATGGATTGAGTGACCATCATTTACAAGTCATAATTACAGAAGCAGAACAGGCACTAAAGAAGCAGTAATAGTTTAAGTAGTTGGGGCGAAAATATAGTTAGAAGTGCTGTTAAAGTTGAAAGTTTGCGCCTCTAAGCACATTTATTTTAGAGTTAAGCTGTCACGCCGTCATGAATCAATGATCCATGAACAATTATCAATGAGCAATTACCCCACAACTTCACCAATCAATGAACAATGAACAATTGATAATTGACAATTGACTATAGATTGGTTGGGCACTTGAAATAACGAATGGTTTTATTTTCCATAACTGAAGGAATGGGGCTTGAATCTCTTAATTGGGGCTTGCTGAAAAAGTTAGAAAAAAGCAAGATAAGAATTGATTAGTTGCTCAACACTGGAGTTTAGACTAGTGGTCTGTCAATTTTCTATTTGTGGATAAAGACGTTTGAGACGGATACGGGCATCCGCTGTTGTGAACTGCCAATCTACGAACTTTTGTGAATGATTACGTTGAATGTACCAAGCCGTTGTTTCTTGTTCTAAAGTTTCGCGATCACGAATCCGACGATCTAGGCATTGTCGAGTCATTGCGGACAGTTCGTTTTCAGCGATATTGAGCCAGCTTCCATGTTTAGGGGTGTGGTGAATTTCCAAACGTTCAACCAGACGACGGGCAGTGGATGGCTCAAATGCAACATAAAGTGAGGCAAGTTTCTGAGTATTTAGCTGGTCACATACTAAAATGACTTTGTCGCTCTCGGCATAATCGTTGTCGAGTAAGTGCTTAATTTCTGTTGCCCAGTCAACCGCCGTTCTACGTTCACTGACGACTGTTTTGCGCCACCCAGACAACGGTTCTGTAAACATGAAGATATTGGCTGTTCCATTGCGTTCGTATTCGTAATCAACCAACTCTGGCTGTCCAGGTTTGGCAGGCAGAGGAATACGGGTTTCTTTGACCAATTGTATAGGTTGCTCATCCATGCAAATCACGCTTTCACTTGGGGACGCAAAGCGATTAGTTTTGCCCATTGCCCATTTGTATCAAACATTTCGTGAAATGGTATAAGTCCTCTTGAGAGGACTAAATGCTTTCTGGATAATGTGAGTTCAACGAAATTAAAAGGCTGTCGCAAAGCTTTAACCAATTTTGTCTTAAGTTTCTGTCTGAGTTTATCGAAACCCCACCAAAAAGATTTAATAATTTTTAAAAAACTTATGTTTTTGGTATTAGAAATAGTTCATTTACGATTTTTTAAACTTATTATATCTATACCTTAAGTATGAGTTTTTATTAAAATAAATCACATATATTATCAATAAAAGAGAAGAATATGGGCTCAAAAATGCTTCAAGATAATGCATGAAATCGCAAGGAAATTTGTTCCATGATTATCGTCCTGAAATCAGGTACTTCGTTAGGAGAAATTGAGCGAATCACCCAAGAATTACGCTCCTGGAATATAACACCAGAAAAAATTGTAGGAAAGCAAAAAATGGTGATTGGTTTAGTGGGTGATACTGCAGTTCTCAACACTCAACAAATTCAAGCGTTAAGTCCCTTTATTGAGCAGGTTCTACGGGTAAACAAACCCTTTAAACGGGTAGCCCTTGAATTCCGCTATGGAGAATCAAGTGAGGTTTTAGTAGCAACACCCAATGAATTTATAGCCTTTGGTCAGAAGCATCCTATTGTTCAAGTAGCTGGACCTTGCTCAGTAGAAAATGAAGAAATGATTGTCCAGACAGCAAAACTTGTCAAGGCGGCTGGTGCTAAGTTCTTGCGCGGTGGAGCCTATAAACCCCGAACCTCTCCTTATGCTTTTCAAGGACATGGTGAGAGTGCCTTAGGCTTACTTGCAACAGCTCGTGAAGCTACAGGTTTGGGTATTGTGACTGAAGTCATGGATTCCGCCGATTTGGAGAAAGTTGCCTCTGTTGCAGATATTATCCAAATTGGTGCTCGTAATATGCAGAATTTCTCACTTTTAAAACGAGTGGGCGCAATAAATAAGCCAGTTTTGCTCAAGCGGGGTTTGTCCGCCACGATTGAAGAGTGGTTGATGGCAGCTGAGTACATTCTGGCGGCGGGTAATCCGAATGTGATTCTGTGTGAGCGGGGAATCCGCACCTTTGACCGACAGTATACGCGAAATACACTCGATATCGCAGCCGTACCTGTGCTGCGATCGCTGACTCACTTACCGATTATGGTTGATCCCAGTCATGGCACAGGTTCTTCAGAGTACGTACCAGCGATGGCTATGGCTGCTGTAGCAGCAGGTTGTGATTCCCTAATGATTGAGGTTCACCCTAACCCAGCCAAAGCTCTCTCAGATGGTCCTCAATCTCTCACACCAGAGCAGTATGAGGAATTAATTCAAAAAATGGGTGCGATTAGCAGAACCATTGGTCGGTGGTCAAAATCATATCCCCGACCACCTGTTCAGGATGATGCTATTCACCTGCGGGAGTTAGCTCCGATAGTTTAAGCTTCTTCCAACTCTAGTTAGCAAACAAATTGAAAAAAGCATTTCACTTTTGCGGTTGCTTTTCATCGGTGGGTCTGTGGGTCCAGACTGCACCATTATCTGAAAAAGTACATTGGCAAAAGCGAAATGCTCTGTTGGAAGGTTTCCCTTTTGCAGAATCAATGAAATTCATAAGGAAACCCTATATGAGCCTAGCATTTCTACAACAGCAGAGCAAATCGTCTGCATCACAATTACCTTTGATTAGGGATTCGGATACAACTGTAGTTGTAGGCAATCGGAGCCTAACAATAGAGGAGGTTGTGAGTGTGGCACGTTATGGCACACAGGTGCGCTTAACGGATAAAGATGACATCTTGCAGCGCGTCCAGGCATCTTGTGACTACATTACTCATGCTGTCGAATCGGGAGCGCCAATTTACGGAGTGACAACTGGCTTTGGCGGTATGGCTAATGTTGCAATCTCCCGTGAAAAAGCAGCATTACTACAGAATAATCTCCTTTGGTTTCTCAAGTCAGGGTCAGGAAAGCGATTGACTAACTCAGACGTTCGTGCAGCGATGCTCTTACGTGCTGCTTCACATATGCATGGTGCATCTGGCATCCGGCTGGAACTAATTCAACGTATTGTGACTTTTCTCAATGCTGGAGTCACACCCCATGTATATGAATTTGGCTCTATCGGTGCCAGTGGCGATTTGGTACCTTTATCCTACATCACTGGTGCGCTGACTGGTCTAGATACCTGCTATAAAGTTGACTTCCAAGGCGAAGAGATAGACGCCCTAACAGCACTCCAAAGACTTGGTTTACCGCCACTGCAACTACTTCCAAAAGAAGGGTTGGCAATGACGAACGGCACCTCAGTGATGACAGGAATTGCTGCTTTGTGCGTATATGATGCCCGAGTTTTACTAGCGCTCTCTATGGGTGTTCACGCCTTATTCATCCAGGGTCTTTTCGGAACAAATCAATCGTTCCATTCATTTATCCATCAAAGCAAACCGCATCCTGGTCAAAAATGGGCAGCAGCGCACATACTTAAACTCCTTGCGGGTTCAAGCTTAGTCAGAGACGAGTTAGATGGTTCTCACGACCATCGCGGTCAACAGCTAATACAGGATCGTTATTCTCTCCGGTGCTTAGCGCAGTACATGGGACCGATTATTGATGGACTAACGCAGATTGCGACGCAGATTGAGATTGAAATCAACTCAGTTACCGACAATCCTTTGATTGACATTGAGAACGGGGTAAGCTACCACGGTGGTAATTTCCTCGGACAGTATGTGGGCATGGGTATGGACCATCTGCGCTACTACATAGGAATGTTGGCTAAACATCTTGATGTGCAAATAGCGCTCCTCGCCGCACCGGAATTTAACAACGGGCTACCACCGTCTTTGGTCGGTAACCGAGAGCATGGTATCAATATGGGGCTTAAGGGTCTGCAAATAGCTGGAAACTCGCTAATGCCACTGTTGTCATTTTATGGAAATTCGATCGCAGACCGCTTTCCGACTCACGCTGAACAATTTAACCAAAATATCAACAGCCAAGGTTTTGCTTCTGCCAATTTAGCGCGTCGCTCAATAGAAATTTTCCAGCAATATATAGCGATCGCACTGATGTTTGGAGTGCAAGCCGTTGACTTGCGGACATATGTCATGGAAGGTGATTACGACGCATTGCTGTGTCTGTCGCCTGCAACCGCAAAGTTATACACTGCTGTGCGCGAAGTCGTAGGACAGCCACCAAATACGAATCGACCATACATTTGGAACGATAGCGACCAATCTTTAGACGAGCACATTGCATTACTTGCGGCTGATATCGCTGCTGGCGGTCAAATTGTGCAGGCTGTTAACGATATTTTGTCCAACTTGAAGTGAGTCTTTTTAGTTATGAACATTGCACACAATGTAGAGCGCGGTCGGAGATTTTTTCCGAATAAAATTGCTCTGATTTTTGAGGGGAAATCTTGGACTTACAAAGACATTGATGAGATGGCAAACCGCATTGCCAATGCCTTGCGTGAACTGGGTCTTGAACGCGGACATCTCGTGGCATTGTTTCTGCCAAATATTCCGGAATTTATCATTTCTTATCTTGGAATTTTAAAAATTGGTGCCATAGCAGTCTCATTAAATGTTATGCTAAAAAAGAATGAAGTCAAATTCATTCTTGATGACTGCTCTGCAAAAGCACTAATTACAATAGATTCCCTGATTTCAAATGTACCGGATACAGAATTACCATCACTCCAACATATTTTGATTGCATCAGGTGAAGCGAAAAAGGGAATCAGTCTACAACAGCTCATGTTGAATGCTTCACCTGATGCACGTGCG
>JAHHHH010000067.1 GCA_019359415.1 Iphinoe sp. HA4291-MV1 | reverse complement strand
ACTTCTCGCTCAAAGCTTGTTAGAGAGACAATGTATTTCTTTTTCGCCATGACACAATTGCGTATTCGGGGATTACTCAAATTATTAACCGAGTCACCCCTCAATTCAAGGCTGACAGACTACTAGTCATTAGTGAGGGACAAGGGGATAGGGGGAAGGGGGATAGGGGGACAAGGAGGACAAGGGAACAAAACTAATGACTAATGACTAATGACTAATGACTGATGTAACCGTTTGTATCCTTGTTGTAAGAGTAAGTTTCATGTTTATGTTACATTAAATAAATAAATGGGATAAGGAATTTTACTCATGCCCTACACAATAGAAGATGGTGGTCGTCTGAATAACTTTGCTCGTGAACCCAAAGTTTATAAAGCAGAACCCCCTACCGAGCATCAGAAGCGCAACTACGTTATCCTGGGAATTATTGCTACGATTTTGGTCAGTAGTTTGATTTTTGTTGCTTTTTCTGTTTCCAATGTGAGCTGATGGAAAATTGTTTTAGAAATTGAGAATTGAGTTTTTCAGTTTTTCAGGCTCCTAGTTTTATCGGAGCCTAGTTTTTTATTATTTAAAATAGAAATTTTTATTAATGGCATAAAATTTTTATTTATGGTAAGATTATACAATTTTGTTCTTTAAAATCTTAAAGAATCGATTTATCCTGAGCAAAGTAACATTGACTTGAAAATCATAGTCATGGTTAGATTTACAGCCTGTCTCCATGTACCCCAAGAGGGTATGTCCACTGCGTTTTGGCTCTTTAGCCGCCATGAGTGTAAATGAAACTACACATTCAGATAATTTTGCTTGGAATAGGCAAGTGTATCATCGCCTGAAACTTGCTCTCAGTCTCGGTTTAAGACGACAAATCTTTTTAGCGGTGTGTGATGATTTGAACCTGAGAAATCAGGTGGCAGCGCGTCTGCATTCAACTTTGGCTTATCCTGTTGGGCAAGTGCTGTATCAGCCATCCAATACACGGGAAGCTAGCACACCAGCCTATCCCCGATTAGTCACCTTGCGACTGAATTTAAGCGACCCTAATCTCATAGCTCAGATAAATCAGTGGTTGTCTAATTATCCGCCACCTATTGTTGGAGCATCAAAAGACAGCCCAGGGCGACCATTGCCAGTACCAGCGTTTCAGATTGTAGGTGTGGAACAGCTCACTAGGCAATCAGTAGCAGTACAGCGATTATTTTTGCACTATCTGCGTTTGACTGAGCAACAACTGTCTAACTTTGAATCCAGCTTACTGTTGTGGGTATCACGTCCTTGGTTGTATGCTATTCAGCAATCAGCTCCACAGTTTTGGCGTTACCGTACGGGTGTTTTTGTCTTTGCCGGAGAACCCACACCGACAACTCAAAACAAAAACTCACCAGAACGTTTTTCCGGTTCTAGAAGTTTGGAGTTGGGTAGTGTTGAGCAATCCATTTTAGAAGAATCAGTCATTCAGGATGATTTCGATTTTCCCACACAAACATCAGTGAATCGTGGACACAAACCGCCGGAAGTTCCTCCTTCAAAATCGGAAATATTAACAAACAAACCTCTTCAAGAGGAATCCGCTGATAAAGCAAGTATCAGTGATACCTCATCGCCTCAGCAAATATCTCAGATCAGCCAAGAGTTAACAGAGCTAGTACTAGCAACGATTAACACGACAATTGCTGAAGATGATGAGCAAAACTTACAAGTGAAGCAAATTTTGGAGGAGATAGAGGAATTACACACGCAACAAGCTTCAGGCGTCCAGCTAGCAGCAGCTTATCATCGCTTAGGAAACTTATATCGCCTTCGTATTGAACAAGGACAGTCCATCCTAGAAAACCTGATGGTGGCAATTCTTGCCTATCAAGAATCAATCACCCATGATGACAATTCACCCCAAGTTCCTGATACTTTGAATGACTTAGGTACGCTCTACTGGATGCTTTACCGCACACCACCCAATTCTGAGGAGGGACAAGCCTACATAGAGCAGGGTATTGAATTTTATCATTTGGCTTTGAAGCTCATTTCATCAGAAAGCCACCCTGAGACATATGCTCGTGTGCAAAATAATTTAGGGACAGCTTATGGTGATTTAGCTCATTTTGCGAATCCTGCTGAAAACTGGCAACAAGCAGTTTTAGCTTACAGCGAAGCACTCTGCCTCCGTACGGCTCAGATGGAACCATTAAAGTACGCTGCTTGTCAAAACAATTTAGGTACAGCCTACTGGCATTTAGCACAATACAATCAACCTGTTGAGCATCTCAAGAAAGCCATTGCAGCTTACAAACTAGCGCTTGCCTATTACAGCCCCCAAGAAGAATCGCTCAAATATGGCATGATTCAAAACAATATAGGCACGGCATACTGGAATATTGCACAGTACGAGCAGCCAGCAGAAAATCTGCAGTTTGCTATTGATGCTTACCGCGAAGCGTTGAAATATCGAACTCCTGCTAATGTTCCTCCCGCTTGCGCCGCCACCCAAAATAACCTTGGAACAGCCTATTGGCACCTAGCAAATCAATCACAAACTTCCAAGGATGAGCGGCAAAAGTTGTTAAAACAGTGCATTAGTTCATATGAAGAAGCACTTGCTCTTGCTCATGCACTCAGCGGTATGTCTTTAAGTTTTGATGTGTTTGCCACTCACAATAATCTAGGATTAGCCCATTTTCAGTTAGCAACAGACCAGTGTTTTGACGGTGATAAAGCAACTCGTTCTAAACATTTAGAAGCAGCATTAGACAATCACGTGCAAGCTTTGAATGGAATGAGTAAACAATCTGAAGCTTATCAAACAACTTTTGCTTATGTGGTCAAAACGATTCGCGCTTTCCACAATGAATTAGGTATACAGGGACAAAACTTAGCTTTGTCTAAAGTTCCTGGTCAATTGTTACCAGAAATTTTGCCTAAATTGTAATTAGTAAGTTGTCATTACAGCAACTTTCAATTTACCACAATTCAGTAACGCCAAAAATCATAATAAGCTAATCGGCATTTAAGTTGCATTATCTGGGGGGACCAGATGCCCACCCCACAAGAGATACATCTAAATACATTATGCAAATTCAATGTTTGTTAGCTGAGATCTTGCACCATTCTCAATCACTGTAAGGTAGGCACTGCTCAGAACGTAAAAATAGCAGTTTCAGCGAACGGTTAGCAGTGCCCACCCTACAAAAATTGCAATAAATCAACTGGTGCAAGATGTAAGTTAAATTAAAGTCAGCACAAAGGAAAGTATCTAGAAGAAAGAAAGGGTCAAATCGTCGTAAAAAAGCAATTAAAAAACTGGGCATTCAGCACAAAAAAGTTGCTGACACCAGAAAAGATTTTCATTTCAAAACAGCTAAGAAATTACTTGATAAGTATGATGTCATAGCTGTTGAAAAGTTGAATATAAAAGGACTAACTAAAACACGATTGGCTAAATCAGTAAACGATGCTGCTTGGAGTCAGTTTATTTCTATACTTTCAAACAAAGCCGAAAATGCTGGCTTGAAAGTAATAGCTATAAATCCAAACGGCACTAGCCAAGAATGTTCTAGTTGTGGTCACAAAGCTAAAAAGGCGCTATCTCAAAGAATGCACAATTGTCCTGTCTGTCATACGAGTTTGTGTAGAGATTTAAATGCCGCAATTAACATAAAGAACCCTGAGGCGAACGGTCTTAAAGCTCAGTTAATGTTTTCATAGAAGAGTCGCTGAGAAGCCCGCGCTGTACTCGAAGAGTCAGCGACGGGAGTACGTCACGTAGCTGCCCAATAAGTTCCTTAAAGCTCATAATGAATGATTTGGTAAGAAATGACTGGATATTAGCTACAAATACGATACCAATCTTTCCAGAAAATATTTAGGCTGTGAAACACAGCTTGTCACCCCATTGACTCTTGAAACTCACTACGTAAAATAATACGTATAGACAAGAGTGCAGTTCAAATATGGCTATGGGAGTTATGAACACCATTTACTCAGATGAATTGATCACAGCCACTGAGTTAAATCGTCAACCAGGACGTGTTTTGGATAAAGCATTGGAGCACCCAGTAACAATTACTCGCAATGACCAGTCTTTTGCTTTACTACCTCGTGAAAATGTAGCCTTATTTGTGAAAGCAGCCCAACGTAGTAGAGAAATTGTTGAGCTTCTAAATACAGCTTTCCGTTTACTGCTAAAGCAAAAAATTGGAACTGAGCATCCTTATGGTTGGCTTGAGGTATTTGATTCAGATGAACTGAATGAATTTATTGATGAGATTATGTCGGCGTATCGTTCGGTTGATTTATCCGAAAAAGCTTGGGATGAGTTAGATGCAATCATCCATGAATGGCATGAAAGCGCTCTAGCAATATCCAATCCAGAGCTTGAAGCTGCTTTTAGTCTGCATAGTGATGAGCTTGAGGAAATAGCATTGTCTCAGCCGATTGGTGAAAACGTTGCTTAAGTGTTTGATATGTCAGAAAAAACCTCGGAAGAAATCATAGAGAATATAGAGCCGCCAGAAGTAAAACTGATGGCTTCTGAATTATCTGAGACACCTGAGACAGAAAACACTTGGTTAGTGGTAGCCAAAAATCGTCGGGTGAACCGAGATTGGGAAGCATTAATGCAGCGACATCCTGAAAATTCTAACCGTTGTTATGACGATTTACGTACAGTACCCACAACTAGACAGCCAGGACGTGTTTTCCCGTTGAAAGGCAAAAAGTATAAAGGGGTATGGGAATACGAGGTGACTAAAGGAGACAGAGTATTTTATATTCCTAATGAAAATCAGTTGAAAGTCGTTGTTTTTTATGCTGGAAAACACATTCAACCCGCACCAACACCTTAAATTGACTAATGGAGAAATGAACAAGAATGGAGAATAGGGAACTCGAATCCCTGACCTCTGCGGTGCGATCGCAGCGCTCTACCAGCTGAGCTAATTCCCCACACAAATGCAACCAATTTTTTATAATATCATTTTCCTGTAGTACACTGCAATTCTTTTTGAGAATAAACTTCCTGCACCCGTTCTAATTCCAAGTCGGTTAAATAATCTACCGTCCAGTTGCAGCAACGCTGAAGCATATGGAATGGATAAGTATTTGCGACACCAGCTACTTGCATACCTGCTTGTTTCGCGGCTTGGATACCAGCAGGAGTATCTTCTATCGCTAGACACTGTTGTGGTTGAAGATTCAAATCAGGATATTTCTGGTTCAGGCGTTCCACGGCTAACAGATAACCATGTGGTTCTGGTTTACTGGTGGTCACGTCATCACCTGCGACAATAACTTTAAAATGTTCAGCCAGTTTAGCGCGCTCAAGTACCAATTCTATTTCTTTGCGAATGGCACCACTGACTATCCCTAATTTGAGGTTGCGAGAACACACCTGAAATATCAACTCATCTAAACCAGGGTACAAAGGCAGTTCTTCTATTTTTTCTAGTTCCAAAATGTAGCCTTGTGCTTTGCGATTAAGCAACTGAGTTAAATAAGTATCATTAACCACACGACCACGACTAGTCAGTAAATCTTGCAAACAAGTGCGATCGCTACGTCCCAAGCAAACTTTTCGATACTCATCTGGCTGAAGCATGAGATTCTCCTCAAGCAGAAGTTGCTCTGTTAGTCGCTCGTGGATTGACTCATCATTAATGATGACACCATTAAAGTCAAATAAAACTGCCTTTAAACTCATGGCATTGTATCAAAAGCTGGAGATGGAAAACCCTGTAAATCTTCATTATCCACTCTCGCGTCTACCTGTACAGCAGTGTAATGCCGTACATCTGTTCGCGCAGTAGCATCTTCAGAGAGAATTGGTTTCACTCCATTCGTCACTTGATTGATCCACCACACATCTTGGGTTTGCACAGCTTCAAATCCTGCTGCACTCATCCACGCATCCACACTTTCAGCAGCATATTCGCGAATATATGGCTCCTCAAAAACATCATTAAGCCAATCTAATTGACGCAAGGTCTTCTGATTTCCATCTAAAATGACTAGTTGTCCACCAGTTAGCAGCAACCGAAAGCATTCTTGTAAAATTGTTACAGATACAGCTGTTGGTATTTCGTGAAATAACAAAGAAGCTGTGACCAAATCAAAAGAAGCATCAGGAAAATCTGTCTTCTGTACATTCCCATGTCGCCAGTGAATGTCTAAACCAGCACTTTCAGCTTTGTGGTCAGCACGTACTAACATATAAGGTGATAAGTCTAAACCGATGACTTCAGCTTGAGGAAAAGCCTGCTTTAACATCAAAGTTGTGGAACCTGTACCGCAGCCCAAGTCAAGAATACGTCGCGGCTGTACTTTGATGGTATCTATTAAAGCCTGACGTACCAAAGTTTCATTAGGGGGGAGAACAAATTGGGTAATGGGATCGTAAGTCACCGCCGTATCAGGCTTGAGATATCCATGCTCAATCCCATCAAGGTTTTGGCTATTGTAGTATGGCGGAACTGTCACATCAGCGCGTCGAAAGCGGCTGCTTTCTTTTTCCCAATCAACGCTCTGGGCGTAACGCCGCAACCCCTCTTCATCAATAAATAGACGCACCACAGGAGATAGAAAACGTTCCCAAATTGTATCTTGACGAACTGTCATAGGATTGTGTTTATGCTTATCGGGTTTTTTGAGCAATGTGATTTTATTTACAAATTTTAATGTATTTCTTAAAAGTATTGCGTCTCGTCTAGCGAGGGAGTTGACATTGATGATTTTTATGCTACAAATATAATACAATAACTGCTATTTGCTGGGAGTAGCAGTTAAATAATGCTCACCCTTATCGTACATTAAAGGGTTTAAGACCCCTACGTCTACACGTAGTACGCCAGATGTCTCAAGTCGGGAAACCCTAACGGAGGTTCCACTCAACGAGGGAACCTCCAAGGGCGGACTGCCGACGCTCCTGGTGTCGCTAACGCTGCGCTAACACCACGACACTGGCTCCTCAGTTTGAGTTGAGGTTTAAATCCCCAACTCAAACTGTCTTTAATTTTGAATGCGTGAATTTTGAATGCGTGAATTGTTAACTGGTTCTGGTGGGCATTACCCATCCAATAGGTATGGGTCTATTAGTATGGAAGTAGGAATGAAATACTATGCAAAATTCAAATTACTGTAAATAGTCTGTGTAAAAGCGCGAAAACACACATAAAATTCCAAATCTATTATCTAAAATCACAATAATTAAGAATTATGCCTTACGAAGAGTTAAAACTTTCCACACCATCGCCTGTTCTGTCTTGGGCAAATCACTCCTTGGGAGCAGAAGAAACCAAGATGGCGAAGAATGTAGCATCACTACCATTTGTGTATAAGCACGTCGCATTGATGCCAGATGTCCATTTGGGTAAAGGTGCCTTAGTAGGTTCTGTCATTGCGACAAAGGAAGCAATTATTCCTGCTGCTGTTGGCGTGGATATCGGTTGTGGTGTCTGTGCCATAAAAACGCCATTTAACAGTGACCAACTGGAAGGTAAACTAAAGAAAATCCGCTTGGATATTGAAGCAGCAATTCCCACAGGTTTCAACGAAAACAAAGACGTTGAAAAAAGTGTCACTAACTGGCAGAACTGGCGTGATTTCCAAGACTTGCATCGAGGCGTTCAAGATTTGCATCTTAAAGCGATGAAGCAGATGGGTTCTCTCGGTGGAGGAAATCACTTCATTGAAGTTTGCCTCGATACAGAGAACCAAGTTTGGCTGATGCTACATTCCGGTTCCCGCAATATCGGGAATAATTTAGCCCAGTGCCATATTAATACAGCTAAACAATTAGCAAAAATGGCAGATAATAAATTGCCTGACCCTGATTTAGCTCATTTTGTGGCTGATACGCCAGAATTTCAAGCATACTGGCATGATTTGCAGTGGGCGCAGAATTATGCACGTTTCAACCGTGAGGTGATGATGGCGCGTTTTCAACGCATTATCGAAAAGCATCTGGCGGGTGGTAAGGTAACTAAGCCTTTACTAGAGGTGAATTGCCATCACAACTACGCTGAAAAAGAAGTGCATTTTGGCGAGGATGTCTATGTCACTCGCAAAGGTGCAGTCCGCGCAACAGAAGAAGACTATGGTATTATCCCCGGTTCGATGGGGGCAAAATCCTACATCGTTAAGGGTAAAGGTTGTGCCAATAGTTTTTGCAGTTGTGCTCACGGCGCAGGACGTTTGCTATCTAGAAAGAAGGCGAAAAATACCTACACGCTAGATGATTTAATTGAGCAAACAAAAGGTGTAGAGTGTCGTAAAGATGCAGGCGTTTTAGATGAAATTCCGAGTGCTTATAAACCGATAGATGAGGTGATGAAAAATCAAGCGGATTTAGTCGAAGTTGTGGCAACTCTCAAGCAAGTTGTTTGCGTGAAGGGGTGAATTCAGGGTGGACATTGCCCACCCTACTTTTTGTACTTTTTGCCTCGTTTGCCTCGTTCTCTCGTTCCCTCGTTCCCAGTCTCTGACTGGGAATGCCTATACTTTGGAGTTTAGACTAGTTAGGAGTGCGAAACTCGAAACCCTTAAAATAATTGGTTTTTTTATTCTCAATTAATGGACTACATTCCCAATAATCGCAGTAAATCTTAGCTAGATTTCGTGGTCATTACGTAGGCAAGCGCCGCGTTAATTAGTAACTTACAGTTTCAGAAGCGACGGGTTTATCAGCAAAAACGGGCGTTGCATAATAGAGGGATGAATTGAGGTATTATACTGTGCATTGTTCATACTGTGAGTCTACTGAGATTAGAAAAAATGGTAAACGAAGAGGTAAACAAAACCACATTTATGTAAATTGTGGTCGTCAATTTATAGATGTCTATAGTCCACCAAAAGGGTAATAGCGCGGAAACATTTAAACCTCTATGGGATATTGTTTGTTGTTGGCTTTGCGCTTTTTTACGTTACAGATGGATGGAAAGTTTATGCCAGTTTTATTGAACCAGGAGACCATATCGTAAGTAAAACATACATGACTAGGGTAGAAGGTGAGAATACACGTTTACGTCATTATTTAGCACGTCTACATCGAAAAACATTGTGCTATTCGAAAGCAGTAGATATGCTTAAATACTCGATTCGATTATTACTTCATGATTTAGAGTATAAGCAAATACCTGTGTTTTCTTGATTCATCCCGCATTTATGCAACGCTAGATTTTAGTGCTATTAGAAAATGATTCCACGGTTGGGTGAAACCATGACACAACAAATTGCTTGTCTGACGACAGTACGACGATATTTCAATAGCAGGATTTACTATTATAAGTTTGCCAAAGAGCAACTTGTTGCCTAAGTTCCGACATATCTAAATGATGACTGGCAAATGCTTTTCGCAAAAGTGGGTAAGGAATAAATTCATCATACTTTTGGATTTGTGGAGCTTCAGCATCACTCACTAAATCCTCATTGTTTATTCTTTGCTCACAGAAAGAAAGAATTTCAGAATAAAGGAATTCAATTTTTTTTGGAGCTAATTTAACTATCAAAAAATAAGGATTATTGCCACTTATACTGCTAATTTCCAAAGATTCACGGCAAAAGCAGTTCAATAATCTTTCCAGGGTACGGTGAGCGACAGTACCCATCCAAGGAAAAATGCAACACTTACCTTTTTCTAATTGCAATATATTACGTCTATCTAGTCCAACATCTCTTGCTAATTCACGAACTAACTGCAAACGCTTTAAAGCATTTTTTTGTAAGTAGCTATACTCTATATCTTCAAACAACACCTGCCTCATCCGTTGCAAAATTTTTGTATGAATAGTGCCACTACCACCCCGCCAATAAATACTAGCTTTACCCTCTACCTGCTTAACCGAAATAATCTTTCTTTTAAAATCAACATCTACAACTTCCCAAGTTTTCCCTGCTAAAGCGAATAAACCTCCTACAGAAGACGGTATGACGATACTACCAATTTCTGTTGTTCCTTGCTTTACAATATATTCTTGATTATCAGGAAAGACAGCATAAAACTGAAATTTTCCTACCACCTTTTCTCCAGCTAAACCAACAATTAACTTACCTTGTTCAGTTAAGTGAAGATGGTCAATATCAATGAGATAGCGCAACAATAACTTAAAATCTTCTTGAGAAATAGCAGCAAAAACTGGTAGATTTAAAACCTGTTTAGCAAGAGCAGCAGGTGAAAGTTTTCCCATTGCTACTAAAACACTCATAGTTTGATGATACAACAAACTCAACGGATATCTAAGAGGTTTAATGGGTTCAATCCAACGCTCTTCCAAATAAAGTTGGATAATTGCAATACATTGCAAAAGTTGCCAAGGAATTTGTTCCGGTAACGATGCTTCTGCAGAAACTTTCTCCTCAGCGCAAACAAACCTCATATCAGCAGCTTCACCTCTTCTTCCAGTACGTCCTAACCGCTGTAAAAAACTAGCAACAGAAAGAGGCGATTCCAACTGAATAACTCGCTCCAAATAACCAATATCTATACCCAATTCTAAAGTCGACGTAGCAGCAGTCACTGCTGGATAATTCGGTTCACGCATAGCAGCCTCAGCCGCTTGACGCAAACTAGCAGAAATACTGCCATGATGCACATGATAAATATCTGGATACCCCTCATCAGCAGCAATTTGACGCAAAGATGAAATAACAGATTCCGTTTGCGATTTATTATTAGCAAAAACCAGACACTTCCGAGATTTACTCAAATTAAAAATATATCTATCATATACACTTACACTTTCCTCTATCTCCTCTTTTCCTCTCTCTGCGTCACGCCAGGTGCTACAACGGGGGGAACCCCCGCAACGCACTGGCTCCTCTGCGCCTCTGCGGTTCGTTTCAAAAACATAAAAATGCTCCACAGCAAGTTTAATTTGACGTTTTCCCCCTTCAATTTTCGGAGTCATCACCAACTGTTCAGTTCCAGAACGTAACCATTCCTCAGCCATAGAGTAATCACCAAGAGTCGCCGATAAACCAATTCTTCGGGGTTGAATTTGCGTCACTCTTGCCAACCGTGCCAATTGACAAAGAATCTGACAACCTCGTTCTGAACCCATAAATGCGTGAATTTCATCGATGATGATAAACCGCAAATCACCAAACAAACGTGTTAATTCATGATGTTTCTTGATTAACAAACTTTCTAAAGATTCTGGCGTAATTTGCAGAATACCTTTAGGATTCTTAAGAAGCTTGGTTTTATGACTTTGGCTAACATCACCATGCCAATACCAAACAGGGATATCCGCCTCTCGTAACAAATCATTGAGACGTTCAAATTGGTCATTAATTAAAGCTTTAATAGGACCAATGTAGAGTGCGCCAATAGTAGCAGAAGGATTTTCATGTAAGAGAGTCAAAACAGGTAGAAATGCTGCTTCTGTTTTCCCCGAAGCAGTACCAGCAGCAACGAGCAAATGAGCATCAGTGTTAAATATAACTTTACAAGCTTCGATTTGAACTGGTCGTAATTCAGTCCAGTTATGATTGTAAATATATTCTTGAATAAATGGGGCAAGTCTGGAAAATATAGCATTGCTCATATGATATTAAGACTTACGCACGCTCTCAAATCGACTATTATGTGTATTAACGAAATGCGGTCGTTTCAGACTGTTGGCGACTGCTCTCAAATGGGTGGCGATAAGCGGAGCTTAAGCCTTTCCTGTGGAACGCACTCGCGTTCGGCGATCGCTAGCTAGTGGTGGAAAAATCAAACTTCAATGTCTGAAAATTCAAACAGCATACTTGATGATTTCTGTCAATGCGTCAGTCCTAGATATTAATTTTGGATTTTCAATTATATCTGGAAAAAAATATTATAGAGTAAATTTGTAGCGTGCGTTAACGCAGTGGAATACTATAGCAGTTCTTAAATTGATCAGTTTGAGGAGTTATTCACCACCAGTCAGCCCCAAAAGCGTGACCAGTTTATCACCAGCTTAGTGAAATTGAGTAACACCAAGAATCGTTCTGTCAAAATTATGGCGACAATGCGGGCTGATTTTCTTGATAGATTAAGCCCCTATCCTCAGCTAGTAAAAGCTACGGATAAACATTGTCCGTTGATTGCAGAAATGCAACCGGATGAGTTGCGGTTAGCAATTGAACAACCTGCGGCGCATCATGGTGTAGTGTTTGAAACTGAACTGGTAGAGGAAATTATCAAGGATATTCAAGGACAGGCAGGCTATCTACCACTATTACAGTACACGTTGGATTTACTTTGGAAAACAGAAGTCAAAAATGGTAGTATTCAAGACCGCACGTTAAATATTAGTACCTACCGCCAGTTAGGTGGTGTCAGGGGTGCGCTGCAACAACGGGTGGATAGCATTTATGGGGCGTTACCAGAACCGGAAAAGTTAGCTACTCAGAGAATCTTCCTCAAACTGGTTGATATTGGTGGGGATGAAGACTCTGGTACTGAATGGAAAGCAGTTCGCAGACGGGCGCTACGTTCTGAGTTTAGCGATGAACTTGAGCAAGGTGTGCTGACTAAATTGATTAATAATAATTTGTTAGTGAGTAACCGCCCCCTGCAATCTCAGCAATCTACCGTAGAAATTGCCCATGAAACGCTGCTTATTTCCTGGACAACCTTGAATAACTGGATTCAGGAAAATCGTCAAGCGATAGCGCTCCGCAACCGATTAAATGATGATGTGGGACGCTGGGAAGCGAAAAAAGCTGAGGATGAATTGTGGGGTGGCTCAAAGTTAGAGAAAGTTTTAGAACTGCGAAAACACTCGACATTTAATCAAGTGTTGGGTGGATTTAGTCCGGCGGCGAATCAGTTTATTAATACTAGTGTTGGATTGCGCGATCGCGTTAAGCAACGAGAGCTTCGCAGACGAACCCTAGTTATAGCCACGATTTCGGCAGCTATCTTGGGAGCAGTTGGATATGGTTGGTGGAATTCTGAAAAATATTGGCAATTATCCTTGGATAGTTGGAGCAGTCGCAACCAAGTCAACACATCCAACTCTTCGTCAAAGCTTGATTTTCTTAAAGGTGCAGAAGCACAGGCACTAAAAGATACAGAGACAGGAAAAGTGGATAGATCTCTTGCCCTTTATCGACAGATTCGGGCAGATACTGTCGAGTACCTAGCAAAAGATATAATGCTACTCAACTGGAGGATTACCGAAGAGCCATAGGTCAATCTAATAAACCTTCTCCAGGCAAAAACGAAACTGTCGAGGCACTATCTGCTCTCGCTGTTCTTGGATTATTTGGCTTGATAAATGCAATTGATAATGGCAATCCTCCTAGGAGACGGGAATAATCCAACTAATAATCGTGCTCCAAGTGTTAAATCAACTCCAACTGTAACTCCAACTCCGATTCCAACTTCAACTTCATCTCCAGGTACAGTACCGAGATGAATTAAGTAGTCGTCATGAACGGAGTAAAACAGGATGTATGAAAATGGGATAATTCTGGAAGCACGGTATTCCACCAACATTGTCAAATCCACTAATAAGTGTTTTTTGTATTAACCGTAATGGTAATAATAATTATGAGTGCTGTATCTCACCAAATATGTAAAAGACTGAAGATTTTGTCAGGACTTTGGTTAAGTATCGTGGTAACGAACTTAGGCATAGCTATACCTGCATTGAGTCAAACATCTACTAATCAACTAAATCCAGTGATTGCTCAAGATCCAGGGATTTCTTTGCCACCTAATATTAGCCAATTCCTAACTGACTTTGGTCTCACACCAGTTAAATGTAGTAATGAAACTGCAAGCCTTCAATTAGAGACAAACAAAATTTGTGTAAGAGGAAGAGGGCTGAAACCTGGAGAATACATTTATGATTCTGCAACAGATGAGATAAAACCTCTACAGAATCAAACACGTCCTGAAAGTTCTGTGCAAAGTCAGCCAGATTCTAGACAAATGAAATCTCAATATACATTTACCTTTACTAACATCCAGCAGTATAGTAATTGTCTCGAAGATATTATTCAACTTTATAAAGATAAAGAGCGATTTAGACGGCAGGGAAGAAGAAGTACCTGTTTAGCTGACATCTTTCAAAAGAACTTAGAGCAAGGTTTATCAAAAGACCAAGCTTTAGAGCTTATAAGAACTGCTGATTCTTACGCAACTTCATCATTTTTAGTCGTCCCTCTTTACCCACCCCGAGGTATTCGTAGACGTATTGCTCAAGAGTTTGGGTTTATTTATAAACTAGATGCAGATGATCAAGAGATACGAAAATTAAAAAAACAAAAAGTACCTGTCGGTCAACAATAGAAAGTTGTGTTCTAAAGGCTAGTAAAGCATAGCGGAAATATAGCGGTTTGCATTTGAGTGCAATACATTAAAGAATTAAAAAACCGCAGATGGACTTCTGTTGGACGCAGATAAATCTGTACTTGATTCAAACGAGAAGTGCTATATGTACTTGGCAGGACTGTGCCGATACTAGTGCAACTGCTTTCTTGGCTGGGTGTAGCTAAGAGTTTTTTTGGTTTTTAAAGCATGTATTCTTTTCTTAAGTCTTGCAATTACTTTTACAAACTAAATTCTGCTACATCATCCTCATCCACATCTGCATCTTTACCCTTAACAGTCGGTTTAAAATCAGCACCATGAATGAGTTCACCAAAAGAGAAATTTTGGTTTTGATAAAGAATATTCAATACACTAATAAAATCCCGCACAATTTCACCTGGTGTCAGCAAAGCTTCCGCACCCAAGCGGCTAACAATTTCTTTGACAAAATCTTTCAAATTACGGTTTGTTAAAGTCTTTTCGTAACCAAAATTAATAGTATGAATTTCTGTTAATCTTTGCAAAAGAGTAAGGATTTCTTCTTCCATGAGTGGGTTAAGACGCATCACTGGTCCCATATATTCCTGGACACCTGCTTGAGTGACAAAACGACTCTCTTTTGTCCGTCTTCGCCAAGCAGCATCTGCAAAAAGCCCCCGATTTGGATCTTCTAAAAATCTTGTAGTACCACCAAGAAAAATGCCAAGATGCTCTGCTTTACACTGCATGATATCATTGAACATCCTCAGTAATCTGTTATAGTTTTTCTCCCGTGTCACTGTAGGAGATATCTGGTATAAATGTGCAGCTTCATCAAGCAGAATTAAAAGACCTTTATAGCCAATCTCAGCAACAAATTTCGCTATAAGCTTGATGTAGTCATACCAACTCTCATCATCAATAATGACACGTACTCCCAAGGCTGCTTTTGCCTCAATTTTAGTGGTAAATTCTCCCCGCAACCACCGCAGTGCTGCATTTTTCAAATCATCATCATCCAAGCGATAGCCGCGCCAATAAGCAACAATAACGCTGCCAAAATCAAATCCGTGAACTAAGTCTTCAATATACTGAACGACTTCCCTGATTTTTTCTTCAACTTGGTCATCAAAACCTTCATCATTGGGACGCATTCCAGTTTCTTTAGCGACTTCTTGTTGGATTTTATTAATCCATCCTTCCAAAATAGAAACCAACGCACCACCATCAGGACGCGTTTTTGTAGCAAGGTGACTCATTAATTCTCGATATGTCGCCAACCCTTCGTTGTTGCTTCCGGCTAGTCGGCGTTCCCAGCATAAGTCAGCATCAGCTACGACAAAACCTTGCTCCATAGCACGATTACGAAGCAGTTGTAGCATGAAGCTTTTCCCTGAACCGTAATTGCCAATGACGAAGCGAAATGCTGCTATCCCTTCTGCTATATCATTAAGATTTTGCGATAGGCTTTTGAGTTCTTGTTCCCGTCCTACCGCTATGTGTTCTAGTCCTACTCTAGGTACGACTCCCGCGCCTAGAGAGTTTATCAAAGCAGTGGATACTTTTTTTGAGATTTTGAGCTTTGTCATTTAAATTACTGCACCTCACTTTTCTCGTTCCTACGAAGCACGTGGGAAAGCTATTTAGTGGGCTGTCTCCTCTTGCAATTTACCAAAGATGGTGCCTAGCGATGAAAGCATTTCCAGCTTAAACCTAGGAAGAATATGGTATATACATTTAGTTAAATGAGGTTGGTTCAGCCATTTTATTTTCGTACATTGCAATGACTTTTTTTATATTAGTCCTATGTTCTTCATAAATTTCTGGAGTTTCCGAATTTGGGTCAATTATTAATTCACCAATAGTATTATTGGCAAGTTCATTAATGGAATCAATCAGTAGATTTGGCATTGTAATATTTTCTTCAGCAATCTTTTTAATAGCAGCATTAGGGTTATCTTGTTCTAGCATAGCTTTTAATACCCGAATTTCATAACTCTGTAGCTGCTTGGTAAACTCAGCCCATTCTTCAGAGAAATTTTCTCCTCTATCGGTAGTATCTATTGGTGGTTCTAAAGACTCTAGTAATTCAGAGAAAGGAAAGAGATCTTCGCTCTCTTCCTGTCCGTTTTCATTCAATTGTTCCTGAGTTGTCAGGGTTCCCATTTGGTGGAGAAGCTCCCAAACTTGGCTTTGCAACTGGTCGCGTTCCCCTTGCAACAATATAACTTGCTCTTGCAATTGTTGTAATTCGATTTGTTGTTCTGTCAGTTGGGTTTGTAAAGAATTGAGGCTTGCTTCTATATGTTCCTTCTCGGCTTTTTTCTCTAAAATGAGTTGCTTTTGTTGGTTTTCCTGAACTTCTAACTCTTGTATTTGCACTCGCAACTCGTGTAATTTCTCTTCTAGTTGAGGCTTTAGCCGATTTAGTAGAGTTAAGCTACTTTCTAATTCTTGCTTTTGCTGTTGGAATTCGTTTATTTGAGCTTGTAATTGAGTTATTTCAGCACGTGATACATTAGATTTCAATTCTAAACGGCGTTTTTCGGCTGTTAATGCAGAAAAGGTATTGTTAAGTTCTACTTTTGATTGGTCTAGTGCGTGAAGTTCATTTTGTAGATAGTTTATTTTTGCTTCTAACTGTTTTTTTTCTATGACGTAAGTGCTTAGCTCTCTATTGAGAGTATCTCTCTGGTTACGTCGTTCTATAACTTGATTTTGTAAATTACTTGACTCTGTATGCAGTAAAGCGTTATGAGCTTCCAGTTGATAAACTTCTGCGATAATGCGAGACTTTAATCCTTCAAGATCTCTAATTCGCCTTTGTAGAGAATCTAAAATCAGTATTTCATGGTTTCTTTTACGTTTATCTACAAACAATACCGATAGATACGTAGCAGGTACAGTGACTACACCTGTGAGAAAGGCTTTGTTAAAATCCCAGCTAAGGACGAGACTCAGACCAAAACTCACGCCAAAGGCAACTATACCTATAATAAGTCGATTACTCACTATTGCTGATTGCATATTGCTTGTTTTTAACATAGCCCAGTCATTCTAAGTATTTTCTAAGTCAATAAGCATCACACTGTCGCTTTTTCAGCTCTCGATGTCATTATTTGTAACACTATAGTCGAGAGAACAGAAAAATTCACGACGAAATCTATACTATTTCACAATTATGTGTTCGCTGCATGGTAGGTTGAACGAGACAGTGTCAAATCTGCTTTCAAGAAATCAACAAATTGTCTTGCTGTT
Source organism: Iphinoe sp. HA4291-MV1 (assembly GCA_019359415.1). GTDB lineage: Bacteria > Cyanobacteriota > Cyanobacteriia > Cyanobacteriales > Nostocaceae > Brasilonema. The sequence continues at coordinate 26,249 of JAHHHH010000067.1, read as the reverse complement.
CTTCCAGAACGACCATTATGGCGAGTTGCCCATTGTAAAGCTTGACGTTCCAAATTTTCCTGACTCATATCAATTCCAGCTTGCGCCGCAAGATGCCGGATAATTTGTAAGTAAGTTTTCTGATCAGCGCCTTCAAAAGTCAAAGTCAAACCAAAGCGATCGCTAAAAGATAGCTTCTCTTGCATGGTATCCCATGCATGAACTTCGTCGTTGTCTTTGGGAGATGGTCTATCAGCAAAAAACTCTCGAATTAAGTGGCGACGGTTAGAAGTAGCATACACGACAATGTTTTGAGGTCGTGCGGTTAAATTGCCTTCCAAAACCACTTTGAGTGCTTTGAAAGCATCATCGTCTTCTTCAAAAGACAGGTCATCGACAAAGATGATAAACTTCTGTGGGACATTGCGTAACTGTTCCACAATGTCTGGTAAGTCTCTCAACTCAGATTTTGCGACTTCCAGTAAGCGTAAGTTGTGCTCGCCATACTCATTCAGCAAAGCTTTCACTAAAGAAGATTTTCCCGAACCGCGACTACCGTAAAGTAAGACATGCAGCGCCACTTGTCCGGATAATAAAAACTCTGTGTTTTTCAACAAAGCTTCTTTTTGCGACTTGTAACCCACAAGTTGATTCAACTGAACTGGATCAGGATAGCGTATTCCGACAAACTGCCCAGCTTGCCAACGCAAAGCCTGATACTCTGCAAATAAACCTGTACCAAATTGGCGATAATACGCTGCCAGTTCTTTCACCGCATCAGCCCAATTTTCTAACTGTTCTAGTTTCTCAATCAGCGGCAATTCATGAATTCTTGCTATTTCATCTTTCTCTACATACCATACGACTGGTGAAACACCCAGATGTGCCACGTCTTGCACCCACTCACTCAAAGCAGCGCTGCTACACTCATAAAGACTTTGCAACGCTTGTAAATCATGCTGAACTGCTGCTACTAAAGCTGGAGGGAAATCTTCAAATTCTTGCTGTTGAGCTAGCTGAGTAAAAGGATTCTCTGCTCTGAGAATTTGAGTAATAAGATATTCCTCCCAGTTTTGATGTTTGGCAGCCAAGCATCTGAAGTAATTGCCGTATGCTTGGAGGCAACCCCGTGCGTCGGCATCAGTGTAGCGTATTGATTGCAACAGGTCAAGATATGCGCTCCCCACTTCGCTTTGGACGGCGGATTGGTAGAGTAAGAGGGACGCTGCTTGGCGCTGGAGGAATTGAATCTTTGCGATCGCTTGATTATCCATCAATCAAAAGGTAATGTAGCTAAATAGCTATGGTAAATTGTCTGCCAATGCTTGCAGCAAAATTAAATTCTACATAGGTTTTTTAACAATGACTTTAGGTATTGTCGCACCTCTTGCCTACGGCATCTTAGCTCTGATTGGTGGTGTTATTGGCTACCGTCAAGCGAATAGCAAAGTTTCTCTGATTAGTGGTGGTATCAGCGGTTTAATACTCATTCTTGCTGCTTTTCTCCAACTCCAAGGACAAACCTGGGGTTTGACGTTAGCAGCTGTAGTTACTGCTGTTTTAGTTATAACTTTTGGGTTTAGACTGGTGAAAACACGTAAATTTATGCCTGCGGGATTAATGGCTATTTTAGGTTTAGTGGCACTAGGGACGATGGTTAATCAGCTGGTGATTTTGAGGTAGCGTGATTTGAATTTTGGCTGTCGCCATTCAACGACTTCAGCCACATACTCCTCTTGGGTTTCAGCCAAAGTTTGATTTTCAAGTTAGAGGGTTTGCCCAACCCTGTGCCTTCTGCCTTAAAGCGCGTAACCTTCCATGATCACCAAAAGTTGCCAAGAACCTTAATGTGAGCCAACAATTTTCTTGTTTGCAAGCCGGAGCGTTTATGTTTGCGAGCCGCAACAAATAGTGGTCAAAAATAGTCAAAGCTTCCGCATATTTCTACTAATGGGGTCAAAACCTCTAGAAAAGTGGGTACTGTCGTCATAGCAAGCTCCACTCAAATTTGCTCCGTATAGCTTGGCAAAGTTTAGCTTAGCTCCCCTAAGATTAGCTTCATGCAAGTTGGCACCGCTTAGGTTAGCTCGCGTCAAGTTGGCTCTAGCTAAGTTAGCTCCTCCAAGATTGGCTCCCCACAGCTTAGCTTTAGCTAGATTTGCTCCACTTAAATCCGCAGCAAATAAGTTAACTCCAGCGAGATTTGCTCCAATTAGCTTGGCTCTACCAAGGTTTGTTGCAGGAAAATCTCTCTCTCCTGTTGCATAACGCTGCTTCAGTTCATCTGCATCCATGCTCTTGGTTCACCTTGCTTAGTAAACAAGAAACTATCTGCTCCCATTCCTCGTCTAATTCTAGTTTTGACTCTGGCTGACCGCTACGTCTGTACCAGTAATGGGCATTACTTAAATCGCCCTCTTTACGGTGCAGGTAAGCGTGAACCCAAGCACTATCAGCATCGCTGGCATTTTGTACTATTTCATGTGCTGTATTCCAGTCACTTTTTTTGTCGTACCAAAGGCTCTGCAACGCTTTTGGTAGTGACTCAGGACATTTTAGACCTTTTTCTATCAATTGTTTGAATTCTAATAGAGTCATCATATTTACCTAAAAAATATTAAGTCTCTATTTCTAGGATACAAATGAACTTGATGATCACTGTGTGCATTGAGCGGTTTAATGCATATAATATCTTACTGACCTACAATTTTTCTTAAGAAGCATAGCAAATTTTGCACATCATAACTGCTGTCAGTTATCAGTTCATCATAACTATTCATCATAACTATAAATTGAGGCTCCGACTTCTGTGTTGACAGTTAAGACGGAGCCTCTTGGTAAACACTCCTTGTTGGAGCCAAGGAACGAGACAACTAGCCTATATTTGAGCAATAATACCTAGCTAGAAGGAAAACTTTTTAGGCTTGAGTGACATCTTCCTGATTTAACTGCTGCTCAACATTACTGATAGCAGCGTTTAGACCAGCAAGTCTAGTATCTAAATCATCTCGCATTGTTTTGAGGAATTTCAGCTTACGCTCTAAGCGAGTTTTGCGAGACACGGGTTCGCTACCGTAGCAGTTGTTATCCCAAAAAGGAAAAGGAAACGGAAACATAGTTTGTTTTTCTAGAAATGACCTTACTTAAATTGTGGCTAAATCCTAGGCGAGATAACGGATAAGAAAGTGGGTGGATAACCGACCTAGCAAGTGGGGGTTTCATAAGCTGCTTTAACATAAGCAACCACTAGAGGTGTGATTTTGCCTTCAACTTTAGTGATAACGGTGCGATCAGATTCCTAACTGCTAGTTATAGTTCCTTTGTATCTCCCTTTACTAAACAGAAGTGTTTTATATTCGTTCTTTAGGTAGAAGCTTTATCAACTGAGACTTATTATAAAAGGTTATTGTATCGATCGTTACGAAGAGCTTCTTGGTCTGTAATGGTAAGCAAAAGTCACCAAATGCAAAAACCAGTTTCTAATAATAGCTTGTCACATTATAATTTTTCAAATGTTTTGATTGTACTGGCAATACATTACCGATTCTCTAGACTGAAATCCTGAGAGGAAGCAAAAAATATAAAAAAAATTAACAAATCTTTTTAAAATGTGATAATTTGAAAATTAGGTCAAGATACGCTGATTATTCGATAGCTATCACCCTGTGAAGTATCAGGATTTTTCTGCAAATAGTGGAATTTTAACCTGATATCAGTAAGTTTGGCTCAAAAGTGGGCTAATCAAATTCAAATCAACGACTAAAGTATGCTCAAAACCTTTTTAGACGGGAGGGGAATATTTGTTTCTGTTAACTTATTCGCCTTCAGTCCTCATGTCCATTGGGCAGTTTGTTCAAGGATAGAAGTGTAGTTTTTGAGTGCATTAGAGTAACCGCTGTCTTGCAAAGAGTCCCCCATTTTTGGGGGATATTATCAACTTGTAGGTCAAAAATAATGAGTACAGTTCAAGCAAAGTTTGAAGCCACTGAAACCGCTTTTCATGTAGAGGCTTACGAAAAGATTGAGTACAGCCTAATCTATGTTGATGGGGTTTTTGCAATCAAAAATCCACAACTGGCAGAAGTCTATAAAGATTTTGGACGCTGCTTAGTTGTTGTAGATGAAAATGTGTATAAACTCTACAGCAGTCAAATCCAGCAATACTTCAAGTGTTACGACATTGACCTGACGGTTTTTCCTATCACTATCACTGAGCCAAACAAGACGATTGAGTCTTTCGAGAAGATTATTGATGCTTTTGCTGAATTCAGGTTGGTTCGCAAGGAACCAGTGTTAGTGATTGGTGGTGGACTTATCACAGATGTTGCAGGTTTTGCCTGTTCTGCTTACCGCCGCAGTAGCAACTACATTCGCATTCCGACCACTCTCATTGGTTTGATTGATGCAAGTGTTGCTATCAAAGTAGCGGTTAACCACAAAAAGCTGAAAAATGGCTTTTAGCAGCAGGTTTAGATCCCTATTTAGAGGAATGTACCACCCGTGAATCACCAGCTCTCGCAGCGCTAGCTCATAAAACCGCTCAGGAAGCTTGGAGTCAAAGGTTCCACGAGAAAGCGACTGTGCGAGAATTAGAGCAGGAAATGCTTTCTGGGCACGTGGAAGGACAAACTCTCAAGATGTTTATCCACATGACCAAAGCTAAGAAAGTGCTGGAAGTTGGTATGTTCACCGGCTATTCTGCATTAGCGATGGCGGAAGCTTTACCGCTTGATGGAGAACTAGTCGCCTGTGAAATTGACCCTTACACCGCAGAGTTCGCGCAAGCTGCTTTCCGGGAATCTCCACATGGCGCAAAAATTCGCACAGAAGTCGGTACTGCACTAGAAACTTTGCAGAAACTGGCAGATGCGAGGGAGTCATTTGACTTTGTGTTCATTGATGCGGATAAAAGGGAGTATGTCAAGTACTTCCAAATCCTGCTGGAGAAAGATTTGCTCGTTCCTGGAGGGTTTATCTGTGTAGACAATACTCTACTTCAAGGACAAGCTTATCTCCCTGCTATCCATCGCACTCCCAACGGCGAGGCTATTGCTCAGTTTAACCGTGTTGTCGCTGCTGATTCGCGTGTGGAACAGGTATTGTTACCACTGCGAGATGGCTTAACCATTATCCGACGATTACCGTAGCTGTCATACATTTAGCCTGTACGCTTATTCGTGCAGTGAGAACTCAGAATTCAGAATCACTGAAAACCGCACTTATATTATTCCTTTTTTCTGACTTCACAGAACTCTGTGAGTTCTGAGTTCTTCAACGACTCGTGTCTGTCATGACACTACAAGACAATTCCAAATAGTTTAACTCATAGTTCGCAATTTTCTTAATTGCGAACTATGAATAACGAAATATCATGGCACAATCTCTTCCTTTATCATTTAATACAGAAACAACATCACCAATTTCTTTGATGGCACAAGTCAAAGCTTTATTCCAGAACCTTGGCACCTTGACAATACTCTTGTTAGTATTGCCCATCAATGCTGCTATAGTTCTAATATCTTTGGTTTGGAGTCGCTTCAGTCGTCTTGTTCGTCCTCAGACAACCGTAGCTGCAAACCGCAAAAATATCCTGATTAGCGGTGGTAAAATGACGAAAGCGTTACAGCTTGCTCGTTCTTTTCACGCTGCGGGACACAGAGTTGTCTTGGTAGAAACCCACAAATACTGGTTATCTGGTCATCGGTTTTCTCGTGCAATTTCTCGCTTTTATACAACTCCCACCCCGCAATACGATCCAGAAGCTTATATCCAAGCTTTACTAGACATCGTTAAGAAAGAAAACATTGATGTTTATGTTCCTGTCACGAGTCCAATTGCGAGTTACTATGACTCTTTAGCAAAGCCTGCACTATCACCCTATTGCGAAGTTTTTCACTTCGACGCTGATGTCACCCAAATGTTGGATGATAAATTTGCTTTTAGTGAAAAAGCCAGAGCGCTTGGCTTATCGGTTCCCAAATTCTTCAAAATTACCAATCCTGAACAAGTCCTGAATTTTGACTTTTCTGGGGAAACTCGCAAGTATATTCTTAAAAGCATTCCCTACGACTCGGTACGCCGTTTAGATTTAACTAAGTTACCTTGCGATACTCCAGAGGAAACAGCAGCATTCGTCAAAAGTTTACCAATCAGTCCAGAAAAATCCTGGATTATGCAAGAATTTATTCCTGGCAAGGAATTTTGCACTCACAGTACAGTTAAGAATGGAGAGTTGCGGCTGCACTGCTGTTCAGAATCTTCAGCTTTTCAAGTTAATTACGAAAATGTAGAAAACCCAAAAATTCAGGAATGGGTGACGCATTTTGTCAGAGAACTAGGAATTACTGGACAAATTTCCTTCGATTTTATCCAAGCTGAAGATGGGACAGTTTACGCTATTGAATGTAATCCTCGAACGCATTCGGCGATTACAATGTTTTACAACCATCCACAAGTTGCAGATGCTTATTTGAGTGAAGAATCGTTCACCGAACCTCTCCAGCCATTACCAAATAGCAAGCCGACATACTGGACATATCACGAAGTCTGGCGGTTAACTGGTATTCGTTCCTTTGCTCAACTGCAAACTTGGATACGCAACTTTTTACGAGGTACTGATGCTATTTATCAGCTGGATGACCCACTGCCGTTTTTGATGGTACATCATTGGCAAATTGCCTTGCTTTTGCTCAATAATTTGCGACAACTAAAAGGTTGGACAAGAATTGATTTTAATATTGGTAAACTTGTAGAATTAGGTGGTGATTGAAATCAAGCCCCTTCTCCTCCGGAGACGCTGCGCGAACGGGGCAGGGCAGAAGGAATAAGGCAGTCCCAATGAAAAAATGTCACCACCATGCATGAAAGTGATATTTTTCCTGTTCCCTGTTAAGAGTTCCCTACTTTCAAGTCAGAGGACAGAAGGGAAACCCCCTTATTCTCTGGGCTTGGTCACTCACTCAGACCAGCGTCGCTAACTCTACGCTCATGCACTATTTGGCTCCACTGTTCACCGTCTTGGGGGGCTGGCTGATTTGGGGAAAGCACTTTGACAGAAGATTCCTTATCGGTATGTTTGTAGCGATCGCAGGGACTGTTCCCCTAACATACCATGACATTTCCTTTACGACTAGCCAACTCCAAGGAGATATCGCAGCATTCCTCTCAGCCGTGTTTCTTGGTCTATACCCACTCATCATCGAACAATTACAAACTCAATTAAGTTCAGTAATTATTATGACGTGGTATTCCGCGATCGGCTCTCTGTTGCTTTTACCTATTGTTCTACTCACTGAAGGTAGACTTTTCCCTTATTCGTTGAGTGGGTGGGTTTACGTCATTTTCCTAGCCCTAATATGCCAAATACTAGGCTTGGGACTTTACGCTTATTCCCTCAACAGATTATCTTCAGGATTTGTCTCCTTATGCGATCTGTTGGTTCCTATCATTAGCTCTTTGGAAGCTTGGGTTATCTTTTCGGAAAGCCTCAACTGGGCTACATTAATAAGTTTTGTTGTGATTGTTTTAGGGGTATATATAACTTCATCTAGCCAATTTGCGATCAAGGAAGAGGTAGAGTCAGCTATGTAGAGGAATTGGAGACTGGGCGGTAGTCCAAAGGTTATTAATTAATTTTTCCAGTTGAAAGTTATTATATCTAGGAAAATGAATCATGTCATTACTTCGTATCCTTCATTTAGTTGGATCTGCACACAATGATTTTTACTGTGATTTGTCACGCCTTTACGCCCAAGACTGTCTGGTAGCAACGACAGATCCATCACGCTATGACTTTGTGATTGCATACATTACACCTGATCGCCAGTGGCGATTTCCTCGCTCCCTCGGTCAAGAAGATATCGCCGCCGCCAAACCGATTCCTCTGTTTGATGCCATACAGTTTCTAACAGCGCAAAACATTGACCTCATGTTGCCACAAATGTTTTGTATCCCTGGAATGACTCACTACCGCGCACTATTCGACCTGCTCAAGATTCCTTACATAGGCAATACTCCGGATGTCACAGCAATAGCGACCCACAAAGCCAAAACCAAAGCAATTGTCGAAGCAGCAGGGGTCAAAGTGCCTTGTGGAGAACTGCTCCGCCAAGGAGACGTTCCAACAATTACACCTCCAGCAATCGTCAAACCCGCAAGTTCCGCTAACTCTTTAGGGATGTCCTTAGTCAAAGACGCTACTGACTATGACGCTGCTCTGAAGAAAGCATTTGAATATGCAGATGAAGTCATTGTAGAAGCATTCATCGAACTCGGTCGAGAAGTCAGATGCGGCATTCTTGTCAAAGATGGGGAGCTAGTCGGTTTACCCCTTGAAGAGTATCTGTTAGACCCCCACGACAAACCTGTCCGCAGTTATGCTGACAAACTTCAACAAACGGACGATGGCAATTTACGTTTCGCCGCTAAAGATAATAAGAAGTCTTGGATTGTAGACCCTAACGACCCGATCACCCAAAAGGTTCAGCAAATGGCTAAGAAGTGTCATAAGGCTTTGGGCTGTCGCCACTACAGTTTATTTGACTTCCGGATCGACCCAAACGGACAACCTTGGTTCTTAGAAGCCGGGTTATATTGTACTTTTTCCCCCAAAAGTGTGATTTCCTGTATGGCGAAAGCAATGGGAATTCCTCTAAATGAGTTATTGATGACAGCGATCAATGAAACGTTATGCATGATATAATCTCCGGCAAATCACCCCTAGGGCGTATTGTTAGACTACAACCATAACAAAATGCAGGCGATCATACTCCATGGCATCAAAAGCCCACTCTGATTTGGGTGGAATTATTTTCCATTCTCTCAGCAGGAGATATAAAAATTTATTGATGTTACTGGTAGCCATTACTTGTTTATATTGGAACCCCATGTGTAAACGCTAGAAAAACATCTAGGAGAGAATTTGGCGTGAGCATTAAAGTAGTAAATTTTGCTTGCTAGTTCTTCATCATTTTGTGTTAAGGCTACTTTCTTGCTAAGGAATTTAATACACTGTCTTGAGCCTCGCGCAAATACAACAAAGTCCTACATCTACCCCCTGAATTACGGATATGTCTTTCGCTTTTCTACAAGACATATCCTGGTCTGATTCGGGTTTGTGCGATTTTTTTTGGTGATAGCAATTCTCGAAAATAACTATAGACATAGTTAAATTTTTCTATTGATAGATTTTTCTCCATATTGCATTTGGACATAACAATTAAATGTCATAATTACTACATTTGTATCGTAGTTCAAAAAAGGTAACAAAGTAGCTGTGAAGACAAGTATACTTAGTAAACTTTTTGGAAAACATTGATGCTCAAGGCTAAACTAAAATTCTCACAAGAACAGCTATTCGCAACACCAACTACGGTAGCAGTTGCTTCATTGGTAGTTAGCATAGTAGCCCTATCTTTTTCACCAATTCTGATCCGCTTGAGCGAAGGCGAACTCGGTCCAAATGCCACAATCTTTAATCGCTTCTGGATCTCTACTGTCGCCTTTTTCCTGTGGAATGGAGTCACAGCAGCGCGTCTGCGACTGTCTAATAACCAACCCGACGAAAAACTGCAACTTTACACGATCCGGCAGATCTTGCTCTTGGTAGGATTTGGATTTGTGATGTTTGCTACTTTTATTCTTTGGGCTTGGTCATTAACTCAGACCAGCGTCGCTAACTCCACGCTCATGCACTATTTAGCTCCACTGTTCACCGTCTTGGGGGGCTGGCTGATTTGGGGGAAGCGCTTTGACAGAAGATTCCTCATCGGTATGTTCGTAGCGATTGCAGGAGCTGGACTCCTAATATACGATGACATTTCATTTACTATTGGCAAACTCCAAGGAGATATAGCAGCATTACTATCAGCCGTGTTTCTTGGTCTATACCCACTCATCATTGAAGAACTACGAACTCAATTGAGTCCGATAATTATTATGACTTGGTGTTCTGCGATCGGCTCCCTGTTGTTTTTGCCTATTGTTCTACTCACTGAAGATAGGCTTTTCCCCTGTTCTTTGGCTGGTTGGCTTTATGTGATTTCCCCAGCCTTGATATGCCAAATACTAGGCTTGGGACTTTACGCCTATTGCCTCAATAGGTTATCTTCAGCATTTGTCTCCTTATGCGATATGTTCCCAACCATCTATTAGAGATTGTCTTCGAGGGTCTCTCGCAACAGGAGATTACTAAACTTCTCCAGGAACAAGGATTTTATTTCAATTGGCAAGAGGATGGCTCTATTTATTTTGAGTGTTCTTATATTACCTTATTCACTCACCCAAGAACCAGTAGGCTCTGCTTTTGCCTTAGCATTATTGATTGTTTAGTCAATAGAGAATGGTATCGAAACCTCGGACAACGGTATTCACTTGGGCAAAGGCTCTATTACAATTTGCTGCCTACCAAATTGTACAAAAGCTTTCAGCAAGGATTAGCAACAGCAGCAACTGTTGTCGATGGTTCGCAAAAACGAACCAGTACTTTGAACGCGTCTTTTTTGAACGAGGATGGTCAATGCACAAAGATGACGGAAGCAGAAGCGAAAGAATTGGGAAAAGCTGAATGGAAAAATGCAGTCATCTTTGAGTGGAAGCAAGGCGATATTCTCGTAATCGATAACCTACAGGTCGCTCATGGTAGACTCAATACTAAATTGAAGCGAAAAATACTGACTGCTTTCGGCAATATGTGCAACATTCGGGATATGAAACCAGCTTTATTAACAAGTGGTTGAAAGAGCTAAACACAAAAAAATGGCGTTGCTTATCGACAGTATGAATGGAATTTGCGCACCAGACGCAGAAGGCGCACCAGAGCTAGTGTTTGAGACGACTATTTGGTCAACTGTCTGTCAGGTAGAAGCTGCGAAACTATCTCATGCTTTAGTCCCCATCGGTCGTCTCATTGCTAACACACAAATTTACATATAGCAGTCCGATTTGATTCCTGAATCACTCGTAGAGACAGGGAACAGGGAACAGGGAACAGGGAACAGGGAAGAAGGAATAAAGCTGTACTGAATTTTTTTCAGAAATCAAATAGGAGTCCTATATTAGATTCCTAATCACTACACATGTATCTTGGAACCTCATGTACAAGTTTTAGCAGAACGCTTGAAAACACGTTTGGGATAATAAGTTTACTCTTGATTTGTAACAAATACCCCTGAGCCTACATCTAAAACAAACTCCAATGGAACAGGTGAATCTGCTTCCTGCTTGCTCCGATTGATTTGAAAACAGAGAGCGCGCACTTGTTCAAGATGCAATTGAAAACTATCAACAACTTTCCCACGAATTCTTGGTTGAAAGTGACTCAATGGTAGCTTCACCTTTGTCCACTCTGTCCCAACAACAAACTCCTGCTCAAATGTGAGAGTACGAGAGTCCTGCTCTGCTTGCTCATCTTTTAGTGTTAGCGTATAGACAATTCTGGAATCTTTAGACCTAGCGTAAAACTCAATGTAGTGATATCCGCTTAAATCTTGGAATAAAGGTGTTTCTACAAACGCAAATCCGACAAGTCCCCCATTACCCTCAATCGCAGCCAGTGTACCCTGAAATTGTAGTTCATTTTCAGCTTTGAGCAATGTTGCTTCGCTACTACCAACTTGCGGTCTTTCAGTTTTATCAGTCTTGATAGACCATTCCGCCTCAACAGTTGAGAGCGTCAGTCTGGGATCTTCAAAATGACTAACTTCTGCGCTTGCCAAAGAAGAGTTCATCAAACAAAGAAGAATGGAGGCTACAACTAACTTTTTTCTCATGTTATCAATTATGCAAGGAGTACGTCAGTTGCCTAAATATATCAATCACTCAGGCATAATTGTCTCATGAAAATCCACGCCGCTAAGGTTAGCTCCTCTGAGGTTAGCTCCCCTTAGGTTAGCTCCTTTAAGATTCGCCCCACTCAAGTCCGCTCCTGTGAGGTTAGTCCATCTCAAGTCCGCTTGGCTCAAGTCAGCCTCACTCAGGTTAGCTCGCAACAGGTATGCATTACTTAGGTGAGCTTGGCTCAGATTAGCTTTATACAGGTCAGTTTTATAAAGGTAAGCCCCTATCATTTCTACCTCGTACAGATTTGCCTTACTTAAGTCAGCCGCAATCAAGTTAGCTGCGATTAAGTTTGCAAAACAGAGGTTAGCCCGAATTAGCTTTGCATAACCCAAATCAGCATCTCTCAAGTTAACGCCTTTCAAGTCAGTTCCAATCAGGTTAGCCTCAGTGAGAAAAGCGCCTTTGAGATTCGCCTCACTCAAGTCAGCTCCAATCAAATTTGCATTGCTCAAATCAGCTTGTGTAAGTGTAGCACCTCTCAAATTAGCGACACTGAAATTAGCCGCGCTTAAGTTAGCTTTTATGAGGTTAATTCTGTAGAGGTTAGTACCATTAAGATCAGCACCGCTGAGGTCTGGTTCAATTTGGGGATTTTTTTTTCTCCACTCCATCCATGCGTTCGCCCTTTGGGCGGCTCCCTGCTGGAGCATCGCACCTGCTTCAAGTAAAGCCAGATGCTCTTTATTTGCCATGTTCTCTCCTTTATTCCTGACGCCCACTCTGATTTATCCGACCAGCTACACTTTCAATCGCCGCTAACGCTCCCTGAGCACCTGCAAGAATATCTCGTTCTTGTCCACCTAAGTAAAGCCGTCCAAAACTCCCTACAGGTTGAACTGCAAGGATGTTAATCGCCGCTGCTTTCTCTGCTTCGTTCGCAGCGAGTGCAGCATAAGCAGCAGGCTCAACTTCCAATACATATAGTGTTTGCCCTGCCAACAGCATTTGTCCCCGGTTTGTGCGATTGAGAAGTTGCGCTTGGTGAGCATCAATGTTGCGGATAATCTGGCTAGAAACAACACGCGGTTTGAGACATTCATCTTTTTGGACTCCTAGTGTCGCCAAAATGGCTTGACCAGCAGCTCGCGTTTCGCCTTGGGAACTAGAATGAATTTCCAATAGACCGTAGAGTCGTTCGACTACCAGCGCTCCGGGACGGACAGAGGCGGCTTTGAGCGCTACATCCGTAATCCGATTAATTTCGATACCAGGAGAGATTTCAATCCATAGTGATGTATCGCCCGGTAATGGCAAGAAACCTTGAGCTACTGTTCCCATATATGCTGCATGTTGGGGTTGCAGGCTGTCGAGAAATACGAAGCTACGTAGTTCTATTCCCAAGATTTTGCTCTCCAGTCATAAGGGAAAAGTTATTTATTGCAATATGTTAAGTGTAACTTTAAACTATCATAAAGCTGGCTACTGGAATTCCGGGTGATAAAGCTTGTGTTTTGGTGATTCGCGCTTGTTGTTGAGCAGCGCTCTTTTTTAAACCCAAAGAACGTAGAATTTGGACAGCAGCCATTTCACCCGTTCTACAACCACCTTCCATATAACCTTGAAACTTTTGGGAGCAATGTTCACCAGCAAAAAACAGATTGCCTACATTTTCTTGTTCAGCTCCTGCAATTGTTGTCCATTGTCCAACAAGATAGCAAGCATAGGAACCTCTTGTATAAGGTTCTGTCGGCCAATAAGCACGAATCGCTTGACCCTTGCGTACACTGCTAATTCCTGGGAATATCTTTTCTAGTTGTGTTAGCAGTTTGTGAGCTTGAAATTCAGCCGAATTTTGCTCCAGAAGTAAACTGCTTTGACCGCCAGTAAAATTGGTGAGTAGACTACTTGAACCAGTTTGATAACGAGAAGCTTCCCAGATGGATTGAAAGTCTAGGTCAGTAGAGACAAATGCAGTTGAGTGATAGCGTGTGCGCCATATGCGTTCTTGATATGCAGTTATTAACTTGGCATTGTTACCATAACCTAATTGAGCGATCGCTTTGTTTTTTACTGCTGGCATATCTACATTTAACGAGACTTGACGCAGAGTACTAAAAGGTAACGCCAGTAAAATTCGCTCATATATCCGTTCACTAGAGCGATTACCAGAATGTAAACTGACTCGGTAACTGCCATCACTTCGAGTTGCGATCGCTTCTAATTGGGTTCCTGTTTCAATAGAATTGGTTAAGAATCGCGCTAAGGTTCGAGGGACTTGGTCATTTCCACCAATAATCTGATAACGTTCATCACTTTCGGCATTCAATTGGAAGCTGCTCGTATCTGTGCCAATCAAAAGTAGCATATTCAGACTAGACTGCTCCCTCGCTTCTCGACCGTATAAACCAGTGTAAGCAACTTGTATTATCTGACTCAGAATTGGGTGAACTTGCGCTTCCTTTAAGTACTGAGTGATAGAGGTATTATCTAACTTAATAGCAACCTGATTGCGTGTGCGGTAGGTGACAGATGTTTTGTCAAAGGCAGCTAAATCTTGCTTTATTTTCTTCGCCAATGGAGTGAACCATTGTAAAATTTCTTTTTCTGATATTTTACGTCCTTGAAAATACGAAGTTAATTGTATCAAATCCTTATCAGCAGTATACAAATCTGCAATTTGCAAACCTAATTCCTGTGCCAAAGAGCGTAAGCTAGTATGGATTGTGTCAATAAATTCTCCACCCAAGTCTACGGGTATAGAAGTCCCCACAGCATTTTGTACTGTATATATCCGACCGCCAATACGATTTCTTGCCTCGATAATATCCACAGGAACTCCAGCTTGAGAAAGGCGATAAGCTGCAACTAGTCCAGCAATTCCCGCACCCACCACCAAGACTTTGGGAATTGTGGCAAATGCAGCCGAGTCACTACCACCATGCCACGTCACTGCGCTGATAGCACTCGCTAATCCCAAACCTCCATATATCAGACGACGACGAGTGGTTTTTTGCTGGAGAATATCAACTATTTCATCCGTAGGAATTCCTGTTTCTAGAGATGTCCTAGTGATTTTGTAAGCTCGCCGTAATGATGTTATTAACGCCGATCTCACCATTGAATTTGCCTTTATTGTTTATTTTGCGACAATAAATATACCTTGGAATATACAACAAAACGTGCAGTTATTGTTATTTTAACGACAAAGCACATCAGCGATTGGCTCCGCCAGTGCCCCTTCTCCTAAGGGAGACGCTGCGCGAAGGGCAATCGCTTTAGTGACTCTCGTGAGTGTGATGGTGTCCATAAGCACCAGTTTCTGGCTGAAACGGCGCAGTTTCCTCTTTCACTTCCAGTCCAAGTTGTTCCAACATGACGCGTAAAACTGGATCAGGAGATAAGCGTAAATAAGTTGCTGTTATCTCCACTGGGACATGACGGTTTCCTAAATGGTATGCTGCCCGTAATAAATCTATCGCTGTTTGGGCAGTGACAGTGAAAACAGGTTCTGATTTGGCAGCAATTTTTATCAAACTACCACTCGTTTCATCTTGCAGAATATCCCCATCCCATAACACCGTTCCTCGCGGTAAACGCAAAAACACTAGCTCCCCATCTTCCGTCTCAAAACGATGACGGCTGCGAGTGCGTTCTTCGGCTGTTAAAGCAAGGATCGAAGTCACTGGTGTATCAGTGTTTGGTGGTTTACGTTGAGTAAAGGTCAGCATAATCTTAAGCAATTCAAAATTCAAAATTCAAAAAAACGTATCGTAAAGCATTATTTCTAAATGCTTGATTAGAGACAAAGCACATTTGACAAATTCACTACGAGACTCTAACTTGTAAAAAGTACTTTGGCAAGTCAAAGCGAGGGCGAAAACCCTAGCTTTCCATTAACGAATTCCCCTTGCGGGGACGGAAACCCTTCTCGCCCGTAACACCGGCGTCGTGTTTGTTTACATTGCTGGTAGCAACTTGTTTAATTTTCTCACCTTTGGGCAATACAGTTCAGATCAGCCCTTTTTCTCTCCTTCTGCCTCCCCTGACGAACTCAACAGATCAATTTTCTTAAATGAATCGTATCGCTCCACATGCTCCTCGCTCCTTTATCACAGGCGCAACTTTTTGGTGTTGGGCGATCGCACTGCTTGACGTTAGATCCAAAAACCCCGCTCGCCCCATCTCTCGGCTTTGTTCTCTCGTAAGCCATCTGTAGAGCTAGTGCCAATACTGGGCCAGTTGCGTAAGTCCTGATACTTAAAAAGTAAGTAAATTAACTGAGGGCATTTGGTCCCTAGACAGAAGTTTGGATAACCATTCAGTGGACTGTTGCCTTCATAAAATAAAGAAAAAACCAGAGGTTGAGTCTCTGGTAAGATGTTACTAGGAGAAATTTTAGCAACAGGTAAAGATTTATAATTAATTCTCGTCTCGCCCGTGAACTTGGGCTGGCGGACTGGTTGCCTCAACAGCGGTAAATGGTTCGAGAATTTTGTAAGTATGGGATGCTCCTTTTGGCACTACCCAGGAACTTTCGGGCTCTAGTAAAACGACTTGACCTTCAATGTGCAACTCGGCACGACCACTGATAACATAACCAACAGTTTCATATTCCCGCGTTGCTGATTCTTTGGATTCACCAGGTTGTTCGTTCTCCCAAAGACGCATTGAAACAAATTTACCAGATGCGAGATACTTTTGACCCTGTTCACCTTTAGGAGAATAGGCAGAGTCTACTTTTTTAACACTTGTGTCAGGCATATTTTGTTTCCTCAATGAGGTTTATGAAAAAAACGAACCGCAAAGACGCAAAGAGCACCAAGGAAGAAAAAGAAGAGGAGAGTTCAGTGAATGCTAAACTTTGATGGTTTTGCCCGTGCGGGCTGCTTCGTAAATAAGCTGCATAAGTTTAACGTCTTGCAAGCCTTCTTCACCGGAAGTTTTGGGTTGTTTATTCTGTATGATGGACTCGGAAAGATGATCTATCTCTAGGGCAAATTGGTTCTTTTCTTGAATTTTTTGCTCCTGGTTACCGTTCTTGTCCTTAATCATTAGGCGATGTTTGTAGTAGTCGGTTGCTGGATCTAATTCCAAGACAGCGTCAGACCCGAAAACTTGAATACGTTTGGTATCGGAGTAGCCGTAGCTTGAGGTACAGTTAGCAAGGACACCACTGGGGAAACGCAACACGAAGTTGACATTTTCCTCTACTTCCCGAAAACGGGGATCGCCAGAGGTGCTATACATCATGGCACTAATTGCTACAGGTTCCTCGCCAGTAATGTACCGCGTTGCTTGTAAGCTGTAGATACCAATGTCGTAGAGGGAACCACCGCCAGCAAGTTTTTTTTGCATCCGCCAAATGTCAGCGGGATCTTTGGGGTTGAGGGTTCGTCCGTGGTCTGAGGTTATCAACTTGAGCTTGCCGAGTTTGCCACTTTGAGCAAGTTTAATGGTAGCGAGGTTGTATGGTTCATATTGGGCACGGTAGGCAATCATCAACTTGCGGTTTGCTTTCTTTGCCGCATCAATCATTGCTTGACATTCTTCTACGGTGTTCGCCATCGGCTTTTCACACATTATATGTTTGCCTGCTTGCGCCCCGCGAATACTATATTCTGCATGCATCCCATTGGGCAAGATGATATAAATAACATCTACTTCAGGGTTATTGCGGATAGAGTCATAACTCTGGTAATTATAAATATTTTTGGGATTGACGCCGTATTGCTGTGCGTATCGTTCAGCTTTCGCGCGATCGCCACTCACCAAAGCTACCAACTTCGACCTCTTACACTCCGCAAACGAGGGCATTATCTGTTGAGTAGCAAACTTACCCAAACCAACAACTGCCCATCCTAGCTTTTTTTCAGGAGGTAAAGATGGTTCATTACTTGGTGCTGGTCCCGCTTGGGCAAGAGTATGAGCGGGTTTTATGATGTTTCCTACAGTTCCTGTGACACCAACTGCCATGAACCCAAAACCGACTCTATGTAAAAGAGCACGGCGAGATAGTTCTTTTTTTAGAGAGTCAAACATAGTTAGTAATCAGTCATTTGGAAGTAGCCAAATAGACCTAATGGTAAATAACCCATCAACATTTTGCAAAAAAAAGCAGTTATCGCAAGCTATTTTGAGGGGAAAGCCAAAAGTCAAAAGTAAAATTTTTTGGCTTTTGACTTTTAACTTCTTCTACTTATCTATAGGAATCCGATTTGATTTATGAAAAAATCTAAGTATCTGTAGGGGAGCCAGTGCGGTGCGGAGAGCAGCGCCTTTTCCTAAGGGAAACGCTACGCGTTCGCCCTTGGCGTCTCCCCTTGGGAGATGCGGGGGTTCCCCCCGTTGTAGCACAAGCGCGTTGTGTTATCGGCGAGAGTACAGCACCAAAGCCTTCTAACGGTGCGTTAGCCACCAGGCATAACGCACCCTACGTATATTTCAAAAATCAAATATGAGTCCTATAGCTCGAGAAGATTATTAGTAGTACTCTTCTCTTTTTCCAGAGTTACTGGCTCAAGTGTATTTTCAACTATTGGGTGTTCCTTTGTAATAAATCCCTTCTGGGGTTTTTACGGTGTCACCCATATTGCGAGAAACTGATTCACCAACATTGTTGACTTTTTCGCGGACATTATCAGCAGTTTCTTTTAGGTTCTTTCTGGCTTGCTCAACCAGCTTGTTGTCGTTCTTGATATTGTCCCTGATATTGTCGTTGTTATTGATATTGCCTCTGCCTTCGGGTGTTCTTTTGTAATAAATACCTTCTGGGCTTGTTACAGTGTTATCAGCTTGTGCTTGCAGTGCGCCATAGCCAAAAGCTTGCATGACAAAAAATGTTAATCCAACTAGAAAAACAGTCAAAATTTTACGTAAGCGATTCATAAAAATCCTCCGTTGTATTTCATTTGAATTCTGGTAGTTAGCTTTTAGTAAGAGCTTAGGCACTTGCTACAAACCAATTACCAAAGCTTTAGGGTTTTAGCAGAACTTTGATGTCGTTAGTCAAATACTTTTGACTTTGGCGTAAAGTCCCCTCCTGATATTGTTTCTTCTCTCTACTTTGCGCTCATGTGGTTCGTTCCATAAAGACCTACATCGTTACGGCAGCTCCTGTAGTCGGTTTAGCAAGCTTGACTTCTGCACCCATCCGTGCACGATACAGGTCTACGAGTCGCTGTTCGTACGTCAACAGGTCTTTGTGGATTTGTGTGAAAATTCTAGTTGAGATTGGGTCGGTTGTTGCTGCAATCAAGTTGCCAATATCACCGATACCCGTTTGCACATCGCCTAAGGCAGAACGCAACTGATAAGTATCATCACTTCCTGTAAGAGCGGTTTTGACCTTCGCGTATTGGTTAGCGATATTTGCTGCTAAAGAAGGTTTTTCACCTAGTTCATTCAAACGCGCTTCCAAAAATTCGATGTGGCTTTGCTTATTGCTAATCATCTCCTGAAAGAGAGAGTTTATTTGTGTATCTGATTCTTTTTCTGTGTACTTTTCCAACGCTTCCAGCGCATAACGCTCACCAGCAAGAGCTGTATTCAAAGCCTTGACAATCTCACCCTTGGTAGAACCACCCCAAGCATCAGCCAATTTCCACCATTCCGCTCTTGGGTCTTTTTCATCTGGCAAGGCAGCATCTTTACCACCATAGCCTAGACGACTCAATATAGCTGTGGCGAAGATTGGCAAGTCTCCCGGTTGACGTGATGTAATTAAATTCCCGTCAATGACTAAAGGCTCATCTATATAATTTGCACCAGCATTAATCATGTCTTTGCGAATTGCTAAGAAACCAGTGGCTTGTTTGCCTTTGAGCAAGTCGCCTTCTATTAAAACTTGTGGTCCGTGGCAAACTGCAGCTACCAATTTTCCTTGCTGCATTGCTTCTTGCACAAACCTCACTGTATTGGGGTTGCGCCGCATTTTGTCGGGAGCCATTCCACCAGGAATCACCACAGCATCAAACTCAGAAGCCATTGCTTCAGTTGTAGTGCCATCAGGTTGCTTGGAGAGTTTTCCTTGTTTACCTTTATAAGTTTCATTTGTGCGGGCACCAAGGACAACTACTTCTATTCCTGCTTGCTTTAATGCATTGTAAGGGACTTGAAACTCTGCATCCTCTACTTCATTTTCAATGAGGATAGCAACTTTTTTCTTGCTAGTATGATTGCTGATCATTGACTTTCCTTGATTTCTCTTAACTAATTTGAATATTCAGTTATACAAGAAGTATCGGTTATTGATTTTGTCCTGAGTTGTGAACCACTCAAGACTTAGCACTCTTATGTCGGGACTTCACTCGTTGACGACGATATTGGGAAGAGTTCTGCATAATCGTTTGAGAAATTTGCTTGGAAATCTTCAAACTCACCAGGTGTTACAGCGTTCCTTAGCACGACGAATATAGACCGCACATGAATGGCTGCTGCGGTTGGATCTACTCCTTCTTTTCCACTCACACGGGTAATAAACTCTTGCATTGAGAAGTGTTGCCCATTCTCACCTTCTCGTCCATGCAAATACTTCCCCAGTTCTTGAGGTAACTGTGCAGCTAAATCTTTTGCTTCATCGCCAACAATACGCTCTTTAATTGTTTCTAGTGTTGCATAGGTTGCACGTTCTGCTTCTTCGCGAGAATTCAACTGAGCTACACTTTGAACGTGTCTAATAAACTCGTCGTACTTCACTTTTTGCCTCCGTCTGTTTATACTAAACACTTGAGTCAAGTAAACTTATGTATGTACTCAGTTCTTTTCAATACTAAATTACCAACTTATAATTATCTATTTACACAAATTTGACTAATCTCTCGATTGACTTCGATTCATGTAAGATAATATTTTTAGCAAATTTTAGAAAATAGTTAGAAATTATGATTTGGAGCTTAATAAATGATTAGAAACCCAAGTCATAATTCCTAACTTTCTTATCACTCGACCATGAATTCATGTACTTACTTAAAGTATTGCTCTTTAATGACTTTCTTTCGTTGTTCTTTAGAAATAGATATTTTTTATTTCTTAAGTGATACAATTATTTTCTTTTCTCTTTTTCTTTTCTCTTTTGAGGAAATAGAATTCCTTTAATAAAATATAATAAAAAAAATAGTTATGAGTTGGTATAGAAGAGCTATCAGAAAAAAATACTTTGATAACTCCCACTTTCCTCAACCCATAACTCTCCATGAAGTGGCTATAACGTGAATTGATACATATAACATTATGCATCAATAAGTCACTTCTCTTCACTCTTAAGGCAGAGATTGTTTTATTTCAAAAGTCATACTTCTTTAGGAAGACTACCCTTCGGAGAGAAAGCGTTATCGTGAGGATGCAGCAAGAGCTAGAACTATGGCAGAAAAAAAAGACTTAGCAGAGCAAAATAGTCATCATGAACTAGAAACGGATGATTTGCCACAAGAAGTTACCGAATCTTACGGAACTGGTGTTCAGGAAGAACCAGGATATAACATTGGCGATGGCGCAGAGCGCCCGCTTCGCGATCGCAACTTGCGAACTGAGATCAAAAGAAGTACTGACACCAGTCCAGAATTAACAGCAGGGGATGTGGATGCGGCTTGGGAAAGAGCAGCAGATGTAGGTGATGAGGCTGTTGGTGGTACAGTTCCTACTCCCGATCAAGATATTGTTGATGAGCTTGGTGCTGCTGTTGGAATGGAAATGGACGACAAAGCCTTTCTACGGACAACAGATATTTTTGAGCAACGCGATGACAGCCGTTGGGAATTAGACCCAAAGTCATCGCAAGATTATGAGCAGAGAAAGGACTAGAGAACAAAGGGAATTGGGAATTGGGCAATGGGCAATGGGCAATGGGCAATGGGAGATTCTTAATTTTGAATTTTGAACTTTGAATTGCTTTGTCCCCTTGTCTTCTTCCTACATCAGGGTTTTTGTTTCTTTATTCTCTAGTCCTTCACGGGAATGGTCGAGGCGTAATTCGCCCTTGGGTTCAAAGCGTAACCAGATAGGGTATCGCTTTACCACTGTAATGTCTAATTGAATTAACGACATCCTCAATTGGGTCGTTGGGTAGTCCATTAACAACAACCGATGCTCCTTCTTTGGCAAATTTGTGAGCGATCGCTTCTCCAATACCAGTACCAGCGCCTGTAATGATGGCGACTTTTCCTTCTAAACGTCTTTCCACGTTTGAACCTCCTGGAAATTCAGTCAAAAACTCAGAACTTAGAACTCTTCTAAGTTCTGATTTATCGAGTTCTTTGTTTTCTTATTGTTCTTCTCTTTGATTGAGATACATCTGCCTTCAGTAGGGTTAAACACCAAATGTACGTTTGATAGCGTTGCTAGTGTTAGTGATTAATTGCAATCGGAGTTTGTTATGACATTCACTCAAACTAGCGACCCAAATATCCGCGAATGTGTTACAGCGTTTCAAAGCTTGAACGTAGACGAACAGCTAGCTTTATTTTGGTTCATTTACAAAGAAATGGGCGATTCTATAACACCTGCAGCGCCTGCAGCTAGTACTGTTTCCCCAGAAATTGCTGAAGGTTTGTTCAATCAAATTAAGGAATTATCCCACGAAAAACAGTTGCAATTTCAGCGTGATTTGATTAACAAAGCAGATAATCAATATTCCCGGATGTACGGCTCCATGAGCGACACAACCAAACTGTTGTTTTGGTATCGCCTAGCTCAAGGTATGGAAAACGCTACTATTGTTCCTATGCCTGAAAACTATCAGCTTTCCTCCCAAGCTCAACAGCTACTCAACAAAATTCAGCAAATAGATTTTGAGCAGCAGATTAATCTTTTCCGTGATTACGTTTCACCTATGGGTGCTCAACCAAAAGCAGGTGCCGAAGTTTAAAATTATCAAAATTTTAAGTAGCATTATCTTTGCCAAATAGCAAAGAAAAAACCATAGATAAGCACAGAGTCAACAAACTTTGCCATTCACTCTATGTTTATCTATGTTTATTATCCTTCTCCTATCGGAACAGGTGAGCCAACGGACACGCTACTTTGAATGTACACGCGCCCCTTGCAAAGCGCTCAGCATGAGCGCTCGCGAATGTAGTTCGTTAAATAGATATTCTTTGGGTGGAATGGGAGTCAATACTGCTCGGTTAAGAATAGTTGAGGTGCCAGAAACCCGGTTTCTTAAAGAAACCGGGTTTCTAATTTTTGCTTATCCGAGCAGTATTGGAATGGGAGTAGTATTCTTTCGCAAGTATCTACATTAGGGTAGAAGTCGAGCCATAAGAGCCAACAATATAGCAAGAAATTTATGGGGTTTATTTGTAATAGTAGTATTTCCTATTTTCTTGCTAATATGTTTATAAATTAAAGAATATTAATTATTATATACATAATTTTGAAATGTTTCGCAAGAGATATATACTGAAAAACTAATTTGAGAAATTGATTATACATTGGTCAAAGAGGGCATATAAATGTCACTGCCGATCCAAAGGATATTAATAAATCAGAGTTTATTATTTTTTCTGATATTATATATCACTTCTTGTAGTAGCAAAAAATCTACAGAAGAACTAACAAAAGAGCTAGAAACAGTATCTTCATGGACAGCAACAGCACACATGGTTAGTGAGGCATGGTTACGCGATGCTGTGCCGACTGCTTACGCTCAGCAAACACTAAAAACAACTCAGAAAGAACTACAAAAAGAAACAGATAACTTATCAAAATTATCAATACCACCAAAGCAGCAGCAAACTACACTAAAGCTGATACAAGAACTCAAGTATACAGTAGGTCAAATGTCAGCAGCAGTGGAACAAAAAGACCGGAGTGCCATTGCAACTCAACTCAAACAACTCTTAACCGAAGAGCAAACAATTCACAAGCTGGTAAAGCCAGCAGGTGAAAAGCCATGAAGAAAATTTTTGAGATTGCTTTGGGAATCATTACAAGTATAGGTGGCTTTTTGGATGTGGGTGCGATCGCTACTGCTGCCGAAGCTGGATCTGTATTCGGTTTTCAACTTATCTGGGCGATTGTTCTTGGAACAATTTGTGTTATTTTTTTAGTAGAAATGTCTGGGCGCTTGGCAGCAGTCAGCAAACATACATTAGCTGCTGCAGTGCGTGAGCGTTTTGGTTTCAACTTTTATATCATCCCCTTAATTGCAGAAATTGGCGTTGATTTTCTGGTTTTAGCAGCTGAAATTGGCGGTGTTTGTATTGCGCTGCAACTTGTAACAGGCATTAATTTTCAATGGTTTGCTTTACCTGTAGCATTTGCCATTTGGTTGTTAATCTGGTTTGGCAACTTTAGCATTATTGAAAATAGTGTTTCCCTGCTGGGACTGATAACGCTGGCTTTTGTAGTTGCTACCTTTAAACTGCATCCATCACTCACACAAATCGGTTCTGGCTTATTGCCAACAATACCGCAACAAGACACCGCACATTATCTATTTATTGCAGTTAGTATTTTAGGTGCATTAATCAGCCCATATCTTTTTTATTTCTATTCATCTGGTGCGGTAGAAGATAAGTGGGATGAAGGACACATCGGTGTTAATCGCGCCGTTGCTGGATTGGGTATGGGATTCGGTAGCATCGTATCTCTGGGTGTACTGATTGTATCAGCGCTGGTACTTCATCCAAAAGGCATCCAAGTTGATAGCTATGAACAAGCGGCGCTCATGCTGACAGAACCTTTCGGTTACTGGGGTTTCGTTCTATTTGCAGCATCACTGGGAATAACGTGCTTTGGTGCAGCGCTAGAAGTCACTCTCGATACAGCTTATATTGTCGCTCAAGCCTTCGGTTGGAATTGGGGCGAAAATCTCAAACCAAAGGATGCAGCACGCTTTAGCTTAGTTTACACTGTCTTCGTCTTTCTTGCCTCACTGCTAATGGTGATTGGTATCGACCCGTTGCAACTCACTTTGTTTTCAATGGCGATTACAGCAGTGATTTTGCCTCCAGTGATTTTGCCATTTCTAGTTTTAATGAACGACCAATTATACGTTGGCAAATATCGCAATGGGTTTTTAAGTAACAGTGTTGTTATCTTTACAATTGCGCTGGCATTTGTATTAGCAATAGTTGCCATCCCTCTAGAAATAATTGGCGGCTAAATAGATTTAAAATTTGAAATTTTGGTTGAAAATTTGGGATTTTGAATTCATGGACATTATCAGAGATGTACTCGACAATCAACTCGTTGACTGCAAAGAGCGCAAAATAGGCAAAGTTGACGGTATTGTCATGGAATTGCGCGACAAAGAACCACCAAGACTAATATACATTGAAGTGGGTATGCCTACCCTAGCCCGCAGGTTACATCCACGATTAGCACGTTGGGTAACAGCAATTCAAAGCAAGTGGGGCGCAAAGCGCAATGAATCTTTACGGATTCCGTTTTCAAAAGTGCATGACATTGGCATCGACGTGAAAGTCGATGTGGAAGCAGAAGCAACATCAGCGTTAGCCTACGAACAATGGGTGAGTGAACACATCATCAAACGAATTCCAGGGTTAGAACATGGCGAATCATGAAATCCATTTGGAACTGCTGCTAGATAAACAGGTGCTAGACTCAACAGGCAAGGCTATAGGACGCATCGAAGAAGTACGTGCCCAAAAGCAAGGTGATGAATGGGTTGTTCAAGAATATCTCATTGGATACCCTGCTATATTAGAACGGCTATCAGCCTGGACAATAGGACTCTTCATTTTGCACCTATTTGGAGCGCGTAAAATGCATAGTGGGTACAGTATACCTTGGGACAAGCTAGATTTAACTGACCCAGAAAAGCCACGTTTGTTGTGTCATTTGGATGAATTGAAGATATTATCTGAGAAACAACACAGAGCAGAACATAGTTAAAAATAAACTGTTTATCTTCATTTCATTAGACTTCTTACAGAAGTCGGGAACTCTTAACAAAGAACAGAGGAGAACAGAACCTCATAAAATCTCACTTTTGCAAGAGGTATATTGTTTGGAATGAAGTAAGATCTATTGCTTCTTTATGAAAGCTAAGCGTTTGCGTTGTATTATCCACTTTCTGCAAGCTTCCGTAGCAAGTTGTATCTCTTTGTCAGTTAAAAGTTCATCAGATTTTCCAGAAACTAAAATCCTAGCAACTTCTGCTGCTTTGTGGTATTGCACACCATATTTGACGAGTTCTGTATGCAATAATTCCTCTTTTTCCTTAACCGACATACACATACAAAGCCTTTCGTGCATTAAACATTCAAGGTAATAATGAGGCTAATTTAAACAATTTCAATCTTTACAAGTCCCCGAAGTGCTTAACTTCTGACTTTAGGAAGATAAACAAATCTTTTTAAGGATTCTTAAATAAATTAAGAATAATTTAATAAATAAATCAACATAACTAGAACTTACGCATTGACAGAACATTGATACTATGCAGTTAAGTTCAACTTCTGTGTTAGGTGTTCTAAAATAAAATCACGAGCCACTTGAAGAGATAAATTTCTTTGGAGTTCATACCAATT
>JAHHHH010000066.1 GCA_019359415.1 Iphinoe sp. HA4291-MV1 | reverse complement strand
CCGCTAGAACCTATGAAGAATTAGATTGTGCCATTACAAATGCACTCTTAACAGTGACTCATCAAGACATTATTGGATGGTTTACCCACTGTTGCTACTATATTGCACCCAACTGAGAACCGCTATAAATGGAAACTGTGCGAGGGTTTTACGCACAGAAAACTAGCTGTTTTATTATGTCTATAAAAGTCTTCGATGATATCAGGTAGATGTAAATCTGTTAAGCTATCACTATAATTTGCTAAAAAAACCTCTTCTCCTTCTAAGTATTCCTCGATTGCTTTGAACCTTTGACCTGAACGAACAGCTCTGGGTAAGATGATTTATGTTGGAGACAGACCTTATGTTGTTGTGGGGGTGGTGGCGACTAGTCTAGATGAAAATGCACCTCCTACGGGTCAACTGTATGTACCGATGTCTGTTTACAATGCTCTGACTGGTAGCCGCGACATTGGTAGGATCCAAATGCGTCCCTACAAACTCGAAGATGTGGAAGACTTGAGCCATCAAGCTGAGGAACTGCTACAGCAGAGATTCCCAGGTCAAAAATTTAAGTTTTGGAACAATGTGTCAGACATCCTACAGCAGCAGAAAAACCTGGAGATGGCATCCCAAGGACTGACAGTGGTGGGAGCGATCGCCCTCTTGGTTGGCGGTGTCGGGATTGCGAATATCATGATTGCCTCGGTGGCGGAACGAACCGCTGAAATTGGTTTGAGACGGGCAGTCGGAGCAACCCAGCAGGAAATTATGCTGCAGTTTATTCTGGAAGCTACGCTTTTGAGTCTCATTGGAGGAACAGTCGGTCTTGGGGTGGTGCATGGATTGACAGTTATGGTCACCGATACCTTTAACTTGCCCTATCAGTTTGACAGCTCTATCGCTACACTGGCGTTGGGTTCAGCGCTACTGGTGGGAGTGGGAGCTAGTTTGCCCCCTGCTGTGCGAGCTAGTCAGATCGACCCAGTCAAAGCTCTACGCTCAGAGTAATACTGAGTTCTACTATTGATCTAAAGACCAAACTATTGCTCGCTTAGCAACAATCTGACAAAATATCAAGAGATTATTCTGCCTACACTTTGCAGTAGAATGAGTCCTTTAGATACAGGAGGGCAAAACGTGACTCGTGTGATTATCGTGCGCCATGGTCAAAGTACCTATAATACCGAAAAGCGCATACAAGGACGCTCTGATGCTTCCAAGTTAACAGAAAAAGGTCGTAGTGATTCTAGTAAAGTAGGCAAAGCCCTCAGTAACATCCTATTTAACGCAATATACAGCAGTCCTTTGCAACGTGCGAAAGATACAGTAGAAATTATCCACCATGAACTGGCAATTCATGCTGAACAATCTGCTGTTCCTCAAACTTCTGATAAGTTAATGGAGGTTGATCTCCCTTTATGGCAGGGAATGCTGTCTACTGAAGTGAAGGAGAAGTTTCCTGAAGACTACCGCACTTGGCATGAAAGTCCTCATCTCTTGCAGATGTCTGTGAAAGACGGTGAGCACACAACAGAACATTATCCTGTTCTAGCTTTGTACGCACAGGCGCGGCACTTTTGGCAAGAAGTTTTACCTCGCCATCAAGGCGAAACAATACTTATCGTAGGGCATAATGGCATTAATCGTGCTCTTTTGAGTACGGCACTCTTAATTTCTCCAGAACGCTACCATTCCATACAACAATCTAACTGTAGCGTCAGTGTACTCAATTTTTCTGGAGGATTAGGAGAACCAGTCCAACTAGAATCTCTCAATCAGACACAACATCTTGGAGACATTCTGCCCTCCTTGCGCCCAAATCACAAAGGTGTAAGATTGTTGCTGGTGCGTCACGGAGAAACCGAGTGGAACCGCCAAACCAGATTTCAGGGACAAATTGATGTCCCCCTCAACGATAATGGCAGACAGCAATCACAAAAAGCTGCTCAATTTCTCAAAGACGTAGCAATTGATTTTGCACTCACAAGCCCAATGCTGCGTCCTAAAGAAACAGCAGAAATCATTTTGGAGTACCATACTAATATCAATTTGGAACTACAAGATGGTTTAAGGGAAATTGGTCACGGACTTTGGGAAGGAAAATTAGAAAAAGAAATAGAGCAGGAATTCCCAACAGAGTTGCATCTGTGGCGAACAGTTCCAGCACAAGTCCAAATGCCAGAAGGAGAAAATTTACAGCAAGTGTGGGAACGTAGTGTCGTAGCATGGGAGTCAATTGTCCAAACTGCATTGGCAAAACAACTCAAAACCGGATTAATCGTTGCTCATGATGCTACTAACAAAGCATTGCTTTGTCACGTTCTGGGTTTGTCGTCAGAACATTTTTGGAATTTCCGTCAAGGTAACGGTGCTATCACTGTTATCGACTATCCCTTAGAAGCGAGTGGTTTTCCAGTACTGCAAGCAATGAACATCACCACTCACTTAGGTGGCGGCGTACTCGATAAAACAGCAGCAGGGGCATTGTAGTATTTAGCTGTTTGAACTGTCAGCCTTGAACCGCTAGTTGATTCTAAGTAAATTTAACACAAACCCACGGTTAACAACATTTGACGCTCTCCAGCTATCAAGGCTAGGAGATTTTTGGCTCTTCCACAAATCTTGTCCTAACAGGATCTATCCAGCTAGAGTAGAGGATTCATGTCCCCAAGCGTTAATTCCGACAAACCAAGCGCCTTATTGGTTTCTCTTTTCAATCAATTTTTCCCATTTTTTATGAGTTCCATAGGCTACTCAATCTAAGAATTGGTTTACCTAGTACCTTGACTCTGAAGTACTTTTTACGTTGCCTATTTATTGTTTAGTATTATATCACACCAGCCTTGAGGCTGTAAAGCGGCTTTCATAAGCCAGCCCTGCAGGAGGGTCTCCCTCTCCTAAGGGAGACGCTACGCGAACCGTAGGGGACTGGCATCCTCCAGCGTGTGATTGCGCAGAGTTTTCAGCCAGCCGTCCTTAGAAAAGTTAAAAAGCTGATAGCTAATAGCTGATAGTTGGTAGCTAAAATGATAAGTGAACTGCTACAACAAGTAAGGGTGATCGACCCTGTTTCTGGAACTGACCGAATTGCTGACGTGCTCATTGATGACGGCTATATCAGGTCTGTGAATCATAACATTTCTGATGTGCCAAATAACACTTCCTACAGAGATTGTCATGGATTGGTTTTAGGACCAGGGTTAGTAGATTTGTATAGCCACTCTGGAGAACCAGGGTTTGAAGAACGCGAAACCCTCTTGTCTCTCTTACAAGCCGCTGCTGCTGGCGGCTTTACACGAATTAGTATCTTACCTGATACGTCCCCAGCGATTGATAATCCATCTGTGGCAATACAGTTGCAGAAGCGAGGAGGGGAGATGAGGGAGAGAGAGAACGTAAATTCTTCTCCCCTGCTCCCCTGCTCCCCTGCTCCCCTGCTCAACATTTGGGGTGCAATCAGTCTAGATGCTGCTGGTAAGCAGATGACTGAATTGGTAGACTTGGCAGCAGTTGGGGTGGTTGGCTTTACTGATGGTCAGCCTTGGGAAAATTTTGGATTGGTGCGTCGGGTGTTAGAATACATCCAGCCTTTGAGGAAACCAGTCGCATTTTGGTGTTGCGATCGCGAATTGATGGGAAATGGTGTGATCCGTGAAGGTCCAGATGCTATCCGTTTTGGGTTGCCTTTTGTACCGACTAGTGCAGAAACCTCTGCGATCGCTGCTTTGTTGGAATTGGTCACCGCCACAAGTACACCAGTACATATCATGCGTGTCTCCACTGCCCGCAGTGTCGAACTGATTGCATCAGCCAAAGCTAGAGGTATGCCTATTACCGTTAGTACAACTTGGATGCATCTTTTATTTGACACGCAAGCAGTTAAAAGCTATAATACAAGCCTTCGTTTAGAACCACCTTTGGGTAATCCTGGTGACGTAGCAGCGTTACGAGAGGCAGTACGGACAAGTGTTATAGATGCCATAGCCATAGATCACAGACCATACACCTATGAAGAAAAAACCGTTGCCTTTGCCGAAGCTCCAAGCGGAGCAATTGGTTACGAGTTAGCATTACCCCTGTTATGGCAGCATTTGGTAGAAAGTGGGGAGTTTACAGCTTTGGAATTGTGGAAGGCTCTGAGTACTCGTCCAGCAGAGTGTTTACAACAGAAAATAAATGCGATCGCACCTGATCAAAAAGCGGAACTCACTTTGTTTGATCCGCAGCAAAACTGGAAAGTGGAAAAGCAAAATCTGTATACACGTTCTAGTAATACATTTTGGCTGGGACAGCAATTAACAGGTCGGGTTGTGCAAACTTGGTGTTAGTTCATAGAAATTCAACAATCAAAAAAACCCAGTTTCTAAGAGAAACCGGGTTTTTTTGAAGCAAAGGAGTTAACAGAAAACTGTATTGATCTGGCTTAACTCAAACCAAGTGCGATCTTCAATAATTCCATCTACAGGTAACCCTGTGTGCTTCTGCAAAGCTTTGACTGCGTTTTCTGTACGGTGATTAAAGTCACCATCAATTCTACCCTTGTAGTAGTCAGCGATCGCTAGTCTTTCTTGAACCTTTTTAACGAGTTCTTCTTCCTTGCTACCTTTCTTTAGGATAGGCATATCAACTGGCGCATTCAGAAAAAGCGATCGCCAAGTTTTATCTCCCACAATCCCATCTTGTACAAGAAACTTCTTACCTTGGAAGAGTAGAACCGCATTTTTTGTCTTTGGACCAAATACGCCGTCAATGACTTCTTCACCAGGAAATACACAAGCACCATTGTTATCGAGATATACAAAAGCACCCCATTTTAACAGCAGTTTTTGCAGTTCTTTAACTGCTTCACCTTTGGAACCTTCCTTAAGAACAGGCTTGTTAAGTTGAGCAGCGAGGCTTTCTTGATTTGTAAAGGTCATTGTTATTCCTCAATGTGTTTGTACCTTTAGAATCACTGTGTGATCAGCCTATTCCGCAAGAAAAATCATGAAATTGAGAAATTTGCCTTAAAATTGCTTAAAAGTCTTATTGGTATGAGATTTATAAGAAAATAAGTATTAAAAATACACAAAACACAACTATGACAATCCTCAAGGCTAGTAATTTATCTCTAGAAGACGTTCAGCGTCTTTTAGGCTTCCAAGAATATTACAGTGACTCGTTCACACCCTTGTTATCCTTGGAGCCACTGACAGAAGTGGAACAGCAAGAACTTGTGCAAATACGGGATGACTTTAATAGATACCTGACAACTGGTACAGTTTCCGAAGGGCAGGTGAAGTTTCTTGTACTTGCTCCTTTGATGAGGTTGGCTGGTTTTTACCGCTACCCTATAGAGATTCTTCTGGAAGAAGATATAGCTGATATAGAAATTGAAGATGAAGATACAAAAATTAAAGGCAGATTCGATATTTTAGCTGTTACTAAAGCGAAACGTACAAAAGTTAATGCATTTTTTTGGGTATTATTAATTGAATCTAAAAATAGTCAGATTGATGTATTAACAGGATTGCCTCAACTGCTGACATACGCTCATAAAAGTTTAGAGCATCAAAAATCAGTTTGGGGTTTGACAACGAATGGAAGAAGTTATCAGTTTGTCAATATCCAACCGGGACATGCTCCCACTTATCACCTGATGCCAGAATTAAATTTGATGGAAAGACAGCGTTCAATTCTGTTGTTACAAGCTTTGAAAGCAATTTGTCAGTTGTAGGAAGTATTCAAAATACGTTTATAACTCGTCGGAGAGTGTTTGGAACTCGTCGGAGAGTGTTTGGAACTCGTCGGAGAGTGTTTGGAACTCGTCGGAGAGTGTTTATAACTCATCGGAAAGTGTTTATAACTCATCGGAGAGTGTTTATAACTCATCGGAGAGTGTTTGGAACTCGTCGGAGAGTGTTTGGAACTCGTCGGAGAGTGTTTATAACTCATCGGAGAGTGTTTGGAACTCATCGGAGAGTGTTTGGAACTCGTCGGAGAGTGTTTGGAACTCGTCGGAGAGTGTTTGGAACTCGTGGATGAGTGTTTCCCCAAAAACAATCCTTAACTAAACAGTATTGGACTTAGTACAGCATTTCATTAATTCGTAACGTTTTTAAACGCAGAGGAGCGCGCTCGGTAAACGCATAGGCGCTGAGTCGCAAAGCGACACGCACTCGCGTTCGCCTTCCCGCAGGGTAGGTACGCAGAGTATTCGTTCTAGTTTTCGCTATGAACTTATGTAATTATGTACTTAGTCTGAAAAAGATGGCAACATTTCTTACCCATGCTTGATAGTCAAGAATTACTCACAAATCTATACAATGCCTTTAACCCATTTGAACCTTTACCCGCAGATGATCTCAGGTATGTTGATTGTCAGGATGTGCGCGGAGATGCGGATATTTTAAATGAGTTGGGAAATCGCATACAACGAGCAAATAGAAATACTTGCCAATTGTACTCTGGACATCGGGGGGCGGGGAAGTCTACAGAATTACTTAGATTGAAACAATATTTAGAAAATCGCAAATTCTATGTTGTTTATTTTGCTGCTGATGAAGAAGATATTGACTCAGAAGACGCCCAATATACAGATATACTCCTCGCTTGTACCCGCCGATTGCTCAAAGATTTACAAAAATTTGGCGATACGAGTCCAGTGCTAAACTGGCTCAAAGAACGCTGGCAAGAATTGAAAGATTTGGCGCAAACTTCGATAGAGTTTGACAACATGAAAGTAGAAGCACAAATCGCTCAATTTGCTAAACTGACAGCTAATTTAAGAGCTGTTCCCGAATTACGCCATCAGATTCGCCAAAAAATCAATCCCCACACTGTCACCTTAATTAAGGTGTTGAATGAATTCCTTGCAGATGCAAAAAGCAAACTACCAAACGGCTATACTCAACTGGCGGTGATTGTCGATAACTTAGACCGGATGGTATTAGTTAAAGATGGGGAAAACACGAACCATGAAGAAGTTTTTTTAGACCGCAGTGAACAACTCAAAGCTTTGAATTGCCATTTAATTTATACTGCTCCCATTTCTATGTTGTATTCTAAACGGGCAACAGACATCAGGGATATTTACGGTGAATGCTTGATTTTACCTATGATTATGGTCAAAACTCACACAGGAGAAATTTACGAACCAGGACTCAATAAAGTCAAAGAAGTCATTAAGAAGCGAGTCCGGCAAATTGAACAAGAACTCCCTTTGGAAAAAGGAATTTTTGATAGTCAGCAAACCTTAGAAAGATTGTGTTTGATGAGTGGAGGTCATGTCAGAAATTTGCTATTGTTAACTCAAAATGCCATTGGACGCACAGAAGAGTTACCAATTTCTGAAAAAGCAGTGCGACGAGCAATCACTCAAGCTAGAGATGACTATCATCGTGCAGTGGAAAATCATCAATGGTGTCTGCTGGCGGAAGTCTCGCGTTCTAAGCGTATTATTAATGATGACCAGTATCGCAGTTTGATGTATAACCGCTGTCTTTTAGAATATCGCTATTTGGATGATGATGGAGAAATGCAGCGTTGGTATGATATTCACCCATTGATTCAAGGGATTTCCGAATTTAAAGAAGCTGTGGCGAAACTTCCATGAACCCAGATTTAAGTGATTGGGATGATGATTTACCCTCTGACCCGGAGGAAGAATATCAAACCTTTGTTCGTACTCTAAAGCGGACAGAAGGCTTTCGCTTATTGTTTGTCCGGTGTTCTCCTGCTGAAAGTAAGCGGTTGATTTCGAGAGTCCAGGAGGAGCTGCCTCAAAAACAAATTAAGGTTTTGCAGCTAGATGAACCGATTGAAAATTTATATAATATTGTTGTGGAGAAAACTTCAAATAAAAATAAAATTGATGTTCTTTTTATAACAGGTATCGAAAAGTCTTTTGTTGAATATATTAAAACGGGATATGGGGGTCAAGGTAACTTTTATAAAGTGGATTCTGTTCCGCGAATTTTAAATCATTTAAACCAACAGCGAGAGCGGTTCAGAGATGACCTTAAGATTTGCTTTATATTCATTGTACGGCTGTTTGGTCTTAAATACTTCATTCAGCGTGCTCCAGATTTTTATGACTGGCGCTCTGGAGAATTTGAATTTGGTCAAGAAAAGGTTACACCTACAATAGAAATAGATACCCAGCCAAAACTGTACCAGCAGTTAAAACATCGAGTAGAAGCTGACTCCGAGCACATATCAGCAATTGCAAGGCAAGCAGTTGCACTCTACCTAGCTCATTTAGAGGTGGAAGATGAGTAATCCAGAGAAGATAATTGACTGGCAAACGGTTAAGCTTAACGTGGAAAAGGTTAGGCTCAAATTCTCTCTTCCACTAGAACTGTACAATCAACTTAAGTTTCGCTCTGGTTCTGACTCAGACTTGCTGTCAGCAACTGTTGAAGAAGCACTCGCTTCTTTCTTGGTAAATGCAGATGAATCAAAAGCATCTGATGAGCAAAATCGGCAGATTTATACTTATGAAGATTACGACAAACTCTTAGAAATTAACCCCAATGACTACAAAGCATGGTACGGTCGCGGGGTTGTGCTGAAGAATTTAGGCAGCTACGAAGAAGCGATCGCCAGCTTAGACAAAGCCCTAGAAATCAAACTTGATT
This sequence comes from Iphinoe sp. HA4291-MV1, assembly GCA_019359415.1. Taxonomy (GTDB): domain Bacteria; phylum Cyanobacteriota; class Cyanobacteriia; order Cyanobacteriales; family Nostocaceae; genus Brasilonema. The sequence continues at coordinate 35,174 of JAHHHH010000066.1, read as the reverse complement.
ATTACAAAGCTTGGTATGCTCGTGGCAATGCGTTGTATGGCTTGGACTTTTACGAAGAGGCAATTGTTAGCTACGACAAAGCCATTGAGTTAAAACCTGATTATGCTAAAGCTTGGTATTACCGAGGAAAGGCGTTAGATGAATTGGGTTGCGAAGAGAAGGCAATCGCATCTTACAACCAAGCCTTTAAAATTCAATCAGACAAAGATAAAGCCTGGAAAAACCGGGATAAGGCGTTGGGAAGTTTAGGACTTTATAAGGACCAGCCAAGTGTTTTACGTGTTCTAGTGGTTGACGACCACGAACTGACTCGTTTAACCCTAAAATTAGCCTTTTCTAGGCAGAAAAATATTCAAGTTGTCGGTTTAGCCAGTAATGGTCAAGAAGCGGTAGAAATGGTTAAACGCTATCACCCTGACGTGATAGTACTAGATTTACATATGCCAGTTATGGACGGTTGGAGTGCCTCTAGTCATATCAAAGCTATTGCTCCAAATACCCAAATCATTGCTTATTTCTCAGTGGAAGACACTAAGTGTCAAGAAACGAGGGAAGTAGACAGCTTGGATGCTTTTTGTAAAAAAGATACACCAACAACAGAACTCATTGCACAAGTCAGAAAGCTAGGTGAGAAAGCTGTCAATCATTCTCATTCAAACCAAAATCTAGCGCTTGCGGAAGCTCAAAAATATGATCTGACTCCACGAGAAGCAGAAATTTGGCTATTGCGTCGAGCTAACCTTTCTTATAAAGAGATTGCGACTCAGCTTTACATTACCATCAACACTGTCAAAAAGCACTTGAAGAACATTTACGCCAAGCTTGATTGCTATATTTAGTGAGCTTTAGCTTACTTGACTTTGAGCCAAGAAATAAATTTCTTGGTGGACGAAAACGCAGACGCAAAATGTGAGTAAAGTTATTTTAAACGTGCGATGTTGCTCATCGCAATTCTAAAATTGGTATAAAGTCAAGAATGTCTCACAATAATATGTCATTACAACTGAAAATTGACTACCCAGAAACTCTACCAGACGCCCTGCAACAGACTCGAAAACAGTTTGAACAAGAAGCCAAAATGGCAATGGCGGTGAAGCTGTTTGAAATGAAACGCATTTCCTCAGGCGTAGCAGCACAATTAGCAGGTATAGATCGAGTTTCTTTCTTGCTCAATTTGCATCGCTATGGAGTCCCAATGATTGATTTAACAGAAGAAGAACTGCTTAGCGATTTAGAGAATGCCTGATACAGATAAAATAAACCCGGTTTCTTAAAGAAACCGGGTTTCTAATTTTTGCTTATCCGAGCAGTATTGCATTCTGCATGACTCTTGATGATGAGCAACACTCTATTGAAGAATTACGTTTTATAACTATAGGCTATTCTCAGAATCAACGGCTGCTAAGTAGAACAACTAAATTAAACGTAACATGCACGTTGTAAGATCCCCGACTTCTTTCAGAAGTCGGGGATCTGTGTTTTTAGTTTATTTATGTTGACCTACTTATTGGTGATTCATACAGACAGAGGAGACAAGACTCGAATTATTAGTGCTAGGCTTGTGACAAATAGTGAAAGAAAATTATATGAACAAGGTATTTAATTCCCAAGATGATGAAATGCTCGATGACTACTCAGAGATGCTAGAGAAAAACTGGAGTCGAGCCGTGAGGGGAAAATATTACAATCGCTATCCCAAAGATAGAAAGCCTATAGTAAAAATCACAAGCGAAGAGGGTGTGAGATATGTGACACTGAGGTGGCTGGAAGCACAAGCTACTGTTATATCAAACAGCCAGATAATTACACTTGTTCCCTCTGATATTTTACCAGGAGAACATCTGGTTACTCTACTCATTAAAGAACCAGTAAATCTGATTTCTGAAGAATTGATTCCAGGTGAAGAGAATGAGCAGGAAGTGACAATCAAAACCTTTAAGGCAGAAGCTACTGTGACATCAGATGGCAAACTGACAGCACAACTTGATACTGATAATTATGATGAAATTGCACCAGGAGAATACAAAGTCACCTTGATAATTGAAGAACCTACAACTCCCAGTCCAGAAGAGACATCAAACGAGCAATAGCTTCTCTACGAGACGCTGTGCACATGAAGGAGCCTGTTCTCCGGACATACATTGCTGTGCAAAGCGCAGATCGCACCAAGAATAGCAACAAAAAATGAGAAGCGATCGCCTCAAACAACATGACGCAAATTTATATTTGCAGTCTAAAGCTAAACAATTGTCTCATAATTAAAATCTGTTCTCTCACCAAATTCCAAAAATTGATTGTCATTCAAAAAGCAAGATAACCTGTAAATACCCGTAACCATACAGAAGAAGCATTATCAAAAAACGAGCGATCGCCTCACCAATGTATACTAATGTATTCGCACACAATACCAGACGCTGCTACTGCATCTCTAACAAAGATGGTAAATAACGTCCAATTAACACAGGAATCACCCGCCAATCTACCCGCAAAGCCAAGGTAGGAATCCCTTTCATCGCCTCGTATAATGGTAACAAGCGTTCCTCAAAACGTTTGAATTCCTTTGCACCTTGAGGCGTTATTTTTGCTAATTCTTCATGGGTTAGCTTAGCGTTGCTATAAACGTAGGGTGGGCACACCAACGTTAAAATAAGAGTCTACAGTTTCGGTGAGCAGTGCCCACCCTACAAAAATAGCGTTCTTGATTGTAGTGCAAGATGTAAACAAGATGTAAATTTTAACGAACTTGAACTTTGAGTCAAGAAGTTTATTTTTTTGGCGGACGAACATTATGGTGCAAAATTTGAGGTAACTTATTTTGACTCTTGACTCCTGAGTTTTGACTCCTGAACAATGAGTGAACCGTTGATTGAACTCAAAGGCGTTTCTAAATCCTTCGGTAGCAATAAGGTTTTAGATAACGTGGACTTGGTGATTTACCGAGGAGAAGCATTAGGAATCATTGGTCCTAGTGGTACTGGTAAATCAACTATTTTACGGGTGGTTGCTGGGTTGATTGCTCCTGATTCTGGAGAAATTTATATCAGAGGGGTGCGGCGAGAGGGGTTGATTGAGGATGGTACAGATCCGGTTGGTATTGGTATGGTGTTTCAGCAGGCGGCGTTATTTGATTCACTAACGGTGGAGGAGAATGTGGGTTTTTCACTTTATCAACACTCAACACTACCGCGTTCTCGGATTCGAGAACTGGTGAATGAAAAATTGGAGATGGTGGGGTTATCAAGAATAGGCGATCGCTACCCAGCCGAACTTTCTGGGGGTATGCGAAAACGAGTCAGCTTTGCTCGTGCAATTATGTCTAACCCCGATAACCCCAAAGACACTCCGGACGTTTTACTGTACGATGAACCAACAGCCGGACTTGATCCAATTGCTTCCACTGTGATAGAAGATTTAATTCGACATTTGCAATGTACGCAAGGAGCTTGTAGCACTTACGCCATTGTGACTCACCAAGAAAGCACCATTCGTCGCACGGCTGACAGGGTGGTGTTTCTTTACCAAGGTAAAGTGCAATGGCAAGGTAATGTTAGTGAAATAGATACTACAGATCATCCTTTGATTCGACAATTTGTCAGTGGAAGTGTTTCTGGACCAATTCAGGTTGTTGGTTAGGATAATTTTGGATTTTGGATTTCAGATAGAAGCAAAATCTACAATCTAAAATCTAAAATCTAAAATCCGTAGGTGAGGAAAATTAAAATGCGAGGTCTATTGACAAACCGCTTCGCGTCTGCGCGAACATTTCGAGAAGGTTCTGTCGGGTTGTTGCTTCTGCTGGGACTGGGAGTATTTGGGTTAATCATTTTGTGGTTAACTAGATTCAATGCTGCTCGCAGTTCATACAAAGCTTTTGTTGAATTTGCTAATGCAGGCGGTATGCAAAAAGGAGCGGTGGTTCGGTATCGTGGTGTGAAGGTAGGCAATATTTCTGCTATTCGACCAGGACCAAACAACATTGAGGTGGAAATTGAAATTACTAACCCCAAGCTCATCATTCCCAGCAATGTTACAGTTGAAGCGAATCAGTCCGGACTCATTAGCGAAAGCATTATTGACATCACACCAAAAACGCAGCTACCTTCTGGGATTGTGGTAGCCAAACCGTTAGAAAAAAATTGCAACCGCGAAATTATCATTTGTAATGGTTCTCGGTTAAAAGGTCAAATCGGCATCAGTCTTGATGAACTTATTCGCACAACAACTCAATTGACAACTATATACAGTGATCCCACATTCTATAGAAACGTCAATAAGGCTGTGGAAAATACTGGTGTTGCTGCAACAAATGTTGCTGAATTAAGTCGCAATCTCAGTGTTTTAAGCAAAAGCTTTCAACAACAACTGAACACTGTTTCTACTACAAGCAATACAGTTCAACAAGCAACAACTCAACTCAGTACATCCACTACCAAAACTTTGAATCAACTCGGTAATACCGCAGACCAATTTAGTGCTACCGCTAAAGATGTTCGTTTAACGACCAGTCAAGTCAGTAAGCTGATTAATAATCTTGATAGTCTGGTCACTAGCAACCGCTCTTCACTTGTTGCAGCGTTAAACAATATCACCGAAACTAGCAACCAACTGCGCAAGACAGTTAGTAGCCTATCACCTACTGTCAATCGTGTTACCCAAGGAGAATTAATCAAAAATTTAGAAACTCTGTCTGCAAATGCTGCGCAGGCTTCTGCTAATTTGCGCGAAGTTTCCAACTCCCTCAACAATCCCAATAACGTGTTGGTTCTGCAACAAACTTTAGATTCTGCACGAGTGACATTTGAGAACACCCAAAAGATTACATCTGATTTGGATGAGTTGACCGGAGATCCAACTTTTCGGCAAAATCTACGGCAACTGGTTAATGGTTTAAGTAGCTTGGTATCTTCCACTCAGCAGATGCAGCAGCAAGTGCAAATTGCTAATACTCTAGATTCGGTAAAAGCTGCTGCTCACAACTCTAACACTGCAATTTCCGCACCCAATACAAACCAACAGCAGATGTCATTTAGTCTCCCATTCACTGCTGCTAACAGTGCTGATAAAACGTTTCAACCTACCGCCATTACCTTGACTTCTCCTACCTCAAGCACTCGTCAACAGCCGATGATGTTCAATCTCTCACCTACTACTGCTAAAAGTGCTGACAAAATATTTCAACCTACCGCTATTACCTTGACAAATTCTACCTCAAGTTACTATCAACAGTCAGTTGAGACTAAGAGTGCTAGTAAACAATCTCAACCTACTAGTCGTCAGATAACTCCCTCCTTAGCTCAAGAAAACCTCTTGAGGAAATTGAGGGAGCAGCGTGAGCAGGGGAAGTAGCAGGGTTGTTTCATTCTAAATAGGAGGGGTTCTCCTCCACACCAGCCACCCCCACCGCCGCTCCCCTCACTACCCACCAGCACCATTTCCCTTAAGCTTGCTAGCTAAGACTGCCAAGCTACCTGACAATCCACTAACCACTCCAATAAAAGTAGGCGCTAAAGTATCAGTAATATCATCACCTCCTGCACCACCAACCAACCACTCTAACTCGGCATCCGAGAGTTTCGACGATGACTCACTCTCCGTTTGGGCAGTCACTTTCGCGCTTACTCTTATACTCTGCAATGAATTTCCGCTCATTATTTTTTCCAGAACTCAACAAGAAACATTCTATACCTGAAACGTTCCCAATGAAAATAGCCGATTGCAAGAACTAAAATACGTGGCAAGTGGAACTAAGCGCCGTCAATTACTCCGCTGCCGTCTAACTCTCATTTTTCTCACTCACCAAACTCCACCTCAGTACTCATTCCAATCTTCTTCTTCTTTTTTACAGCGACTAAAGTAAATACCTTTACAACGGTGTTTTCTCAAAAAGTTCTGCTTCCACCAGACTCCACTGCTGTAAAACCTTATCTAATATCAAGTTCGCTTCAATCCCACCCCGGTTTTGTCTCGTGCCAAAACTGCCCCTCCCCGAGTTCGCGCTTAGGGGAGATGAAGCGTAGCTTTACGGGAGTTAAGCGTTATTCTTCTCCGTCTTGAAAATGAACGAACTGCCAATAAAGTCAGCACGTTGCAGCAATTGTTGGAAACGCATTCACCAGCAACTACCTAACAACTAACAACTTTATCGTAGTGACACAAACACAGATCCGATTTGCAAGGGCGCAGTAATTATAATCGCTATAGTATAAACCAAAACCAAAAACAGCCAGCAAGTCCTACTGGGGAAGTCAGCTGCTGGCTGGTCTAATAGTTATCAAAAAGGACAAGAAAAAACACTTACCTGGTCAACTGACATTGCCTTGGGGGTTGTGCCAGATATCGGAACGCCTCGAAGTGGCTACTGTAGTAGAGAAGTTTATCCAAGACAAACTAACCGTATGTATTTGATGCGCACCACCAGGATATGATAGGAGGACTCAATACACTAGTTTTAAAAACTGCGACTGCTACTCTATTAAACCCAACAGCCTCGCAAACGTCACAAGAAAACCAAATGATCCGCTTTCGTCCGCTGGTTTCCCATTCGTTCCGTTGCCAGCTCCACCAGCCACTGCCCGCAAATCTGCATCCGAGAGTTCCCCGTCAACGAACGCAAACCCACCCTGCGGAGCAAGCTTTTCTTTACACTGCAAATCTTTGATTGACATTTGTTTTCTTCAACCTCGTTTGTTAGTAATTATACAATAGAGAAATCATCTTATTTTTTCTTTCAGTATATTTTATCTATCTTTCGATATATTGTCTTTTAAGATATTTACCTAACACCAAGCTAATTTTTCTCTCGCTTTATTATCTGTATTTTTACTCACTCATCCCAGTTCAATCAACTGTCGGGCAGTGGGTGCGATCGCGTTACTCTAGCTTGTAATTTTATCTAAATGACTCTGGATCTTTCTTGCACCAGGAAAGCCTTGAAGCGCGAATTCGCAATTAGCGCGAGTTCTGCTAAATTATAGGCAGTCGAAGAAGTAAATTTTCCATGGGGCGATCACGCGATCGCGATTACTGAGGTAGTAGCACCGGTATTTTTTTATTTGGAAGTCCCTTATGCGCCTATGCTCAATCACGCATCCTGCGCTGTTGAACAAGGTTTGAACGTGATTGTTGACACCAATGAATGCCTTGCAACCCTACGAAAGATTGTGGTTCAAATAGATGAAAAACGCTCTCCACTAATTCCAATCTTCTTCTTCTTTTTTACCGCGACTTTTGTAAATCCCCCCACGGCTATGTAAGGCGCGTGTTTTTTCAAAAAGTTCTGCTTCGCTCAAACCCCACTGCTGTAAAATTTTATCCAAATTGCTCTGGATGTCTCTCGCACCAGGAAAACCTTGATAGCGAATTCGCAATCTTGCGAGTTCTGCTAAATTATAATCAGTCGCCTCGCCAATCAGTAAATTTTCAATGATGGGGCGATCGCGATTGTAGAGTGGATGCTGTTGATCTTTATTTGCTTTACTCATAAGATTCATAGACTATAATTTGGAAATCGTGAGTGATTAGTTGTTTGTTGTCAAAAAAGTACCACTAACTACGAACGACTTACTACTCATCATTCTCCGCCTATCTGGCTGTCTGAAGCAATTGACGGCTAACACAACTAAACTCTTACGGCTCTCACTACTGTCAGTTGACTTTTAATAAAGATACATTGTCCATAAGAAAGTACACAAAAGTTCAGGTGAGGGTGAATCACTAAAAAGTAATGAGCAATGAGCAATGAGTACTTCTTAGTGCTGAGTAATGAGTACCGAGTGCTAAGTAGAATTTACCTAGCACCCAGCACTTCATACTCACCAACCTCAAAAAACTCACCAACTCAATACTACTGAAATCACCCAAAGCCCAAGCAGCAAGGGAGCAAGAACCCGATATGTTTGAACACTTCACATCCGAAGCCATTAAAGTCATTATGTTAGCCCAGGAGGAGGCGCGTCGCCTGGGACACAACTTCGTAGGAACGGAGCAAATTCTCCTAGGGCTGATGGGAGAAGGAACAGGGATTGCTGCCAAAGTGCTGACCGACTTGGGCGTTACCCTCAAAGACGCACGTCGCGAAGTAGAAAGAATTATTGGTCGGGGTTCTGGCTTTGTACCCCCAGAAATTCCTTTTACCCCCAAGGTAAAAAATCTGTTCGAGCAATCGTTTAAGGAAGCTCGCAGCCTGGGACACAATTATATAGGTACTGAACATTTACTCTTGGGATTGACTGAAGCTGGTGAAGGTGTCGCCGCTAAAGTTCTGCAAAACTTGGGGCTTGATTTGTCGCAAGTCCGCACTGCGGTTATTCGTCAGTTGGGTGACACTACATCTGTTTGGGCTGGTCGCGGTGGTAGTTCAAGGCGTAGCCAAAACCTAACTTTAGAGGAATTTGGTAGAAATCTCACCAAACTAGCACAAGAAGGCAGTCTTGACCCAGTTGTTGGTCGCGAGAAGGAAATTGAGCGTGCTGTGCAGATTTTGGGACGCCGCACCAAGAATAATCCTGTGTTAATTGGGGAACCAGGAGTTGGTAAAACCGCGATCGCCGAAGGTCTAGCTCAACGCATTGTAAACCAAGATGTCCCCGACATTCTACAAGACAAGCAAGTCATGAGCCTCGACATGGGGTCATTAGTGGCTGGTACTCGCTTCCGTGGCGATTTTGAAGAACGCATCAAGAAAATTATGGATGAAATCCGTACAGCGGGTAATATCATCCTAGTGATAGATGAAATTCACACTTTGGTTGGTGCTGGTGGTACAGAAGGTGGTCTGGATGCAGCTAACATCCTTAAGCCTGCATTGGCAAAGGGTGAACTCCAGTGCATTGGTGCAACTACCCTTGATGAGTATCGTCAACACATTGAGCGTGATGCCGCGCTAGAACGTCGTTTCCAGCCGATTATGGTTGGTGAACCATCGGTTGAGGAAACAATTGAGATATTATATGGTTTGCGCTCTGCTTACGAACAGCATCACAAAGTCCAAATCTCTAATGCCGCTGTTATTGCTGCAGCTCAATTGTCAGACCGCTACATTAGCGATCGCTTCTTACCGGATAAAGCTATTGACTTGATTGATGAAGCAGGAAGCCGCGTTCGTCTGCGAAACTCTCTCAAGTCAGCTGATCGAGAACTCAAGCGTCAATTAGCGCAAGTGACCAAGGAAAAACAGGAAGCTGTCAAAGCTCAGAATTTTGATAAGGCTGGACAACTGCGTGATAAAGAGTTGGAATTCGAAACTCAATTGCGTGATACACAAGAAGATAAATCTGTCAATACAGCAATTGTAGATGAGGAAGATATTGCTCAGATTGTGGCTTCCTGGACTGGTGTCCCAGTGAACAAGTTGACTGAATCTGAATCTGAGATGCTGCTGCACCTAGAAGACACTCTCCACCAGCGTCTCATCGGTCAAGAGCAAGCAGTGACTGCAGTTTCTAAATCCATCCGTCGCGCTAGAGTTGGGTTAAAAAATCCCAATCGACCCATTGCGAGCTTTATCTTCTCTGGTCCTACAGGAGTTGGTAAGACAGAATTGACGAAAGCATTGGCTTCTTACTTCTTCGGTTCCGAAGATGCGATGATTCGTCTGGATATGTCCGAATTCATGGAACGCCATACCGTCTCCAAACTCGTTGGCTCGCCTCCTGGTTTCGTTGGATACGACGAAGGCGGACAATTGACCGAAGCCGTACGTCGGAGACCTTACACAGTAGTGCTCTTCGACGAAATCGAAAAAGCGCACCCCGATGTCTTCAATATACTACTACAAATCTTGGATGACGGTCGCCTCACCGATGCGAAAGGTCGAACAGTGGACTTTAAAAACACGCTGATTATCATGACTTCTAACATTGGTTCTAAGGTGATTGAAAAAGGTGGCGGTGGTTTGGGCTTCCAGTTTGCTGAAGATGAAGTCCAGGCGAGTTACAACCGCATCAAAACGCTGGTGAACGAAGAACTCAAAGTACACTTCCGTCCAGAATTCCTCAACCGTCTTGACGAGATTATCGTCTTCACCCAACTCAAGAAAGATGAAGTCAAGCAAATTGCTGATATAATGTTGCGCGAAGTCGCAAGCCGCTTAACTGAGAAGGGAATTGCTCTGGAGGTGAGCGATCGCTTCAAAGAGCGTGTGTTGCAAGAAGGCTATAATCCTAGCTACGGTGCAAGACCTTTACGTCGAGCAATTGTGCGCCTCCTAGAAGATTCTTTGGCTGAGGCGATGCTCTCTGGAGAAATTGCAGAAGGCGACACAGCTATAGTGGATGTGGACGATGATGGTCAAGTAAGAGTCAACAAGTCCCAGAAGCGAGAGCTGTTACTTGCAAATCTTGGCTAATATTCAATCATATCATGTCCGGTTAATTGCTTATAAATCCCGCACAACCCCACCCCGGTTTTGTCTTGCGCCAAGACCGCCCCTCCCCTTACTAACGGGAGGGGATTAAGGGGTGGGGTACAGATATTGCGGGAATCACAACTAATCAACCGGACATGATATCAGTCCTAAATCATTAGTGAAAAACACAGATCCCCGACTTCGTAAGAGTTGTCGGGGATCTGTGTTTTTTAATTTTCATAAATCAAATAGGATTGCTATATGTAACAAAATATAAAGTCGCTGTAATTTTTGCGATTGCTATCCTGCGAGAAACCCCCTATGCCTTGCGCCACGCCTAACGGCGAACGGGGTCTGGGTCCACGTTCCACTCGCGGCGGACAGAGTGTGAATTAATCGTGCTATTCTACTTATTATAACCTGAATTCTCGTATTCTTTTATTTTTTCGTACAAACTGGCAACGGTTTCAGTAGCAAAGAGTTGTTCTTTAATTTTGAGATAATCCCCTTCACCAAGCCTACAAGATGCCCAAAACCGCAAAACTTTTGATGGTTCTAAATGTGTCATCAAAACAAGCATTGCTTCTTGTAAAATCTGCTGCTCGTTAAGAACTTTGATTGTCATCTTCTATCTCCAAAATAAAATCGGTTGGGTTTATGACTTGAAGTGTTAATCCCTGACTGCGATTAATTAGTCGTTTATCACAGGTGATAAAATAATCGCTGTTGGATACTTCTGCACAAGCTACGTGAAGAGAATCAACGACTTGAATTCCTTGTTTTTCTAGTTGTTCTGCTCTTTTTTTTATGGTATGGTTTACCTGTTGTTTCATAACAGCCATTTGTAAGTATCGCTGCATTGCCTGTTGATTAATGGCAAAAGGATTACGACTATTTTCATATTCTAAAACTGAGGAACTGACTAACTCAATTAATTCAGCTTCGACCATTTGCAAAATTAAAATGACTGCTTGTGTTTCCAAAAATATCTTTGGCTGTGTCTGGTCATCAAAGGGGCGGTTATAAATACTCGTATCTAAATAAACCCTGGTCATGCCACAGTCTCTACTATAGCGATCTTATTTGATTTATGAAAATTGAAAGACACAGATCCCCGACTTCGTAAGAGTTGTCGGGGATCTGTTTTTCACAGTTAAGTTGACACCAATGAGCATACCGTGCTCCTCTATCTTATGGTGTATTCAACACCACCAACCGTCATAGCATCCTCAGCGTTTTGTGAGAATCTCCCAAGTTTCTCCTCCAACAACACCGTCAGCGTCCAAACCATAGCGCTTTTGTAAAGCTATGACTGCAGCCTCGGTTGTTGCGCCAAAATCACCATCAACTTTGTCTGCTTTCAAAAAACCGAGTCTTTGTAGTCCTTTTTGTAACTTAACAACCTCAGAACCACTCATTCCTAAACGTAATATCGGTAATCCTTTTGGAGTGTATTGAATTGAAGAGATTTTTTGAGTACGAGTTGTTGAGCTAGGACGAGAGGATTGTTGTGTACGAGTTGTTTGCTCAGAACGAGTTGAGCCTGAGCGATCGCTTTGCTGAATACGAGTTGTTTGCTCAGAACGAGTTGAGTCTGAGCGGGTTGATGTTGATTGTCGTACGTATGTCCTCTGTGAATTAGCAGTTGTATTGCGTGTTGTAGTAGGTCGTGGCTCAGGTTTGGAACTAGCAGCTGTTGTGTTGTTAGTTGTTGATATTACAGTTCTTGAATCAGAAGTGGGAACAACTTTATTGGTGTTAGAAGTTCCAGACGGAACAGGAAACCTGCTTGTAGAGTTAGGTGACGAGCCAGATGATGCTACTATTGGTTCACCTGGAAAGAGCCGTTGCCATGTTGTTGCGTCAACAACGCCATTTGCTTTCAAGCCAGCGGCTTGCTGAAAGCGGGAAACCGCCTGAGCAGTACTTTCGTTATAAACCCCGTCTACTGTGTCTGTGTAGAAGCCCAAAAGTTTTAAAGCTGCTTGAAGTTCTGTGACACGCTCTCCTTTGCTACCAACTCGGAGAGTAGGACGATTGATGCCTTCAGAGGAATTTACCTGTGCAACGTATTGTGGTTGAACTGCAACTGATGCTGTAGCCCAGAAGCTAAGGAGCACAGAAGCACCACAGTACAGCAGTATTTCAATCCCAAATAAGGATTTATACCTCTGCTCTGATTTTATTCCACGGCAATTTACAGACGGGTTGAGAAACCCTAAGTAACTCAAGATACTTGTTTTCATGCTGCCTTTCATGGAAATCGCCCCTGGATAATCTCATGCTAATATCGTGTTGGGAGTTGGTGTATAATGCAATTATAGGTAGTCGTATTTTGAATTTCACTTCAAGAATTGAAATACAAAACCGCACTATTCACCGCTTCTTCTCGACCAACTAGTGACACATAAGGTTCCCGTAAATATCGGTAAGCAGCTGCTGTTGCATCCGTAGCACTTAAAGATGCGATCGCTTCCTGAAAGTCCCTATCAAAATCAACTCCCAGTCTTAAAATTTCATACCAGCCATATACATGAGCGATTTGCGCGTTGGTTTGTTTGCCCAAGGCATACTGTCCTAGTATCTTGTTTTTAGTTGCTTGGAGCGCGTCTTCCTCTAGTTGTGTGGTAAATAGTAAATCAACTTCCTTCCGCAAACTAGAAAGAGCTACTTGAGTATTTTCTGGTGCTGTACCCATATAAACGACAAATGATGCTCTTGAGAGTCGTGTTGGGTAAAATGCTGAAATCTCGTAAGCCAAGCCGCGCTTTTCGCGCAATTCCACAAACAAGCGACTAGAAAGACCATTTCCCAAGTAAGTAGCCAGCAACTTCAATGCAACGTAGTCACCTGACAGCACCGATGGTTCCAATGACAGCGCTGATGGTCCTAAATAACCTAGCATGACGATAGATTGCTGTGTCTGTTGGGGCGTAATCTTGATTTGGGGTTCAACGTTGAGTTGTGGTAAATTTAACGTGATTTCGATGGGCTGCATAGAAGGTGCTTGCCAATCACCAAAAACTTCTTCCACAAGAGCGATCGCATTTTCTGGTGTGATTCGTCCAGCAAGACTAATAACGACATTATCTGGACGGAAATGAGTCTGATGATACTGCACTAAGTCTGCACGAGTTAAGCAGCTCATAGTGGCTTGATTTCCTAATGACGATCTTGCATAAGGATGGTTTTGGTACATGACATTCCGGAGTTGGTCAAAAGCAACGGTAAACGGCTGCTCTTGTTGTGAACGAATATCTTGTAGAGCAATACGTCGTTCTAGTTCCACCTCTGCTTCTGGAAATGTTGGCGATCGCAAAATTCGTCCCGCCAAAGTCAATATTTCTGCAAAATCTGACGTGACTGTCTTCAACGAAAGCAAAAAATAATCAGCATCAGTATCTGCACTCAAACTCGCTCCCACCGACTCCACTTGTTCGGCAATGTCCAAACTAGAAAGTCCATTGCAGCCTTTTGTGAGTACTGCTGATAGCAGATATGCTAACCCAGCTTGCTCCTGGTTCTCATAACAGCTACCAGCGCGGACAAAAATCCGTGCTGCAATAATATCTGCAGCCGGATTTTCTACCACTAGCACGACAATGCCGTTGTTCAATACTGTGCGATTGATATGCGATTTTTGCACCGTTGTCATTTAGTCATTAGTCCTTAGTCATTAGTCATTAGTCATTGGTCATTGGTCATTGGTCATTGGTCATTGGTCATTAGTTATTAGTCCTTAGTTCTTTATCTAAGGACTAGTAACTAACATGGTTTGAGTACTGTAACTGCGTAATGATTGGGTGAAATATACTCTTGTGCTAATTTTTGCAGTTGTTTGCTATTATATAATTGAATTTGACACGGATAAGTCACTGCTAATTCAGCTTGGGCAATAGTGTTGTAGTATCCATAAAGTCCTGCAAGCTGATTTGGTGTTTCGGTGGAAAACGCAAAGTCATTACACAGCAATCTTTGAGAACGAACTATTTCCTGTTCGCTAATTCCGTTGTCAATTAAATCTTGCAAATGAAGACGAATTAAAGATTCAACACGTTCTATATTTTCTGGTTCTAACCAGGCTGAGATTGTAAATAAACTGGAGTCTTGTTGCAAGGAAAAATGACTACAAATACCCTGCACCAATTGCTGCTCTTCTCGCAAATCGCGCACTAGACGAGAAGTACGTCCTTCCGCTAGTAACACAGAAAGTAAGTCCAACCCACAAGAGGTGCGTAGCTCTTCTACTCCTGGTCCTATCCAAGCCATTAACAACCGCGCCACCTCTAAGCGAGGCAAATAAAGTTCGTGACGGCGAATTCCAGCTAACTTAGGCTTCGCAACCTCCTTTATTTGAGGACAGTCATAGCAGCGTTCGGCAAAATCAACAAATGTCTGGCTCACTAATTCTAAAGCAGATTCTGTAGCTATTGAACCCACAATCACCACTGTCATGTTTTCTGGTTGATAGTGAGTGCGGTGAAAACAGCGCATAATTTCTGGAGATTGCCTCATCAATTCTTGCTCACTACCCAGTATGGAACGTCCATAAGGATGATCTTGGTAGACACTAGAGATCAGAGCGTGAAATCCTATCCAATCTGGGTCATCATGTGCTTGACGAATTTCCTCTAGTACAACATCCCGTTCACGGATAAATTCATCCTCTGGTATTGCTGCATTTAGCAGCAACTCCCCCAAGTGAGGCAAAGTCTCTTCTAGATGAAGGGAAGCTGTGGTGAGAGAATAATGGGCATAATCGTGGCTTGTCGCCGCATTGGTTACCCCACCACGATTTTCAATCTTCTGATCAAATACCCCTGGTGGTAATGTTGCAGTACCTTTAAAAATCATGTGTTCCAGAAAGTGAGCCATACCAAACCATGGTTCTGGCTCCAAGTTGGCACCTGCACGTACCCAAATATCTGCTACAACAACCGGGGTTGTGGCAATTTCTTGATGAATCAAGGTTAAACCGTTGTCTAATTTGAAAACCGAGGCTGGAAACACAGTATTTATCAGTTTTTGTAACAAATTTTTACAGCCTTAACCAGAATATAACCCAATTTTTGAGATTTTAACTCTTATTGGTACCTTAATTTAGGATCACTTTACACAGATTTTCTTTTACACTTTGGGAAAGTTCTTCACTAATTATGACGTTTAGAATAGGCTTATCAATGTGTAGAGTTGCACAAATGCATGTGAAGTTTGTTTATGTACCATATCTAGAATTTTTAATTTTTAATGAATTGCTAGTTAACTCATTTCAATAATTAAAGCTCCCATGTCCTAACTGATCAAGGGAGCTAAATATTTTAGTGTACCGCAACGCCGTTTTACCTAAGTTTATGACCTGGATAAACCAGGTGGGTACCGAGGTTTCTCGTTTAAAGTTTCCGAGTACTGAGCACGGTCTACTGCCACGAGAATTGTGAGGTTCCCTTATTCTTTGGGCATAGATCAAAAAACTTTATGGCAGTCACCAACGTTGTAGTACTATAAACCCATTATAGCTTTCAAAAAAGATTTTGTGTGTTCCCTATTGAAAGTTTCGCTCAGGTTGAATTGGGATACCAGATATATTCTATATTTCGGGCGATCGCCATAGCAACAGACCGATTTTGAGTATCCAGCAAAACGGTAACGTGTCCTAGTTTGCGCCCAGGACGCGATTCAGTTTTTCCGTACCAGTGGACGTGCGCTTGGGGAATCTGCTCTATTTGTTGGCGCTTGATTATATAATCATTCTGAGAAATTTCATACCCCAAAAGGTTAACCATCACAGTTCCAGGACAGATCATAGTTGTGTTACCTAACTGCATACTGCAAACTGCTCGTAGGTGCTGCTCGAATTGAGAAGTTTCGCAAGCATCAATAGAGAAATGCCCGGAATTGTGGGTGCGAGGCGCTACTTCATTCACCAAGACCTTGCCACCACCCGTAAGAAATAACTCTATGCCAAAAACTCCCACTGCTTCCAAACTATTGAGTAAAGTGTGGGCAATATTTTCTATTTCAAAGGTCACATCCAGTGAAATATCAGCAGGTGCAATAACTCGCCGACACACCTGTTCTTCCTGCTGGGTTTCTACAACTGAGTAAGTGACTACTTCACCACTCACAGAACGCGCCGCAATGACGGCTAGTTCCCGTTCAAAAGGAATAAATTCTTCTAATAAAAAATTAGATTGACTTCCAACCCTTTTTGTGGTTTGTAATTCTAATTTTTGCTTTAAATCTTCTATTTCCTGTATTATAAAAGTCCCTTGACCATCATAACCGTGGCGACGAGCTTTTAAAACTGCTGGAAAACCAAATTGGGAAGTACAGATGATTTCAGCAGTTGTATTCCACTCTTGTTCTATGGCGATAAACTGAGGAACTGGCAAACCCAAATCGCGTAAATAGCAGCGTTGGTGATATTTATCTAAAAGGGGAGCCAAAGCCTCTAGTTTAGGGCGGAAGCAAACGCCTTGTTGTGCCAACTTTGATAAAGCTTCAATGTCAACAAACTCGTTCTCAAAGGTGATGACATCGCTTCTTTTAGCTAGTTCATCTGTGGCGTTAGCGTCATGAATTGGGGCAAAAACGTTATCTTTAGCTGATATGGGTACAGCTGGATCATCAAGGCTAGGAGTTTGCACCACTAATTCAACTCCTAACTTCTTTGCAGCACCTGCCATCATCCATGCTAATTGCCCGCCACCAATGACACCAACACGCTTCATCGACAACATCTCAAATAATCATGAGTTTCCACGTTAGTTTTAGAGTTCACACCACTTGCTTTTTAGCACAGTTCTTTGATTTGAACCCCATCCAGAAATTGCATCCGTAAAGTTTGCGCTAGTAATATTCACATTATCAAAAATAGCGCGGAGCAAGAGAGAGAAACTCTCTGTGTTAAAACAGCATCACTCAAGTCAACCCCTGTTAAGTTTACCTGATCTTGGGGAGAACTTCAGGTTAATTGTGCCTCCATTCCAAGTCAATAAAAAGTTACTGGCTTTGCGGACGTGCTAACTTCAAAGCTTCGCGAGCTGAGATTCCTTCGCCTTGAGTACCGAAATACCATAAAACGGCAGCAGCTTCAGCCCGAATGACTGGTTTCTTGGGTTGAAATAGCGTTGTATAGCCAAATACTCGACGAATATTCGATTTTTCACCATTCTGGAAATCTGCTAGAACTGCCCTTAATGCTTTAGAGTCAATTTTCGTAGCATCTTGAAAACCCCAAGTTTGCTTAACTGCTTCTAAATTTGCAGAGGGTAAAGCTTGGCGTGTGTCAAGTGGAACTTTCCAAAGAATCAACTGCTCCCGTGTTAAGGGTGCATTAGGTTGAAACAAAACAGCAGTGGCATCTCCAGACAGGGAACTGGGAATCAATCCTGCTTCGGCTAATCCCTGAATTGCTGGAAAATTAGGGTCAGTTTTTGGCACATCTCGAAATGCTCCTTGAGAGCTTTCTGATGCTAAGCGAATCTGTTTTGTTGGGTCATTGGCATACATCGCATTGTTAGCAGCAACTAGCCAATGGGCAAATTGCCGACGAGTCACAACTTTACCAGGTTCAAATTGGTTGGTTGTGCTGCCATTGCTTTTGAGCGCATTTGATTCTACAATGAAAACTCTTAACACTGTCAAATCTTGGATGTATTGCCGAACTTCTTGAGGTACCTTGTTTAGATCACTGAATTCTTGAGAACTGGGCTGAGGACTGGGAGTGGGTGTAGCGTTTTTGTTATCTAACGTATCACTTGCTTGTGCTGTTGAGTCTTGTGACGGCAATGGACCAATAAACTGCGGATCACCGGGTTGCACAGCTACAGCATCGTCAGTCGCTTGAGGAGTTGGAGTTGGGTTAGCTTGTGCTGTTTGAGTGGAGTTACGTGAGTACGAAATTTGTATTTCAGTGGATGTTTGTGGTTGGTTGGGTGCAGCGTTAGTAACTGTTTTCGGTTGAATGGAAACTTTTAGCTGTATATCATTGCGCCGCACCTCAAAGGAGCTTCCTGGCTCATCTGGGGAACCTTGTGCAATCTGCCAGTTGTTTGCTTGAAACTGTTGGCGATAATAGCTAGCAATAAAATTGCTGGGATCAGAACTCAGCCAACGAGTTGATACACTAGGGTTCTCGTTACTTGATGGTGTTACCTCTTGTAGGGTGGCATTAGGATACAACGGGATCTCTTTGGGAAAATCAGTTGGCAATTGAGCCGTCGTCTGAGGGGTTGGCGGTTGTTGGTTACTGCGTACCTCTTGAGCGCCAAAGATGGCTGGGTTATTCTTGAGTTTAGGGTCAGCCGCTAAAGACTGCTCAATGTTTTTGGCAGCTGGACTGTTGGCACAGGCTGTCAAAGAGGTGAGTAAAACAGCCAAACTCACTAATAAAACTGGACGTTTACAGTGCACCACAGGAAATTACAATTCGAGTGTCAATTCCTACACTAGCAAAAGACTATGCGAAGAACGCACCAACTCAGCACTCGGTGACACTCCTCCTCTTCCTACCCCTCACTTGCACTCCTTACTCAAGGTGCCCCAGATGCAAAACATATACTCAATCTACACTATAAGGCAACATTAGCCAGTGATCACCAACTACCTCCAAGTGCTAAGCTGAAAGTAAATCCTCTGTTTGCTTCACTTGACGGAATAACCAACCAAGGTTTTTTCGCAGTTCTACCGATGATGGTGGGTGGTGAGCAAAAAGGTCAATTTGACTGTCGTGTTGAAAAAGATATCGCTGGTTTTCCAAGATTGAGACGTTGAACTGGTGCAGTGGAAAGCACTAAGTTTGATGAACGCTCGCCACAGATAAGTGGTAACTCTGTGACTAAGGCTAACTCACCATTTCAAAACAATCACTATAGCTCTCTGGGGTCAGCTATAGCAACTCTTGGATAAAAGCATACAAAGAGCAGTCAATCAATGTGAGTTTACCCTACAGTCAACTGGTCTTCATAAGAAACTCTTTTTTTGAAGGTGATGAATGACACAAACTTTATGAGTGTTGTATTGATGTTTAGAAAACTTTCTACGGCGTTAGCGGCGTTAGTCTAGGCAGTTAATTGCTATTGAACTGCTCGTATCTATTTGGGATAAGGAGAGGAAACTGCTTGCTCTGTGCGAGCAATCAATATTGATCTAAGTCTTGTATAAGTCGAGCAGCAGTTGTATACAAACTTCACTTGAACTTGGTGAAAGAGTGGATGACGGCGAAGAGGTGCGACTTAGATTCGGTGGTAAGTGCCTTTCCTAGAGGAATTTCCTTCTCCAAAGGAGGAAAAGGCTAAAAACAATTTATCTCATTTCAAAAACCTATATAGGTTAGGAGTATGAAAAATCTAAAATAGATATTAAATTGAAGATTGAAGAAACAACAATGACTATTCTATCAATAACCGCCAGTCAATTTTTACTTTCTGTAAAGCATCATCGGTTCGTTACCAGTGCTGAAACACGATTACATGCAAGTTTCCCAGGATCAGCCTATTTATTCTGAGGCTCCACTACAGCTGTTACTTTTTGTCGATGGACGACCAAAGTCCAAAGAGCAAGTACAGCAACTTCGCTCTTACTTAAAAGAGTTGCAAGCTGCCTATGACTTTGAACTTCAAATTGTTGATGTTGGTCAACAACCCTATTTGGCGGAACATTTTAAACTGGTAGCAACACCAGCCTTAATCAAAATTCATCCAGAGCCTAGGCAAATGTTGGCTGGTAGTAATATAACCGATCAATTGAAAACTTGGTGGCCCCGATGGCAAGCTGCTGTAGATGCTTACTTACAATTACAAAGTGATTTACAGGAAAATGAAGAAAATGGTCGTGTCAGAGAACTAAAGTCCTCTATTCGTTCAGTAGCTGTTTCAGCTGAACTTATAAGACTCTCAGATGAAGTCTTTCGTCTAAAACAGGAAAAAGAGAAACTCCAGGAGCAGCTCCAGTTTAAAGATCGGGTAATTGCTATGTTAGCCCATGACCTTCGCAATCCTCTAACTGCGGCTTCTATAGCTATAGACACCTTGCAATCCAACTACAACACTCAAAAAGGTGAATTTGAGCGTTTGACACCAACTATGGCGGTGCATTTATTTAAGCAAATCCGCAGCCAAACTAAGACTATAGACCGTATGATAACTGACCTTTTGCAGGTAGGTCGTGGTGACGAGAGGGAATTTCCTATTCAACCGCAAAAGGTAAATATCGGCAAACTTTGTCTAGAAGTTTTAGAGGAATTGCGCGATCGCTACACCGCCAAATCTCATAAAATAAAAAAAGATGTCCCTAAAGATTTACCCAATGTTTACGCAGATCCAGAACGCATACGCCAGGTGCTGATAAACTTGCTGGATAATGCCATCAAATACACACCTGAAGGCGGAGATATCAGTGTTTCTGGGCTTCACCGTACTACCCAAAAAGTTCAGCTTAGTATTGGCGATACTGGTCCTGGTATTCCTGAAGAAAACCGCGATCGCATCTTTGAGAATCATTACCGCTTAGAGCGTGATGAAGGTAAAGAAGGCTACGGGATTGGTCTGTGTTTATGCCAGCGTATTATTCGAGCGCATTACGGTCAAATCTGGGTAGATACAGCTCCCAATGGTGGAGCATGGTTCCATTTTACACTACCAGTGTATCCAAATTAGCTTTTATCAATTATCAATGATGAGTTTTCAGGCGTTGATTGATGAGGAATAATACCTGGCTATTTTAATTGTTTTCTTGACTCTTGTGAACACTTCAAAGCCACAATAATTTGAGTATTCGCTTCAGGAAAAGTATACTGCTCTAGCTCATCCAAACTAACCCAGCGAATTTCTTCACATTCAACTGGTTGAGGAATACCTACAATGTAGCGGCAATGATGTACTGTCAAGGTAACGCGCAAGTGCGTATATGTGTGGTCGATGGTGATCAGATGCTCTCCCACTTCAACTTCTATTGCTAGTTCCTCATAAATTTCCCGTCTAATACACTCTTCGATACTTTCACTCCTTTCAACTTTCCCTCCAGGAAATTCCCATAAACCACCCATGAAACTTTCAGAACGACGGCGATCAATGAGAATTTGCCCTTTGTCGTTCCAAATGACAGCAACGCCAATGATTTTATGAGGTAAAATAATATTCTCATTCATGGTTTATTTTGAGGATAATAGGGAGTGAGGAAGGACGAAAACTAACACCTCGCCCAATAACAAAACTCGGCAAGATATCCAGTGTCTACCGAGTTTGTATTGTATTATGAATTGCAAAACTATTTCGTTTTTTAGTACAGTAGTTTTGAATTTGTTTCTCCATGACCATGATTATTGGGCATGAATACAATAATCTGAAATTTTCAACAGCAATTTCAAATTGCTAGTCAGCATCAGTATTGTTGGTTTGGGAACCTTCCAATGTTATTTCGAAGTTCATTCTTTGTTCAGCATTACGCAGAAAGTAACCGCTGATCATGGCAGAAGCAAGAAGACGACCCAAGTTTTCTCTATTGGTAGTGATAGTGATACCAAAGTGTTCAGAAGGTAAGTTACCCAACAGTCCTACAATATTGCGCTCCATTACTTGAAAGACTTCAGGCGAAGTGGGTTTAGATAATTGGGTCATTGTTTCAGGACTTAATGATTTTACATACTGCCATAACAAATTATTACCAGTTTCTGACTCACTGTTAAAAAATTCTGATTCTGAGACTCGATTTGATGGGTTACTCACGTTGTACCTCCTTGACTACCCAACTGCGGTCAATGTTACTTGAGTTGTAAATGCCTTTGGTGTGTAGGACAAAACTTTTGCTTTCTTCTATTCTTACAAATTAATGTAACAGTTTAGTTACAATCTGGAAGTCGGTGTAACCGTACCAAAAGCAACGGATTGTTTTACAACTCTTAAAGCAAAAAGCCGATGGGCTTTTTTGTCGTGGGATGGACAGAGTTGCCTGGGCGTGGAAAATCCTCGTGCAGCATTGGTTTCACCGCTGACACTGCGTGTTAGCGCAGAGCACACGCTCTAATGTGGTGTTCATCGGCAACGTTGGTGGCGTTTGCTCGTTGCTTGGCTACAGCGGGACAGCCGCTTGCGGAAGATGTTTGAGGATATGGTTAGCCGTCTGTGCAACGGTGAGATCGGACGTATCCAACCAGTAGCCGAGTCGTGGTGTCTCGGTGCGTAAGACGTAGTCGAACGCATGCACCATTTCTTCGTTGGCATAGCCAGTCTTTTCACGTGCAGTGTCCCGCGCCGCCACAACATCCGGTCTCGGACATAAGACAATAACTGACACAGGGGTATCGTGATAATAGGTGATGACCTCGCTAAGCTCTGAACCAATAATGATGTCTTGATAGACTACCGTAAAGCCAGCCTGTAGGTAAAGTTTTGCCGCCATCGCCGCGAGACGGTATCGCAGACG
Organism: Iphinoe sp. HA4291-MV1; assembly: GCA_019359415.1. GTDB lineage: Bacteria > Cyanobacteriota > Cyanobacteriia > Cyanobacteriales > Nostocaceae > Brasilonema. The sequence continues at coordinate 12,406 of JAHHHH010000066.1, read as the reverse complement.
GAGTTGTTGATACCCCTCTGCTGACAGATCAAGCGTCATCTGTGCTTGCCCATTCACGATCATGCGACGGAAGATATCACCACGAAGATGCACGCTTTTCGGCAATTGCTCGGCAACTGCTTGGGCAACGCTGGATTTTCCGGCAGCCATATTCCCAGTAATCAAGATAACCTGTGGCTGATTGTTCACTGGTGGTTGATTGCTGCCCATGACCTGTTTTGTCTTTCTGGTAATTGTAAATTGAAGCTTAACCGAATCGTATTGACTCAGCTTCCACAGGAGGTGGACTCACCAGTCGCCCCCAGTTAGTTTCCAACTGGGCGACGCTGGCTCACAAATGACTAACTAGCTAGATATTCATTTATATCGGCTTTTACTTTACGAAGTTTAGTCAAGGCTTCCCGCTCAATTTGCCGCACTCGTTCACGGCTAATGTTAAGGATTTCACCGATGCTTGCAAGAGTACGTGCTTGCCCATCTTTTAAACCAAAGCGCAAAGATATGACTTCCTTCTGCTGTGGGGTAAGTTCCGCCATGAGACGCTCTAAATCAAATGATAGGGAAGATTGAGCAACAAATTCTTCTGGAGAAAGTCCTTGGTCCTCCAACATTTCCCCTAGTTCTGTATCATAATTATCTCCCAACCGCAAATCCAAAGACAGGGGTACACGCGCTTTTTCTAGATATTCTCGCACTTGTCTAGGAGTCAATTCTAATTCTTGAGCTAACTCAGAGGCTGTGGGAGCTCGTCCGAGTTTCTGAGAAAGCTGTCGCTGTGCCTTCTTGATTTTATTCAATTTCTCTGTTATGTGGATAGGCAAGCGGATAGTGCGACCTTTTTCGGCGATCGCTCGAGTTATAGCTTGACGAATCCACCAGTACGCATAAGTTGAGAATCTGTAGCCTTTGGTAGGGTCAAACTTTTCTACACCCCGCTGCATACCTATGCTACCTTCTTGAATCAAGTCGAGCAAATCTACGTTGCGCTTAATGTACTTTTTCGCAACAGACACAACCAGGCGCAAATTGGCTTCTACCATCTTACGCTTGGCAATTTCACCGTCTACAATTGCTTCATTCAACTCTGCTGGTTCTAGCTCTGTCGCTTTTGCCCACTCTTCTAGAGTTGGTTGACGACCTAACTGGATCGCAAGAGAGTCCCTCACCTCCTGCAGTGTCGTTGCACGTTGCACCTGTTTGCCATAATGTATTTCCTCTTCATGGGATAAAAGTGGCACACGGCCTATCTCACGCAGGTAAGTCCGCACGAGGTCTGTGGCTGTCTGAGCGGTCTTCATGGCACTACTCTTCGGTATTGACGGGTTTGACAGAACGGTCTAAGGCTGATAGATGCTTCTTGTTGGGGTCTACCCAGTTAGACTGGGAACCCATACTGTGTTTCACAACTTAGGCGATCGATAAACAAGGGCGGCTAATGGTCTGTGAATTTTGTACATAACATAACTGCTAGAGGTTAGAGCTATTTTCCCCTTTTCTCAAGTATCTACGGTTAGATAGAAGGTAACCAATCCAACATTTTTTTATTGAAATTTTTGTTAATAATTGTAACATTTGTGAGAATTGTTTGACTAGTTGTTAAGACCATCATTTTATGGCTGTTCTGCGTCATTCAAGCCTAATATATCCCTCAACTATTGTCTATGAGCCTCTTTAATAAATGTATCTGGAAAAAGAAAACTTTCTAATAATTATTAAAATAAATCAACAATAACCATAATAGTTTATCTATAGTCATAGTCTAATTTTTATCTCAACATACTGTTAATGTCGGTAGCGTAAAGAACCAAAGAGGACAAAGAGACAGGGTATGGGATACAGGGTACAGAAAAAAATCTGTGTCCCATAACCTGTCATCTACTAGCTAAGTGCAGTGTATTCTTGAATGACCTTGACATCTAAGGTTGTATTTTGCAAAGAATGGATAGCAGCGACAATGGCTTTTGCTCCAGCAATGGTGGTAGTAATAGGAATTTTATAAGCCAGAGCCGTGCGACGAATGAGTCTACCATCACTTTGCGCTTCTTCTCCGGAGGGCGTGTTGATAATCAATTGAATTCTATGGTTCTTAATTGCATCTAAGACGTGGGGACGACCTTCATGCAGTTTCAGCACTAACTCCACATCTAAGCCATGGTTTTGCAGAACACGACGTGTACCATCTGTCGCCATCACAGCAAAGCCCAAATTCATAAACTCTTTGACTACAGGAACCGCAGCTGCTTTGTCGCGATCGTTCATCGAGACGAATACTATACCACACAAGGGTAAACGTTCTCCAGCACCCAATTCTGCCTTAGCAAAGGCGCGTCCAAAATCGTTGTCAATACCCATCACCTCACCAGTAGAGCGCATCTCCGGTCCCAAAATGATATCAGTACCAGGAAATTTGTTAAATGGCAAGACAGCTTCTTTGACGGCAATGTGGTCTGGAATCACTTCTTTGATGAAGCCTAGCTCCTCCAAAGTTTTACCAGACATAATTAGGGATGCAAGTTTTGCTAGTGGCACGCCAGTTGCCTTAGATACAAACGGTACAGTGCGAGAGGCGCGGGGATTTGCCTCTAAAATGTAAACTTGGGGCGAATAACTTTGAGTGCCAACAACGGCAAACTGAATATTCATCAACCCTACGACATTGAGTGCCTTTGCTAACTGTACAGTCCAAGCACGAATTTTCTCCAAGATCATTGCTGGTAAAGAAATGGAAGGTATGGTACAGGCAGAGTCACCTGAGTGAATCCCTGCTTGCTCAATGTGTTCCATAATACCACCAATTACCACTCGTCCAGTGTGATCGGCTATAGCATCTACATCAACTTCAATGGCATTTTCCAAAAACTTATCGATGAGAATTGGATGTTCTGGTTCCACTTGCACCGCAAAAGTCATGTAACGTTCCAATTCAGCATCAGAGTAGACGATTTCCATCGCTCTTCCCCCTAACACGTAGCTAGGACGCACGACTACAGGATAACTAATACGTTTGGCAACGACTAAAGCATCTTCATAAGTACGGGCAATACCATTTGCCGGTTGGGCAATATTCAACTCCTGGAGAACCTTCTCAAACCGCTCTCTGTCTTCTGCTATATCGATAGAATCTGGTGAAGTTCCCCAAATACGAGTGTTGAGTTCTGAGTCCTGGATGTTAAGGAATTTTTGTAGGGGAACGGAAAGCTTTAATGGAGTTTGCCCACCAAACTGAACAATCACCCCAACTGGGTTTTCTGCTTCAATAATATTGAGTACATCTTCTTTGGTCAGTGGCTCAAAGTACAAGCGATCGCTCGTATCGTAGTCGGTCGAAACTGTCTCCGGGTTAGAGTTGACCATAATTGTTTCATATCCCGCGTCTTTTAAAGCAAAAGCAGCGTGACAACAACAGTAATCAAACTCAATACCTTGCCCAATACGGTTAGGACCACCTCCCAAAATCATCACCTTTGGTTTGGGGGTTGGCAAAACCTCCGTTTCTTCTTCGTAAGTAGAATAGTGATAAGGAGTAAATGCCTCAAATTCCGCTGCACAAGTATCCACCGTTTTGTAAACTGGAATCACATCCAGTTGTTTGCGATATAGCCGAACTTCATCTTCGGTGGTTTTGGTCGCGTAAGCAATCTGGCGATCGCTAAATCCTTGGCGTTTTACTGCATACATTTGCTCTTTTGTCAACTGCTGTAATGGTGTCCGTTTCAGAAACTTCTCCACTTCTAGCAGTTGGTGCATCTTATCCAAGAACCACGGGTCAATACCCGTTAACTCGTAGATTTCCTCAGTAGTCATTCCTAGAAGCATGGCATGACGCACAGCAAATATGCGGTCAGGGTTTGGTGTCCGTAGTTGGGCGCGAATTTGTTCGCCACTTGGTAATTTTTCCTTTTTGTCACAACCCCAGCCCGCGCGTCCGGTTTCCAGGGAACGCAGCGCCTTTTGGAAGGACTCGTTGAAAGTCCGCCCAATCGCCATCGCCTCTCCTACCGACTTCATTTGCGTTGTCAGCACTTCTTCCGCGCCGGGGAACTTTTCAAAAGCAAACCGGGGAATTTTTGTGACAACATAATCAATCGTTGGCTCAAAAGAGGCTGGAGTTTTTTTGGTGATATCATTTTTAATTTCATCCAGCGTGTAGCCAACCGCAAGCTTCGCTGCCATCTTAGCGATGGGGAAACCCGTCGCCTTGGAAGCCAAAGCCGAAGAACGAGAGACACGAGGATTCATCTCAATGACAACCACGTCTCCATCTACGGGATTGACAGCAAACTGGATATTGGAACCTCCAGTTTCCACACCAATCTCGCGGATGATTTTAATTGCCATATCCCGCAACCGTTGGTATTCTTTATCGGTGAGGGTTTGAGATGGGGCAACGGTAATAGAATCACCAGTGTGAATACCCATCGGGTCAACGTTTTCGATAGAGCAGATAATTACAACGTTATCTGCCAAATCACGCATCACCTCCAACTCAAATTCTTTCCAGCCAAGTAAAGACTGGTCGATGAGAATTTGTGAAACTGGACTCGCATCTATACCTGCTTGCGCCATTTCGGCAAATTCTTCTTCGTTGTAGGCAATACCGCCTCCCGTACCACCCAAAGTGAAAGCAGGACGAATAATCAAGGGATAGGTGCCAATTTGTTTGGCGATCGCCTTGGCGTCTTCTAAAGATGAAGCTGTTCCACTAGGACACACCCTCACCCCTATTTTTGCCATTGCTTCGTTAAAAAGTTTCCTGTCTTCAGCTTTCTCAATTGCTGGGAGTTTAGCGCCTATTAACTCAACACCGTACTTTTGGAGCACTCCACTTTTTGCCAAAGTCACGGCAATGTTCAAGGCAGTTTGCCCTCCCATCGTCGGTAGTAGGGCGTCGGGACGTTCTTTCGCAATGACTTTTTCTACCAATTCCGGTGTCAGCGGTTCGATATAAGTACGATTAGCTGTTTCTGGATCGGTCATAATTGTGGCGGGATTCGAGTTGACCAGCACCACTTCATAACCTTCTTCTCGCAGCGCCTTACAAGCTTGGGTGCCAGAGTAGTCAAACTCGCAGGCTTGTCCAATCACGATTGGACCAGACCCGAGTAGCAGAATCTTCCTGATGTCGTCACGACGGGGCATAGTTGTTGCTTTGGAGTAAGAAAGTATAAATCCTGATTATTCTAAGGGTTTTCACCCGTTAGTTACTTTGTTTATTATCAATTTTTCTTATTTCTCTTATAGATAGGAAATAGAGGATAGGTTACAAGTTATAGGTTTTTCTCTATACCTCTCTCCAGTCCTTGTTCTTTTATCTCCTTTTTTAGAAGTTTTATTTGATTCATTTATCATGAAGCATTTCTATTTTTTTTGCAACTCTTTTCTATTTAGAATGGAGATTTTTCTCAAGAAGATGATAAGCAGTTTTGACAAATATTCGAATTGAGAATTTAGTCTTTTCTTAACATTGAAATGTTTTTAAATAAAAAAAATTGTTAACTGTCTTTTATAATCATCCTAAAAGTTAAAGATTATGTTTTTTTGTTGACTTGCATAAAAAATAGCAGAGAGATAAACAAGCTTCCTCTCTGCCATTTTTTATAATTGTTTAAGAACAGTACTTACAACTTTTTTCCAGTCTAGTTAAACCACTCTATATGTATGAGTGTGTTAGTTTGAAGCGGGTTGGACAAATCCCAAGGTTAAGCTATCCTTAGCCAGGAAGTGAGCCAAGTGGTAAGCTCTTTCCTCTGTTTTTAACAGGATTTTTTCGTACAAATAACGAGTAGCGCGATCGCCCAAACTCTCTGCCTGCGCAGCTTGGCGGCGAATAACACCAATAATCGCTTGTTCTGCCTCCAGGTCATTTTCTACCATCTGACGGCAAGAATAGACACCATCCGGTTCTTGCTCAAAGCAACATAATTCTACCAATTTGCTTAAATTAGCAACAGGTACTCCGCCCAGTCCATCCAAGCGTTCTCCAATGTCATGGACATGTTCTTGGACATCATCATAGCTTTCGCTAAAAAACTCATGCAGAGAGTAGAACTCTGCACCTTCAACTACAAAATGATGCTTTTGGTACTGTAAGTACAGTGCTTGGAAACTAGCTAATACAACATTAAATCCTTCACAAATTGGCTCGGTTACACTTTTGTCCAAAAGGACAGGATTATCATATACCTGACCAAAATTTCGTAACAAAGTTTGCGTTTCAGACATTGTGGTTCTCCTCGCTTCTGGCAGTTATAGTTGCTAACTGCTATAGTCCCTACATCTTAACATTTTAAAAATGATAGTAAGCTCGATCCACATCACAAGTTTTTGACCTTTTTATGAAAAATAAGCCTCAACTTTCATTCCTTTTGAGAGATTTTCACACAAATATCACAAAATGTTATAAACACTATTGACAATTTTTAATAAATATGAATTGTGTTATTTTAGAATGTGGAATAATTTAAGAATGCATATACAGCAGATTGTTCGTGCGTGAAGTACAAAGAGTAAGGTCTAAAAGCCAGGACTTACGCACCATCTGCTGTGAAACCCGGTTTCTTCGTTCGTATTTGGTTACGAAACAGACGATTTTTGGTAGAAACCGGGTTTCTTTGCGTAAGTCCTGAAAGCTAGATATAAAGCCCTTTTTACTTCTGACTTCTGAATTCTGCTGTAAATTTTATTTTTTTTCAAAAAATTACTGAGAAAACTTTGCACTTAAGTTATTCTTGTGTAAGAGGCTAAGTTCCCAATAAAAGAAAAATCATGGGAGTCAAAGCGCGTACTTACTGCAAGACTATTGCACTTTTAGGGGGATTGTCTTGAAACCGTTAATTCTACAACCGCAAGTAAAGTACATCGTTGAGGTCAACTGGGCAGACCGCTGGCAAATATATCGACGCTTGCAGGAACTAGACATTCCCTGTTGGTGTGAGACGAACCAAGCATTGACAGTTGAAATTAGCAATCCTACAGCAGCTATACAACTTTGGAGTGTCGTGCGGCAACTTACGGCTCCCCGCCAAGACTTGATCAGGAATCTCAAGAAATGTTGGCGACATCGCATTTGAAGCTTGGTGTCGCTACAGCTTAGTTAAAAATTAGTCAAAAATTAGTCAAAAAAATGAGTAAATCCTACACAACCGAAGTTTCAGAATTCTGCCTTGAGGGAAAGTTTCTCGATTTTGTCATTAAAGATGGTTATAAGCTCAAGGGCTTACTACTGGAAACTGCTGACGGTGAATGTTACGTCAAACTGGCTAAACATTTACGTGCTGCTTTTGACTTACGGTTACCACCAGGTACTTGGCTGCAAGTTATCGGCGAGAAAAAGTATGACCAGAAAACGGGAGAAGTGAAATTAAAAGCACAGCGAGTGATGGCGGCGCACAGAGACACACAAATCCCCAGACGCCTTGACACAGAGACATTGTCTTCACTCCCTGCGTCTCCTTCTAGTCATACCAAGCCAAAAAAAGCAACTATATTAGTCTGTCAAAAGTCAGATTGCATGAAACACGGTGGTAAACAGGTTTGTCAAGCATTGGAAGCTGCTTTGAGTGCTCGCGGTTTAGAGTCAGAGGTGACAATTAAAGGGACTGGCTGTATGAAAAACTGTAAAGCGGGACCAAACTTGGTGATGCCAGATAAAACTCGCTACAGTCGGATAAAAGCTACACAAGTCTCTGCGCTCATGGATAAACATTTTGCCCCTAACAGCATGGACAATGAGCAAGATAAAGAAAACGAAGTAGCTTTGCCTGTAGTAAGCTCATCTGACACTGACAGTTCCATCACTACTATTTAATAGGAAAATCTACTAGTAAATCTATTGGCATTGGTGTTTAATTACTCAACTATCTTTTTTGCAAAACTTTATAAATTTAGAAACCCAGTTTCTTTAAGAAACTGGGTTTCTCATTATTTAATATCGAAAAATTGCCACAATCGGTGTGCTAAATGGCACTTGTTCTGGCTCAACGGCATAGACAGTACCACCGTTTAACAAGGTATGATCTGCCGCGAGATCCAACAAATCCTCATCACCAGTTTCTTCCTCTTGGTGCAAATAAACAGTTTCTGAGGTAGGGTCAAACAGTCCCCATTGCTGCTGACTGGTAGCAACCAACAATGAATCAATTCTTTGATAATAAGCTGCTGGAATAATTTCTTTGAGTTCGTTGGATGCTTTGCCAGTATTAGCGCCAAACAATTCGTTAAATCGCTCTACTACTTCTTGCTGTGACTTAGAGTAGTATGGTTCAACAATGGGCCAAGCTCGTTCGTGTAGTTCTTGTGCACTTAAAATCTCTTGATTCCCAGTAATACCTTCTTCAATTAAATGCTGATAAGTATTTGCCTCTCTGTAAAGGGGCATCAAGTATTCCACCCCAGCCAATAGCAAAGGTGCTGTTTGGTTTCGCAGTTTCTCTTCCAGAGCGTCATTAACAGCGTGAAAAAATTGGAGGATGTCTTTTTGATGTTGGTCCCTGTCAGGACTACCCTGTCCATGAAACTCACCTGGCTGTGAAGAATTGGCAGCTCCACCTTTGGATGTCGCAATGCGGAACTGACCTTCTTTGGCAGTTTCATCATAATTGAGAGCTTCATCCAGACTTTTAGGCATATTTTCCACTTCTACCTCTTGAATGCTATAGCGTGTTCCCTCAAAGAAACGAACATCCTTTTGGCTGAGAGCCAAGAGGTAGAAACGCCCATCTCCATTTAAAATCGGCAGGAGTGGTTTAATATGAAATCGGTCTGTCACCACAGCCAACTCGTCAAATGAGAGAGGTAGGGTATAGTAACGAAAAATATCTCTAGAAATAAAAACTGCCAGTCCTTGGTCTACATTTTGTTCCCAGAAATATGAATGATCCAGTTGGTGGGATTTTGCTAGTAATTCAACAGCATCGTTCTGCTCAAGACCTGCATCAATTAAGCGAGCCTCAGCCTCTTTTATTAAATTCTTAAAGCGAATTGGGTTTTGTCGAACTTCTGGTCCAGCTATCTGTGTTGGCATATAAATTGAAACAGAATTTTGTCTTGGCTGTTCTAAGAGTGTTTTTATTTCCTCTCTAGAAATTAATGTCATGCCATATCCCTCCTATTAACGTGAGTACATTTCCAACTAAGACCGTTGATGGATTCAACAGTTCTATGGGAATTTGTCTCCCAAACTATTTGAACTTGATCTATTTCACGTCAACGAAGGTTAAGTTTCATCTTTCTTATGGTAGGAAATCTGGGCAGAATTTTTGCTCATATGGAGTGTAAGAGTGAGAAAAATTTAAAATTCAAAAAAAAATAATTTCGAATTTACTATTTCTTTATGCCCTTACATTCTTATACCCTTTCCTCCATGAGAAGATTGGTTATCTTACATTAGGTGTATTTGGGTTAATATGTTTTAAATTGTGAGTTATGCTGTTTTGTCCTTGTTTAACAAAACCCAAAGTCACTCGTTTCATAATCCAATGTAGAGTGACAAGTATGCCAAAGGTAATAGTAATGATCACCAGGGGCTGTTTGCCAAGAGTTTCCTCTACACCTCTAGTGAGCAAAGCATCTGGTTGAGTCACAAAATCCCAGCTGTTAAAACGTAAGAAACGTCCCCAATAAACACCCACAGCACACAGAGCATGAGTCATTAACTCAACCCACAAAATCCATTTGCTTTTACCAATTCGATGTAAGTAATAACTTAAATTGATTAAAGATATTACGTAGGCTTCTAGTCCAGCAAAAATAACTACCACATACAACGGGATAAGTACGAGGGTTATTATCCATACAGACTGAATTGTACGAATATCATCTATCAAATGAATGATATCAGTTAGTAGGTAAGGCGCATTTGGCAAAAAAGCATAGAAAACGACAAATCCTAACCACCAAACCCAAGACCGTCCGCACCTCGTGCGAAACAACCAAACACTCAAAGCCAAAGGGATAAAAGCTAGAAATAAGTTCCAAGTCATCCAACCCACATTCATTTGTAGGACTTGCACGACTTTGACTATCAATTGAGTGATTTCCGCTTTCATAGCTGCTTCCTTGAAGACATGTCAATGATTCTGGTTTCTCCGTATAGTTATAAGCTAGCTGATTGACTGTCAAAACTGCATTTGGTGGTAAAAATGACTACTGGCTAAATGGTCATCAAGCAGGCTCAGCCATAAAAATTGTACTCCTGCACAAATAATTTGGCGATCGCAGTAGCGCTTATGCGCTACTACAATTTCGTTGATGTCATTGTGATTGGCTACAGTACTTGTTAACCTGAGATACTAAGGCGTCAGACTGCTTGGCAGCATTTGCTGCTGCTGTCAGAGCCGTATCGATGTCTCCTCTTGCCTTTTGAATTTTTACCCTACCCTCTGATGAGGCTTTGGCAGTCTTAGCTGAGTTAAGAGCGTTACTTGCTTTAGCGATCGATTGACTAAAAATCTCAAATACCTTTGCAAAACGGCTCTGAAATTCTTGCAGTTTGGGGTCTTTTAACTTCATCCCCTGAATGTCTTTAGTCACAGCTTCCAAATCCTTAGACAGTTGCAAGCTGGTTGTCACCTGCTGACCTTTATTCTTATCAATCAAGTCAGATCCTTTGTTAATGACGTCAATCAGTCGCTGACATTGAGAGGCTTTGCTGTCATTGCACGCAGTCACTAACAAAGCCATACTCAAACTAACAGAAATAATAACGGTATATTTACCCAAAACAGACATTAAAACCTTACCATCAATAAAACCCAAACAATAGTAACCAATGATTCAGTCGTTATGGATCGGAAAATTTTTACGTGTAAGACCCTCGTTACCGAAATTGCGACGGTTCGCGGATTCCGCAGGTTTTCCCCAACCCAGTTTCTTTGAGAAATCAAGTTACTTTTATTTATTGATAATTCTTATCACATTAATTGTCATATAAAAAAACATTGACAATAATTATTGATTGTTTTACTATTCTCTGATGGAATAATTGAAAATCTTTGGCAATTCCATATTGCCGCTAGTCATTTATAAAATCATGCCTAATCATTCTGTTTTAGAGCAAGAAAAACTATGGAGCCGCCGTAATCTGTTGAAGTTAGGCTTAGCAAGTAGTGGTGTGGCTGGTGTGGCACTATGGCAAATGCTTAATTCCCAAAGCCAGTCACGGGTAAAAGTACCACCCGTAGAGATACAGACAACTTCTGATTTAGCAACACCCTCCAGGATGGTACGAGAGTTTGAGTATGGTACACTGAAGCGAGAAAATGGACGTGTTATTCGAGAATTTCGATTGACTGCTGGTACTTCCGCTATTCGGCTCAATAGTGCTGTTTCTTTCAACATTTGGGATTTAAATGGTCGCATACCGGGACCAACACTCAGGGTAAAACAAGGCGATCGCGTGCGGGTTTTGTTCTTCAACCAAGCGGGACATTCCCACTCTCTACATTTTCATGGCGTTCACCCTTCAGATATGGATGGCGTTCGTCCAGTTCGCCATGGTGCAGCAACTATCTATGAATTCGATGCGGAACCCTATGGTGTTCACCTGTATCACTGTCACATTGAACCAGTGACCCGTCATGTTGCTAAGGGGTTATATGGAATGTTTATCATTGATCCTCCCACTCCACGTCCCCCAGCTGATGAAATTGTACTCATTATGGCTGGGTATGACGTGAATGATGATAACCGTAATGAACATTATGCCTTCAACGGTCTGCCCCACTACTACATGGACAATCCTATACGCATTTACCAAAATCAGTTGATTCGACTGTACGTCCTTAACATTATTGAGTACGATCCAGCAGTGACGTTTCACCTACACGCCAACTTTTTTAAAGTCTATCCTACAGGAATGACGACCAAACCGTCTTTTGAAAGTGATGTGATCACAATGGGGACAGCCGAACGGCACATCTTGGAATTTGCCTTTCGCTACCCGGGTAAGTATATGTTTCATCCTCATCAGGATGCGATCGCAGAAAACGGGTGCATGGGTCAATTTGACGTCATAGCCGAGAGCAATCAAAAGATGACATCCTGATCCTCGTGCTCGTCCGGTATTTTCTTTAGGGTACTAAGTTTCTACGTGTATGGAATGATTTATTTATCATGATTTTTTATTGAAGAGAGATTTTGCCGTACTATGTGGTAAAACTTGTTTTAGTACAGCGATAAACATATTATTACTAAAGGAAATTTTGACTTAAAGTTTGCCAGGGATGCACAAAAGTAAGGGGTGCAAATGGCTTTGTGCATCTCCCACGAGGAGAAAAGCCTATTTATAGAACCCATTTAAGATCTTTTCAGCGATCAAGTAAAATTGATGCAAAGTAAGATTAGGGGCTGAAAATGGGCTATTCAAGCGACGTGACTGACAAGGAATGGGAAGTTATCGAGCCCTTAC
>JAHHHH010000065.1 GCA_019359415.1 Iphinoe sp. HA4291-MV1 | reverse complement strand
GGGTTACTTGGAACATCGTCATAATACACCCATTGGTATTGGGGTACTGTGGCGGGGCTGGTTAAAATTGCATGACCTCTGTGAGGGTTGGCTGCTTGCTAGAGAGACTTAACGGGAAAAGTCAGATTGCCATTGCTATTGCCTATATGAGTGGCATAGGCACACTGTCGTTTTTCATGCTCATTGTTATTTTCGGTGCCAACTCTAGCTTAAACCGTTTTGTCAAGGGTATGACCCTTGTGCAGCTTGAAGATGGCAGAACTATCACTACAAAAGCTGTAAGTCCTAACGAACGGACCGACAGCACTATCAAAAAGTTTGTCTCTGACAGCATGGTTAAGATGTTCAACTGGGATGGGGTGATTCAATCTACTGAATCCTCTGTTGGAAGCGAGATTATTACCAAACCAGATAAGGGTGTTGATATCCAAATCTTAAATGGAGCTACGCGCAAAATACCTACTGAAGTTTGGGAAGCAGCGTTTGCTCTTTCAGAAAACCAAGATTTTCGTGCCAACTTCCTCAAAAAACTAGCCCAAATGGTACCCGACGGCATATTTACAGGTTCAGTAAGAGTATCGCTAGTACCGCGTTACTTCAGCTCACCGCGCAAAATCAGTGAAGGCAAGTGGGAAGTGGATATGGTTGCCACACTTGTCAGCTTTGACGCCAGCAACAACACAGGCAGAGGCATCACCTTTAACAAAACTATCACCGTTCAAGCCGTGTGGATTCCACAAGTGCCTCCTGATACAACAGAACTCGCCAAGCATATTTATAACGCTCGCCTCTCTGGCTTGGAAATTACCCAAATGGTTGATTTGAATCTCGGTAAGAAATAATGATGAGTGTCACACCAACCCAAAATACCAACGAAAATTCCATAGATAATTTGTTGCCTATGGATGAAGAGGAAAGTACAAAAAAAGTAGAAAGTGATGAAAATGATGATACATATAATAATGATGAACTAGAAGAAGACCCAGCCAAGGTATCTACAAAACACACTGCGACTACTTCCCCTTGGATGCGCTTGGGCTTCATAGCCGTTCCTTTTGCTTTGGGATTTGGTACTATCTTTTTCGTCTTCAACAGTATGATGAACGGTGGTAGCAGAAACACCGCGCTGAAGCCAGAAGCTACACCAACACCAACAGCAACACCACTTGAAGATAAAGATGGTGATCTCTACGCCAAGCTAGCACTTGCCAAGCAGCAAGAAGAGCTTGATGCACTCAACAAAGTTAACCAAAAGCAACAAGAGCAGCCATCACTGCCCGTCGCGACAGAAGAAAAACTAAAAATTAAGCAACAAGCACAAATCAACACCTCTACAGCAAAGACGGTGCAGTCAAAGTCTGCATCTCCACCACCGCAACGCATTGTCTACCGCCAAACACTACCACCGCAACAGCAACGCGCAGTTGTAACGGTACCACCAGCGAGTACTAGATACATAGCACAAAGCGTTCCTTCAAGGAGAGCGATCGCTACAATGCCAATGCAGCAGAAACCTTCACTCGTGCGATCGCTACAACAGCAAATAGTCGCAAGCAGCAGTCCAGCCAAAGACCCCCTAGCAGAAATCGAGAGGCTGCGTACCCTAGGTAGCATTGGTCGCCTTGAGTATGCTAGCACTTCTAACGTTTCTAGGAACTCTAGTAACAATCTTGTTACGTATGCAGCCAATTCTGAAGCAACAACTGAAATTAATACAAACAGCATCTCGCCAACAAAGAGCCGCCGACGCACAAAGAGCACAAACAACACCAGCACAAAAGCAACAAATACTCCCAATCAAATTGAAGAACTGCGTCCCCGCTGGGAAACACCGCAAACCATCAATAAAGAGGAAACTGTTGCATCAAAGCCGCTTCCTCAAGAAGCACAACAAGTCATTTACAACTATCTTCCAGAAGAAGCGCAAATACTACAAGAAAAAGGACCGCAGTACCTCGTAGTAGGCAGCTTTGCAAAAGCTACGCTTATCACTCCTATTGTCTCACAAAATACAAGCAACAACCAACAAGTAAATACCACTAAGTTCGTTGCCCGCCTTGATGAGCCGCTCATGAGTCATACAGGTGATGTCGCAATAAAAGCTGGTACTTTAGTCAGCATAACAGTGCTAGGCGTTGAAAACTCATCTGTGGTTCGCGCTGAAGTCACAGCGATTATGAAAGACCAAACCGAATATCCCGTAAGCAGTGGTGCGATCGCCATTCTCGGCAAAAATGGCAATCCGTTGATAGCAAATAAATATCACAATAAAGGATCTGCAATTGCACGATACGATACCACCCTCGGCGTTATTGCTGGTCTTGCTAAAGTCGGTGAAATAATCAGTGAACCCAATGAAGAAGTCATTGAAGATTTGCCTCTAGGTGGCACACGCACTCGCAGAAGTCGCAACGGTCACCGCTCCCTCTCTGGGGCATTCATCAAAGGCGCATTTGGCTCTGTGAGCGAAGTCATTAGCGAACGCACCAAAAAGGCAACCAACGAAATCATGAATAGCCCGAATGTTTGGTACGTTCCTAAAAATACAGAAATTACTATAAAAGTTGATAGGTCATTAAAATTGTGAAAGCAGGATTTCTTGCAATAACTGCTGTTGCTATTGTAGCAGCAAGCACACAAAGCGCCATTGCCAATACTGTCAAAACAATTGCTGCATCACAAGTCACCGGCAGCAACGCACAATTGCAAACAGTAAAAGTATGGTCTGGTCATGGCGTATCGATATCATTTTACAACACGGGCGAAATCATCAAAAAAATCTGGCTTGACGACCCATCGCAATTCGTCATTGATGTTGACGGCTGCTTGGAAGGACTAGGCAGAAACTGCTCTCAACCTGGTGCCGGACTCATCCACATTCGCAAAATTGAAAGCATCAAAATTCCAAGCTTGCCAAAAGCTGCTTATGGAGCGCACCTTACCGTCATCACCGCAACAGGTTCTAGCCACAAAAGCTATCACTTTCGTATCGTATCCGGTTCTGGCGCTCCCGAGTACAGCCAGCTTGAAATCATTCGTGACGCATTGTCCCCTAGAAATGTTAGCGAAGCGGAACGAAGTTCGCGGAACCCTAATAACCCCACGATAAATCGTAGTTTCGGCAGATCAACCCAAGAGGGTTCCGCTCATTTCTTACGTGTAAGACCCCGTGAGCCTATCTCCAACAAACCCCAAGTCGAAACAAAACCCAAAGCTGACTACACAGCTACTTCTGATAGCAGATATATCGCTAGAGGAATGCATATTGCACTTGAGAGAAAGTTGATTAACACAAACGATGCTTTGTGGGAAAGGCTCAACAACTTAGTCCAATTGCGATCGCAAGGTCAAGAAGTTGAAATTGCTGCCATTCAAGCAGGGGTTTCAATGCAGTTGGTAGAAAAGCTGATGCTTTTGGGAGGTAAACGTTACATTTCCCCAAATCCCATAACACAGACTCGACAGATAAAGCCAACTCCAGCACGACAAAACAACATTCTAGTAGATGCAGAAAACAAAAAGTAATATGAGAAACACTGAGAATATAAAAATAACGGAAATTACAGAAATTATAGCCAACCCCGAAACCTGCACTGCTATCGTCCTTGCCGAAAAGCAATTCCCACCACTGCCAAAGCCTCAAAAACTCAATTACAGCCAAAAATTTGATAATCTCAAATACCTGATGGCACTAGGATTAGCAGCGGGACTTGCAGCACATGGCTTGTTGTCCCAATTCATCGGAGGAAGCGCCATCAACATAGGCAGCATCTTCATGGAAAAGGCTGTTGCTCAAACTGTTTCTGGGAAGCAGCCACTGAATACCAAGTATGACAGTAGCATTCCTGTTCCCGATTGGGATAACATCACCTTCAAAGATATGAAGTTTGCTGAACCAGGGAGCGTTGAGTTTCCTAACATCAAAAATCCAGGCATGAAAGAAACGCGTACTTGGGATGCTGGGCAAAGCTTAGCTGATGTCATGGAGCTTGGTGACTTTGAAGCTGCTGAATTCAAAATCGAAGAGCTAACTCTTAAAGAGATAGCACAAATCACTGGCACAAATGTCAAAAGTTTAAAGTTAGATAGCTTTGAACTAACCGACTGGCAAACTATCGCCGACTTGACTGATGCTATACCAAACCTTGGCGATATGCTTGTCAACGATGTCCCACCTATTAACGATGCTATCCAAAAAATCACGGGAAGTTCGTATTCTGGTACAATCAGCAATGCAATTGCAGCTTTTTCCGAACTGGAAGAAGCAGAACTAGGCAAATACATCAAACTCTCTGATTACAAGCTTACTGAAATTCCCGGCATCGAGTCAGCCCCTCTCAAAAACTTCTACAACTGGCAAAACACAACAATTGGCAAGGTACCAGGCTTGGCTTCTGTACCTTTTGGCGAATTTCCTGGCGTTCCCCAGCCTGATTTTAGCTTTGTCGGCAAGGTAGATCTACCCTTACGGTCCGTGGAAGCCAACCGCTGGAAGTCTATCTCAGGCAGCTACCAGGAAGGATTTAACGTTCCTTGCACCAAAAACTGTGCTCACATTGAAGTTGCAGGCAGCACGCTCACCGGGGCACAGTGGATAAGCGGCAAGTTTCAAAAAGTTAAAGGCGGATTTGGTATTCTCGGCAAGCTCAACGGTGGCAAAGAACCTACTGGTCGCCACCCATTTGGCAAAGCATTCAAGCAAGTCATCTGGAACATTGACGAAGCGTCCGGGAGTATCACAACTGCTATGTTCTTCCGCATCTGTAAGCGCGGCGGCTTTATCGACTTAGGATGCAGCCCCTACTTCATTGGTCCAGTGCCCTTCTTCACCTACAAAGAAATGGACTCCATTATTCTAGGCAGTCCGCTGAATATACCTCAAAAGCCATGACATTCTCTTGCACCAAATCTATTCATAGCATAGCAGGAGACTTAGAATCCTCTAAACTCTCCATTTAGTTAACTGGTTATGCTATTTACTTACTACATTCACGCTTTTTAGTCAATTCTTTTTGCTGTTTTTTTATTTTGTAAGCGCAAAGCGTGCCGCAGGAATACAAAGCATAGTCTCCGTAATAACTCGGAGACTAGCGCCAGGGTCAGTCACAAATCGTCAAAGAAAGTTCAATAATTCGATAATTAGTTACTATTACTATGCCTGAAAACACTGAAACAACAATTGTCAAAGAAGTCAAACCTAGTACTGCCAGCACGGGAAGCGCAGATACATTCAGCAAATACGCAAACGTACTGTGGTCGCCTCAAGGATTGCTACTTGCTGGTGGTATACTAGTAGTCATTGCATTGCAAATGTTTAACGGTGGTAAAAAAAGCAAGCTAGCGACGAGTTACTGGGGTGGCGGTAAAGAAACGGCAAACGCTAAGAAGAAGGCTTTCAAACAAATTACCAGTCCCAAATGTGATAGTGCTTCCTTATACGTTGGAATCCACAAATATAAAGGCATGAAACTGCCAAAAGGCAGTGGCGGAACCCCTTTGTACATCCCTGATGTGCAGCGCGGCACAGCAGTTATTGGCGCACCAGGGAGCGGTAAGTCTTTCTCCGCTATCGACCCCATGCTTTACTCTGCAATCGACCAAGGATTCGGAATCGTCCTCTATGACTTCAAGTACCCGTCACAAGCTAAAATAGCAGGTTATGCTAAGGCTAAGGGGTATGATGTGCATATTTTTGCACCGGGATTTCCCGAATCGCAGGTGTGCAACCCGATTGATTTTCTGCGCGACAGTGGCGATGCAGAAACAGCAAGACAGCTTGCTACGGTGATTAATAAAAACTTCCGCATCCTTGGAAATAGTAATGAAGATGCTTTCTTTGTTCCTGCTGGTGACCAGCTGACGCAAGCAGTGTTGATGCTTACTAAAGAATTTGGTGAGTACGCCGATATCATGACAGCTGCTGCAATCTTATCCAGCCAAAAAATGGTTGAACGCCTAATGGCAGCAGAGCTAAATCCGTGGATACGTATTGCATTTGGTCAATTATTTAGCTCTTCTGGTTCTGAGAAAACCGTAGCTGGTATCGCGGGTACGGCATCGCTGATGTTTACCCGATTTATGGCGAAAAACACCCTCGGATGCTTCGTGGGGAAAACTACACTACCCCTAGAAGTGCAGCGTAAGCAAATGATTATCTTCGGTTTAGACCGAGAACGTAGAGATGCTGTTGGTCCACTCATGACAAGCATCCTTCATATGACCATTGCTCGTAGCATAGCCAAAAAACGCAAAGACCCATTGATTGTATCGCTTGACGAGCTACCATCAATTTTCTTACCTGATTTGTTTAAATGGCTCAACGAATCACGCTCAGAAGGATTCTGCGGTATCCTGGGTTGGCAGAACATGGGTCAAATCGAAAAAATCTACGGCAAAGAAATTTCTCGCGCCATCTTAGGTGCATGCGGTACCAAATTTGTCTTCAACCCCGGCGAGGAAGAATCAGCACGCTTGTTCTCAGCTTATCTCGGCGATGAAGAAATTAAGTATAAGCAAAAGTCTCGCAGTACTGGAGGCGGTAAGT
The DNA here is from genome assembly GCA_019359415.1 of Iphinoe sp. HA4291-MV1. GTDB lineage: Bacteria > Cyanobacteriota > Cyanobacteriia > Cyanobacteriales > Nostocaceae > Brasilonema. Next base: position 37,318 of record JAHHHH010000065.1, on the reverse strand, counting down.
CTAGCACTTCCATATCAGACCAAGAAAAAACACGAAAACTGTTTGAGCCTGCTCAGTTTTTAAAGTTATCACCAGGAAAGTGTGTATTCATTAATCCAGCTTACAGCAACAATAAAGAAGGCTCCATACCACTGCTTAAAAATATTAAAGTCCCGAAAGCTATTATCAACCTCAAAGAAGAAAACGATACGAATTGGTCTAAGCTTATCAAACAGCTAGCATGTAAAAGCACGCAGAAAAGACCAACTCAAGAAGATTTAGACAAGCGCGTTGCTGAGGTAAACAAGCGCTTCCCTATGCCTCAAACACCCGTACAAGCAGGAAATGCACCTTTGCCTGTTGATGCGTATCAAGGATTTTTTTAAATGGAACTATCGCTGAAGTTTTTGAACTAAATCAACAAATACAAACAATTTTTACGCTGGTCGTATCAGTTTCCACCTTATGTTGAAGCTCATTACTTTGACAACATTCTAGTTTACCACTACGACCGCAGCAATCCCAGCAGTATTTACTGCACAAGCATTACCACCGACGGTGCCAAGCCCTCATTAATTGTCATTCGCTTTGACCAGCAGCTTGTCTTCGTCAAGCATTATAACACCGTACTTCTTGATAGATTGCCAGTACTGCCATGTTTGACCAACGCGCCCCACAACTAGCATCTTCTTACACAAACTTAGTAGAAAAAGCCAAAGATACTACCTTAGAAGTCAGCAAAGAAATTGCCAAACTTATTGAAGCTTTAAGCAAGCTTATTTTAGAAAAACTCAATGAAAAAAAAGAACTGGACAAAGTAGAAATTCAAGTTGGCACCGACACTTACGTCTTAGAACAAGATCCCGAATGTCCTGGTGCGTGGAAATGGAGCCGTGTTGACTTAACTAATGAAAACACAACCAATAGTTCGCAAAGGAAGTCGGGGCTATCTGAATTTCAAGCTCAAATAATCACCACACGCTTAGTAGAAGATGTCCCTGACTTTGATGCCGAAAGTGAACATGCAGTGGAGAACGAACCTGCTCTTAAGATAACTGCTTATACTGAGTCAGAAGAAGGCATCGTCCTTTACGAACAAAGCAGTGAGGGCAAATGTATTACTAACCTGGTTACCGAAAACCTTACTACAGATGAAATCATTGAAGTTGCAAAAGAACCGCTTGTTAAACTTCTGCCACCATCATCAGAAATAGTTAAGAATGCTGAAGAAAATGCCAATTTTAATCCTGCACTACAAAATAGTACAGAACTAGAATCAAAAGTCAATCCCCCAGAGACAATAGCAACAGCAGAAAACATTGATGCAACTGAGCAATCAGCAATAACTAATGACGGATTGTCACAACTATTATCTCCTTCAACTAAGCAAGAGACAACGGAACCATCAAAAACTAATGTCGCAAGCCATAACAGTAGCGACAATATACAAAGTTTGTCATCAGAAGGATTCGTTGGTTTTTTGGATGATATTGATATTAGCAACCCACCTGAGTTTGATAGTCCTCCAGATGAAGATATCTATGCCGCAAACGCTGTCCAAATAGCAGTATTAGTTTCAACTGAAAATTCAGCGACTTCCGAACCAAAAGCAGAATCAGTCATACCAGATACTGAATTTACTAATCTATCAGCATCTTTAAATGAACAAACATATACATCAGAAAATACAGAGCAAACTGCATCTGCACTTGAAGAGCCTAATTTAGCTGAATCAGACACAGTTAATGCAGCTAATTCAAAGAATTTACCGTTACTTCAACCCGCAACAAATAAGTCGATACCTCAACAAGATACAGAAAATACTACAAATGAACAGAAATCAAAAAGTAGAAGAAATCAGTTTTTAGATGACACAAATGCATCAACAGAGAATGAAGAACCAACAACAAATACTAAAAAACCAGCTGCTAGCTACACCTACTCAGAAGTACTGCAAAGTGATGATGTCGAACCCCGCGCACAGCAGTGGGCGCGTCAAGTAGAACTCCCAGTCTACGAAATGAAAAATCGCCAACTAGAAAAACAGCGCCTCAATACAGAGAATCAGCAAATTGCTACTGCAGCAACTGAATTGCTCAAAAAATACGGCAACATTGAAGCTGACGGTACCAGAATTTATCGCAGCGATGCCTTCATTATTAGAAAAGACGGCTTTGATATCAGCATTCACCACCGCCGTGACGAAACTAAAGGCTTTGAAAATCCACTCTTTGAGTTCAAGCTCGATAAAAACGGCTCTCCAAAAAACATTAAGCAATCAGAAGCCATGCTGCCCATTGAAAGGCAAGAGTTTCTGATAGTTGCCGAACGCTTGGAGGAAAAGCATTCCCTGCCATCGTTGCAATCTGAAGACATCCGCTCAGTCGCCAACACCCTTGGCAGTCTCGCACCAGCAGGCACGCTCAAAACTCTGGAAACATTCAAGCAAACCGAGCTACTTGGCACACTCAATACCATCCTACAGCAAGCAAAAACTGATGAGTTGACTGTAGGCGAATTCACTATTCACCGCACTCGCAACCTAGAGAACAACCGCGCTAGTCTTTCACTCTACAAAACGACACAAGGGCTTGGCACGCAAGAGCTTGTCAGATTTAACCTGCAAAAAACTGATGCTGGTATCACCAAAGAAGTTGCCAAGATGAACATCTCTGACTACGATATTAACCAAGTCAAGTTCATTGCCCAAAACATTTACAAACTAGACTTAGAGCGCATCTTTGACAATAGCATTCAGCCACGGGGTCTAACACATAAAAAATTGTCCAGAGAAATAGGTTCTGTTGATCTGGAAGCCCCCACGTTTACAAGCCAGTCCGTTGCGGGGGTTTCCCCCGTTGTAGGATCTGGCGTGCGTGGTAATAGGGCTGGACAATTTTTAGGGGACAATGCGTCACCATCACCGTCAGCTGCTAGTAGCTCCCAACAGCCTAAAGAAGTAGAAAGCGTTGGCGACATTCCCGTACGCATTCATCCCTATATTGCAGAGGAATGGCAAAATATGGTCAAAAAAGGTGGTTCACAATGGAGTGGTGCCATGAATCAAGGCAACGAGGAAATCGCACAAGCCATCAAACAGAACAATGGCAAGGTGGCGATCGCTAACCAGCGCGAAATGTATTTCAAGATTATGACTAACAAAATCGCCTCAGCCTCAGCTAAAGGCGAAACAACGATGGAATTTGTCGAACTCAAAGAAATCATGAAAGACTTGGTGGCTTGGCGTTCTCTTGAAATCAACTCTCGCTTTACGCCTACAACCACCATCAACTCTCCAGAGCGCACTGCTTCACCGAGTGCAGCTGCACCGAAAGTAAAATTATCAAATTTAGAGGTGTAATCCACATTCCGCACCCTGAGAAAATATAAGCAATCTCGACTGTTGTTGCATCAAAATATCCTCCCGGCTTTCGTAGTTTGACTATAAGCGTTTCGAGTTTTGTTAGTACAAATGCACGGAGGAACTTCAGACTAAAAACTTCTGTTGTGGTTGCAGGAATTGGTTAAGGGTAAAACGTTAGGGGTGAATTCAAACCTTTCCCCTTTCCCCTTTAACCGAGAAGTATTGTTCCCCTATCAGTTAGCGAAAATATAATTAAAATTTGATTTTGTAGTCATAAAATTATAAAATTATATTAGTATAAACTTGGGTATTTTTTGTGGCTTTTGACAACGTTTGTAAAATATTAGCAGAAAAATATCCAACGGATTTTGCGCGTTGGTTGCTACTTGATGAACCGCGAAAAATCAAAGTCTTAAAAACTGAATTAAGCATCGAACCAATTCGAGCCGACTCTGTAACATTTTTACAAACAGAGAATCGTATTTTACATCTTGAATTTCAAACAACACAAAAATCTGAAACTCCCATTCCCTTACGAATGTTGGATTATTTTGTTAGGTTGGTGCGAAAATATGATGTTCCAATAACGCAAGTAGTAATTTTCTTGCAAGAGACAAGTAACGAAATCGCTTTTACCGAAGCATATGTCAATGAGATGACAACTCATCGTTATCGAGTTATACGAATGTGGGAGCAAGATTCAGCAATATTTCTCAAGAATTCTGCATTATTACCGCGCTTCACCGTTGACGAGAACAGATTCACCTCAAGGGTTACTATCCCAAATTGCCCAGAGTATTGCTAGAATTTCGGATAGGGAGACAAGGCAGAATATTGCAGCTTACACAGAGATATTAGCAGGTTTGAAGTTTGAGAAAGATTTAATTCGTCAATTATTGAGCGAGGAGATTATGCAAGAATCAGTGATTTATCAAGATATATTGCAGAAGGGAAAACAACAAGAAGCCTTCACGTACACTTTACGTCTTGTAAATCGCCGTTTTGGCGATGTTGATTCATCTTTGACAGAACGTATACGAATATTAGGAGCCAATCAATTAGAAAATTTGGGAGAAGCTTTATTTGATTTTTCAAATGTGGCTGATTTAGAAGCATGGTTAAATCAGCAAGCAATAAATTAATTTTCGGTAATTTTAAGAGGATGTCTGAAAAGTAAGAAAGCCCACGTAACGTATTGTTCCTAACGGCCCCATTGAGTTGGAGTGGCAACACTTGAAAAACGATGAAATATCAGGACGAATGTTTGATCTGGAGTTAGACGCAAGCTGAATGCTGTAATTAATGGGGTCAAAGCTAGGGGAGAAAGAGGAAACTACAGGACACAACGCGTAAAATTTAACTCTAATTCTTCTGGTTAAGTTTTCGTTACATACTTAGAAATTTTCCCGCCCACCTACTTACGCTTACCAAGTTTTGAGCCAACAGCCCCATCTAAAGCTAAAAAGCGGCATGAGGTGTGCTCGCCGCTAGCAGCGATTAATGCCACTTTTAATCATACCATTTTGCATACGGATAGTTATTCAGAATATTTTGATCTTTGCTCAGTAGTATGTTGTTATTTAACAGAGCATTTGCCGTGATAATCCGATCAAAAGGATCGCGAGTCCAAGTAATCGTTAAAGTAATGCCGATAATATCATTAAAGTTTTTATTACATATCTTTAAACCAATTTGAGCGGACAGATCGGAAATAATCACATCCGGTTCATCTTTAATACGTTTTATCTCATATAAATACTGTAACTCTAATCGAACAATTGCCGAAATATAAACTTCATTGTCATTAATTAAACTTTTAGCAATATCAGTTAATTTATCTGTCAAACCAGAATATAGCCAGACTACTACATGAGTATCAAGATAAATCAATATTAACCTCCTGCTCCCAACTGATATTAACTAAATCATCTGGATTTCCTTGAATGACATCAGGTTTAAAAGTCAAATTTTTCAGTTTATCTTTTTTTTCTATAGGAACAATTTTTAACAACTTTCCATTTTTGTTAATTTCTAATGGAATACCTGTTTCTAGTACCTCATCCAGTAGACGATCAATATTATTACTCAATTCCGTTAGTGTAACCTTTTTCATGGTGCTCCTTAAAGATTCACATTGTTTCATGAGTTTAGATATCATAGCAAAAATTTTTCCCTTACCCTGAAGATTGTTATGGAATGAAACAACAATGTCTCACAAAGTTCTGTAGTCCTGTAGATGTATAGCAATCCTATTTGAGTTACAAACAGCTATGCTGAGGGTCTAACTACTTACTAACCCAAGTTGCTAGTTATTGATTCAGGCGATAAACCTCTGGCTTACGAGTTGTGCATATCGCAAAAGCAATAAAATCCCCTCCAGGACAAAAAACGGAGAGGAATATGGTTAATGAAATTATTGCCTCCGCTGCGTCAATCGACGATTTATTAAAAGCGATAGGGCATGAAGAAGATTGTCGTCGAGATATGAGTGTCGATATCAGAATTGATAGCAGAACGAAAAAGTGGTGAAAAGTCAGTCCTACCGCAGTTGATATCAATCTTGATATCGATGAAGCATAAGAAAGAACAAAAGAGTTCAGTACGTTCCGCTAGCTCAAACTGTCACCAGGAGAATAGAAGTTACGCACGCTCTCAAATTCGCCATAATGTGAATTACGAACTTTAGTTATTTCAGGCGCTTTTGTATAACCCTGATTTGCTCATATTTCTGCTGTGTTGGGTACTGGACAAGCGTGAACAATGGCTGCAATGCCCCAATTGTGATTTGTACATATGTACTACACGGAAGTCTTAGAAAAGTGAAGTGTTCTTTTGTACTCAAGAAATTTGTATTTCTATAAAATGTGACTTGTTGGGTTGAAATCATAGCACAACTGCAGGAGAAGAGCGGAAAAACCATCAGACCTCTTCACGTAACCGTTTGTTTAGTTGGGAAAGGAATAGCAATTGTCTGAGCAGCCTTGCGTTTTGTTTCTTCACCTCTTCGGTCATAGCGGACAGTTGTAGAGACATCAGCATGTCCGGCTAACTTTTGAACAGTTGAGACATCTACACCATTATCAAGTAATTCTGTAACAAAGGTACGCCGAAAGTCATGACTAGAAAACGGAAGAAGTTTACCAGCAGGGGTAAGAGCCACTTCAGAAGCTCGTTTCTCTAATATTCGCCCAACCGCTGGTGGCTTTAAACCGCGAAGTACAATGCGACCACCTCTATTAATATGGCAGATAAGATGCCCTGGTTCCTTCCCCCGAATTTCTAACCAGTTATGAATTGTAGGAATCCCACTTTCTGGTACATAAACCGTTCGGTCTTTCTCCCCCTTGCCCCCCTTAATATGGATTGCTCCAGAATTTGGGTCAAAATCACTGAGCTTTATCTCAACTGCCTCAGCTCGTCGTATGCCCGTACCACGAAGTAACACAATCAGAGCAGCATCCCGAAATCCAGCGGGTGAGGGGTCACTTAAACAAACAGACAACAACGCTTTAATTTCTTCATTGGTTAAAGCCCGTCCCCGAAGTTCATGCTTTTGTGGGATATTGTCAAAATCAACAGCAGTTGCATATGCCTTTGCATCAATTAAGTTTAGTCGCAAAGCTTCTTTGAGGACTCCTCTTAAAGCTGAGAGCATTTTGTTTGCAGTAGTCGGCTTGTAATTCTCTTGCAGTACAGAGCGGATTGAAGCAGTGTGTTGGTAGGTAAGAATAGACCAGTTAAGTGTTAAAGCATCACACACTCCATCGGTTAAAAGTCGTGCTATAGCATCAAGTGAGTTACGCATGGTACGACGAGATCCAGGGGAGAGGCGTGAAAGGTAGACACAGACGGGATGTTCGGTTAAGGCAAGAGGAGTTTTAAGGGCAAGAGGAATAGGAAACAGAGGATTGATAAGTGGAGGGTCGGGCATTTAGGGGAAGGGAATGTACATTCTAAACTTTTACATTTTCAGCTCTTATCTTTCATTTAATCAGCGATCGGTCCAAAATGCGATCGCTTTGCGTCAAGCCTCCGGCTTATCGCTTCATCGCCAGACTCAACTTTGAGGGTTCGCGTTTGAGCAAGTTAACACTTAATCGGCGCAAGAGACCGAGATTTTCTGGTGCATACCCGGAGCGTATCCGACTGGCATCTTCATTAAAGGTGACATCAAGCACCCAATGTAAGCTGTTTTCGATACAGAGCGTGGCAACGAATTACCTGGTTGTGCCGTGCGGCATCCGCTTCTAGACTACTAATGTAGAAGCAAATTTCTGTTGTCGTTTGTGTCAGGCAGAGATTACTAAGCTTTATTTAAATGAAGGAGCTGAAGAAAATGCCTAAAGGTCCGATAAGACGCGCTCAGTTGATTGCCCCTTTTGGCGTAGGTGCAATGGTAATGGTAACAGATGGCACATCTTTAATTACAGCTGGACTCGATCACTGGTATGAGCGTGAAGATGGTAGTGAAGCTGATGATAAATCCGAATTTAGAGTAGATGAATGGCGTTTAGCGCAGTCTCTGGGAGTGGAGCATTTTCGCTTACCCCCGGACTTTAGAAAACCCAACAAAGGCGATGGAGTGCTTAATGCTTATTTAACTCTCCCATTTTTACGCTTTCCCCAATGGCATTTTTGTTCTGCTTGCGATCGCTTGGAAAAGTTTCACCTGATAGCCCGTGGTAAAGTTAAATGCCCTTGAATCCCCAGTCAAATATGTGCGTTTGTTATGGCGTGTTTTGAATGGTAAACGCCGTTGGTACGCGCAGCTAGTTAATGAAGGATTGCCTTATCAGAAACCTCACAACTACGTTTCTGACGGACTAGTTGGCTTAGACTTGAACATTAACAACATTGCTTTTGTTGGTGATAACCACGCGGACTTGTTGCCTTTCGCGCTTAAAGTACCTAGCTTCCAAAACGAGATAACTGCACTTCAGAAAAAGATGCAGCGTTCTCAACGTGTCAACAACCCAGATAACTTTGAACCGAACTTCAAGGCAAGGAAAGGACGTAAAACCGTTGTTAAGAAAGGGAAAGTCAAGAAAGGTAAAGCTCAATGGAAGAAATCCAGGAACTATCTCAAAGCAGCCAGTAAGAAACGTGAATTAGAACGCAGGAAAACTGCGTACGCCAAAACTCAGAATCGCCGCGTTGTTCAAGTTTTCGTCGGCAAGAATTTAACGTCTTGAGAACTGAGCGCTGTGAAGAAAATCTCAATTGCTGTAAAATCTAGCAAAGCTTCGCCAAGTGCCTCTAACTGTTCCAGGCGAAGAGCTTGAACCTGGGTGAGCACTTGTCTGGCATCTCTCCCACCCGTTTTTGTAATAACCGTAGAATGAGCCTCTGTTCGCCCTCTTGTTCTCCACGTTCGTAGCCAATACGTTCGCCTGTGGTAATGTAGGTCATACTGCGCTCCTGTTCAAATTGTTTGAACTGTTCCCAAAACTCTGCTTCCAATCCTCTTGGCAATATCATAATCTAATCAATAAATCGATACAGGTTACGGATATCCTGCTCTTGCAAGCCTAAATCATAAAGTTGGCGAATGGCTGCACATTACCTGGAAAAAGTTTGAAGTGTCTTTTTTAATCCAGGCAAATTTTCCTGAATTATTCCATCCAAGCAGCCGAAAACCACGTATTATGGGTTTGTGCCAGCTTCCACACGCAATACCTGCGCCAACAGGCGTGGGACGGACAGTTACCGTGAGAGCGGGAGACCAGGACTGCGGCACTTAGCAATGTCCGAGCTTGAAGTATATGTACATTTGAACAGCTCTTGTTGGGGGTAGGGGGTAGGGTGTAGGGTTCGGTTAGATGGGGATTCCGACCCCACCTAACCGTAGACACCGTAAGACGGTGGGGTCACGGAACCCAATTGCTCTTGGGGTGGGATGTACAAAACATGTTAGCGGAGCGGGACGAAGTCCAAGTCTTCCCCACACCCCACACCCCACACCCAGGAGCGTTGGCGCAGCCTCTCCGCGATTGAGAAGCGACGATAAACTACAACTCTATATCTTGAGTTTTCCTATGTTGAGATTGCTTTGTTTGCAGTAGTTGAGGTTGCTCATATACAAACGGATGGCGACCAAGCTTCAATTCATCAATAAGCGGAATGCCATCTCCATCGCGATCGCTGTACAAAACGTGTCCCAACACATGACGAGGCGCGTGTATGGCAATGTAGTTGACAACATTAGTTATAAATTCACCAGAGCAATCCGATGCCGACAAACTCTTCAGCAGATTATCTGCATCTTGCTCAGTCATTGTACTGACATCTTTGATGCCAGCCCAGGCAAGAAATTCATTGTAGAATTCTATCTCTCGCTCTGTAAAGCTATCGCGCTTTGCTTGAGCAATCACAAGGTCAATTCGCTGCTGTTGCGTATATTCCATACATCACAATGATTTAAGCCGGAAACCCACCAATAATACCTAGAAACTCAATAGGACAATTTCAAACTCTGAAACTATATATAATATCGTAGAACTTTAGTGCTCGCTTTAACGGGGAACAGGCAACTCTTAACAGGGAACAGAGTAGGTTTTGGACGAGGATTTAAACTCCCATGAGGTCAGCATACTTTACTTTTTGGCGTTGCTCCCCAATTCAAACGACTTCTTCAACTGCGATATCTTTAGTGATTGAGAACTGAGTTAAGGAAATTAGGACATTGGCGGTAGGAAAGCTGAAAGAAGCTATGCTCTATGAGAAACAGCAGGATGGACGTGTCTTTTGTCAACTTTGTCCACATTACTGTTTGATAGATAAGGGTAAAAGAGGAATTTGTCAAGTAAGGGAAAATCGAGAAGGGTTGCTTTATTCCCTAGTCTTTGGTCATACTGTCACTCAAAATGTAGATGGGATTGAGAAGAAACCTTTATTTCACTTCTATCCTGGTTCAACTACCTATTCTCTCGCAACGGCTGGCTGTAATTTTCATTGCCAGTACTGCACGAATTGGCAAGTTTCTCAAATGTCAGCAGAGCAATTTGCAGAGTTTGGTGTTGAAGCTTCTGCTGAGAGGATTGTAACAGATGCACTGGAGGCGGGTTGTGGCAGTATTGCCTATACCTATGTTGAACCAACTATCTTTTTTGAATATGTTCATGAGATTGCTTGTTTGGCTCATAGAAATGGTCTTTTTAATTTGTTTAAAACCAATGGTTTTATGAGTCAGGAAATGCTAGAAATGTGTCAGTGTTATTTAGATGCAGCCAATGTAGATTTAAAAACCTTTCGAGACAAAAGTTATCGACACTTTGGAGGTCGTTTACAACCTGTCCTCGATAGTCTAAAATTTATGAAGTCTCTTGGTATTTGGCTAGAAATAACCACAGTCATTATTCCTGGAATTAACGATGAACCGGAGGAATTAGAAGATATTGCAGGGTTTATTGCTCAAGAATTAGGAGTTGATACGCCGTGGCACATTACGCGATTTTTTCCTGCTTACCAAATGAAAAATGTTCCACCTACGCCGTTGGAAATTCTATACCAAGCTCGCGATATTGGACTAGCAAAAGGATTGCGATATGTTTATTTTGGTAATTTGTTAGGACAGGGAAACCAGGATACTATTTGTTATAATTGTAAAAATGTTTTAATTCAACGTCGTGGTTTTGAGTTAGTAGAAAATTTGATGCAGAGTAACCAATGTCCGTCTTGTGGAACACTCATTCCTGGGGTTGGTTTATCCCATTAAGTATCCAAGAGTTTGACCTAAATCTGTTGTTTGTTTAGCACCTATGCTTTCCCATCTTTCGCATAAGTTAGCAATAGCGGGTTGTACCTGAACAGAAGGATATTGAATAAATAGTGCCCTCAGTCCTTGTATACGAGATATTTTTTTCTCAGCGCCAAACCAAGGATGAGTGAATAATAATATAATTGGTTCCAGTCCACTTTCATCCAGTAAGTTAGTTCGTATTGCATTCGCTAGCTTTAAACTTCTGACTTCATTGGCTGGTGTGATCGCTCGTTGCGTCCAAATTTCTACCAAATCCTGTGGATTGTCAAGTTGGACTATCTGTTCTTGCTCCTCGCCAGTGGTAATCAGGACTACGGGTATTTCTGCTTGTCGTAAGGAGTTAGCTACAGCAAATGCAGCTGTGCGGGTAATCGCTTCAATGGGACCAAAAGCAGAGGGAGTGACATCCAAGAGCAGAACTGTAGGACGCAGACGTGGTGGTTCAGCGAGTTGGCGGGTGCGAAATAACAATTCTCCTCGCTGGTAACGGTAGTTAAGAACTGGTTGCGGTAAAGCTAATTGACTGGGAAGTAAGGAATTCCAATCAGTGCGGCTAGATGTCTCCACACCAGTGACTTGTCCTCGTTCTGCACCGGGAGCATTTCCAATGGAGCGTCCTGTATAGTCGCCAAAACAAACCCGCACTCCTAGTAATTGGCGTTGTAGCGAACTTAAAGCTGGTAAACTGGGGATACGGGAAAGTAAACGTAGGGGTAAAGCTGGTTCAGATGCGATCGCTTGTTCACCTAGAATTGTGAGTAAGGATAAGAGTTGCTCATCAATAAGTTTAGCTGCTTGGTGTAATAGGGAAATGGGTGGGGGTGGGGCTTGTGGTTCGATGGGTTCCCCTTTTAAACCAGCTTGGAGAGCAGTACTGATTTCTCTGGGAGAAATATCGGATGGCGGTTCCCAACCAGGGAAAGGAATTTTATGGAGTAGTAGTGCAACGAGTCCGATGCGAGCTGGTGCAGACCAGTGTAGGGCGATTAATTCGGAAATTTCAGTGTCTTTTGCTAGTTGAGCGAGGGGGTTATTTACGGTTTGACCACCTGTGAGGTCGAGGAGGTCTTGGATTAGGGATAATGGAGGATAAATGCCCAGTCGGTGCATTTGGGCTAAAGCAGTCGAGAGAAAGTAGGGGTAACTGGATAAAGGAGAAATTTCAATAGATAAATCTTCTTGTACTTGTCGTCCTACTGTTAGTGCTTGTCGAGTAATGAAATAATTAAGAGCTTTCTCCTGTTCAGCATTTTGAGGCTGGCTGTTGTCTGGATTCAACAGCCGGATAACTTGGGTTCTTACTTTAGACAGATCTACCCCTAGCTCTTCTAGCAGTCTAACTCCTACACCTTCCCCTTCTGGGATTAAGCCCAACAACAGATGCTCGGTACCAATGTAGTTATGCCCTAATTGGCCCGCTTCTTCCAAGGATAGTTCTAGAACCCGCCTTGCCCGTGGCGTAAACGGAATTTCCACAGCAACCAAGCCAGAGCCTCGACCGATGATTTTTTCTACTTCAATCCGAGCGTCTTTGAGATTGACACCCATAGACTTCAGTACCTTAGCCGCCACTCCGGTATCTTCTCTAATCAGACCCAAGAGGATCTCCTCAATACCCACGAAATTATGCCCAAGACGGCGAGCTTCTTCCTGGGCTAGCAGAATTACCTTAATAGCTTTTTCTGTGAAGCGTTCAAACATTTTACTTAACTATTCTCTACTCATCTCCCACCCGTCGCCATCCGTTCATACAACCGCCCCGCCTGTCCCGCATAACCCGCCTTCTCCAACAAAGCTGCAGCTTTCACCAAATCCCCTTTCAATTCCGCTTTCTGCGCTTGCTCCAAAAGTCCCACCCCCTCATCACGCTTAACCTGCTTAGGCTTAAAAATACTTAATATTCCCTTCTTACTTTCCTGCTGCTGTAACGGTTGCGGAATACTATTGAGCAATTTCTTCCCTTGTGCTGAAAGCCCCTCCTGAACCTTTGGTGCTTCTCCCACCCATAGCGCCCAAACGGGGGTCATTTGTGCTGTGTTGAAACGATAGGTTTGGTTTCGAGCCACAACAACCGCTGTTTGGGAATTGAGGTGAAAACGTTGCTGACGAGCTGCATCGGGTAAAGGGGGATAAAAATCCATACCTAGTTCTAAATAAAGCGCACTGGGACCAATCCAAACTAAAGGAATGCCCAAGGGAATTTGTGCTGGTAAACCTCCAGGAGCAGTTAATAAGTGGTATCCTGCTCCTGGTAAGAGAAATGCCATTTCTCCTATAGGTCTTCCCATCAGTAAGTTACGCACCCAAGATAATTCTGTATCATCTAGTAAGACTGCATCAACTTGCCGACCTGTTCCGGGACGAGGGACAAGTTGCACGGGGATAGGTGCTGGTAGTTGAGCAGTAGTCTGGGAAGGAGCTTTCGCTTGGGGAAGTTGAGGTGCATCTAATAATAATGAACCGTCAACCTGATTCCCGGTAGTCGTGAGTCGCCAGTTCCCTACATCTGCGGTTCCTAGTACCCAAATTTCTGATTCGGGAATCATCGGCTCTATTAAACTAGGAGCTAGAGATAGACGCTGACGCACATCTACCAAAATTCTTCCCCTCTCAGAATCTGTTGAGGAAGCTGCCACAATTGTATAAGGTAAGCTCGTTAAACGATGGACTAAGGCAGCGGGAATAGTGCGGTTTCCTGGCGATAAGCCGGAGGCTTGACGCAAAGCGTATCGCAGTTGCATCAGCAAAACTCCTGAATCTTTCTGTTGCTGATTGTTAAGGGGTTTTTGCACTGCTGGTGTCAGGGTGACTTCTAAACCTAAAGCGGTAGCACGGCGCAAAATCCAGCGACCGAGAGAACCAGGGGTGATAACATCGAGAACGCTAGCGCCTCGATAACGACTAGGGGGAAGGCTGGCTTCTGCGAGCAATTCTGCTAAATCGACGATTGTCCAGGAGCTAATATCCAATTTTGATCTGTTAGAATCATCTGGAGGTAAATCTCCTGATAGAGACAAGGCTACCCATAGCTGATTTTCACGGGCAAAAGGACGACCTCCGGCTGTCCAAATTAAGGGAGCGATGCGTTCATGGGAAACGGCTACTTCTGCCCACCAAGTTCCCTGTGGAGTGCGACGAACGGCTGCTGTTTCTGATAACCTGGTACCAAAAACGGAGCCGAGAAAAGCCAGAACACTGTTGACGCTGCAAAAATACCCACCTGTTGATGTGTCTAATAAGGGTTGGGGAATTGGTGTTTTTGATGGGGGTGGTGGGGTTTGCTCTTGTTTTATTGGAGGCGGGGGGATTGGTACTGTTGGTTCTGATGGAGGCTTTTCCTCTGGGGTTATCCGCCGGATTGTGAACTTGGGGGGGTCTGCCATGCCTACTAAAAGATATGAGACATTTTTTCTACTTTAGCGACAGGATTACTCCAGCTAGCTGTTATTTACGAAGAAATTCTATACATTTATTCTAGTAGTCCGCCACAAGAGTTTGGTAAATTATGGCGGTTTTCGTCTGCGTGAATTGCTCCCAATCTGGGAGTGCAAGGCTTTGCACCCTTACAGATGTCACTGATTGAATTGCAAATCCTTATATTTTTCTCTCCTTTTATCTGCCGTCTTTTTTGGAAGTATTTTTTTTACAATTACTGGTTTTCAACGATGTGAATTAGATTTATTATCTAATTTGTTTTTGTCAAAGAACCCTACCATATAATGTGTCAAAAAGTGAAAAAATTAAAAAAAATTTAAAAAGGGCAAAAGAGGAAAAAGAGCAAAGGGCTAAGTCCTCCCAACCCCGCAACTCACTCGAAAACCAACAACGTTGTTGATGAGGGCGCGCGCATCACAGACGAAGCGGTACGCAGAGCGGCAATACCTAGAATAGAAGTTCCACGAGCCGCCCCGCAGTACACAAGAATGATTATTATTACCATTATCTGTCCATACCCTTCCATCATTTGGTGCTCCTTCATAGTTACTATGCCAGGGGTCTGCACACCATTCTTCCACATTCCCATGCATATCGTATAAGCCAAAGCCATTGGGAGGAAAACTTCCTACTGGGGTGGTTTCTCTTCGATATTCTCCTGCTGCTTCTTCTGCATAGGTATAACTGGCATAATAATTCACTAATTGACTGGTTAAAGTTTGCCCATAGTGAAATGGTGTTATGGTTCCAGCACGGCAAGCATATTCCCATTCGGCTTCTGAGGGTAATCTGTATTCCTTACCTGTGGCTTTTGATAATCTGGCACAAAATTCCACCACATCGTACCAAGATACACACTCCACGGGGCGATTCTCTCCTTTGAATTCTGAAGGCTCTGGGTTCAAGTCTTGCTCAATTTTGGGTAAATTCGCTACCGCTCGCCATTGTGCTTGGGTGATTTGGAATTTGCCCATGTAGAATGGTTGCACTGTCACTTGATGTTGAGGTTTTTCATAGCTTTGGCTATCTTTCTCATCCTCTGGAGAACCCATGATAAAAGTCCCCCCTGGTATGTAAACCATTTCTAAATCAATACCATTTCCTAAGGGTTCGCTGAAATATCTGGCTTGATGCCATACTCGTTTGATGATTTCACCTTTGCGGTTAACGCTGACGACTTCAAATTCGTAGGTTGCGAGTTCCTCGGCTGATTCTTCTTTGGGTATTCCTGTCGCATCTCCTAGGGTTGAAATTGCCCATTTTTCCCATTCTTTACAGGCATTAGGCATTTTTGCCCTGTAGGCTGTAGCATATATCAGGGCTGTTAAATCTGGTCTAGTTAGTACTTGTGCGATGGTTAATGCCCATTCATACAAATGCTTTTGGGGTAGTTTTAGTAATGGCTCTAATTGCTCTCTAAGTATGAGAGCGCTTTCGCTTTTCTTGCCTGTGCTGGCTTGACAACGGGCAGTTATCAGTTCTATTTCTATTGCTTGGGTTTGGTTTTGAGGGATAATGTTGGCTAATTGTGCTTGGGTGCGGTGAAATTGCTTTTGCTTATCTGCCCAAATCCAGGCGGCTTGTAGGATTTGTCCTGCTTGTAGCCAGCAATCGGCGGCTGCTTGTGGTTGTTCACACATCAGGTAACAGCGAGCAGCATTTGACCAGTTTTGAGCTTTTTGGTAACATTGGGCGGCTTTTTGCCAGTTTGCTTGTTGTTCGTAGGTTTGGGCGGCTTGGTGGTAATCGCCGATTTGTTCCCAGACTCGACAGGCTTCTATGAGCCATCCAGCTTCGAGGTAGCATTGGGCGGCTTTTTGTAGCAGTTCTATGGAAGTCGCTTCGTCTGGGGATGGGTTCACTCTGCTCGGTTTTTTCTATACTGTAGAATCTGAGATTAGTTTAATTGTAAGAATTCAGCACCCAGGAGTCAGAAGCTGTGAATTTGTCAGGAGTTTAGCATCCTGAGATATATTCATTGATAAATATTCTCCTGATTCTTTAACTATTCTGACTCCTGGATTCTGACTCCTGAATTCTTACATTTAATTTTAAGCGGCTTTTAACTTTTAATTTGTTTAGTAAGTAGGTAGGTCAACAGAAAAAAACATAAAATACGATTCTTGCGATAGCTGAGTCCCTTTGGGACTCAGCTATGCCGTTCGCGTAGCGTTCCGCAGGAAAGGCTCTACGCTTCACTGCGTTTCGCTCGCAATGACATTTCAATCCCTACAGATAATTCATGGGATGCTCCTGCTTTAGGATTAGAATAGGGGTAAGAAAATTAATTATTTAGAAGAAAATTTATGTATATCCAACTAGCACCTGAACACGAGCAATTTATTCAAGCACAAGTAGCAAGTGGTAGATATACGAATCCTGAAGAAGTTGTCACTAAAGCGTTAAAACTACTAGAAGAATGGGAAAAGGGGTACAAGAATTGGGAAGAAGAAACTCGACAAAAAGTGGCTGTTGGACTTGCTCAAATTGAACGGGGAGAGGTGCTTGATAGTGAGGTGGTAATGGCTCGGCTGGAAGGAAAGTTACGACAAGCCCGTGAGGGTCAAGAATAATGCAATACTCTATTTCATTAGAAGCCAGTCGTGATTTAGATGATATTTTAGATTATTTTCTAACTCGTGATATCGAAGCAGGTGAACGATTCCTTCAGGAGTTTAATAAAAAGTGTCAATATCAGTAGACCGAAAACTTTTGTCAGTCAACGCAAGAATGAGGGTTTGGGGCGATGTTTTGGGCACAGGGTCGAGCGATCGCTTACCTTAGCAGGAGAACTCATCTACAACCCTATTGCTCAAAACGCAGATGATACGGGCATTCTGGCGGATTGTATACAATCCGCCAGAATGCCCCAATGGTAAGCCTTCTAGAAATCTTTTCGGTCTACTGAATATCTCACAAGGTTTCCAAATATTGGACGAAGTTACTCAAATTTTGACCCGACACTTAGAGGAATACCTTTGAATAGCTATATTATTTTTTATCGATTATTTGAAGATAGACTTGTGATTGCACGGGTGGTTAGCGGTTATCGAGATTTAGAATCTTTATTTTCTGACTCAAACTTGGATAAATAGTTCTTGTGGGGTGGGTGTCCTCGCCTGTCCGAATGTATCTCATTGAATTGCAAACCACTGTATGTAACAACAAAGAAGGGAAAAATAAAAAAAGGGCAAAAGGGCAAAACTCAGATCTTGCACCTAACCGTATAAGCCCGGATTTAGTTAAAAGCAGCGCAAGAAAGTGACACGGTTTTTCTTGTCTTTTGTCGTAATAATAAGAACTTGAGGCTTAGTACTGTGTGTAAAAGTTAAATAAACTTTTCTTGGTGCAAGATGTGAGCGCCCAAGGGGCGCGATTACACGCCCGCAACGAATGAAAGAAACACCTCTTTCCCTTCTTCCCTGTTAAGAGTTCCCTTCTTAAGAGTTCCCTGTGTTTCTTAGGAGAAAAGGGAAAAAAGAGCAAAGGGCTAAGTCCTCCCAACCCCGCAACTCACTCGAAAACCAACATTGTTGAAGATGTCGTCGCGCGCATCATAGGCGCCGCGGTACGCAGAGCGGCAATACCTAGAATCGTGGTCCCACGAGCCGCCCCGCAGTACACAAGAATGATTATTATTACCATTATCTGTCCATACCCTCCCATCCTTTGGTGCTCCTTCATAGTTACTATGCCAGGGGTCTGCACACAATTCCCACACATTCCCATGCATATCGTATAAGCCAAAGCTGTTGGGAGGAAAACTGCCTACTGGGGTGGTTTCTCTTCGATTTTCTCCTGCTGCTTCTTCTGCATAGGTATAACTGGCATCATAATTCGCTAATTGACTGGTTAAAGTTTGCCCATAGTGAAATGGTGTTATGGTTCCAGCACGGCAAGCATATTCCCATTCGGCTTCTGAGGGTAATCTGTATTCCTTACCTGTGGCTTTTGACAGTCGGGCACAAAATTCCACCACATCGTACCAAGATACACACTCCACGGGGCGATTCTCTCCTTTGAATCTAGAAGGCTCTGGGTTCAAGTCTCGCTCAACTTTGGGTAAATTCGCTACCGCTCGCCATTGTGCTTGGGTGATTTGGAATTTGCCCATGTAGAATGGTTGCACTGTCACTTGATGTTGGGGAATTTCCTTTCCTTGACTCCAATCATCTTTTTCCTCCTCCTGTGGTAAACCCATGATAAAAGTCCCCCCTGGTATGTAAACCATTTCTAAATCAATACCATTTCCCAAGGGTTCGCTGAAATATCTGGCTTGATGCCATACTCGTTTGATAATTTCACCTTTGCGGTTAACGGTGACGACTTCAAATTCAAAACTTGCGAGTTCCTCGGCTGATTCTTCTTTGGGTATTCCTGTCGCATCTCCTAGGGTTGAAATTGCCCATTTTTCCCATTCTTTACAGGCATTAGGCATTTTTGCCCTGTAGGCTGTAGCATATATCAGGGCTGTTAAATCTGGTCTAGTTAGTACTTGTGCGATGGTTAATGCCCATTCATACAAATGCTTTTGGGGTAGTTTTAGTAATGGCTCTAATTGCTCTCTAAGTATGAGAGCGCTTTCGCTTTTCTTGCCTGTGCTGGCTTGACAACGGGCAGTTATCAGTTCTATTTCTATTGCTTGGGTTTGGTTTTGAGGGATAATGTTGGCTAATTGTGCTTGGGTGCGGTGAAATTGCTTTTGCTTATCTGCCCAAATCCAGGCGGCTTGTAGGATTTGTCCTGCTTGTAGCCAGCAATCGGCGGCTGCTTGTGGTTGTTCACACATCAGGTAACAGCGAGCAGCATTTGACCAGTTTTGAGCTTTTTGGTAACATTGGGCGGCTTTTTGCCAGTTTGCTTGTTGTTCGTAGGTTTGGGCGGCTTGGTGGTAATCGCCGATTTGTTCCCAGACTCGACAGGCTTCTATGAGCCATCCAGCTTCGAGGTAGCATTGGGCGGCTTTTTGTAGCAGTTCTATGGAAGTCGCTTCGTCTGGGGATGGGTTCACTCTGCTCGGTTTTTTCTATACTGTAGAATCTGAGATTAGTTTAATTGTAAGAATTCAGCACCCAGGAGTCAGAAGCTGTGAATTTGTCAGGAGTTTAGCATCCTGAGATATATTCATTGATAAATATTCTCCTGATTCTTTAACTATTCTGACTCCTGGATTCTGACTCCTGAATTCTTACATTTAATTTTAAGCGGCTTTTAACTTTTAATTTGTTTAGTAGAGCTGAGGAACTGTTCGGTTAAAAACCTACCAAGCTCCCCAACTCAATTTTATTTTCGGATACTGTCACCAGTATCACAGGAATAAGGCTGGACTCTTCTTCGGTACTCTCGACAGATTCCCACCTGTCAACTCTCACACTGAAGAGTGCTCCCAACCCCGCAACTCACTCGAAAACCAACAAGGTTGTAGATGACGTCGCGCGCAAGATAGTTGTAGCGGTACGCAGAGCGGCAATTCCTAGAAAGGTTGATCCACGAGCCGCCCCGCAGTACACAAGAATGATTATTATTACCATTATCTGTCCATACCCTCCCATCCTTTGGTGCTCCTTCATAGTTACTATGCCAGGGGTCTGCACACAATTCCCACACATTCCCATGCATATCGTATAAGCCAAAGCTGTTGGGAGGAAAACTGCCTACTGGGGTGGTTTGTTCTCGATATTCTCCTGCTTCTTCTTCTGCATAGGTATAACTGGCATCATAATTCACTAATTGACTGGTTAAAGTTTGCCCATAGTGAAATGGTGTTATGGTTCCAGCACGGCAAGCATATTCCCATTCGGCTTCAGAGGGTAATCTGTATTCCTTGCCTGTTGCTTTTGATAATCTGGCACAGAACTCCACTGCATCATACCAAGATACACACTCCACGGGGCGATTCTCTCCTTTTAATCTGGAAGGCTCTGGGTTCAAGTCTTGCTCAATTTTGGGTAAGTTCGCTACCGCTCGCCATTGTGCTTGGGTGATTTGGAATTTGCCCATGTAGAATGGTTGCACTGTCACTTGATGTTGAGGTTTTTCATAGCTTTGGCTATCTTTCTCATCCTCTGGTGAACCCATCATAAAAGTCCCCCCTGGTATGTAAACCATTTCTAAATCAATACCATTTCCCAAGGGTTCGCTGAAATATCTAGCTTGATGCCATACTCGTTTGATGATTTCACCTTTACGGTTAACGGTGACGACTTCAAATTCAAAACTGGCTGATTCCTCAGTTGATTCTTCTTTGGGTATTCCTGTCGCATCTCCTAGGGTTGAAAGTGCCCATTTTTCCCATTCTTTACAGGCATTAGGCATCTTTGCTCTGTATGCTGTAGCATATATCAGGGCTGTTAAATCTGGTCTAGTTAGTACTTGTGCGATGGTTAATGCCCATTCATACAAATGCTTTTGGGGTAGTTTTAGTAATGGCTCTAATTGTTCTCTAAGTATGAGGGCACTTTCGCTTTTCTTGCCTGTGCTGGCTTGACAACGGGCAGTGATGAGTTCTATTTCTATTGCTTGGGTTTGGTTTTGAGGAACAATGTTGGTTAATTGTGCTTGGGTGCGGTGAAATTGCTTTTGCTTATCTGCCCAAATCCAGGCGGCTTGCAGGATTTGTCCTGCTTGTAGCCAACAATCGGCGGCTGCTTGTGGCTGTTCACACATCAGGTAGCAACGAGCAGCATTTGACCAGTTTTGAGCTTTTTGGTAGCATTGGGCGGCTTTTTGCCAGTTTGATTGTTGTTCGTAGGTTTGGGCGGCTTGGTGGTAATCGCCGATTTGTTCCCAGACTCGACAGGCTTCTATGAGCCATCCAGCTTCGAGGTAGCATTGGGCGGCTTTTTGTAGGAGTTGATATGATTCTTCATTGCTCATTCTACTGATTTGTTGTTGTCTAGACTGAGAGATGGTGTTAGGGAAATCATTGCTACTGTTGGTCTAACTCGCTCACCAAGACGAACACCTTCAAACGCAGACGTTCGACGTTCGGCAAAACTTGCATTCCGCTCTGTAGCAGCCTTACGCAGTAAACCCACCAATTCACCAAAGCGATGAGCATCTGCTGGACGGGGTGGTTCATCACAGTACAAACCAACACAAGCATCGCGAAACAAGGAGCGGATATCATCTCCACTCATCCCCTCAGTTTCTGCTGCAATGACCTCAATGAGTTCTGTAGACACCTCAATGCCAAAGTGCTGAGCATGAACCTGAGCAATGGCTCGTCTGGCTTGGGTATCGGGTCGATTAATGGCAATGGCTTTAAAACGGCTGGGACGCAACAGTGCTTCATCAATAATATCAAGACGGTTGGTTGTACCAATCACTAGTATGGGAACATCAGGACGAAACCCATCCATTTCAGTGAGAATTTGAGCAACTAAGGCGTTTCCTGCCCTGCTTCCACCATCATCTCGTCCAGAGCGCTTAGTGGCAATAGAATCAAATTCATCAAAAACCAAAACCGCTGGAGCGTTGCGTCGAGCTTCCGCAA
Source organism: Iphinoe sp. HA4291-MV1 (assembly GCA_019359415.1). GTDB lineage: Bacteria > Cyanobacteriota > Cyanobacteriia > Cyanobacteriales > Nostocaceae > Brasilonema. The sequence goes on along the minus strand of JAHHHH010000065.1, from coordinate 15,286 downwards.
ACAGTTCCCGTACCTTTCGCTCGCTTTCACCAACGTACATATCAGTGACTTCTGGTCCTGAAACCACTTGAATGGTTGCGTTGAGTTGGTTCGCTATGGCTTTGGCAAATAGGGTTTTACCTGTACCCGGAGGACCATGAAAAATAAAACCCCTAGGAATGAGTTCCCGACGTAACTGCTCGTTGGGTAGGTTGTAAGAACCAGTCATTAACCGCAGAGCTTTGCTGAGTTCTGCTTTGAGTTCCTTGTACCCACCGATATCATCAAAAGTGACATCAGGAACTTCAAAATTGATGGAGGTTTGCGCTTTAAATGCTCTGATTGCTTGATAGAGGCGGGTGACAGGTACTTTTTCTGTTCCAGCCACTTCCTGTACAGCATATTTAATGGCATGACGCAAGCGTATTGGGTTCATACCTGCAATATTTTTATACAGTCCTTCGGGGTCAAAATCTTGAAAATGGGCGACTTCATCTGCAGTTACCAAGGCTCTACCGATGTTTTTTTCTTCTCCGTTAGGATAAATAACTGTGCGGGATACTCCACTAATTCGCAACCGCACTGCAAATCTTGCGGCTAATACCTCTGGAATATCTTGAGAGCGATCTGCAAAAGCCAACATCAAGCGATCGCTTTGTTTGTAAACTAATTCAATGAGTTCTCTAGATTCTGTAGGTAAATTAGCATCACTCCCCCCTGCAAGTAAATCGAGATGGGGAATAACCAAAATATCCCCTTGCTTAAGAGTATTAATTAAATTTTTGAGAGTTGCTAGTTGACGTTGGCGCAGACTTCGAGGTACTAGGCTTCCTTCTTCCTCATCAGGAACAGTCAACTCGATAGGATTAAGATTAGCTCGCCGAGCCATTTCTTGCCAGAGGTGTTCAACTACCAATTTTTCACACACCACCAGCACTGAAAGCCCAGTTCTGAGAAACGATGCGGTTGTGTCAACCTCCTGTGCATAAGCTAGTCTAACAGCATCTTTTTCGCTAATGTCGTTTGGGAAGTCATCATCTGGAGGTGTAGAAAGAGTTTCTGGTTGAGTTTCTATTTTTTGTGGTTCAGAATCAACTGGCGGAGATACTGGATTTGGAGATTGCTTTTCATTTGTTGCGAGTCTCCCAACAATCACCAAACCAGGGGGACGATACAAGGGACAATCTGGTGGTTCTTCCGCAACCGTAATGAATAATTGTCCTAGTTTTTGCTCCATAGCACTGGCATCAATGGGAGAAGTACTCAGAGCCGGAAATTGGCACAGGAACTCTCCCAATGTTACTGAATCATCATTATATAGGAAGTTTTGGAACTGTTCCACATCTATTAAAGGAACAAGTTTAATACGTGGTTTACCCATAATCTATAAATTCAGACGTTCGTAGTTGTGCTTTAATGCAACTACAGACTTAATATACGTGTTCAACATCACCTAACATTTTCTGAGACAAATTAAATAATTTAATTCCCTCACGATAAGCATAACTAAGATAGCGACGCTGACGAAGCTGATTCACATCTGCTCGCTCAATCGCCCACAGAGGTTTCCACCAATTAGCTATTGACAAAGCATCTCGCAAATTTTCTTCATCACTTGCTGCTTGGCGATCGCTAATCGTACTATAAGCAGCTCTAACTTGGTTCATCACCTCTTGCTGATGATAAATCATCGCTGCTTCATACACATCAAGGACAAAACTTTGTTCTGTTTGTCCACCAAGGCGCAGACGATTGAGTAGCTCAGTTCTCCAACAACGAACTTTAATATCTGTAGTTGGTTGTGCTAGGTGTAAAGTCAGGGATAACTTAGCTGTTGAGTTTTTCAACAGTTGCAATGCCAAATTAACACCTAAAGTTTCTTGTCCTGCTATTGGTCGATTTAAAATAGCAGTTAAGGGTGAGATCTGTCGGTAATCGTCAGCCATCTCTTCTGTAAGAAATGATAGAGCTGGAGTCACTAAACCATAGCGTACTACCCAATCTCCTGAACAAGATAGCGTTGGTACTCCCTTGAGTAATGTGCGGGCTAACTGAGGATGAGCAGTACCCAAAGCTGCTGCTATAATCAAGTTTCCCACAGCAATGGGACGATTATCTCCTAAAGGAGGCATTTCCCATCGCAACCGAGCTGCTGTCACAGCAGTTAATTGTTCTAGGGCTTGAACAAGAGTTGCAGAAGGACGAGCTAACTTTTCTACACCAGATAGATCTCCTTGGGGCGGTGTTCCTCTAGCTTCTTGGCTCATCATAGCCCACTCAATGACTTGCAATGCTGTATCAGTGGCGCTCATCAATCACCCAGTATGGACAAAGAACCATTTTGTCTCCTTGACGGACATAAAAACGCAAAGTGCGCTTATTACCATCTACATTCAGTAGACCGAAAAGATTTCTAGAAGGCTTACCATTGGGGCATTCTGGCGGATTGTATACAATCCGCCAGAATGCCCGTATCATCTGCGTTTTGAGCAATAGGGTTGTAGATGAGTTCTCCTGCTAAGGTAAGCGATCGCTCGACCCTGTGCCAAAAACATCGCCCCAAACCCTCATTCTTGCGTTGACTGACAAAAGTTTTCGGTCTACTGACATTAATCAATCCTGCTAATTGCCAAGGTATAGTAAAAGTGCTAAAGTGTAGCTCCACATCAACAGAGGATAAGCCAAAACTCGGTGTTGCTGGAAATAAATGGGTGTGATACCAACCTAAAAGGCGTTCTCCTGGGTGATTTTGGTTTAGTGTACGTTTCACCCCAACAAAGGAATCACCTGTGAAAGTTAAATGCAGAAAAGAAGCTCCTGTGTGTTGAGCAGTTAACGCGTTGCTCACCTCTAGCAAATAAACATTCTCATCATCCCCATCTCGATAAACTTTGCCAATCAAAAAGCCACCTTCTTCAACTTTTCGGGAAAAGGGACGCTGATGACATAAATCTTGGTATAGCGATCGCTTTAAAACAATTTTGACTGGTGCTTTGGCTACTTGGTTTTGAAATGGGGTTACTTTGGGGACAAGAATTTTCTCTTGTGTTGTTCTCTTATTGTTTTCTTGTTCCCTTGATAGTTCTACTAAGACAGAATGTATATTTTGACTAGTTTCACTGCCAAATTCTTGTACTTGCGAATTTGTTTGATGAGATATCATCCCAAAATCAGCCAGGGTTTTTATGGGAGGTTCCTCTTCAACTAGGCGACGAACTGTAAAACTAGGCTTTTTTCCCGGTGCATAGGAACGAATCTCTACACTTTCTCTTACCTGTGGTGTAGAATACACTACTGATGCTCTAGAGTTTAACCTGCTGACTGCGAAAACTTGGGGCATTCCCGGAATATCTAGCCGAAAACCCCACCAACTTTCCTCTGGGTACTGATTTCTCAATTTCGTTTGCAAGGTTTTGGTTAAAACATCATAAAGGCGATGGGGATGTTGGTAGGTTAAAAAACCCCCTTCATACACTTTGACATAAGTATATCCGAAATTAGGAACCAGATTTTCGACAATGGGGGATTCCATTGGCAAAGGTTCTTCAGGCACTTGAAGAATTAAGATTTGTATCGATTTTAAAAGCAAAGAACGTCCGAGTAACCGCTCTAGAGATTCTTGCACGATAGGCAAAAACAGCATTGTACCGAAGAATTTGCGGTCTGCCCCTCGGTATAATTCAATCCTATAGTCATCCCGTTCCTTCATTCGTTCAACCGTTTAATATTGAGTTGAGGAGGGGTTTGCACTTCATGGATTAATTTACGCAGGACACACTGTCCACCTCGCTGTTCAATGGCAATTTGACCTTGCTCAGAAATTGCCCATTCTTGGGCTGCTTTATTGTACCCCTCATCAACAGCATAATTCTGGTAGCTGGCAATATCAATTAACAACTGACACAACTTACCAAAATCTAAACCAGGACGATAGCGATCGCCCAAATCCCCCAGACAAACTAAACCAGATTGAGGATCTACATTGGGATGAAAGATAGGAGTTTGCCAAATAGCTTGGGGTGCTTGCATTGGAAATGCACCGGGTAAAGCAAGATAAACTTCATGTTCATCAATTGGTTGAGGTTCTCCACCTATTTCCAAGGGTGGTGCAAATCCTGGTGCATGAAACTGCAACAAGTAATCAGTAGGAACTAGATGGTTATTAGCAGAGACTTGAAAACCTGGATGGGCTTGAGCATAAGCAATAATTTGGGATCTAGCACGAGCTAAGGCTTCTTGACGCAGTTGGGGATGAAGCGCTCCAGCCGTTGCTTCCGGAGCAAAACTCACGGTATCATCTTCCTGAATGTTTGCATCGTGCAATGTTTGGTCATGATTGAGACGTTCTGTTGAACCATCTTCATTAACCCTGTCAATGACAACTCGTCGCCCCCTTCCAGTACTGTCTTGAAACATTCTAGGATCATATGCTTCTGCTGCAACCCCTTTTGCAATTTCTCCTACAGTCGTATCGGAACTAACATCACAAACCTCAAATCTTGCTTGATCTGGTCCTTCAACAAATAAACGGCTGATAAGATAAGGTTGAGGGTCTTCAGTTAATATCAGTAGACCGAAAACTTTTGTCAGTCAACGCAAGAATGAGGGTTTGGGGCGATGTTTTGGGCACAGGGTCGAGCGATCGCTTACCTTAGCAGGAGAACTCATCTACAACCCTATTGCTCAAAACGCAGATGATACGGGCATTCTGGCGGATTGTATACAATCCGCCAGAATGCCCCAATGGTAAGCCTTCTAGAAATCTTTTCGGTCTACTGAATATATTAACACGCACCGAATTTTGATTAGATTGGAGTATTGTCTGAAGTCCTCCAGCAAAAGACGCAACTGCTTCAGAATTACAGTTGTTAAGTCCTAGCAACACAACACCATTTCCGGAAAATCGCAAACTGATATGTTCAGGTGATATGCTTTGTCCTGGGGCGACGACTCGAGCTGATGCAAGAAGATGGGCTGCGTCATCTCGACCTTGTATTGAGATAATGAACAAGTTATGGTCTGCTTGTTGTGTTTGTGATGCACTGCTGCTAGACTGCGACGTGTTGCTTGGTTGATTATTGGGATTATTGGGTTGAGTGCGATCGCTACAATATTGATGAAAAACAGGATTGGCAGGGTAAATCCCTACAGTAGCATCAATCAGTGGTTGTAGGTCAGTTCCTTCTCGCACAGCACCAGATTGAATTTGGTTACAAATCTCTCGCCAATAACCTAAAGTCCTACCGTTATTAGGAAATATAGGACGCATAGCAACAGGAAAATCAATTAAGTCCAACAACATATCAGCCATTTCCTGCTCATGAAATAAGGCAGCTAACTCATTGAGTATTCCATTTTTTATTAAATCCTTTAATGTTAAAGTCATTTCTAATTTGAGAGATAACAATTTTTTGACTATTGGAAAAATATGAATTATAGATTGCTAATTAATCATTGATTAAATCCTAGTTCTTTAGCTCTATGTTTTAGCGCCTTTAATAACTTGATGTACCCTACTGCTGGATTTGTAAACCAATCAAGCCATTGGTAATCAGATAAACGTTGGGGTACATTGCAATTGTCAATTTTCATAGGAACAATAAAGATTGAGCCTTCAGGCTGTCGTTCAGCTATATCTAGAGCGAATTTAATTTCTTTCTGTATGTAGCCAATTTTATTAACAGAATTTTTCGATAAGCATATAATAATTACATCAGCACTTTGCACGGCTTTTTTTATTTCTAGTTCCCAGTTTTGTCCTGGTAAAATGTTCTCTTCATCAAGCCAGGGTTGAAATTCTTCGTTAAGTAGTTGCTTGTAGAGTTCTCTAACTGTGGGCTTATCATCAGAAGAATGACACAAGAAAACTTGAAGCTGACGTTTTGATTGATAACTCTTATTAGAGAGAGTAGGGAAAACAATAGATTCAAGGTTATCCTCTTCTTGAATGTTTGCATCGCCTAATATTTGGTCATGATTGAGACGTTCCGTTGAACTATCTTTATTAACCCCGTCAATGACAACTCGTCGCCCCCTTCCAGTACTGTCTTGGAACATTCTAGGGTCATATGCTTCTGTATTGCTAGACCGTGACGTGTTGCTTGGGTGATTATTGGGATTATTAGGTTGAGTGCGATCGCTACAATATGGATGAAAAACAGGATTGGCAGGGTAAATCTCTATAGTAGCATCAATCAGTGGCTGTAAGTCAGTTCCTTCTCGCACAGCACCAGATTGAATTTGGTTACAAATCTCTCGCCAATAACCTAAAATCCTACCGTTATTAGGAAATATAGGACGCATAGCAACAGGAAAATCAATTAAGTCCAACAATATATCAGCCATTTCCTGCTCATGAAATAAGCTTGCTAATTCATTGAGTATTCCATTTTTGATTAAATCCTTTAATGTTAAAGTCATTTTAAAAATATAAAATTCGTTTTTGCTATAGCGGTTGTCATCTAATGAAATCTAGCTTTATCTGCGTCTGTGTAAAGGTGCGGTTTTTTAAATCTAACTATGATATTTCTGAAAAACAGGATTCGCCGGAAAAATATCTGCTGCTGCATCTACCAGAAATTGTAAATTATTCCCACTGGGTAAAACACCATTTTGAATTTGCTGACAAATTCCTTGCCAATAACCCAATACTTTGCCTGTTTGTGGAAAAATAGGACGCATATGACCAGGAAAATCAATCATATTTAATAACATATTCGCCATATCTTCATCCTTAAATGAGATTGCTAGCTCGTTGATAATTCCATTTTTTATTAGATTTTTTAAGTTCATTTTATCTTGTTCAAGTTTTATATTAGCAGAAACACTAGATTCTTTAGCCTGAACGGTGGAGGCTGATTTTTGCAATACATTAAACAACTGTCCTCCTTCATTATTATCATCATGCCAGCGCAAATATAAAACTGGTTGATACCACTGATTTCCTTCAATATCCATTGCAATTCTTGCTTGTCTAACAGCCGCACTCAGAGAATCTTTTTGCCCTAAAGCACGATAGAATTGTTCTGCAAAGTTTTTAGCAGCCTCAACACTCACAGAATACTGCATAGCTACCACTGCTGGAATACCATGATGAATCAATTGCTGAGCAGTACCATTAAACACAGAATCTCCTGCAACCGCCATCCCAGATTGACAAGCACTAAGCACGATCACAGCTAGACTTCCATGCTCAGTCTTTTGAGAACTTGGTGTTAAATTATGTAAAGTTGCTCCCAGTTTCTGAGCACTCACATAATCCGGTTGACCGTTTTCATCTTCAAACACAAGATATCCTTGTGCAAGAGGTAGCTTCTCTCCACACGCTTCATTTCGACATTTATTGGGTGTGATTCCAGAGTGGATTGTGCCACACACATAACATTTCTTACCATATAAACCATGACCATCAAAGTGTAATACGTGTGGTTGCTGTTCTCCTCGATGTTCAGTTAGGTATTTTTGCAAAGCATTGAAAGTAGGAGTACCCCCAATTTCTTCAGCTAAATCTGTAAGATGGATATGACCTTCTTTACAGGCTAACTGCAACCCGTCTTTAATTGCTTGGCGCTCACTCTGTCCCAATTGTTTCATGCCTTGAGCAGCATCAAAAGCTTCTGAGGAAACTAGTAAAACATTAACTTTATTAACTAAAGGTAAATTAGGCGGAGAATCATTGTAAGCAATATAACGAGAAAAGCTAACCTTATGCCAAGCGAGAAATCGTCTTCCATCATGCAACAATTCCCAAGGATAATCTGCAGCGCGGTTAGTTTCTACTGACTCAGCTTCAAATCGAAACTGAATATGTAATTCTTCTCCTGCTTGGTTTGCTCTTTGTAATGCAGCTTTAATAATTTCTTCTGATTTTTGTGCGACGGGAAATAAAGATTGATAAAGTCTTTGACCAAAATGAGTCAATATATGTGGGGTAGGATTAAATTTTCTTCCATCTTCTGTTAGTACTTCAGTTTTTACCAGCCACTCTTGCTCTGCTAAACTGAAGCGTTTAGGATTAAATTCTGTTGTTCCGTTTGCTGTGATTTCTAAGACTCGAATCAAAGTTGTGCGGTAGTCAACGTCCCCATCAAAAAAAGGAAGCGTTGTTTTTGTTTTACCATATTGGGTATTAATGACTTCAAACTCCCGCTCATTATAGGGGTTCAGGAAAAACTCTATGACTTCCATAATGGCTCATGCTCAACGCCGTTAAATTTTAAAACCCATCTCCAGGTTCATTAAGATTTTTCAAGAGTTCCGTTGAAGTTTCGATAATTTTTTCCTTCTTCTCTGGGTGACGTTGTAAATAGAGAGCCAGAAGCTTTTGTTTATCAACTAAGGGAGATAAGGTTACTTTAACTTTATGAATATTGTCTTTGCTAACTTTATCTGCAACTTCACCGCTAAGTATTGACATCACATTAAGTTTTATTTTGCCTCCATTCTGGCGCTGGACTGTGACTTGGAGTTCTAATTCAACTGAGTCCACACTCAAAAGGGGAACATCTTCTGAATCAGCAGGTGGTGTGAGCAATTCCTCCTTAACTTGTTCGATTAACTCTGCAAGACCAATAGTATTATCTTGATTGTTAGCCATTATTTCTTGTTAAAAAATTACTTGCATTTTTCAGCTTAATTTTCTTTAAATGATAAAACAAACCTTAGATAATCGTAAATAAAGTTTTATACTAGTAACCTAAGTTGCTAGTTATCAAAAAGTCCCTGATTTTAAGTACAAAATCTCAAAATATAGTACTTTACAATACTTGAAAAAGAGGTTTTTGTATCCTAATAATACCGTTTATGGGCACTAACTAGCAACTTACGTTAGTACATAAAACTAAGCTGCCATTATTCTAACTCAAACCATTGCCAACCCTTGACTGTTCTTACCGTAAGTATTTCACGAGGAGGAATGCCCAATTCTGCAAGTTTCACATAACCTGGAGCTTCATCTAATTCAATGGTTGTTCTAGGTCTTAAAGGTTTTTGACATTGGGGACATGAATCTACAGAAGGAAGACCCCATCGTGTTTCATAAAAATTGCAATGAGAACATTCAACAAGCTTTTGTACTGGTTCCCAAACAAGAGGTACTGCTGATTTCGGAAGGAAACTACGTAACTTTTCCATAGTATCTTGATAACTAACACCAATCTTGGTTACAAAATCGATTGATGTATGTAGGGGGCATTCAGAATCTCGTACGTGTGGAATAACTACTGTAGTTCCTCGCGAACTATCGATCCTTAAAGTACCAGAAGGACAAGCCATCTTCATGAGAAAACGGACAGCAATTGTTCCCATCCATGTTCCTACTAAAGCAGATGATGGTACTGCTGCTCCCACAGAAACCTCTGCTCTAGTATCAAGACAACTCCAAGGAACATCAGTGATGCTACGGTCTTCTGGACTGAGGCTGCATCCATAGCATGGTCCATCCGGATCTAAGTAAGGTCTGACTTCTCCTCCCCAAGGATGAGTTCCTCCATCTATATAGGGAATTTTAACCAATTGGCAACGACCCGTAAGCTGTAAACGAGCGGAACGACTATCTAAACAACTAAGAACCAGATGAGCGTCTCGGATTTCCCCTAGCCCGACACCATGAATCAGTGGTAGCGATCGCGTTTCAACGGAAAGTCCGGGATTCAATTCCACTAAAGTCCCAGCTGCAGCTTCTACCTTCAAACGACCAATATGCGACTGACGAAACAACACTGTGCGACTTAGGTTAGATTCTTCTACTCGATCTGGGTCACACAGAAGCAAACTACCAACCCCAGACATAGCAAGAATTCTTGCTACTTCATTACCTAAAGCTCCCAGACCAAAAATAATTACCCTCGCATCTGCCAATTGTTGCTGACTCCAACCAGGTATTAACTCATGGCGAGCATAACGACTACTCATAAAGTTTTCTTGATGTGACAGGACAGTAAAGTTGTCCATTAGCTCCTGGATTCCATGCTTCTAAGCAATTAAGACCATGAACTATATCTCGATGGACAGCTATTTTGCACAAAGGTTGATGAGGACTACAAGGACAGATCACAACCCGATCATTTTGCCGTAAGGTATGACTACACACCACACAAGTATGCCGTTGAAAACCTGCAAATGGTTCAGCCAGTAACTGATGACCAGCATCCAACCGCACAATAGGCATATCTTTGGGTGGAGGACAAGCTTTATCCAATCCCGTGAAAAAAGCTGATGTCTCTTCGGAAAATTCCAAGTTCGTTACATGGGTGTAGCTGCAAGGCAACAAAGCGCTATTGTGTTGAACAGTTCCATCCTCAGTAATATGTACTTCATCACCCAATCGGAAGGTATGAGAGCAAACTCGACAGCGCTGGTGCAACCAATAAGAATTTAGGGTAGTTATCCCTTGACCACCTCTGTGAATCGCAGTGTTATTAACTGGGTCCATAGCAACGCTAACTCCCTGGTCAAAGTCGCTACGCAAGTTAAGCAAGCTTTTGGTTTCTTCCGTCATAACAGCATCAAACTCAGGTTAAATGCTAACAAAGGCTGATATGAATAAACTAAATTACATTAGACCTCTCCAGAAATTCAACATCAACTTAGACAACACAAGCGTTTGAGATTAGTTTCCGGAGATGTTTATTGTATTGAACTAACCACATAGCATTCGCTCAATCTCATCTGCACCTAATTGAGCCATTAATTCTTCTACCAGGTGAGCGTACATACTATCACCTAGGATATCAACTCCTTCATCATTGACATTAATTCGTACACGGATCTTTTTTTGTTCAGGACTACCAAGATAATCTTCTTCTGTTATCAAATCTGGCAGATGAGAAACAAAGCTTGTTTTGGGGGGGGTATCATAAATTGGATTTTCTATCATAATTTATTCTATGGTATGTAGATAGCGTTTCCATCTTATTATTGATTCGTCGAGGTAATGAAGCTTGTTTTTCTTTCTTCCCCTGCTCCCCTGCTCGTCCTTCTCTAGTTAACTTTGCCACTCTAGTTTTTTTGATATTGCTGCCTCACGGCTTTTTAAAGAACGAAAAATTAACCCAAAGAATTGATTTCGCATGAATCAGGTTTCATGTGTCGTAGAAAAAACTGCGTCGTATCAAGTTAATCAACTCCTAACTTCCCTACTACAAGAGAATAAGCTCCTCAGAGAAAAGCTGGAAAAAGCTTACACCAACTCCAATTTCGGATGCTACAACCGTGCTGGTGCCGAAGTGCGGGGTAACGAGTTCTTACAACACAACCGCCGTCGTGCTGCATCGGGTCAGTTGGTGATGGTTTGTTGTGATGTTATCGGGATGGGCAAGCGCAATAATGATGTCGGAGAAGAGGCAGTAAATAAAGCGATCGCTACAGCATTAGCTGAAATTCGACAGTGGCGTGGAGTAGAATTCATCTCTCAACTCAATAGCGGCGATGAATTTGTGTTTGTCGTGGACAAGGTGGATGTCGAGGGTATTGTCCCTCGCATGGATGCAGTATTCCGATGTCATGGCTTTGAAGGAATCTATGGCGCTGTTGTAAGAATTACAGGTTGCTATATCACGTCCGCAAACAATGGCATGGATGAAGTTTATAAGCAGAAAAACAAAGCAGTCTGTAGATGGAAAGACCAATTAATTCTATACAAAAACAGGAGTGAAATTATGTTGAGAATTGGGGATGTAGTTATCAATTTGAATGCTATTGCCTATGTTGATTTAGAAGCAAACTCCAATTCTGTAACTAAAGATAACGAAAAAGGTGTGAGAATTTACCTGCTCTCAAACGGAAGTACAAGCAACCTTGCAAGTCTATTTTTTCAAGGTGATGATGCACATCGTTTGCAGAAATACTTTCTGAAAGTGGGTGAATTGTGTGGGTACATGGAGCAGGGAGAATAGACTTCTTGTTCAGATGAGGAAAAGGGTAGGGGTAAGGAAAATTAAAACAGTGAACAGTGAACAGTGAACAGTGAACAGTAAGCAGTGAACAGTGATAACTGATAATTGGTAACTGATAACTGATGGGGTCTCCTTCCTCCCGCTAAAAACTGGTACTGCGCTTCCTTGGTAACTGTTCACTGCAAAAGATAAAAACCCTTTAACATGCTCCCCTTTACCCAAAAATGTGCGTTCATTGACAATTGCCACGAGTTCTATTAATTAATTGAGATTTCCTATGGCAGAGGTTCTTACTCAACCCCAATTCCAAGTTGTGACCCATAAGCGAACTGGTGCTAAAACAGGACGCATCTACTTTCCCGCCGCGTTCGTAGCAGAATACCACCTTACTGTAAAACAATGGCTCTTGACACAAGATATTCAGTTTGAACTACGAGATCTCAAGCTTTACGCAGATGGTTCTTTCCGTATCTACTTTCTGTCCAATTCTCCAAAAAAGCAATACTTACACCTGATACAATCGCTGCCAAAAACTGCATTTGTATAGCCTGTATTTGCAGTCCAAATAGTCTCAAGAGAAGCGTTAAATCAAACCATAAACACCATAACAATCACCTTCACTCACAATCAAGCACTCTCACCTAGATATACTTTTGAACAGCATGTTGCAATCAAAAGCAATTGTAACCCTCAAGAATGGGCGACAGGCAAAGTTATAGGACGTAGTTGTGTACTCGTAGTTTGAAGGCTGGCTGTTTTTGATACGTGTAAGACCCTCGTACCCTAAATTTATTTATGCGGAAGAAAAAGATTTGTTGAGAGACGCATAGCTGCGCCAGCGCTCGACTAGGGTTTCCCGGCTTGTAGCGTCTGGCGTCGATTCAACAAAGCGTTCTTGTTTAAATCCCCTAATTTTAATGGGGATTTCCCTGTTGCCTGTTGCCCGTTAAGAGTTCCCTTTTAGGCGAGAAATCTCCTATTTGCAATCAATAAGAACCACTAACTTTTGGTGATACTTCCTTCACCAAAAGTTATTTGAGCACGGCTAACGCCTAAGAAATAAATGAAAGGAATTAGGAGCCAAAAATTATGAAAAATCCGGCTCAAATCACTGCTGATATCAAGCAATTTACTGGTTCGGATATTATTTACAAACATTGGCTAGGCATCGGGTTTACAGAAGGAGTTAAATACCTCGCTGATACTACCGAAGCCTATTGGCTAATAGATGCAATTGCCTCGCATCAAACTCAGACATTTTTGTCTAATACCAAGCTGCAATATTTTCAGATTTGGCATTTGTTAGTCAAGGAAGAATCAGGCACTTTGATTTGTGAGTGGGATACAGATAAAGAGATCCTACGACAAGAAATTGAGTACACGGACTTTCCACTACTTAGCATCAAACTTTACCTGATTCAGAGAGTTTTGATGTTACCAAATGAGTACTGATGTCTCAACTAAGAAGTAGGGGGCAGGGGGAAAGAAGCACCCTCCCACACTACGCCTGGGAGATCTGAGAGGGGGAGAGGCGCTTCAAAGTAAATTATTTTCTCCTATGCACCCTGCAAGAAAGCTCCCCCTCTTCTTCTCCCTTGATCAAGGGCGAAGCTGCTCCCTTGCCTCTTTATCAATCAAATTTTTCATGGAATAAAAATACTGTAGTCTTAAGTACTGTAGTCTTAAGTATAGTTGATTTGTCAAGTGGACGTTAATTACACATATCTTAAAATTCCTCTTCTTCACCAGTCACCACATAAGGAGTACTGTTTCTATACAATTCAGCAATTGTTAGACCTTCTGAGTCATCTTCGTCTTGTACTGGATCATAAAAGTCATCAGCCTCCATATACCCCTCACTCATGAGTTCAGAAGGCATCAAACAGCGCATAGACTGCTCACGAGTCAATAGTGGTAGTTTTTGGTTACTCATAGGTTGACAGTACTCAGCAATTGTATTTTCAGTAGATCACAAACTTTCCGAAACTGACGTAAGAATGAGGGTTTGTGCCCTCGCTGACAAGGAGACAAACAGCTTTAGTTTAAGAGCGATCGCTTTGGGGCAACTAACGGTATTGGCTGAAATGTTGATTAATAGGTTCTTTTATTGTGTCCGAGTGTTTTGGTGGAATGCTGATGTGGCAGGGCTTCTAAAAAACTTTGTGATCTACTGATTTTAACTTATGTCAAGAATGAAACAAGTTTTGGAAATTTCCCTCGGAAGGCAGATATCAATAGCAAATTCTGTAATCCAATCTGGATATAAGTTTGCTCACACCTTCAGCTAAACTATGACTCTAACCCTCAAACACTTTGATACAAAGCTCAAGCAAGATACTGGGGTAGAAGAGAAGATAAAAAATTCCTTAGCTGAGTACTTATATCCTGATGTTGAATTTGCTATCGGCACAGTTTATCCTGGTTCTACAATAGCCCAAGACTTGGGGGAATATGAGGGCAAGACACTACAGTTTGCTGCTGGAGAACGAATGTCAGTAGACCGAAAAGATTTCTAGAAGGCTTACCATTGGGGCATTCTGGCGGATTGTATACAATCCGCCAGAATGCCCGTATCATCTGCGTTTTGAGCAATAGGGTTGTAGATGAGTTCTCCTGCTAAGGTAAGCGATCGCTCGACCCTGTGCCCAAAACATCGCCCCAAACCCTCATTCTTGCGTTGACTGACAAAAGTTTTCGGTCTACTGAATGTACTTTGCTAGTGACGACAAAGTGCGCGAGCGCATTTACCCTAATGCTTCAGACGGAGCAGCCTACGGTTCGCTGCTGTTCACTCCTTGTCGGGACTTCAAGGAACTTAAGAATCTACGTATTTTGGTAATAGATGACGCAACTGGGGAAAACGGAGGCTTTTTACCACCAGATGTGGCAAAAAACCTGGTAGGTGACTGTTACGGCAAAATCAGTCTAGACTTGGCAGAAGAACTTACAAGCAGCAGCAACACTCCATTCCAGTTTCGATTAGGCATCAAAGAGCAAGAGGAAAACCCTGTAGCCCGGATTGCTAAGGGAACATTAGCTCCCTTTAGACTTGAGCAAGTAGGAGAAGCGTTAATTAGGGACAACGGTAAGACTGGTTACGACATGGTGCTGGCGACATCTTCCTTTAAAGGTAGAAAAGGGGAAGATGCACTAGCACCAGGTGAATATAACTTAACAGTCGGCTTAGGAATCAAAACTCTGGCTGAGTATGGGGAACATAGCCTTGGTACGCAAATACTGGTCAATTACCCTCGTGCAGTAGAAGCTGATATGCTACCCAGGCTGGAAATATAGCGGTTCTCAGTTGGGTGCAATATAGTAGCAACAGTGGGTAAACCATCCAATAATGTCTTGATGAGTCACTGTTAAGAGTGCATTTGTAATGGCACAATCTAATTCTTCATAGGTTCTAG
>JAHHHH010000064.1 GCA_019359415.1 Iphinoe sp. HA4291-MV1 | reverse complement strand
CCGAACCCTAAACACAAACAAGTAAATTATCTGTTTTTCACGCCTCTGGTAAATAGCGATCGCTAGTTTTTTTCTGAATTCTCCTTACGCACTTTTTGTCTTGATTGTCAATGCGTAAGTTCTACTAAAGAGAAAGAATGCCGAGATTGAGAAGAGTGCGATCGCACTCCTCGACTTCCGAAAAGGAGCGACTTCTCAATCGGGAGACGCTCCGCTTTGGGAAACTATTCGAGAAATCGCCGGAACAAATCTCAATATTTTAGAACGCGCTCGTGATTTGGCAAAAAGAAGCGCCAAAGGAAAACAGACTTCCAAAACGAGATTTATCGAATCATTTGGCGATCTGCTTTATGATTACATCAAACGTACTGGTGATGAGTCTGACTTGGAGTGGGTTCCCTTTGCTGACATCGTGAGGGGGCAGCTGTCGGTGGTGTATGAAGCGCCTGTAGAAGTGATGAAAGAAAAGGACGAGGACAAGGTTATCAACTTCCTGAACGGCATTCAGAGCACCGTCGCCCTCGACCTGTGTAAGTGGCAGCAAATTGAATGTGCCACTCAAAGGAACCCCGACGAGTTGCAACGCCTGATCGACGGGTGTGTAACCAAAAACCAAATTGAATTAAAAAATCAACTTCCCATTAAACTTGCTCGGTATATGAAGTCTCTCGGAGTTCATGCCGTCATCGACTGGATTCCCGAAAGAACTCTTGCAGCAGCAGAAGCGGTTATTGAGGAGGAATCAGAAGCTGCAAAAAAGTCCCCGTTTAAAGTTGGTGAAATGGTATATTGCACAGACCTTTACGCTTCCGAAGCTGATATAGCCTGGACGGTGGTGTCAATAGATGGCGATTGGATAAATGTCCGTAGTGGGTTGCGAACATCTCAGTTGCACGTCAGCGAGGCAAATCTTTGTACGAACGAGAAGTATGAAGAACTACACCGGCAGTTTCTCCTCTCCCCTTCTCCTGACGGAGACGCTGCGCGTTCGCCCTTGGCGTCGCCCCTTGGGCGAAGGGAGAAGACCGAACTGCCTCAGAAGGTTGCTTGAAAGGTTATCGATTTGTTTTCTGGTATCGGCGGTTTCGTCCTTGCCAGTAAACAAATTCTCGGTAATACCGAACATCAACTGGTAGAAATTAACGCCGACGCCCAAAAAATGTTGCGCCGACATTTCTTGAAAACACCAGTTCACGATGATATTAGAACATATGAACCACCGAATTTCAATTACCAACCAGGAACCCTCATTTGTGGGGGATTTCCTTGCAGCGGAACAAGCAACGTCGGAACCAGAGCAGGACTGGACCACCCAGAATCAGCACTCTGGTGGGAGATGCTCCGAGTCATCCGCGCCGCTAGAAGCCGATTTGTCATTGTCGAAAACCCGACAGGGCTGCTCTATCGAGGAATGGGAACGATACTTCGGTTTCTTTCCCAAGTCGGGTATGTATGTGAATGGCAAACTATACGAGGGACGGACGTTGGAGCACCGACACGTAGAGAACGAGTATTTATCATTGCCTACCCTTACTTCCTCTGGGCAAGGAAAAAACCGCCCTGCTGGGACGACCAAATTCGAGGAGACCTGCAAACAATTAGGGCTACATACCGATTCCCAAAAATTGAGCGCCGAAGCGATGGCGCAGCTGCATGGGTTTCCAACGGACTGGACGACATCAGCGTTGGAGTAGAACGCTATAGTCAGCCGTTGAGACTGCGATCGCGTATTCTTTTCGGGAAAACGGTGATACCAGCCTGTGCGGCTGTAGCAATGTTGCGGGTAAAATGGTTAGATGAGTTTTTCGGTGACGGTGGTGTTTAGTGTCCAATTTAATGAACAACCCGATTTTAACTATATAATTCAGGAACTTCAAACCCCTCTGGTAAATCGCGTATTCAAATCCTTCGGATCTTACAGGCGCAGCCGCGTAGCACAACAGTTTGCCAAAGAAGTCGATCCGTACGGTACAAAACAGACGCCCTTGAGTGAAAACTATCGCATTTGGAAGGAGAAAAAGGTAGGGCGTCGGTCAATCCTCACTTTCACGGGGAAGATGAGATCATCTTATGGGCAGCGCTTTGTTGGGTTGCAGTACACTGAGTACTTTGATTCAGATATTGCAGTGTATCATCAATATGGAACGTCTCGACTTCCCGCCCGACCCATGCTTCCAACTTCCGACAGAGGATTATCAGCATCTGACCAAGATAAACTTTTGCAGTTAGTTGACCAAGAAATATCGAGAGCTTGGCGGCGATTTGGTAAACCCCCGACACTACAGGAGATAGCTCAGGTGACGGCTGAGGACGTAGAATCGGTGTTAAGTGAAATAGCGAGTTACGCGAACCGGGGGTAACTTTGGCGAAGTCACGCTACAGTCAAGAACTAGCCGAAAGAATTTGTGATGCGATCGCGACTGAGGGCGGTGACGAGAGCGGTTGGATCGCGGGAGGTATTAGTAAAGCAACTTTTTACAAATGGTTTTCAGACTTTCCAGACTTTCGAGACAAAGTTGAGCGATCGCGCGCCGAATTCCGAACAAATGCACCCACTCACCAACGTCGAGCGGCTGCACAAAAACTCACCGAAACTTTAGAACACGGGCAAACGGTTCGCTGGAAAAAACACATCTCAGAAAAAACAATGACTCGATACAAAGGCGACTCAAAAAAAGGGCGCATTTTATACACTGATGTTTTTAGCGCTTACGAAGAAGATAATGTTGAGACTCGTCCCACGCCAAACTGGGCAATTGAGCGAGTACTACCGAAACCCCTTAACACACTTGAGCAACTCTTAGCAGCTGCATCAGAATATGGGTTAACGCTGGTGGTGAAAGATGCAGACTTATTCAACAGGTATCTTGCTGAAGTCGGCAGCCAAGATAATAAAGGACAGTCTCGAAGTGGGCTTACCGAAGAAGCCGCCGACGAGATTAGAAGGAGAATCCTGGGTGTGGAGGAAAAGTCCACCATTGCTTCTGCCGTACCAAGCGAGATGGGTGGCGGATAACTCACGGGTCAAAGTTGTCGAGAAATCCCGACGAATTGGAATATCTTGGGCTGATGCCGCTGCAAGTGCGCTTGATGCAGCCAAAATTCGTGGATGCGACACATACTACGTGGGTTACAACAAAGATATGTCGGAGCAATATATAGAAGATGTGGCGTACTGGGCAAGGGGATATCAGCTGGCGGCGTCGGAAATCGAGCAAGACGTGCTGAAAGATGATGAGGAGGACATTTTAGTATTTCGTGTTCGTTTTGCATCGGGTTTTAAAGTTTCGGCACTTTCCTCTCGACCTAGTAACCTCCGGGCAAAGAAAGGGAAGATAGTTGTTGATGAGGCGGCATTTCACCAAGACTTTGAACAATTGATAAAAGCGGGTATGGCGATTCTCGCTTGGGGTGGACAGATGCGAATCATCTCCACTCATTTCGGTGCATCCAATCCATTTAATCGGCTCATTGAGGAAATCCGCGCTGGGGAGAAAGATTTTTCGTTACATACCTACACAATCGACGATGCCCTCATTGATGGGTTGTTTGAGCGAATTGTTCTGACTCAAGGGTTAAAGATGACTCGTGAGCAGTGGCGTG
The DNA here is from genome assembly GCA_019359415.1 of Iphinoe sp. HA4291-MV1. Taxonomy (GTDB): domain Bacteria; phylum Cyanobacteriota; class Cyanobacteriia; order Cyanobacteriales; family Nostocaceae; genus Brasilonema. The sequence goes on along the minus strand of JAHHHH010000064.1, from coordinate 40,277 downwards.
AGCAATTGTTCAGGGACTATGGACGTTTCGCTGATGAAGAACTGCTGTGTATCCCGACGGGCGAGAGTGATTCATTGTTTTCGCTTGATGCGATCGCGGCTTGCTCCGTCGGCAAGTGGATCGGTGCCCGTGAACCCGCGCACTACTATCTCATGGGCATCGATCCAAATTTCGGGGGTGCGGATTTCTTTGTTGCTCAAATGTGGGACATCACCAAGCTTCCATTCTCTCTGGTCGCCGAATATCGCGAGTCAGGTCAAACTAATCTCAAAGCCCGAAAGAAATGCATTGAACTCATCGACAAGTACAAACCTACCATTGTCGCCATTGAAGCGAATTCGGGGGGCACGGTGATCGCTGAGAACTTGGCTTCCGACAGACCGCGATCGCGTATCGAACTTGTCAAGACGACCAAAACATCGAAACTTATCATGACTGACCGAATTGCACTATGCTTAGAGCAAGGCGAGGTAGTGTTTCCACCCGACTGGGAAGGGATTCGGGAGATGCGGCAATTCTCGGCACTTCATCGTGAGGCAATTACGGGTCATGATGACTGCCTTCTCTCGTGGGCGATCGCGTTCGCTTATCTCGAAGTTGCGCTCTCAAGCCGAAAAGACTTTAGTTGGTGCTTGACCAGCAACCATTGACTTTTATAAACTTTTGTAAAGAATTAGCACGCTTTGCATAAAACTCTTGTGTCTCTTGCCGAGAAGTAGACAGAGGTAGTTTGAGTACCACTTTTATGTGGTTTACTCAAGAATCGAGTGTAATTGCTGTAAAGTGTGGAGGAGTGGAATGTCTGGGATAAGTACTCGTTTGGGGTGGTTTTTAGGAGTTGCAATAAGTGTTTCTAGTGCAAACAGTGCTCACGCCCAAATTACCCCCGATGGCACTTTGCCTAATAATTCCACTGTCACACAACAGGGTAACACCAGCACTATTACTGGAGGAACCAAAGCCGGAAGCAATTTGTTCCACAGCTTTAGGGAGTTTTCTGTTCCTACTAACGGCACTGCTTTTTTCAATAATGCTCTTGATATTCAGAACATTATTAGCCGTGTGACGGGTAAGTCTATCTCTAATATTGATGGGTTAATCAGAGCAAATGGCGCTGCAAACTTGTTTCTGATTAATCCGAACGGGATTATATTTGGTCCTAATGCGCGATTGGATATTGGTGGTTCTTTTGTTGGCAGTACGGCTAGTAGTTTGAAGTTTGCAGATGGCTTTGAGTTTAGTGCGACTAATCCTCAGTCTACACCCCTGCTGACTATCAATGTGCCTATTGGCTTGCAATACGGGATTAATGCTGGGAGTATTCAGATACAAGGATCTCATCTACAAGTGAAGGATGGTGGAACCTTAGCACTTGCAGGTGGCAATGTGAGCATGAACAGTGGACAACTCCTAGCGCCAGGTGGTCGAATCGAGTTGGCAGGAGTTGCGGGAACAGGTACAGTTGGGCTGAATATTGATGGAAGCAACCTGCGTTTGAGTTTTCCTGATGAGTTCTCACGAACCGATGTATCTCTGGTGAATGGCGCTGAAGTGAATGTACGCGCCGGGGGTAGAGGGGATATTACTATCAATGCTCGGAATATCGATATTTCCGGACAAAGTAAACTGCGAGCAGGGATTGCGTCAGAATTGGGATCGCCCCAAAGTCAAGCAGGGGATATTCAGCTTGATGCAACTGGGGTAGTGAACGTTAGAGAGGATAGCTTTATTGCTGATAACTCCCTTGGACAGGGAAATGCAGGCACTGTCAAGATTACTGCTCAAGATTCCGTCTCTTTTAACGGAGGCGCATCAGCAGCATACAGTTCGATCACCGCAGGGGCAGTAGGCAACAGTGGAGGCATTATCATTAACACTGGATCACTGTTCCTAACTAACGACGCTTTTCTGGATGCCAGCACTAATGGACAGGGGAATGCAGGTAGCGTGAATATCAATGCTCGCGATACCGTCTCCTTGAATAGAGCATCTATCTTTAATATTGTGGAACGTGGAGCAGTAGGCAACAGTGGAGGCATCAACATCACAACTGGATCGCTTTTTCTTACCAATGGCGCTCAACTGCAAACCATCGTTAGTGAAGCTTCCGATATACAACCTGGTGGACGTGGCAATGCTGGGAACGTAAATATCATTGCCCGCGATACGGTTTCCTTTGATGGATTTAATAGCGATGGATACCAGAGTAGTGCATTCAGCAGTGTGGAATTTGGAGGTGTGGGCAAGGGCGGTGATATAAACATCACGACTAGGTTCTTTTCTGCGAGCAATAGCGCTGGGCTGATTGCCCGTATGTCAGGACAAGGGGATGGGGGCAGCATCAACATCAAAGCTGAACAGTTATCTTTGAGTTCAAATGCTTTACTTCAAGGGGATTTAGATATAGCCGGACAAGGACGGGGAGCAAATATCAATTTGGATGTCAAAGGTACAATCTTGCTCATTGGAGGAGAAACGGCTCAAGCTGGAGAATCGACCAGAATCACCCTAGGTGTGCTGCCAGGGGGGATAGGTTCAGGTGGAAACCTTAACATTAAGGCTGGTTCTTTAGTGCTAAAAGACGGCGCTATCATCAAAGACAGTACCCAAGGACAGGGTAACGCAGGAAGTATCCAGATTAATGCCGATGTTGTCGATATTTCAGGCAGTGTTCCCAGTAGTGGTTTGCCTAGTGGATTATTTACCAGTACTGATACCAATTTTCAGGCTGGCAACATTATAGTTCATACTGGAACATTCCGAATTGCAGAGGGGGCAGTTTTAAGCGCCCGTAGCAAAGGGGATGGACAGGGCGGGAATATCACGGTGAATGCTACCCGCTTATTTGAAGCGGTAAACGGCGGGCAACTTGTAACCACAACCTTTGGTCAGGGACAAGCTGGCAATATCATAGTCAATGCAACAAACCGAGTGACTATCTCTGGCAGCGACTCAGATTATATCAACCGCATTGCCAAATTTCCTAATCCCATCGATCCATTTGTTGCCAACGCCATCACAGAAACGGGTGCTACTAGTGGCTTATTTGCAAATACACAGACTAACTCCACAGGTCAAGGGGGAGGCATCAAGATAACAACTGGGCAGTTGACTATTCAGGATAATGCCAAAGTCACTGTGAATAGTCAAGGCTCAGGGAATGCTGGTAGCATTGAAGCAAAAGCTGCTTCTATCCATCTTTCCAACGGCGCAAGCTTCAGTGCTGACACCACAGCGGGGCAGGGTAATATTAACCTGCGCTCTAGGAATTTAATCTTGCGCCGTGGAAGTAGCATCACAACAAAAGCCAGAGGAAGCAATATCACTGGCGGTAACATCACCATTGATACTGACAACCTAGTTGCCGTCCCAAAGGAAAATAGCGATATCCGTGCTGATTCGAAGGATTTCAGAGGGGGTAATGTCAGAATTAATGCCAAAGGTCTTTTTGGCATCCAGTTCCAGCTTGCACCCACCGCAGAAAGTGATATTACCGCCAAAGGGGCAAGTCCAGAATTAAGTGGTACCGTGCAAATCAACACACCCGATATTGACCTCAACAGCGGCTTAGTCAACTTGCCATCAGTACCAATTGACACCAAATTAGCCCAAGGTTGCAACTCCCCAAACTATGCTCAGAGCAGTTTCATCATTACCGGACGCGGCGGCTTACCTCCCAACCCCAAAGACATTCTCACACCCGACGCCATTCAAGTAGATTGGGTCACTCTCAACCCCGAAATAGAGAAAAACTCTAGAGCAAATATTTCCACAAATCCAACTATCACCACACCAGAACCTATAGTAGAAGCAACTGGGTGGGTAATAAATGAAAAAGGGCAAGTAGTCTTTACAGCCGATGCAGCCACCACGCCTCGCAGTTCTTGGAACAAGCCAGATGGATGCCGTACTTAGATTTTCCTTTAATGAAGTTTTGTAAAGAATTAGCGGTGTTTGCATAAAACTTTGCGCTCTTAAGCGAGAAGTAAGCAGAGGTGACTTTGATAGTTAATCAAGTGGAAACTCAAGAGATAAATATTATGCAATCAAACAAACATATGTTTTTACTACGTAAATTTAACTCCATTTGACATTGGCTTGTTGTTGTACAAATATTCTCACTTTACTAATGCTTACTTATAACAAGCCAGAGGGGCTAATGGACAACAATTTGTTTTCAGTCTCGACTCTTGGTGAAGCGACTTTGGTTGACCTGTTACGCAAAAGAGCGCTACAGCAACAAAGCCAGGTAGCATATACCTTTTTGGTAGATGGAGAAACCCAAGAAGTTAGCTTAAGTTATAAAGAATTAGACCAAAAAGCGCGATCGCTTGCTGCTCTGCTGCAGAGCATGAAAGCTACTGGAGAAAGAGCGCTGCTTTTATACCCGCCTGGACTGGAATTCATTGCTGCTTTTTTCGGGTGTCTGTACGCAGGTGTTACTGCTGTTCCTGCGTATCCACCGCGCCGCAATCAGCGCATGACAAGACTGCAAGCGATTGTGAAAGATGCCCAAGCTAGTTTCGCCCTCACAACAACATCTGTTCTTACCAATATTGAACACAGCTTAAAACAAGAACCAGAACTAGCAGCTTTGCATTATATAGCTACCGAAAATCTTACTAACAACTTTGCACTCTCTTGGCAGCCTTTAAAAATAAATAGCGACACTTTAGCATTTCTACAGTACACCTCGGGTTCTACAGGGACACCGAAAGGGGTGATGGTAAGTCATGGTAATTTGCTGCACAACGAGAAAATCATTAAGACGGCATTCCAGCATACAGAAGAAAGTATAGTTGTAGGCTGGTTGCCCTTATTTCATGACATGGGACTGATTGGGAATGTACTACAGCCCCTTTATGGTGGATTTCCGGTCATACTTATGTCGCCGGAAAATTTCCTAAAAAAGCCTTTGCGCTGGCTAACGGCAATTTCTCTCTACAAAGGCACCACCAGCGGCGGACCTAATTTTGCTTACGAGTTATGCGTGAACAAAATTACGGACGATCAGCGAGCGACTCTCGACCTCAGTAGCTGGCAGGTGGCTTTTAACGGAGCCGAACCGATCCGTGCCGAAACTATGGAGCGTTTTGTAGCAGCTTTTGCACTTTGTGGCTTCCGCCGCGAGGCATTCTACCCGTGTTACGGCATGGCAGAAACGACTCTGATTGTTTCTGGTGGTCATGCAAGCGCCCCGCCAATCCTACAAACCGTTCAAAAAGAAGCGCTAGAGCAAAATCGAGTAGTTACAGCTAGCAAGGAGGATTCCGCCAGCCAAACAGTGGTTGGTTGCGGTCAACCCTTGCAGGATCTACAAGTTGTGATTGCCCATCCAGAGACAATGACCCGCTGCAACCCCGATGAAGTAGGTGAAATTTGGATATCGGGTCCAAGTGTAACTCAAGGCTATTGGAACCGGAGCGAGGAAACACAACGCACTTTCCGAGGCTACCTCAAGGACACTGGCGTTAGCGAAGCGTTAGCGACGCCAGGAGCGTCAGGACCGTTTCTCCGCACGGGAGATTTAGGATTTTTGCAGTCAGGGGAACTATTTGTCACTGGTCGCCTCAAGGATTTGATTATTATCCGAGGTCGCAACCATTACCCCCAAGATATTGAACTGACAGTGGAACAAAGCCATCCGGCACTGCAACCCACTTGTAGTGCGGCATTTGCCATTAATGTCACCCGTGAAGAACGGCTAGCGGTTGTTGTGGAAGTCAAGCGCAGCCACCTCCGGAATTTAGATGTCGAGGAGGTCGTGAAAGCTATTCGTCAAGCAGTCGCAGAACAACACGAGTTGCAAGTTTATGGTGTCTTACTGCTCAAGCCAGGAAACATTCCCAAAACTTCCAGTGGCAAGATTCAACGCCATGCCTGCGGCGTCGGCTTTCTCAATGGAAGCCTGGATGTAGTAGCTAGCAGCATTTTAGAAGATACTTATGTCATGGAGAGCAAAGATAAACTGACTCGCGAAGCTCTCCTGGTAATAGAACCAAAAGACCAAAAGCTGCTCTTGGAGTCTTATCTTCAGGAGTGTGTGGCGCGGGTGTTAAAGATAACTCCTTCCCAGTTGAACTGTCAACAGCCTTTGAGCTCTTTGGGTCTAGACTCCTTGATGGCAATAGAACTACAGCACAGTATCGAAACTGATCTGGGAGTAATTTTGCCTATGACAAGTTTCTTGGAAGGTGATAGTATTGCCCAGCTTGTCACTCAGGTGTTAGCTCAGTTGACCGAACTTAAACCCAACCCACAGACAGATCTCATCCCTGTTACGGAAGCTGATATTGAACAACCTCTCTCTTATGCTCAGCGTTCTCTATGGTTTTTGTACCAGTTAGCACCAGAAAGCCCAGCTTACAATATTGTCAATGCAGTCCGTCTAAAGGGAGATGTAGATATTCCAGCATTGCAGCGTGCTTTTGAGAAACTGGTAGAACGACATTCTGCTTTACGGACTACTTTCACTGCTATTGATAACAAACCCATTCAATGGGTTAACAAGCAGGCGCAGCTTTGTTTCTACACAGAAGATGCTTCAACTTGGAGCGAGGCGTTCTTGAACGAACGTCTGCTAGAAAAAGCGTACCGTCCTTTTAATTTAGAGCAAGGTCAACTGATGCGGGTGAATTTGTTCAAGCGATCGCCACAGGAACAAGTTCTACTGCTAGCTGTACACCACATCGTTAGCGACTTTTGGTCTTTAGCAGTGTTTGTACAGGAACTGGGAATGCTGTACCAAGCGCAAAAGAATGGCATCCCCGTATTTTTCCCCACACTGGCGCTACAGTACGCCGATCATTCTCGGTGGCAAGCACAAATGCTAGCAAGTCCAGAAGGAGATAGGCTTTGGGCATACTGGCAGCGGCAACTAACAGGTGAGTTACCAGTATTAAATTTACACACTGAGCGACCTCGACCAGCAGTTCAAACCTATCGAGGGGCAACTGTGCCCTTTAAGCTGAATGCGGAGCTAACACAGAAACTTAAGGCACTGAGCCGCGCTCAAGGAGCCACCCTCTATATGACCTTGTTGGCAGTCTATCAGGTGCTTCTGTCCCGCTATACAGGTCAAAAAGATATTTTAGTAGGCTCGCCAACTGCGGGGCGGAGTCGTGCTGATTTGGCAGATCTGGTAGGGTATTTCGTCAATCCGGTCGTTTTACGAGCGGATCTTTCAGGGAACCCAAATTTTGAGGCATTTCTTGGTCAAGTGAAACAGACCGTGCTAAATGCTTTTGAACATCAAGACTACCCCTTTGCATTGTTGGTAGAGCGACTGCAACCAGTACGAGATCCGAGTCGATCGCCACTGTTCCAAACCATGTTTGTATTGGAGAAAGCGCATCTGCAAAAGCTTGAAAGCTTAGCATCCTTTGCTTTAGGCGTGGCTGGAGCACGAATGCATCTCGGTGAACTGGAGATGGAGTCCGTAGCACTGGAACAGCGGGTAGCTCAGTTCGATTTGACACTGATGATGGCGGAAGTGGACGGAGAACTTGCGGCATCCTTAGAGTACAACACTGACTTATTTGATGCTGCCACTATCACCCGGATGGCAAGTCATTTCCAAACTTTGCTAGAGAGTATTGTTGCCAATCCAAACCAGGAACTCTCAGAATTGTCCATGTTACCGCCAGCAGAACTGTATCAACTGCTTGCGGAGTTCAACCAGAATCAATCCAAAATCCAAAATCCAAAATCCAAAATTGAGCAATGCATCCACGAGCTATTTACAACTCAGGTGGAGCAAACCCCTGATGCCATTGCGGTGGTCTTTGAAAACGAACAACTAACCTACCGCGATCTGAACATTCGAGCTAATCAACTAGCGCATCACCTACAGTCACTTGGTGTGGAACCAGACGTGCTGGTGGGGATTTGCATGGAGCGCTCCTTGGAGATGGTGGTAGGGGTACTGGGTATTCTCAAAGCTGGCGGCGCATACGTGCCCCTCGACCCAACGTATCCAAAAGAACGCCTTGCCTTCATGTTAGAGGACACTCAGGCGACAATCCTGTTGACCCAACAAAACCTTGTCGCCAGTTTGCCGAAACACAGAGCCAAGGTTATTTGCCTGGATGCAGACTGGGAAATCATTGCCCAAGAAAGTGCAGACAACCCAACTGGGGCTGTTATCCCCGTTAACCTTGCCTACATAATCTACACCTCCGGCTCCACTGGGCAACCGAAAGGCGTGATGATTCCCCACAAAGGGATTGTTAATCGTCTTGTTTCTGGTACCATTCGTTATCAATTAACTTCTAACGACCGCGTGCTACAGAAAACTTCGTTTAGTTTCGATGTGTCGGTCTGGGAAATGTTTGGGGCGTTGTTGTCTGGATCTCGCTTGGTTATGGCACGACCCGGTGGTCATCAAGACCCCAGCTATCTTGTCAAGGTGATGGCTCAACAGCAAATAACGCTTGTGGATTTTGTTCCTGCCATGCTCCAACTAGTTCTGGAGCAACCAGGCTTAGAAGGTTGTATCTCACTTCGCTATGTCACCTGCGGTGGTGAAGCCTTACCCCTAGAAGTTCGCGATCGCTTTTTTGCCCTCCTGAGTAGTGTAGAACTCCACAACTGTTATGGCCCATCAGAAGTATCCATTGATGCCACGTACTGGGTGTGCGATCGCCACTCGTCAATTATCTCCATTGGTCGCCCAATTGCCAACCAGCAAGTTTACATCCTAGACGAGCATTTACAACCTGTTCCTGTCGGTGTACCGGGTGAATTGTACGTTGGCGGTGCCGGTTTGGCGCGTGGCTACTTGAACCGTCCTGATCTGACTGCAGAGAAATTTATTCCCCATCCCTTTAGTGATGAACGAGGGGCATACCTTTACAAAACTGGTGACTTAGCTCTGTATTTACCAGATGGTAACATCGAATTTCTCGGTCGTCTTGACGACCAGGTTAAGGTGCGGGGCTTTCGTCTAGAATTGGGTGAAATCGAAGTAATCTTGCGCCGTCACCCAAGTGTTGAGGACGTAGCTGTCGTCGTACAGGATGACACGAGTAATGATGCTTCTTGCAAGCGCTTACTCGCTTACCTAGTACCCAAACAACGCCACCAACAGATTGAATTTTGGCCATCCGTTGGCGAATACCCCTATCATCAGCAATTCTCCGTTAAAAGTTTACGCACTTACTTATCTAGCTATTTGCCCGACTACATGATTCCTGGTACTTTTGTCACCCTACCGCAAATGCCACGGACACCAAATGGCAAATTAGACTATCGTGCCCTCCCAGCACCGGACATTGCAAGCTTTGAACAAACCGGAACTTATGTTCCTCCAACTACCGGGTTAGAAGAAGCCCTAGCCATGATATGGAGTGAAATTTTGCAACTTGAGCGCGTTGGCATTCACGATAATTTCTTTGAGTTAGGGGGACACTCGCTGCTTGCGATTCAAGTTATTTCCAGAATACGAGACCTTTTCCGGGTAGAACTGCCTTTACACAGTCTTTTTGAGGCTGCAACCGTAGCAAAGTTATCACAAATTTTGATTGCTCGCGAAACAAAACCAGGACAAATGGAAAAGATAGCTGTGATTTTTTTGAAAATTACAGCTATGTCCACCCAAGACGTAAAAATAACGCTTCAGCAGAAGAAAGGGGAAAGAGTTGAAATATGAAAGATATTAAAGACTCAACAAACAAAACTGGGCTTTCCGCACAACAGCGTGAACTTCTGGCGTACCTACTTGCAGAGGAAGGTGTTGAACTAGACGAGACATCAAAAATTTCTAAGATAAAAAACTTAGACGAAGTACCTCTTTCCTTTGCCCAGCAGCAGTTGTGGTTTCTCGACCAGCTACAACCTAGAAGCTCAGCTTACAACATCCCGGTTGCAATACACATAGAAGGACGCCTGAACGCAGCAACATTAGAACAGAGTCTCAACAAAATCGTGCAGCGTCATGAAGTCTTGCGAACCACATTTATGACTGTGGATGAGCAACCAGTTCAGGTGATTCACTCTGCCCCTTCTTTCGTGCTGCCGATAGTAGATTTGCAACAGTTGCCTAAAAGCAACCGGGAAGCCCAAACCTTACAGCTAGCTGCACAGGAAGCCCAACAGCCTTTCGATTTGAAACGAGGTCCACTGTTGCGTGCCAAACTCCTACGCCTAGCGGAACAAGAGCATACACTCTTGCTGACAATGCATCATATTGTCTCCGATGGTTGGTCCCTTGGCGTGTTGGTGCGGGAGTTGGCAACACTTTACGATGCCTTCGCCAACAGTAGACCGACACTTCTGCCTCAACTCCCCATTCAGTACGCAGACTATGCTGTTTGGCAACGGCAGTGGCTGCAAGGGGAAGTCATAGAAACACAACTGAGCTACTGGAAGCAGCAACTTGGTGGTAGTCTCCCCATACTACAATTGCCCACTGACCGACCACGACCGGCGGTTCAGACCTTTCATGGGGCAAGGCAAGCATTGCAGTTGTCAAAGTCCTTATTGGAAGCGATCGCAGACCTGAGTCAGCAAGAAGGAACAACTTTGTTCATGACTGTGCTGACAGCTTTCAAAATACTGCTTTACCGCTATACAGGGCAACAAGACATTCTTGTAGGATCTCCTGTTGCCAATCGCAATCAAGTAGAAACAGAGGATTTGATCGGGTTTTTCATCAATTCGCTTGTACTGCGTACTAACTTGGGAGGCAACCCCACCTTTAGAGAACTGCTTGGTCGGGTGCGCAAGGTGGTTCTGGAAGCTTATAACCACCAGGATCTACCCTTCGAGAAGCTGGTAGAAACCCTGCAAGTAGAGCGGGATCTGAGCCACACGCCCCTGTTTCAGGTAATGTTTGCCCTTCAAAACGCTCCCATGCCCTCCCTGGAATTTTCTGGTCTGAAATTGAGTCCGCTAGAGGTTGACAATGGGACGGCGAAGTTTGATTTGACACTCGACCTGGAGGAGACAGCGAACGGAATTAAAGGTTGGTTGGAGTACAACACAGACTTGTTTGATGCCAGCACCATCCGGCGGATGGCGGGGCATTTTCAGACCTTGCTAGAAGGTATTGTTGCCAATCCACAGCAACAAATTTCCCAATTGCCTTTGCTGACAGAGGTTGAGCAACGGCAGTTACTCGTTGAGTGGAATGATACGCAGGTGGATTATCCACTAGATAAATGTATCCATCAGTTGTTTGAGGAGCAAGTTCAGCGCACTCCAAATGCTGTAGCAGTCGTGTTTGAAAATCAACAACTTACTTACCACCAGTTGAATAGTCGTGCTAACCAGTTGGCGCACTACCTCAAGTCTTTGGGTGTGGGAGCAGATGTGCTGGTGGGCATTTGTGTGGAACGCTCATTGGATATGGTGGTGGGACTGCTGGGAATTCTCAAGGCGGGTGGGGCTTATGTGCCGCTTGACCCGGAGTATCCCACCGGTCGGTTGAGCTTTATGCTCGAAGATGCTCAAGTTTCGGTGCTGCTGACTCAACAGCGATTGGTTGACAGGCTTCCACAGCATCAAGCGCAGCTTGTCTGCTTGGATACTGACTGGCTGCTTATTTCTCAGTCTCCTCAAAATAATCCAATCACTGATGTGCAAGCAACTAACTTGGCTTATGTGATTTATACCTCCGGTTCTACAGGTAGACCTAAAGGGACAATGATTCTGCACCAAGGGGTCGTCAATTATCTCAGTTGGTGTACCCAGGCTTATGCTGTCGCCGATGGCGATGGCGCACCCGTGCAGTCTTCCTTTGCCTTTGATGCCACCATTACCAGCCTCTTCTCGCCATTAATAGTCGGAAAACAAGTCATTCTCCTCCCAGAACAGCAAGAAATTGAAGCCCTCTGTGTCGTTTTGCAATTGCGCCGGTTTAGCTTAGTCAAGCTCACACCAGCCCATCTGGAATTACTCAACCAACTACTCCCCTCTCAAGAAGCCGCAGCACAAACCAAAGCATTAGTCATTGGTGGTGAACCCCTTTTTGGCAAAACCCTCCACTTCTGGAGACAAAACGCCCCAAACACCCGACTAATCAATGAATACGGTCCAACCGAAACAGTTGTTGGCTGCTCCTTCTACGAAGTGAAAAATGAGACTTCACTAGCACAAGGGATTTTGATTGGGCGACCAATAGCCAACACGCAAATCTACATCCTAGACTCGTACTTACAACCAGTACCTGTGGGTGTACCAGGAGAGTTACATATTGCTGGTGTTGGGTTAGCAAGAGGCTACCTCAACCGTCCAGAGTTGACACAAGAAAAATTCATCCCCAATCCCTTTAGCACTGAGCTGTATTCGCGCCTCTACAAAACTGGAGATTCAGTACGCTACTTAGCAGATGGCAATATTGAATACATAGGACGCATCGACCATCAAGTGAAAATTCGGGGTTTCCGCATTGAGCTGGGAGAGATCGAGGCAGTGCTGGCTCAACACCCGGCTGTGCGAGCGACTGTGGTTATGGCTCGGGAGGACGTACCCGGCGACAAGCGCCTGGTGACCTATGTCGTCCCGAACCAGGAGCAGGCACCCACGGTCAGCGAATTGCGTAGTTTCCTCAAAGAACGGCTACCAGATTATATGGTGCCCTCTGCCTTTGTATTCCTGGAAACATTGCCACTGACACCCAATGGCAAAATTAATCGTCACCAACTTCCTATACCCGACAACACTAGACCAGAGTGGGCAAGAACTTTTGTTGCACCCCGCAACTCTGTAGAGGAGATGCTGGCACAGATTTGGGCTGAAATTCTAGAGGTCAAGCAAGTAAGTATTGATGACAACTTTTTCGAGTTGGGGGGACATTCTCTGCTCGCTACGCAGTTAATTTCTCGGGTACAGAAAACCTTCCAAGTAGAACTATCCCTACGCAGTTTGTTTGAAGCACCCATGATCGCAGACTTGGCTGTACAAATTGTAGACAAACAAGTTGAGCAAGTAGATAACCAGAAGCTTCTTGATATGTTGGCAGAACTAGAGCAACTATCCAACGACGAAGTGCAAAAAATTCTCTCCACAGAAAAGTAGTTACTGAAGACAGGAAAATTCTCATGACTGACCTTTCACAACGCATCGCCAATCTTTCACTAGAAAAACGCGAACTTTTAATGCGGCGACTGCACAAACAACAGAAAGTTTCGCCAATCCAAATTACCCCCGTCACACGAGAGACTAACACTTTTCCTCTTTCCTTTGCTCAACAACGATTGTGGTTTCTCGACCAATTAGAGCCAGATAGTACTGCCTACAACATCCCCGCCGCCATCAGAATAGAAGGAAAGTTACAGCCGACAACTCTCGAACAAAGCATAAGTGAAATTATTCGTCGCCATGAAGCCTTACGCACTAACTTTATCAAACAAGATGGGGAAGCAATACAAATCATTCATCCAGCTTGTGATTGGCAAATGACCACAATTGACTTACAAACTCTGCCAGCAAGTGAGCGAGAAAGCGAAATTCAACGCTTAGCCGCCGCAGAAGCAGCCAAGCCTTTTGATCTGGCAACAGACCACTTACTCAGAGGTACACTACTGGCATTATCAGATAGCGAACATGTCTTGTTACTGACGATGCATCATATTATCTCTGATGGTTGGTCGAAGGGAGTGTTCATCCAAGAGATAGCCGCTCTCTACTGTGCATTTGTGCAAGACAAGCCCTCGCCTCTGCCGGAATTACCGATTCAGTATGTAGACTTTGCAGTGTGGCAACGTCAGTGGTTGCAGGGAGAAGAACTACAAAATCAACTTAGCTACTGGCAAAAACAACTGGCTGGCGCACCAGCTGTGTTAGAGTTACCCAGCGACCGCCCTCGTTCAGCAGTGCAGACGTTTCGAGGATCGAGTCAATCTCTGCAACTATCAAAGACTTTGACTGAGGAACTTAAAACGCTAAGTCGTCAAGAGGGAGTCACTTTGTTCGTGACGCTATTTGCAACATTTACAAGTTTACTGTATTACTACACTGGGCAGGAAGATATAGTTGTAGGTACTGATGTAGCTAACCGCAATCGGGCTGAGATTGAGAAATTAATCGGTTTCTTTGCTAACCAGCTAGTCTTGCGAGCCGATCTCACTGGCAATCCTACCTTTCAAGAATTATTAGGACGAATTCGTGAGGTGGCACTAGAGGCTTATACTCACCAAGATCTGCCATTTGAAATGCTGGTGGGAGCGATGAAATCAGAGCGAGATCCGAGTCGAACCCCTCTGTTTCAGATAAAATTCGTTCTCCAAAATACCCCGATATCAGATATAGAGCTTTCGGAGCTAAATATAAATCTGATAGAGGTCGATAGCGAAACGGCAAAATTCGATCTTCTCTTACATATGGAGGAGGCAAAAACGGGATTATTTGGCTCGTTGCAATACAATACAGACCTGTTTGAATCTGCTACTATCGCACGATTTTTAGGACATTTCCAGACACTTTTGAATCAAATCGTAGTAGCTCCTAAAATCAGATTGAACACCATCAAAGAAATACTTCATGAGGCAGACAGACAAAGACAATTGGTAAAAGAAAAAGAACTCCAAGACGTTGCCATTCAGAAACTAAACAAATTCCACAGACGTAGCTTGAAAAATTCAACTGAACTTCAGAACAAATTATGAAAATCCCAGAAACCGAAGAAAACAGGATCAATAAGTTACGTAAGGCTCAGCGAAAGCCAATTGATCGAGATCGAGAAAAATTAATCGAAGAAAAGTTTCTTTACTCTGACAACTTTCTTCCTTTAGTTATTTCACCCATTATAGATGGAGTAAGTTTAGTCGCATGGTCTGAAAAAAATCGGGATTTGATTGAAGCTCATTTACTAAATTATGGAGGTATACTTTTTCGGAATTTTAATATCAATGGAGTGCAAGAATTCCAGGAATTCATTCAGGCAATTTCTAGAGGAGAATTAGTAGAGTATAATTATCGTTCAACTCCACGCACTCAGATAAACGGTAAAATCTATACCTCAACTGAATATCCTTCCAACCAATCAATCCCTCTCCATAATGAAAACTCTTATTCTTCCGTTTGGCCGATGAAAATTTGTTTTTTCTGCGTCCAGCCTGCCGAAGAAGGTGGAGAAACACCGATTGCTGACAGTCGAAGAGTTTTTGCCAGACTCGATTCTGCCATCAAAGAAAAGTTTATGCAAAAGAAGGTGATGTATGTTCGCAACTACGGCGATTTAGATTTGTCCTGGCAAGATGTTTTTCAAACCACAAATAAATCAGAATTAGAAAGTTTTTGCCGTAAATTGGGCATTGAATTTGAATGGATAAAGGATCGCCTAACAACCCGTCAAGTTTGCCAGACTGTTGCCAAACATTCTTATACAGGTGAAATGGTTTGGTTCAACCAAGCTCATTTGTTTCACATTTCCAGTTTGGAAACGGAGATACAGGAATCATTACTCTCTTCGCTGACAGAAAATGCTATTCCACGCAATTCTTATTACGGCGATGGTTCTCCTATTGAACCCTCAGTAATCGAAAAAATTAATCAGGTCTATCAACAGGAAAGTGTGATTTTTCCCTGGCAGAAAGGAGATATTTTGTTGCTGGACAATATGTTAGCTGCTCATGGACGTATGCCTTTTATCGGCAGCAGAAAGGTTTTGGTAGGTATGTCTGAAACTTGTTAAAGAAGTCGGAAGTCGGAAGTCGGAAGGACGCTCGCGGACTCGCTACCGCTACGAAGAGAGAAAGTACAGTTTTGTAACTCTTATAAAGACAAGAGCAAACACATACTTGCGGCTTCTCTTGTAGCCGGGGACTTGAACCCGCCGAAGTTTGTTAAATTGGAAACATTTTTAGGAGAAAAAGGACGTAGATATATGCAAAGTACAATTGGCAATGGGTTTCGTATTTCACCTCAGCAGAAGCATCTCTGGGTTTTACAGCAAAGCGATCGCTCTCAGGCTTATTATTCTCAAATTGCTATACGTATTCAGGAAAATTTTGCTCCAGAAATTTTAAAAGCTGTCTTAGAAAACATCATTAAGAGACAAGAAATTCTTCGTACCGTTTTCAATTGCTTGCCTGAAATGTCAATTCCGCTTCAGTTCGTAACTGAAAACAGTATGCTAATGTTTGAAGAACGCGATCTAAGCAGTTTGACTTCCCAAGAACAAAAGATTGAGATCGACGCACTTTTTCAAGATAGAAGATGGCAAACTTTCGATTTTGGAAAAGAACCTCTTTTATATACAGTCTTAAGCAAGCTGTCATCATGTGAGCAGATCTTATTTATCAGCTTACCTGCCGTTTGCGCCGATCTATTAACACTTCATAATTTGGTCAAAGAAATCTGTCATTCTTATGGAGCATACTTGCATGGTAGAGAACTTTCTGATGAATCGATGCAGTACGCGGATATATCTGCATGGCTAAATGAATTATTGGAATCAGAGGACACAGAAATAGGAAGAAAGTATTGGCAGCGAGATGTTTTTTCTGCTTTAAGTTGGAAAATCCCTTTAGAAAATCACTCATCTGCCAAAGTACGATTTGAACCTCAATCTCTAACACTAGAAATTAATTCCGATACAGTAACAAAGTTAGAAATGCTTGCGAGCAAGTATGACACTTCGATTTCTGTTTTCTTACTAGCTTGCTGGCAAATTCAACTCTGGCGTTTCACCGAACAGTCAGATATTGTTGTCGGCACTGCCAGCGATGGACGTAAATATCCAGAATTAGAAGATGTCTTAGGATTATTGACTAAGTATCTACCCATCCATTCCTATCTTGAAGAAAATCTTCGCTTTCGAGAACTACTCAAAAAAGTTGAGGAAACTTTAAGCTACGGTAACAAATGGCAAGAATATTTTAGCTGGGAGGAAGTTGCCGCTAAGAATGGAAATGGGACAGAGCCACCCTTTTTTCCTTTTTGTTTTGATTTTCAAGAACAGTCTACAAATTGTGTTGTTGATGACATCATATTTTCTGTCTACAACCAATACACTTGTATTGATCGCTTTAGAGTAAAACTTTCTGGGGTTTGTAGAGACGATCGCTTGTTGCTTGAGTTTCATTATGATTCCAACTTATTTCCCCTCAAAAACATCCAAATCCTTTCAGAACAATACCTGACTTTACTCGAAAGCGCGATCAATCATCCAGATGAAGCGATCGCCGATTTAGAAATGTGTAGCGATCGCGAACGACAACGATTGCTGATTGAATTCAATGATCCGAAAATCGACTATCCCCAAGAAAAGTGCATTCACCAGTTGTTTGAAGAGCAAGTAGAACGTACTCCAGAAGCAGTGGCAGTAGTGTTTGAGAACCAGCAACTGATTTACAGGGAATTGAACAATCGTGCTAATCAATTGGCGCACTATCTCAAAACCTTAGGAGTAGGAGCAGAGACACTGGTAGGTATCTATGTAGAACGCTCTCTGGATATGGTGATAGGTCTATTGGCAGTACTCAAAGCTGGTGGAGCTTATCTACCCCTAGATCCCAATGATTTATCAGAGCGTTTAGTCTATATGCTGCAAGATGCCCAAGTTTCAGTATTATTGACTCAACAGAAGCTACAAAAAAATCTGACTAATTGTCAAGTTAATGTTATCCACCTCGACACTGATTGGGAGAAAATAGCTCACGAAGCCAACGACAATCCCAACACTCAGGTAAAACCAGAAAATCTAGCTTATGTCATTTACACTTCTGGTTCTACTGGGTTGCCTAAAGGTGTAGCGATCGAACATCGGCAATTGTTTAACTATCTCAACAGCATTCAAACCGTACTTAATCTTCCTGCTGATGCCAATTATGCGATAGTTTCTACCATAGCAGCAGACTTGGGTCATACTGTTATCTTCCCTTCCTTGTGTAGTGGCGGATGTCTGCATATAATCTCTTCGGAGCGAATCACTAATGCCAAAGGTCTGGCCGATTACTTCCACTCCAATTCAATCGATTGTCTTAAGATTGTTCCCTCCCATCTAAGAGCGTTGTTAACATCAGAGGCTGGCTCGCAAATTTTGACACCTCAGCGTTTAGTTCTTGGTGGAGAATCAACTAGTTGGGAGTTAATCAAACAAATTCAACAACTAGCTCCAGAATCTCAGATTATCAATCACTACGGACCGACTGAAACTACGGTAGGAGTTCTTACTTACCAAGTCGAAGGAGTGCCTGATACTCGACAATCTTCAACTGTTCCCATCGGTCACCCCCTAAGCAACACTCAAATCTATATCCTTGACTCCAAAAAACAACCAACACCAATTGGTGTGCCTGGAGAGTTACACATTGGCGGCGCTGGTTTAGCCAGAGGCTATCTCAACCGTCCCCAACTTACAGCAGAGAAATTCATCCCTAATCCCTTTAGTGATGACCCACAATCACGACTATACAAAACAGGGGACTTAGCTCGCTACTTAAGCGATGGCAATATTGAGTATATCGGTCGGATTGACAACCAAGTCAAAATTCGCGGTTTTCGGATTGAGTTGGGTGAGATTGAAGCAGTATTGAGCCAATACCCTCACGTGCAGCAGGTGACGGTAATCAAGAGAGAAGATACACCAGATGATAAACGCTTAGTAGCCTATCTCGTCAGCGATGCCGAGCACAACCCCAGTATTAGCGACTTGCGACAATTCTTGAAACAGAAGTTACCAGAATATATGGTGCCAGCTGCTTTCGTGTACTTAGATGCGCTCCCTTTGACCCCCAATGGAAAACTAGATCGCCGCGCCTTAAAAGCACCTGAAGTAGCGCAACAATTGACAGCTAGTTTTGTAGCTCCCCGAACACCTATAGAAGAAATGCTAGCCAATATTTGGGTTAATGTGCTAAGTATCAGGCAAGTAGGTATTTATGACAACTTCTTTGATATCGGGGGAGACTCCATTCGCGGTATTCAGGTTCAAGCTCAAGCTCAGAAAATGGGTTTAGAATTCTCCCTCCAACAACTGTTTCAATATCAAACAATTCATGAGTTAGCTCAAAACCTCATAGTAGTGAAGCCTGAACTTTTATCTAGATTGAAGACAGAACTATTTGGCCTGATCTTTAATGAGGATCGAAAGAAACTGCCCGATGATGTGGAAGATGCCTACCCTCTTTCCATGCTCCAAGCGGGAGTGATTTTTCACCTTGAATCTGGTTCAAACTACGAAGTTCATAATCAGAACATTCGTTTGCAGTCCGGTTCTGGTTCAAACTACGAAGAAGTTTATATTCAGAGCGTTCGCTTGCGAGGTCGCTTTGAGCCTGAAAGTTTCCGGCAGGCTTTGCAACTACTTGTGAATCGCCATGCCATACTCCGTACTTCATTCGATCTAGCTAATTTCAGCGAACCGTTACAGTTAGTGCATCGGACATCTATCATTCCCTTACAAGTAGACGATCTGCGACATCTTGATTTCACTGAACAAGAAAATTTACTGAATGCTTGGTTAGAAACAGAAAAAAGACGAAAGTTCGACTGGGGAAGTCATCCTTTTGTACGCTTCTACGTTCACTGCCTTAGCGAAGAAACTTTTCAGCTCACCTTTAGCTATCTTTTTCTTGATGGCTGGAGTTCAGCCTCAATGCTAACTGAACTAGCCCACCACTACATTGCTTTTTTGCGTGGGCAAACTCCTATTGTTGAAGCATCACCTAAAACTTCTTATAGAGATTTTGTCGCGCTGGAGCGTATGGCTCTCAAATCTGATCAAAGCAAGCAGTTCTGGACTCAAAAGCTGATGGACTGTAATCCTACGGTGTTAGCACACTGGCCTGCTAGGAGTACTCAAAATACTCAAAAGCCCAAGACTCTTCCTTTTCGGGTTCCTGTTCCCATTGCCACAGAGGTATTAGAGGGATTAAAAAACTTAGCCAGCCGTACTAGTGTTCCCCTCAAGAGCGTCCTGCTAGCTGGACATCTTAGAGTTATTGGTTTACTTAGCGGTCAATCAGATGTAGTTACAGGTTTGTTAGTGAATGGTCGCCCAGAAGCAGAAGATGGCGATCGAGTTCTCGGTCTTTTCCTGAACTTTTTGCCCTTACGCCTAAAGTTTGGAGGTGGCACCTGGCTAGATTTGGTAAAAGCCACTTTCGAGGCAGAATGTGATTTATTGCCCCACCGACGATATCCTCTTGCCGAATTGCACCGACACAATGGTCGTCAGCTTTGGTTCGAGACGATATTTAACTTTATCAATTTCCACATTTATCAAAGCCTTGAAGGGTTTAGTGAAATAGAGCTTTTAGATTTTCGTAACAAATCAGACCAGACATTTTTCCCATTGAGTGCTTACTTTGTTTTAGATTCTTTCACGTCAGAACTGACGCTTTACCTAGACGTTCAAACTAGCGATTTCTGTGATGAGCAGCTAGAAGCCATTGCGGGATATTACCTCAGAATTTTCACACAAATGGCCAACGATCCAGATGAATGCTATGAATTGCAGAATCTGCTTTCTGCTGAGGAAAAGCATCAACTTTTGGTGGAGTGGAATGATACCCAAACCCAGTATCCTCAAGATAAATGTATCTATCAGCTATTTGAGGAGCAGGTAGAGCGCACACCAGAAGCAGTGGCGGTGGTGTTTGAGAACCAACAACTTACCTATAGAGAATTGAATGCTCGTGCCAATCAACTAGCACACTACCTAAAGACACTGGGGGTGGGAGCAGAGACACTGGTAGGTATTTGTGTGGAACGTTCATTGGAAATGGTCGTTGGGCTGTTAGGAATTCTGAAAGCTGGTGGAGCTTATATCCCTCTCGATCCGAATTATCCTCCAGAGCGACTTGCTTATATACTCGGCGATGCCCAAGTTTCGGTGATGTTGACTCAACAATACTTGCAAATCCCGAAACATAATACTCAGGTAGTCTATTTAGATACTGATTGGAGTAAAATCGCCACTTGCTCTGAGTCGAATTTTCCCAGTGACAGTACTACGGCAGAGAACTTGGCTTACGTCATTTATACTTCAGGATCTACAGGTCAACCTAAAGGGGTACAAGTTCTCAATCGGTCAGTAGTTAACTTCCTCATGTCTATGTGTGAACATCTAGGATTAACTAATCAAGATATTTTTCTTGGTACTACCAGTGTGTCTTTTGATATTGCAGTTCTAGAAATATTCTTACCCATTAGTCTAGGAGGTTGTTTAGTACTAGTAAGTCGTGAAATTGCGTCGGACGGTTTACAACTATCAGATTATTTAGTTAAATCTGGTGCTACTGTTATGCAAGGAACTCCTGCGACTTGGCAGTTACTTTTGAATGCTGAGTGGCATGGCAGTCAAAGGCTGAAAATCCTCTGCGGTGGAGAAGCTCTACCTCAGAAGCTAGCTCGTCAGTTATTAGAAAGAGGAGCTTCACTGTGGAATATGTACGGTCCTACCGAAACTACTATTTGGTCGGCTGTTTATGAAGTTACGTTTGAGGACGACTTGATTTATATCGGTCACCCGATCGCCAACACGCAAATCTATCTACTAGATCCGCATCTGCAACCAGTACCTATTGGCGTACCGGGCGAGCTGCACATTGGCGGAGTCGGGCTAGCCCTAGGCTACCTCAACCAACCCAATCTAACCGCTTTGAAGTTCATTCCAAACCCCTTCAGCAATGAGCCAGGTTCACGCCTTTACAAGACTGGAGATTTAGCTCGCTACTTACCCAATGGAAAGCTTGAGTTTTTAGGTCGCATTGACCAGCAAGTGAAAATCCGTGGTTTCCGTATCGAACTAGGTGAAATCGAGACAGTGCTGGCACAAGATCCCAGAGTGCGAGAAACTGTAGTTGTAGCACGGGAGGATGACCTTGGTGACAAACGCCTAGTGGCATATGTTGTGCCAAATCAGGAGCAGCCGCTCACAGTCGAAGAACTGCGTAGTTTCCTCAAGGAGAAATTACCTGAGTACATGGTTCCCTCTGCCTTTGTGACGTTAGATGCCCTGCCGCTGACGGCCAGCGGCAAGATAGACCGCCGCGCACTTCCAGCTCCTACTCAGGCTAGACCTGAGCTAGAGAAAACTTTTGTGGCTCCTCGCAACCACACTGAAGAAACGGTGGCGCGAATCTGGGCTGAAGCGTTCCGCATTGACAAAGTGGGGGTGCATGACAACTTCTTTGATTTAGGTGGACACTCCTTGTTGGTTACCCAGATTGTTTTCCAACTGCGCGAGGTCTTTCAAGTAGATTTACCTCTACAATGTTTTTTTGAGACACCTACTGTAGCTGGTATTGCCCAAGCTATCGAAGTTCTTGGTCGCACGGACACTGGCGCTGTAACTGACATTATTGAAATCGCTGACATCAATGCTGAAACTATCTTGGAACCCACAATTTATCCAGAAGCTGTAGCTGTTGAGCATATAACCGCATCTTCTATCTTCTTGACTGGAGCCACAGGCTTTCTGGGAGCTTTTTTACTCCATGAACTCCTTGAGCAAACTCAGGCGCACATTTATTGTTTGGTACGTTCACTCAATGCTGAGGAAGCTAAGAAGAAGATTCAAAGAAATCTAGAATTATATTCACTCTGGCAAGAAGATTTGAGTTCCAGAATCATCCCAGTTGTAGGAGATTTATCTCAGCCACTCTTAGGTCTTTCAGCAAAGCAATTTCAAATGATGGCAAGCGAAATTGATGTAATTTATCACAATGGTGCGTCTACAAATCATATCTATCCGTACTCTGTACTCAAAGCGGCCAATGTTTTAGGAACCCAAGAGGTTCTTAAATTGGCATGTCAAACCAAGGTGAAGCCTGTACATCACATTTCCACTATCTCTGTTTTCCAGTTTGTTAGCCATCCCGCAGGCACTATAATCCAAGAGCAGGACAATCTCGAATACAGTTACAAAGGTTCCAGATTTGGGTATACGGCAAGCAAGTGGGTTGCTGAAAAACTAGTGATGACTGCACGTTCCCGTGGTCTTCCTGTCTGCATCTATAGACCAGAAAGAATATCAGGAGATAGCCAAACAGGTGCTTGTCAAACAGATGACTTTTTGTGGAGAATGATTAAAGCTTGTATTCAGGTGGGAAGTGCCCCAGACTTAGATGTTAGGTGGGGCATGACCCCTGTAGATTATGTAAGCAAAGCAATTGTTCATCTATCGCTGCAGCCAGAATCGATAGGTAAGGCTTTTCACTTATTCAATCCCCACCCCATCCATATGAGCAAGCTTGTTGATTGGATACGCGCCCGTAGCTACCCGCTCAAGCAGATTTTGCCTGATAAGTGGCGAGCAGAATTGATTAGCATCGCCGATCACTCCTCGGAAAATGCAGCTTATTCACTTCTTCCTCTGTTTTCTGAAAAGACATTCAAGGAGCTGATATCTGATGAATTTAGCAGTGTACAGTTTGACTGCCAGAACACGTTAGATGGACTTGCAGGTACTTCCATCGTTTGTCCACCAATCAATGATCAATTGCTTGACACCTACTTCTCCTATTTCACTCGTATTGGTTTCTTGGATACGGAGCATCCAGTTAGCGAGCTATAAGATAACAAAAACACCATGACTAGTAAAGTACAGGTTTTTATTCTTATCTGGTTTGGGCAACTAATCTCGCTCATCGGCTCCGGACTCACCAGCTTCGCGCTGGGTATATGGGTGTACCAGCGCACTGGATCGGTAACGCAGTTTACGCTGATTTCACTGTTCACTACGCTGCCCCATATTCTGATATCACCACTGGCTGGCGCGCTTGTTGACCGTTGGAACCGACGTTGGGCGATGCTCCTTAGCGACTCCGGAGCAGGCATCAGCACATTGGTGATAGCACTCCTACTCTTGGCTGGCAGGCTGGAAGTCTGGCACATCTACCTGGTGATCGCAACCAGCTCTGCCTTCAAAGCCTTCCAGTGGCCAGCTTATGCTGCCGCTACCACGCAGCTTGTTCCCAAAAAACACCTCGGTCGCGCCAGTGGCATGGTACAAGCAGCAGAGGCGGCAGCGGAGCTTCTCTCACCAGTGCTGGCGGGGGGACTGGTCGTTACGATTCAGCTTCAGGGCGTAATCTTTATTGACGTTGCCACTTTTGTTTTCTCCCTCGTTACCTTGTTGTTTGTACGGTTTCCTGAAGCCAAGATCACCCTTGAGGGTAAAGAGGGGACAGGCTCGCTGTGGCGCGAGGCAATCTACGGCTGGATCTACATAACCGCACAACCAGGGCTGTTTGGATTGTTGATTTTCTTCGCTGGCAGCAATTTCCTGACGGGAGTTGTCAGCGTGTTGGTTACACCATTGGTGCTGGCTTTCACTTCTGTTGCCATGCTTGGTACCTTACTGTCTTTTGCTGGTAGCGGTATGCTGGTTGGCAGTCTGGTCATGAGCATCTGGGGCGGTGTAAAACGCCCTATTTACGCCGTGTTGAGCTTCTCACTGTTAGGTGGGCTGTGTATTTTACTTGCTGGTCTACGGCCCTCTGTCCCGGTCTTCTTTTTTACTGGCTTCCTCTACTTCTTCACCGTACCGATTATCAACGGTTCTAGTCAAGTCATTTGGCAAACCAAAGTCGCACCCGATGTACAAGGACGGGTTTTTGCTGTGCGACGAATGATAGTCTGGAGTTCCCTGCCACTTGCCTACTTAGTTGCAGGACCATTAGCTGACCATTTCTTCGAGCCTCTGCTTGCTATCGACGGACCACTAGCTGGAAGTATTGGACGATTGCTCGGTGTGGGGCCAGGACACGGTATTGCTTTGTTATTTGTCGTTATGGGAGTGCTCACCGTGTTGGCAACAGTTGCGGGCTATATGTATCCGCCTCTGCGGCTGGTGGAAGATGAACTGCCGGATGCATTAGCCGACTCAGTTCCAACCACAGATGAAGTCTGAAATTGCAAGGTGCTGAGTTGATTAATTACTTAACACAAACAGTCAAATCAATTAAAAGGAGACAAAAATGAATACATATGACAAAGAAGACACCACAATTTACAAAGTTGTAGTGAATCACGAAGAGCAGTATTCCATTTGGCCCACTGACCGAGAAAACGCGCTCGGCTGGAGCGATGCAGGTAAAACAGGGTCCAAGACAGAATGCCTAGCCTACATAAAGGAAGTGTGGACTGACATGAAACCGCTCAGCCTCAGGAAGAAGATGGAGGAGTCAGCGTAAAACACCTAGCATCGTTCCACTCTGCGCTGCTTAAGGCTAGCAACGCAGAGGGAGCAACGTCCTGCTATTGTGTTAATCAAAACTAACAAAATCAAACCACCCTACTTTTGGCTAAAATATTATATCAAAACCAGGGTAGCTGAGCATGAAAAAGATAAAAATAGTTACCTTTTTGTTCATCCTATTTTTTGCATTCATCGGGATTTACCAGCTAAACCCTCCCGCCGCAGCACCCATAAGCGCACCTCTTATGGAGTTTTCTTCTGGTCGTGCGATGAATCATCTTGAGGCGATCGCCCAAAAACCTCACCCAATAGGTTCACCTGAACACGCAAAAGTGCGGGATTACATCTTAAAAGAACTGACCGCTCAGGGACTTAGCCCAGAAGTTCAGAAAACAACGGTTGTTAACCCTAGATGGGGTACTCCATTTGTAGCCGGAACCGTACATAATATTGTTGCCAGACTACAAGGAACAAATAACACTAAGGCTATTTTAGTTGCTGCTCACTACGACTCAGTGCCAAACGGTCCTGGTGCCAGTGATGATGGTGCGGCAGTCGTGGGAATGCTAGAAACTATTAGAGCTTTAAGAGCCGATTCACCGTTAAGAAATGATGTTATTTTTCTCATCACTGATGGTGAAGAACCAGGGCTTTTAGGAGCAAAAGCTTTTGTGGATGAACATCCTTGGGCTAAAGATGTTGGACTTGTGCTGAATTTTGAAGCCCGTGGAAATAGCGGGGCTTCAGTAATGTTTGAAACCAGCAGTGATAATGGATGGCTGATAAAGGAGTTTGCTAAAGCCGCCACCCATCCAGTTGCCAATTCACTCACTTATAGCATTTATAAGCTTTTGCCCAATGATACCGATTTAACGATGTTCAAACAGGCGGGACTTTCCGGATTTAATTTTGCTTATTTGAATGGTCTCATTCATTATCACACTTTTTCTGATAATCTGGAAAATATTGATGAGCGCAGCCTCCAGCACCACGGCGACTATGCCTTGGCTTTGACACGTCATTTTGGCAACTTAGATTTAAAAGATACGAAAGAAAGTGATGCAGTCTACTTTGACATCTTAGGCTTAGCTCTTTTTCACTACCCCAATGTATGGATCGCACCTTTGACAGTTTTTGTAGTTTTATTATTTGTTGGGGTGGTGGTACTCGGTTTTAGAAGAAAACAGTTGACGTTCTCTGGTATTGTTTTAGGCTTCCTTGCTTTCTTATTAAGTATTGTCAGTGCTTCGCTAATTGTGACACTTACGTGGTGGATGATATGCACCTTGCACACCGGGTATAGAGCGTTTCCTCAGGGCGATACTTATAACAGCCAATTTTACATGATAAGCTTTGTAGCCCTCACCATTGCCATTACCTCAGGTCTTTATGTTTGGTTCCGCAAAAAGATAAGTGTACAAAACTTAACAGTTGGCGCATTGCTTTGGTGGTTCATATTAATGGTGCTGACTAGCGTGTATTTGCCGGGTGCCAGTTATCTATTTACATGGCCGCTACTGTTTAGTCTTGTAGGATTGGGGTTTATATTCGCTTCCAGAGATCGGGATTCTGGCCGGGTGAAACACTTGGTAGTGCTAACTGCTTGCGCTATTCCAGGCATCATCCTGCTTGCTCCCACAATTTACTTGGTATTCGTCGCACTTTCCCTAAAGTTGTCTGGAGTGGTAATGGTTCTGGTGGTGCTACTACTTGGATTGCTAATTCCCCACCTTTGCCTGATGTCGATTCCAAACAAAAACAAATGGTTGTTGCCCACTGCTTCGATACTGGTAAGTTTAAGTTTTATTGTGCTCGCTAGCTTGACATCAGGTTTTGACGCAAACCATCCCAAGCCGAACAGTATTTTTTATGGTTTAAATGCCGACACTGGCAAGGCAATCTGGGCCAGTATCGATGAAAAGCCTGACGAGTGGACATCACAGTTCCTGTCTGCGAATACAGAAAAAGGTATCTTAGCTGAATATTTACCTCTGGTGCCGAAGAAATTTCTCAACAGTCAGGCTCCCGTGGCAACACTGGCTGCACCAAATATAGAGCCACTCAGTGACCAAGTGCGTCATGGTGTTAGAATCGTGCGCGTCCAAATTACATCACCTCGGCAAGCGCGTATTATGAGTATATACGTAGACTCAAATACAGAAGTTCTAGCGGCTGTGGTCAATGGGAAGCGAATTGACAAAAACGATATACCCGCCCACATTGAACCAGGAAAGCTGTGGGTATTAAATTATTTTGCCTTTCCCAAAGAAGGTATAGAGCTTACTTTGGAAGTAAAGCCATCGCAACCTTTAAAGATTAGAACTGTGGATCAATCAGATGGACTTCCTGGAATACCAGGCATATTTTTTAAGACAAGACCAAAGGACATGATGCCAATGCCATTTGGGGTTAGTGATTCGACTCTAGTCAGCAAATCATTCACTTTCGGGACATCTAAGAAATAAAATCGTCCAGAACCGTGACCGGGTAGACTGATAAAAAATCGCTTTTTTCGTAGCTTAAGCGATGGGTAGATCCACGATAAATATGAGCCGTCTGCCAACGGTTTTTCTGTAAGGAATTTAACGTTAGCGGGTATCCTTCCCAAATAATCGCACGCTTTAGTAACAGTGGCGTTGACCATTGCATAGGAATGTAAGCCTCTGTCCCACATCAACAGCATCCCTGATGTTACCGAGCGTAATAATCTTAGTGCCCGTACTCGTTCTCCGATACGATATGGACACATCAATGCATCGAAGATTAAGTGTGTCCCAGCCTCAACCAAAATTACCTATCGTACTTTTGGAAATGCTGCTTGTGTCTTAGGACGACTACTAGGACGACCAAAAACTCTTGCATTTTCATCGCTGTCTGGAACATCAAAACAGGTACCATCAATGACTACAATTCGTAGTCCATTTAGAAATGCCCCCAATGTTTCATCAGTTGCCATTGGTCGTACCAACTGATGAAACAATTGGCTCATCACTCTTGCTCCCAATCGCTGCCTGGCTTGTGTGATGGCTGATTTACACGGCACTCGCCAATATTTACCAACCTTAACCCATGTCTCCGATAGACCATCTATGAGATTTTTCAGCACATCGCGCATCGAATCTCTCGACCATAAACTCATAGCTATTACAAGACTTACAACCAATTGCGCTGGTAACGACCGCTTTCGTTCCTCATCAACCTGTGTAGTGGCGATCGCCTCCTCAATTGCCGTCGCAGGTATCGCTGTCTCAATCACCTTCAGTAAATCGCTACTGTGTATACTTGGAGACAACAGTGAAAAATTCTTGAGATGCACTATAGTTAATTTCAGTAGACCGAAAAGATTTCTAGAAGGCTTACCATTGGGGCATTCTGGCGGATTGTATACAATCCGCCAGAATGCCCGTATCATCTGCGTTTTGAGCAATAGGGTTGTAGATGAGTTCTCCTGCTAAGGTAAGCGATCGCTCGACCCTGTGCCCAAAACATCGCCCCAAACCCTCATTCTTGCGTTGACTGACAAAAGTTTTCGGTCTACTGAATTTCCATATTTCGGAATAATCCTTACTTTACCTGACTTTGAGCCTTAACTGAACCGTATTGTCTTATGGTCTGGTTCTTATTATGTTGCCTCAACTGGCGGTGCACCAATTGAAAGAATCAAACAATATATTCAATCTCAAGAAATGCCTAACGAATGAACTGGAGATTCCTCATACATCTTCTTCCTTAGTAGCCGTAGGCTGCTAAGGAAGAAGATGCAATCGTCATCTCCCGCTGTCCATCCCCACCCTCATTGGTGACAGGTTAAGGTCATGATGGATTTGTCAATATACATATAGAAGGAAAATTATGTAAAAAACCGTGATAGAAAACATCGTTTTTGGGTTAGCGATCGCCTAATCTTTGTACTCATTATTCATCTTTGTGCTGAAACATCAGTACAAAGCTTAGTTGGATACCTTATTTGTGACTTCCTTTTCAGGATAATTTCTAATTGACAAAAGCAATGTTATCTTAACCTATCACGAATGCCCCACCCTACTGACGTTGTTAGCGAAGCGGGACGAAGTCCGGGTGGGGACTTCCGCGATTTGGTTAAAATCCGACTCCATCACCTTGAGAAGGTTTAAATAGAATTCACGCTGCTTGAACCAACCTTTGCTGCAAGTGGGTGTAGCGTTCCTGCGACTTAGTGGAACGCACACACATCTGTATTGCTTTTTTGGAACCAATGATAATCGCTAGCTTCTTAGCACGAGTCAACCCAGTATAAAGTAAATTTCGAGTCAGCATCATATAGTGCTGAGTATACAAAGGCAAAATCACTACTGGGTATTCTGACCCTTGCGACTTATGTATACTAACACTCCAAGCTAAAGCAACTTCATTGAGATCTGCATAATCGTAAGTAATATCGCGCTCTTGGTACTGTACAACGATCTCTTGTTCTTCAGTATCGATTGTGGTAATAAAACCTACATCACCGTTGAAAACTTCCCGTTGATAATCGTTGGTTAGTTGAATGACTCTGTCACCCACTCTAAAGATTGTTCCACCTCTGGTAATTTCAATTTTTTGGGGGCTGGGAGGATTAATGAGTTGTTGCAGTACATTATTGAGATTGCGCGTACCAACCAATCCCCTCGCCATTGGGCAAAGCACTTGTACATCGGTGGCTGGATGAAAACCAAGTTTAGGAATCAAATCAGCAATCAATTCGCTAATTGCCTGTACCCCATGTTCGGGTTGAAATCCTCCACCATGCCAGAGGCAATCAGATTGAGGAGTATCTGAAATTGATTCGATATTCGGATATTGTCCGCGATTAATTTGGTGAGCAGCAGTGATAATCGAACTCGTCGCAGCTTGGCGAAATACTTGGGTGAGTCGCACCACAGGCACTTTACCCGAATTAATCAAATCGGCAAGCACGTTACCCGCACCCACTGATGGTAATTGGTCGATATCGCCAACTAACAATAGTTGGGCATTTTCTCCCACAGCTTGAACTAACGAGTACGCGAGAAATAAATCGAGCATACTGGCTTCGTCCACAATGATTGCTGTAGAAGGCAGGGGGTTGTTTTTGTCGCGTTTAAAACTCCTCGTCTTCGGGTCAAATTCCAAAAGTCGGTGGATAGTTTTAGCTTCCAAGCCAGTCATTTCGCCTAATCTTTGGGCAGCGCGTCCAGTTGGTGCAGCTAGGGCAATAGATTTACCCATTGCCTTCCACAATTCAACAATAGTACGGGTGCAAAAGGTTTTCCCAACCCCAGGACCACCTGTAATCACCATGACTTTGGAGTAAGCTGCTGTTTCAACCGCTTGTTGTTGTTCGGTTGATAGTGAGACTTTGCGGCTGACGCTAAAGCGCTCTAACCAAGTACGGACACGGGGGATATCAGGATTAATCGGGAAAGTCAGGCGATCGCATACCAATTGAGCTAAGTTTTGTTCCGTGTAAAAGAAGGTAGGTTTGTAACAGCATAAGATTTTATCTGCACCACATTCGCGCACAAGCTCATCGGCGAGTGTCATTTTTTGGATGATTTGGGCAATGAAATTCAGTTGTGGCTGGTGCGATTCAGTTTTGAGGAGACTTGCAACACATTCTATTAACTCTGGTTGCGGCAAATAGCAATGTCCATCCTCGGCGGCTTCACTTAACACATGAGTCATTCCCGCACGGTAGCGAAACTCGGAATCTGCGGGAATTCCCAAGTTACGCGCAATCTTATCTGCGGTCATAAAGCCAATACCATAGATATCAGTTGCTAACTGGTAGGGATTTTCATTAACTTTGTTTATCGCTAAATCCCCGTATTGCTTGTAGATTTTGACTGCATAAGTAGTAGAAACACCGTGACTCTGCAGAAACACCATCACTTCCTTGATGGCTTTTTGCTCATTCCAAGCTTTTTGTATCATGGCAATGCGCTTTTTGGCGATGCCGTTAACTTCCTGCAAGCGGTTAATTTGGTTTTCAATAATATTGAGGGTTTCCACCCCAAAATGGGCAACAATCCGTTTCGCCGTGACCGGACCCACTCCTTTAATCAGACCGCTACCTAAATACTTCTCAATTCCCGTGATTGTGGCAGGTTTGGTTTCTTTATAATTGACTGCTTGAAATTGCAGTCCATATTGCGGATGTTCGCGCCAAAAGCCTGTTAATTGCAATGTCTGTCCAGGTTGAACACCTGCAAAGCTACCAACAATTGTAGTTAATTCTGATGCGCCAGGGCGTTGCAGCCGTGCCACTGTGTAACCCGACTCCTCTGAGTGATACGTAAGACGTTCCACCACTCCCGTAATTTGTTCGTGTCTGGGAGTGGCATTTTCTTGTTGCTGGCTTGAGAGGTAGGCGCTGGACATCGCTTTGTGTGGAGTAGCGCAGTCATTATATATTAATTCTCCATCAAACCTTGTTGCTTGATTTTATCTGTATCGACCTGATTAAAAAGTTCGTCTATGAGCGATATCTAGCAACAAGCTGCTTTACATTTACAGTGCTGAAAGCAGAAAGCCCATTGGCTTTTAGCCGTGGGAGTGTCAAGCCCGACATGTATGAGCACGGTTAGTGCAATTTATGAAATGGATTGTTGGTGGAACTCACCGCGAAATATCCCGACATCCAAGTCGTCATCGGTACTGGCTCGTCGAAAGATTTGAAAATACAGTGCGACTCGGTAGAGCAAGCTAAGCGAAAAGCAATTCATGCAATCTCCAAGCACTACAGCACTTACCAGCGTGAATTGCGGGAATATCGATGGCGACCGATGGTGCTACTGATTGTCGTCAGCGTTCTATGGGTGGCGTTGGGGATATTTGGCGTAACGTGGTTAAGCATTTTGAGATAATATTTTTGTACTGGTTTACGAAGTTTCCGCTGTGGCAACGACTGTAACAGGCAAACTGAATTCATCAATCACCGGATTGGTTCGGGCTGTCCCCGACCATATTTTCTATGATTCATCAACCACGCCAAAAACGTTGGTCAGTTTGCCATACGAAGCGTCAATTACTGCAGGGCAGTTTTCAATCACTCTACCTCAATCACAAAATTTATCGGGGACACCAGGAATAACGACAGAAGGAATTACTTACAGTTGGTTTTTGTTTCAGTCAAACTCGGTGGTGACGTTCTTTCTTTTGGACGGAACACAGTACACTGGACCGTATCATCAATGGACATCGGGTAGCGGCTTTGATAACCAATGGTATACTGGTAGCGTAAATGACACATTGTCACGCAGACTTGACAGAGTAGCGAGTACTCAAAATGTGCAGATTGGCGATACGATTCATGCCATCGTTCCAGATTCGGCGACACCCGTAGACTTTGCGAACCTGGTAGCCATTAACGCCGCCCAACCTTATTTAGATATCTCCCTCTATCGCCTCGCCGAACTCCTCACGACGGTGCAGACGTACAAAGACAGAATTTCGACTAAGCTCGTTCCGACGGGTGCGTACAACGCTAGCAAATTCTATGTTTTCGGAGAAATTGCTTCTTTCAATGGCAACTCTTATCTCTGGAAAAACGCATCATCTCTACAAGGGCAGACGCCACCACTGACGGGCGATGACGCTAACTGGTTCATGATGGCAGCCAAAGGCGCAGCTGGTGGAACTGGTGCTCAGATAGTCGGTTGGAATCCTACAAGCTGGGCTTCGAGCAGTGAGGCTGCGGCACGAGGGGATGTGAAAGATGCGATCGCATCCGTCGGAAACATTGACTTATCGCAGTACCTGAAGATTGCCGATGGTGCTCCGAGAAACAACCCGGTTTTTACGGGAAACGTTAAACGTGGGCAGCTCTCTTACCCGGTGCCGACTGCCGACTTGCCGACGGAAGTGCCGACGGCGAAATATGTGGAGGATGCGATCGCGGCGTCAGCAGCTGCTGGGCGATTTGCAAAACCACTCGTTTGCACTCGTCGGAGTGCAAATCAGACAGTCTGTAATACGGGGTCGTCATCGGGAACAGTAACGGTTGTGTGGGATTCGACCTTACTCGGTGCGTCGTATATGAGCAATGGAGTCTTTACGGTTCCGGCGGCGGGGAATTACATTTTCGGTGTATGCTTGTGGGTCCGAACAAGGGCAAACAATGCCTATGAGCCGACGAAGATGGCAGTTCGGGCTTTCTTGTATAGTCAAAGCGCAGGAGAACTTGAAGGTTTGTTGCGTGCTGATTTGCGATCAACTTATTCTGTCCACCTCGACTATCAAGCATTTGGGTTGTCGTACCAAAACGGATTGAGCCAGGGCAATCAAATATCTGTAAGAGCCGCTATCTCATACACCAATGGAGCGTCGGCGTATAATCCAGACGGTGATACTCCTAGCGCAATAATGGGGAGTGTGGCGCAAAACTATTTGTTCATCTGGAGGGTTGCAGATTGACAGATATCGTAGACTTGACGCAAACGGCTTCTGACTCCGACAGACTAGCAGCGGAGTGGGTTAACGCTGTTCGTAACAAACTATCGAATTTAGAGCAACAGCTTGCGATCGCATCCGAACAAATCAATTCCCTCAAATCACAAATCTCCCAAGCTTTTCGCGTCACCCAACTTACAGGATTGACCGCGCAATACGCATCGGGAAGCGTAAAACTCCCTTCGGGGATTGTCGTGGCAATTTCGTCAGGAACTGTCACCGTTGGAGCGTCGGCTACCACTTATTTGTGGATATCAGACACTGGCGCGGTGCAACTGACGACGACTCGCCCCACTATCGGACTTGAGATTGCGCGAATCACATCGTCCGCCACCACTATTACCGAAATTCAAAATTACCCGATATTCGAGGTTCGCCCAGCATTCCCAAGTTTGGATGGATATTCGACCATCGACTACGCGAATTCTCGCGCATGGCTACTTACAGGAACAGCGAGAAAAACCACGCTTCAAGGTTTACCAAGTCGCGACACGTACTACACCCTCTTTTGGCAATCCATATCCGACGGGACAAACTGGAATACTGGGGGAATCTATACCGCTCCCACTACCGGAAAATATGTCTTTCATGCGCAGGTTCGTGTAGATACGACAGCAACGGCTTCCAACCCAGAACTTGCAGTGAAGCTTTCGCTTTTTGTCGGCAACGTTGAGATTGACACTCCGCTTATGCAAGCAATGTCAGCATTTGGGGATATCTCCCTAAATAGCTCGAACGCCGCACCTGTGCAATTAAACGCAGGGGATACGGCGACAATTAAAGCTTACGTGACTAATGGAACAAGCGTGAGGGTTCGGGAAGGGTCAGTTTGTACAGCGTGGAGACTGCCAAGTTAGCTTCTTCGCGCCCTCGCCCCGCACCATAGCTGTACTCAGCTTGGTGTCGGGATATAAGGTGGGGAATGACGAATTGACCGACGAGCGATACTGAGCTTTGCCCAGTCAGCATTGGCTTGAATTTTTTCTGGGTCAAAAATAAGTGGTGGTGGGGACACCTCGCAAACCCTTGGATCATCCACGTTTCCGGTTGTTTCATTGGATAGCTGTCCCCACCTGTCCCCACCACTTCCATTAAAGATTTCAGGATTTGAACAAGTAGGCGAAAATTCTTTCGCATGGTTTTCTTCTTCTTCTTCGCTGAAAGTTTTATCTAAAAGGTGGTTCCAGGTGGGGACAGTAGTATCTAGTCCGCTTAGGGCAAGAATTCTAGCTGTCCCCACCTCCGTCCCCACCTGTCCACCACCTCCTGAGGTGGGGACATATTCCCAGCAACGTGTTTTTGCAGCTACCCCACAACCTGACTCACAGGAACCTCCAACAAACTAAAACCAACAGTACATTCTGCCAAATCCCCATTGGGATACCACCCCTTCTCGGTCTTGGAGAACCGCGTCATGATGCACGGAGAGAATGAGCGAGTGCCCCAGCGAAAAGCGAGTATCGGGGGTGCAACGGCATCCTCGTCGGGAATTTGCAACTTTGCCAATGAATCGACGTACGAGAGCAACGATTTTTTCTCGTGGCGTCCCGACATGGGAACCGAGATTTGTAAAGTCCACCCCTCCACACTGCCGAATTGCTGGCGGGGAACGATGACACCAGCCGCGCCAGATGCCGTGTAATTTAAAGCGCGTTCCCACGGTAACTCTATCGGCATTGTGATGAATTCAAAAACTGCGACCCCGTCGAGTCGGGCTAGCATTGCATACTGACCCTGACCAATTATCGCTTGTGGTAATTTAGTTAGAACCTTTGAGTTTACCATTTTCTTTCTTACGCTCTGGCAAAGAATGAATATACAGTCTTATCACCCCTTGCTCGTTTGCATTCAAGGCATCAGGCGAAACTAACGAATTTCATGATGAAAGTACACCCAACGAGGGGAACCCCGGTAGGAGACCCAACTTTAGTTCCTTCTAAGCTGAATGTAGCGGGGTTATTTAAATAGTTATAAACGGTGTTGTTATTTGAATATAGTGCGTTGTTTGTCGTGCAATTCGTCGTATTCCACGTAATAAGTGTGGTCGCAGTTCCCGAAGTGTTGTACCACCGAAACAATATCTGCCAATAGTTAGAACTAGAAAAAGCTGCACTACGAGGCGAACAAGTTAACCAAACTTCATCAATCCAAACATATCCGCTACCTTTATCGTTAACAGGCATGTCAACACGAAACGCTGTGTTGCTTCCGATAAACGTGTTGGATGCCGCCAAATTGAACATCTGTGGAGCGCTTCGCCACAAACTACCACCGCTGTCCCATTCCCAAGGCTGTGGAAGTGCCGATGGTTGGAACCATAACATCTTATCGGTACGCTGCCCAGATGCTGGGGGTGACGTTCCCCATGCCACGATGCGGTTGTTGAAAGATTGCGAAACGCCTTTAAAAGTGTTGCCATCCGTACCATCGGGAGTTAGTAAAGTCATTTTTATACCACGTCTACTGTCCCAACACTGCTCGCCACAATCCAAGTGGTATTTGCAACCGTACAAATAAGTTCTATACACGCCCGATAGGAATTTGTCTGAGTCAGTTCGGCGTCTATCCTTCCGCTAATACCTGAAGTAGTTGCAAGACCTAAATATTGAATCTGCTGCGAGGCATTTTGAGCAATGCGCCATCCTCCCGTTCCAACACCGACAACTCGAATGGACGTACCTTGTGCTGCTGTCGTTGGGAGAGTCAAAGTTACCCGCGCCGCGTTGTTGGCGATATACCCGTTGTTCGCGGTCATCGTCGCCGAAGTCCCTATAACTTCCGTCCAACTCATTCCCGTGCTGGGCACAGTAGTCCACGTCCCGTCACCGCGAAGATAATTTGATGAGGATGGTGTCCCTGAGCCTAACCGTGCAGGTGAAATTACTCCTGAAACAATCTCAGATCCATCAATTGAAGTATCACCAATGGGTATCCAGTTACCATTCGTCGATGCGGGAAGCGCCGATAACAAGTAGGTAATCCCGTTATCACTTTGTTTGGCGGCATCACCGATTTGTACATTCGATAAAGCAAGCCGCGCTGCTTGGTCGGCAACGACCTGAATTGTGGTGAGTGTGCTTGCAGGCATGATCGAGGGGTCAAGCGTCCCGCCTGCTTGGATTACGGGTACATTGCCGACAACTAAGCCCGTGGATGCAAGAGCAGCTGTGCCCAACCCCAAAAGCGATCGCGTAGTAGGAGCATCTAAAGTCTCAATATTTCCTGTTCCTGCCGTGTTTCGACCTAATATCAGTCCCGTGCCAATATTCGTCATCTTGGCAAAGGTGACAGCGTTGAGTGCGATTGTTGGGTTAGGGTATGTCCCGCTCAAATCCTGTCCAGCGTTGCCTGTCGGCGAAATACCCGTTTGCCAAGCAATGGCTGAACCCGTCGCAACCAACGCCTGCCCCGGTGACCCCAAAGCTAACCTCGTCAAAAATCCCGATGAGTCCCGATAATAAATATCCCCGGTGGCGTCGGAACCAAGGTTAACTTTCAACCCCGCTACCAACTGATTATTCCACGAGTTTTGGAGAACCATTTCAAACCACCTCTAGATTCCCTATTATGTCGGTACAGACCCATAACGGGGGTAAAAACACCAGCTCAAGGTAATCCCCCGTCGCGATCGCATCCACACGCCCCGTCTGTCCCGTCGTCGTCATCTTATCACCGATTTTTATTCGCTGCCCCGAATTCTGCTGCAACCGCCACCCACCAGTGCCTAAGTTATACACCGCCAGCCTTTGACCCGAAAGCGCTTCATTCGGCAGACTCAACAATATTAATGATGCAGCATTTACCGCATATGCTCGATTTGGGGTTAGTGTGGCGCTACTCGTAACTGTCGTCCACTCCAAATCTGCGCCGCCCCCACCACTCTCACTTGGATCTGTGATAGTGCCAGTGAGTGAAGAGTCTCCCCCCACTCCAGCATTTAATGGATCATCGGTGCTATTGATTGTGGCAATAATATCCGACATATCTCAGGGTTTTGTTATTGTTGCCATTATTGTAAAACTACTGGGATCTAAATAATCCACTCCCGATGTAGTGTAGATTCGGATGTCGTAATAATGCCGCCCGTATTCCACGCTGTCACCCGCAGTTATCGTTAGTCGCACCTTACCCGCGATCGCATCAATTACCGTCGCGTTCAAGTCCGCTAGAACTGCACCCCACGCCTTGCGAATCTCCGATTTCACCTCAGCCCCCGACAAATCGTATGCCGTGCCGTCCTTCTTCTTCAATTGCACGATGAAGCTGCGGTCTTCACCTTGAAAACACTGGAGCGGGTAGGGATTGCGTTGGGCGTAGGACATGGCGAGTAATGCAAATGTACCATCCTTAAGATACTGCTGCTGATGGGCTTTTGAGAATAGTCGAAACAAAAAAAAGCCGCCGATCTGTACATCACAGATCGGCGGCTTTGCAACGCAGGTGCGATTAATGGAAAAAGTCCTGTTCTTCGTTATTTCATTGTCCCCTCCAGAGACAGCCAGCCTTAGAAACACTTCGATTAATCGTGGTGAGTACTAGCCAACCCAGAAAGGCTGGCTGTCTCTGGTACGTGTTAGACCCAATCATTTTGTTTCCCCGTTTGCTTGTCGTACCCGCCCATCGCATCTTGAAACCCCTGCGCCCTACGTTGTTCTGCCCTAGCACGGGTTTGCTCCACATAAGCTGCTAGCGCTGGGTTAGTTTCCCAAAGCTGGTTGAGTTGCTGCTGGTAAATCATCTCCTGCCGAATCTGCATCTGTGCCATCCCTTGTTGGAAGTAGAGGTCACGGACGGCTTCGAGCATTTCTTCGGACATAAGTCGGAGTAGTTCTTCTTTCTCGTAGTCAAACATCGTCGTCAACCCTCCGAGAAATGTGCTTCAAACAGCGAGCAACCGCGCTAAACCGTTCGTATCGATCATAGCAACGTTTAGCATATAGGTTCTTGGGTATCCACGTCCCCTCGTAATAGCCGTCCCAATATTTGAAATACTCATGCAACTCACGTTCTGCTGCTGATTCCAGAAAATCAATCATGATTTATTCCTCCGTATAGTAGTTTGTAGCCAAATCGTAATCGTTTCGTGAATTCGTCGGTATTTCGATTCCCCCATACTGGATTACTTCGGGATTTACGCCAGTTTGTCGAGGAATGACAAACATCCTCATGACAACGGAGGCAGCACGGGAATGTATTCCATCCCGCCACATCTGGTTCCTTCCGATAGAATGCGTGGTGTACTTCTTGAGACTTTCGCTTCATGCACACCACACATTTTCCGTGAACTTTTCGATGTGCGATCGCGACATGTTTCTTGTACTCGTCAATATCGCCGTATCTCGCCGACCAATCTAGCTCGCCTTTCTGTCTAGGAATTCTCGCAACATTTGAACGCCGTGGTCGTTTAGTTGGTAACTTGTTAGTTCGTGCCACTTTTGTCTTAATTCGAGGTCGCTTGGTTTCTTGCCTAGCTGCAAAGCCCATACCCTAATCTCTTCATACCAATCCTTGTCTGATGCTTGCCTATAATCTAATTTGGCAGCAAAATCAACGATGATCTGCTTGGGCAGTCGATAGAATTCGTACTCGGAGTAATTCGGCAGGATACCCATCAGATATGGATAACCCATTGTCGAAAACACAATCGGTTGCCCGGTATCCATTGATACTTCCTTATATTCGGCAAGTTTCAGTTGCAAGTCTTCTCGGTCGTCCGCGTTTACGATACTGGGATTTCGGAGCGCATTGGCGATCGCCCCAAAGTTCCCCTGTTTCTTGCCATTTTTGTCTTGTACTACCCTTCCCAACACTATCAAGTTGAGGCAATCTCGAATATTGGCGCTATCAGCCAGCCCAATAGACCCAATGTTAGGTAGAGTCGATGGCTGGTATTATCCAGCGCACCTCTCTGTTAGATCCGTACGTGCGGCTTTCACCGCATACGGCTCCCGATGTTCTAGGATTTCTCCTTGCTCATGTGGTGATTTTGATGGCATGACTGATGGACTGCTATGCAGTTCTTGGCTTTCCAATTCTGGTGATTTCCGTCTACGTGATGTAGATGGACTGTCTCACCCGGAATCATCTTCATTCCACATATTCCGCATGAATGGTTTTGCCGTTTTAGGGCTTTAGAGGTGGGTCCATCGTAGAGCTTGCTGTTTCGTTCACTCCAGTAACTGATATCTCCATCGAAAGGTGATTTTCCCCCTTTGACGTTGATAAAATTATTTTCGGAGTGAGGAACTGCTGGGAATGCTTTATCTAGTAATTTCTTACTAGAGTATCTATCATTCTTTTCTTCTCTGTTGAATACCTTAAACGTTCTGTATTGAATGTGGTATAACGAATGGTTCCCCACTATTTTGCAGTAACGATGGTAATTTCTCCATCCTCTAACTATAGGAGTCAGCTTTTTAGCTTTTTCCTTAGAACCATAACTAGAACAGTTGACAATGGTTTTTACTTTCTTACGGAATGCTTTGTAGTTGTTCATTGAAGGAACGCATACAAATTTTCCGTTGCTTTGCACTTTAAAATGCCAACCTAGAAAGTCGAATCCATCTGTCGTTGCGGTTACTTTGGTCTTCTTTTGACTGATATTCATCCCTCTTAGAACTTACGCATTGACAGAACATTGATACTATGCAGTTAAGTTCAACTTCTGTGTTAGGTGTTCTAAAATAAAATCACGAGCCACTTGAAGAGATAAATTTCTTTGGAGTTCATACCAATTTTC
>JAHHHH010000063.1 GCA_019359415.1 Iphinoe sp. HA4291-MV1 | reverse complement strand
ATAAAGTACGGCTGGCTTAGCCGGAACTCAACGCCTGTGGACAAGAAGGAGCCGACTCCCTTGGGTGAAGCAGGAAGAAATCGCTAAGCAAGGTTTGACCAAGTTTAGGTAAGTATTTTGAAGCAGGGCATATAACTCACCTTTATATACTGAATCTTGAGTACGCTCAGAACCACCATTGACAAAACCAACAATCTGCCCAACTTCATCCTCAGCGACATAAGTAAAAGGATGACTCTCTTTTGCCGTACTTAAGATATGTACCCATAAACTCTCTCGCTTCTCGTAGGACAGACTAGCGAGATAATCATCTGGCACTATACCACGGTATGTCGATCGCCAAGTATCTACATGAACAAGAGCGATCGCCAACGCATCATCTAACCTAGCTTCTCGCACAATCATAAGATAAATCTCTAAAAGAATTGGCTAGAGCGCATTTACCCGGTCGAGAATTTCCTTTGCCCATTACAACATAAGAATTAGACAGACGGGAATGAGACGATAATTAAGAAATATAAATAGCTAATATAGGATTGCTAGAAGCTTATGCAGATAGTCCAGCAACTCTATGCTTG
Source organism: Iphinoe sp. HA4291-MV1 (assembly GCA_019359415.1). GTDB lineage: Bacteria > Cyanobacteriota > Cyanobacteriia > Cyanobacteriales > Nostocaceae > Brasilonema. Next base: position 44,174 of record JAHHHH010000063.1, on the reverse strand, counting down.
CATAGCGCATGCTAAACATCAAATTGTAAGGGAGATACAGTCAATGCAAGTCATTCGTCTTGAGGCACTTTCAGATAATTACATTTTTCTGTTGCACGATCCAAAGCACAATATTGCTGCTGTTGTCGATCCAGCCGAGGCGGAACCAGTATTGCAGAAACTCAAAGAACTAAAAGCTGAGTTGGTGGCAATTTTTAACACGCACCATCATCAGGATCATGTGGGAGGAAACCGCCAACTTATGCAACAATTCCCTGACGTGACAGTCTATGGTGGGACTGAGGATAGAGGGAGAATACCAGGACAGCAGGTGTTTTTACAACAAGGCGATCGCGTTGAATTTGCAGACAGAACAGCTGAGGTTATCTTCGTTCCCGGACATACCCGCGCTCATATCGCCTATTATTTTCCTCCAGAAAACTCAAGTGAAACTGGTGAGTTATTCTGTGGCGATACTCTATTTGCTGGTGGTTGTGGTCGCTTATTTGAAGGGACACCAACGCAAATGGTCAATTCTTTGAACAAACTCCGCTCTTTACCTGATTATACTCGCGTTTGGTGTGCCCACGAATATACTTTAAAAAATTTGCAATTTGCTCTCACCGTAGATGTCAATAACACCGACTTACAAACCCGCTATGATGAAGTAAAAACCTCTCGCACTCAGGGAGAAGCAACTGTTCCCTCGCTTTTAGGTGTGGAAAAGCTCACAAATCCCTTTTTACGTTGGGAGCAGCCAGCATTACAATTAGCTACCAACAGTCGTGACTCGGTGCAAACTTTTGGGCGGTTGCGAGGAATGAAAGATAGATTTTAGTCTTTTGTCATTTTTCTGGCAGAGAACAGTTGCGATCGCACCTTACATTTCGTTATGATTTGTAAGTTTCGGGCTATATGCAAAACTTTGCAATACAGCTGCACCCATGTGAACTGTCCGGCTGTTGCCCAGGCAATTAAGATTTTAGAGAAAGCACCAGAAAAAAGAACAACTATGGCAAAACGCATACAATTAGTTTTAACTCAGGATATCAGCAAGCTAGGAAAATCTGGCGACTTAGTGGAAGTTGCTCCTGGCTATGCTCGTAACTACTTAATTCCCAAAAGTTTGGCAACTCGTGCCACTCCTGGTATTCTCAAGCAAGTCGAACGTCGCCGCGAATTAGAACGCCAGCGGCAATTAGAATTGAAGCAACAAGCTCAAGAGCAAAAAGAAGCTTTGGAAAAAGTTGAGAGCTTCAATATTGCGAAGCAGGTTGGTGAAGCTGAAGCTATTTTCGGTACTGTCACCACCCAAGAAGTGACAGATGTCATTCAACAAATCACAGGACTGGAAGTAGATCGGCGTGGTATTACCATACCTGATATTAGCAGGTTAGGGACTTACGAGGCTGAAATTAAGCTGTATTCTGATGTGACAGCAAAAGTCAGCATTCAAGTTGTCGCTAGCTAAAATTCGGCGTTGCTAGATTGGAGCGTGAATTGATTTTTAGTCTCACGCAAAGACGAGCCTGTACTTGATGAGGGTTTCCCGACAGAGGTATCTGGTGAAACCAGTCCTGCAGGAGGGTTTCCCGACAGAGAGGGAACTGGCGAACCCGTCCCTTGCGCGTCTCCCTTAGGAGAAGGGCGTCGCAAAGACGCAAAAGTTTTCTTTGTGCCTTTGCGTCTTTGCCTGAGCTTTTTATACTTTCAAAGGACGGAGCAGTTCCGCAGATATCTCTCTTAGCCAGTGTTCTTCATTTTGGCGTTCAATCACCCGTAAAGGAAGCGCTGGTACTCCCTGTGAAACCAATTGTGGCTGCTGTTGTTGTGAAATGACAATTCTTGTACCTAGTAAAGGATGGCGATGCTGTAAGCAATTAACCGGACATGATATCAATTCAATAGCACCAGCGTGAATAAAGCTTCAAATGGAAAGGCATTAGCAGACAAAAATTTCGTATAGTCAGGATGTAGGCAGAGTGCAGAGGCTGGTTTAGAGATGACTGTTGAAGAAGCATTAGTTGTTATAGATACAGCGCTACAGCCAGAATCTTTAAGTGATTTGCAAGAACTCGTTTTCCGCAATGCTTGGGAAGGCAAGAGTTATCCAGAGATTGCAGATGTCTGTGGCTATGATCCTCATTACGTAAAAGATGTAGGTTCTAAGTTATGGAAATTACTTTCAAAAGCTTTTGGAGAGGAAATTTCAAAAAGTAATTTTCGGGCAGTTTTACGGCGACGCGCAGTTGCGGAGCAAGGAACAGGGGCAATATTTTCTAGTCCCCAAAACCCAGTGCTTAACACCCAATCCTCAATTCAAAAACGACAAGATTGGGGTGATGCAGTTGATGTTCCTATTTTCTACGGACGCACAGAAGAAATCAATACGCTTAAGCGATGGGTCTTAGGAGATAACTGCCGATTGATAGCATTATTAGGTATGGGGGGCATGGGTAAAACTGCCTTATCTATAAAACTGGCAGAGCAGATTCAGAATGAGTTTGAGAATTTGATTTGGCGAAGTCTCCGCAATGCCCCTCTTGTAGAAGATATTTTGCTTAATCTGCTGCAAGTTCTGTCTAATCAACACCAAACAGAAGCCACTTTACCAAAAGATGTTAGTGGCAAAATTTCTCGACTCATAGAATATTTACGTTCTTCCCGCTGTCTGTTGGTGTTAGATAATGCTGAGACGATTATGGGCGGTGGAAATCGTGCTGGACAATATCGAGAAGGATATGAGGGTTACGGTGAGTTATTCAAACGTATAGGAGAAGCACGTCATCAAAGTTGCTTGGTGATAACTAGTCGGGAAAAACCCAAAGAGTTTATCTTGCTGGAAGGGGAAACACTTCCTGTTCGTTCATTACAATTAACTGGTTTAACAACAGAAGACATACAAGAAATATTTAAAGTCCAAGGGAACTTTTCTGGTACAGAGGATGAATGGAAGTTCCTAAATTACCACTATGCAGGTAATCCTTTAGCATTAAAGATTGTGGCGGGAGGAATTCAAGATTTATTTGATGGAAGTATTTCCGATTATATAGAAGTTTTAAATCAGGGAACGTTCATTTTTGATGATATACGTGATTTATTAACCGTTGATTTTCATCGGTTGTCAGATTTAGAAAAAGAGGTCATGTACTGGCTCTGTATTGAGCGAGAACCAATTTCAATATTAGAGTTAAGGGAACATATTCTCTCATCACAAGCAAAGCAAAAATTACCAGAAACATTGAGAGCTTTGGGACAGCGATCGCTCATTGAAAAAACAACTATTGGTTTTACTCAACAACCTGTTGTGATGGAGTATACGACAGAACGATTAATTAACGAATTTTATCAAGAAATCACGACGAGTGAGAGAAAAATTTTCAATAATCTTGCGCTGCTAAATACTCTAGCAAAAGACTACATCAGAGAAACCCAAATTTGCCTCATTCTTAAACCTCTTATTGAAAAGCTACTGACTATCTATAGCCAAAATGAGCTAGAAAATCAGTTAAGACAAATTCTAACGGATGAGCGCCAAAAAACTCCCCGAGAACCGGGATATGCAGCGGGTAATGTTCTCAATATTTTGTGTCAATTGAAGACAGATTTGACTGGCTATGATTTTTCTGATCTCACTGTTTGGCAGGCATACTTACAAGACGCATCTTTGCAACAAGTAAATTTTGCTTACGCAGACTTGGCAAAATCTGTCTTTGCAGAACATCTCAGTAGTGTACTGTCTGTTGCAGTGAGTCCAGATGGCGAACTGATAGCGACGGCTGATGTTGATAGTGAAGTGCGCTTGTGGCAAGCTAGAGATGTCCAGACGCGACATGTCGTATCTGGACAAGGACATACGAGTTGGGTGCATTCTGTAGCATTTAATCCCCAAGGCACAACTCTTGTGAGTGGAAGTGAAGACGAAACTGTACGTATCTGGGATATCAGCACAGGTGAATGTCTCCAGACGTTGCAGAGACATATTGATCGAGTTTGGTCAGTGACCTTTAGTCCTAATGGTGAGATAGTTGCAAGTGGTAGTGAAGACCGCACCATTCGCATATGGGAGGTTTCGACGGGAAGGTGTCTCAAAACTTTGCAAGGACACACAGGAGGGGTAGCTTCAGTCGCATTCAGTCCCCAAGGTCATATACTTGCTAGTAGTGGTGGAGACGGAACTATCAGAATATGGGATGTTGTCACAGGTGAGTGTGTCAACACTTTGGAAGGACATACTGGTAGAATCAGTTCAGTGGCGTTTAGTCCCGATGGAAGTTTGCTTGCTAGTGGCAGTGAAGACCGGACTGTACGCCTGTGGGATATGGGTGAGTCAAGCTGCATCAAAGTTTTGCAGGGACACATAGGTTTAGTTTGGTCAGTCGCCTTTAGCTGCGATGGTGATATACTTGCCAGTGGCAGCGAAGATAGAACTGTGCGTTTATGGGATGTGCATAAGGGTAGTTGCGTCAGAACTTTGCAAGGACATACTAACCGCATCTGGTCTATTGCATTTAGCCCAATTTCTCACGAAAGACTGGGTGAACTTTTAGTGAGTGGTAGCAAGGACCAAACTGTTAAACTATGGAACGTCTCTGACGGCAAATGTGTTAGAACTATACGTGGATACACCAATTGGGTCGGGTTGATTGCTTTTAGTCCCAATGGACAATTCCTTGCCAGTGCCAATGAGGACCAGACAGTGAGGCTGTGGAACGTCTCTGACGGCAATTGTACAAAAATTTTCAAAGGACATACCCATCAGGTTTGGTCAGTCGCATTCAGCCACGATGGACGAATCATAGCCAGCGGTAGTGAAGACCGCACAGTACGGCTGTGGGATGTGCATAATGGAAAGTGCCTGAAGATTTTGCTGGGACATACCAGTCGTGTTTGGTCAGTTGCTTTTAGTCCAGATGATAAAACTTTGGCGAGTAGCAGTGGAGACTGCACTATCAAGTTCTGGGATACAAGTAGCGGTAAGTGCTTGAAAACCCTGCAAGGACACACTAGTTTAGTTTGGTCAGTGGCGTTTAGTCCGGATGGAAAAATCTTGGCGAGTGGTAGTGGCGATCGCACTATCAAGTTATGGGATGTTAGTACTGGTGAATGTCTTCAAACTTTAGAGGGACACAAGAATTGGATATTTTCTGTATGCTTTAGTCCTAGTGGGGAAACTTTAGCGAGTGCTGGTGCTGATGGAACCATTAGGCTTTGGGATGTCTCAGAAGGTAAATGTATGCAGACGTTACAGACAGACACTAGACTGATGTTGCAAGTTGCCTTTAGTCCAGATGGACGCACTCTTGCTTCTGCGAGTGATGACCAGAAAATACGCATTTGGGATATTTCTGAAGGCAAATGCATTAAAGTTTTGCAAGGTCATAGTGCTTGGATTTGGTCAGTTGCATTTAGTGAAATCCTACCTTCCCAAGGGGAGTACAAAGAAATGTTAGCCAGTGGCAGTCAGGATGAAACAATTAAGCTGTGGGATATCAACACAGGTGAATGCATTAGAACTCTCTTACCTGAAAGACCCTATGAGGGAATGAACATTATTGGTGTGACAGGTTTAACTCAGGCAAATATTGCTACCTTAAAAGACTTGGGGGCGGTGGAGTTATCGTAAACAAAAGATAAATTGTCCAGGATTACGAAGTGAGGACATCAGCAGATGAAGTAGTAAATAAGGTATTTTGACGCGGATGGTTACAGATGTTTAATATCGAACCAAAACTTCAGCGTAATAATCCCCGCATCACACCAGTACTTCAGATTGTGACTGGGGCAGAAGTCTTTATACTTTCGGTTGCTGGCGTAGTACTATTCTGCTTACCAGAGTTGAGCCGCTATCGTTGGGTGTGGCAAATTACACCTTTTAATTCTCACTTTTTAGGTGCAGTGTATTTAACGGCACTCGTCCCTACCGTCATGCTTGTCGTGGTAAGGCGTCGGAAAGCAGCGCGAATGGTATTACCGATGCAATTAACTTTCACCACCATCCTGCTACTTGTTTCACTGTTATATTTGGAAAACTTTAACTTCCAAAGACGGATCACCTGGGGTTGGTTCTTGCTCTACACCATTATTCCTTTAACCTCGGCATATCATCTCTGGCTTTATCGACGTTTGCCTCCTATTGAATCAACTTTCGTCTCACCACGGTGGCGATTTTTCCTACGAGTCCAAGGAATTTTACTGACATTGTACGGTGTTGGTTTGCTGCTTGTACCTAGTACTTTTACTGCTTTCTGGCTTTGGAAAGTAGACAACTTTCATAGCCAGATGTATAGTTCTGTGTTTCTAACTCTTGCCATTGGTGCATTTTTGTTATCTCGTGTTGCCTTATACTTAGAACTTTTCACATTAGGATTAACGGAATTGGTCTTAGGGTTATTGGAGATTTTAGGAGTAGCGATCGCAGATGCAAAACTTCACAAAGTCAATTGGTTTATTCCTGGTACTTGGTTGTGGATAAGCATTTTTGCAATATTATTCATTTCTGGCGTCGCTATGATTTGGCAATCTTGCAAGCGAAACAATTCAAATGAGCAATAAAGTTTATTCTAAGATGATGACAACTCGTACTGCTGCAATTCTACGGTTGTACCTTTTGTTCTTGGGAATGGGTCTGCTGGTGCAAGGTATAGTGTCAATGATTTTGATCATAGGAAACATCCAGGTACCAGCCTTGATTGCTTGGCTAGTAAAAACTGATGCCTTACATGCCACAATTCATATAAGCTGGGGATTTATCCTACTCATCTTACTTTTTAGGAAAAGAAGTAAACGCCTACTTGTTCTTTTGGGTCTTTCATTTAGCGTTTTCTATTTAATTTTAGGATTTCTAGGCATACTGATTCATCATCCTTTTGGAATGCTATTAGGATGGCGTGAAAATATCTTTCACTTCCTCACAAGTTTGGTGGCTTTGACTCTGAGTTTACAGGTGAGCAAAGGGCGGAGAAATGATATCACGTCCGATTAATTGCTTATAAATCCCAAAAAACCCCACCCCGGTTTTGTCTTGTGCCAAAACCGCCCTGCCCCTAATCCCGAGTTCCGCGAGTTCGCGGCTATGCATTACCCGGATCTTTCTTAAGATTGCTGTAGAGCAGGCAGAATAAGAATGGTGGCGGTGAGGGTAGTTGTGGGGGTTGACAGGGGTAATCAAAGATGAGTATGAGGAGAAAATTACCTGCCACAGGCGATCGTTAACAAACAGCAGTGAATTTTCTGATCAAGGTTATGATATCTGCATATCTACTGTTGCTAAAATTATGAGCCTGTGCATAAATCCTCACTGCCAGAAGCCTGAGAATCCTGACAATATCTTGTTTTGTCAAAACTGTGGCTCAGAACTGCTCCTAGAGGGACGCTACCGGGCGATGCGTCGGCTAGGGGGTGGTGGCTTTGGTGTGACATTTGAGGTAAACGAGATACGAAGCAACATTTCTAAAGTTCTCAAAGTTCTGATCAACAATCAACCCAAAGCGGTAGAACTATTTCAGCGGGAAGCAGAAGTTCTTGCTCTATTGAATCATCCTGGGATTCCCAAAGTGGAATCAAACAGCTACTTTGTCTATTTTCCCAGAGATAGTCAACAACCGCTGCACTGTCTGGTGATGGAGAAAGTAGAGGGGTTGGACTTGTATGAATACATGAAACAGCGGGGTTATCACCCCATTAATCAAAAGTTAGCAGTGCAATGGTTGACTGAGATTGTCACTATCCTGCAACAAGTCCACAGCCAGAACTTTTTTCATCGGGATATCAAGCCACCTAACATTATGCTTAGGGCAGATGGGCGTCTAGTGCTGATTGATTTTGGCACAGCACGGGCAATGACACAAACTTACTGGTTCGCACAATCTCAAGGTAATGTTACAGGAGTGATTTCTGCAGGATACACTCCAACAGAGCAAATGAATGGTCAAGCTGTACCGCAGTCGGATTTTTATGCTTTGGGACGCACGTTTGTATATCTGCTAACAGGAAAAGAACCAACTGATCCAGCAATTTATGACTCTTACAATAATGAGTCACGCTGGCGTAGTTATGCTCCTAATATCTCGTCAACTCTTGCTGATTTGATTGACCGAATGATGGCGCATTTACCCAGTCAGCGTCCAGCAAACACTCAGGAGATTTTACAACGGTTGGCAGCGATTGACCAAGCTTTGAATCCGCCTCAGCGACCTTTCACACCAACTCAGCCAGTAAATTCTCCTGGAGTTCCCCCCACGCAGCCTGTTACGCCTCAACCAACACCCAGCCAACCAGTAAGTGGATCTAAACCACCTGTGAAATTTCAGCTTACACCCAGCGAAAAACGCCTATGGAATCAGTGGGTTTTTGCTAATGTTGTAGGTATGATGAGTGGTGGCTTCTTGCTTCCATTCACGCAATGGTTGGTATTGCGGCAGAGAATCCAGGGGGCTGACTCGTGGAGATTGGCAACTGTCTTATCTTTTATACTGTCTTATCTGGTTCTTCTGCCTCTCGGAATCATGCAATGGCTGGTACTGCGGCGACAGGTTTTGCATGCTGGTTGGTGGATATTGGGATCTATTGTGGGTGTTGTCTTGGGCTATGTTGTAGGGGATTTTGCAAGTGATATTGTATACGCAATTGTAAGCAATGCTGGGGTAAAGATTCCAACAACTCCAACTCTAGACGACTGGAGATGGATAGTCATTTATGCTATTGGGATTGCTGTAGGTGGTGCTATTTATGGAGCAATTACAGGACGTGTGCTCATTTGGTTGTTACGACATCCAGTTTCAAAGCCTTAAAGGTAACAGTTCTAGTGTTGATATTACTCAAACACGGGAGGCCATAGTTCAGAAATAGCGATTTCCCAACCAGGAAATAACTATAAAATTAGAGTTAAATATTAAGATAATAGCGAGTTTAAAAAACTATGGTTCAAGTCATCCAAGCTCAAAATGTCACCCTTGCTTATTTAGAAGAAAGATTTGGGCTGCAACAGGCTGAAAATGAAGATTTTTTTACAGAGTGGTTGGATGCTTTGCCTGAGATTACAGATTTAGAAAAGCAATATTTAGACAAAGTAAAATTTCATTTTCTTCGTTTAGTCAAACGTCCTCCTTTATTGGAAGAAGCAGTGAAATTAGTGGTGTTATCTCCTTTGCTGAGTCTGGCTGGATTTTATGATGAACCTTTTTTTCTTAAAAGTGAACAATCTATAGAAATTTGTGCAGAAGATGAGGGAGAAATTATCAAAGGCAGAATTGATGTTTTAGTCATCCAACAGCAATTATGGTTATTGATAATTGAATCTAAAAGAGCTAGTTTTTCTCTTTTAGAAGCTATACCCCAAGCACTGACTTATATGCTGGCTAATCCTAAGCCTGAACTTCCTGTCTATTCATTGGTCATCAATGGGGAAGATTTTCAATTTATCAAGCTTATAAAGAAAGATACACCGTTTTATGCTTTATCTGATAGATTCACGTTATACAGACGTGAGAATGAATTATACAAGGTTCTCAGTATATTAAAAAAGCTAAGTCAAGTTTTGATTGAATAATTATGTCTAGTCGCCCTATCTACCTCGACTCTCACGCTACCACACCTGTTGATGAACGGGTACTAGCAGCAATGCTACCCTTCTTTACAGAACACTTGGGATTGGTGCAGGTGCTGCTGTATACGCAATTGTAAGCAATACTGGGGCAAATTATATTACAACTCTAGATATAATAGTCACTTTTGCTATTGGGACTGCTACAGGTAGTGCTATCTATGGAGCAATTACAGGATATGAGCTAATTCGATTGTTACGACATCCAGTTTCACAACCTTAGAGATAACAGAGCAAGTACTCAAGAAGAAAACACCTCTAGTATTAATACTACTCAAACACGGGAGGCCATAGTTCAGAAACAGCAATTTCCCAACCAGGAAATAATTCTGGAATAGTTAGTTTATCTTCACCCGCCAACAGTTCCACTTCACCAACTAGACGATATACACTAACAGTTAGCTTATCTGGATTAATCAGTATCCCAACTTGCGCTCCCAACTGCAAAAATAGCTGAATTTTCTCTTCAATTGGACGAGCATGGTCTGTTTTCGATTTAATTTCCACAACCAAATCTGGAACCAAGTTGGCAAAGTCGCGCACGGTGCGTTTCAGCCTTTTTGCTGATACAAAGGAAACATCTGGTGCTCGTAAGTCCGTATTTGGCATGATGAACCCACCACTGGAATCAAACACCCGTCCGAGTTTGCGGGGGTTAACCCAGGTTTTGAGTAAGTAGATAAACTCAGCCCCAATTTCACTCGATTCAATATCTGATGGTCCCATGACGATGATGTTACCTTCTTGTAATTCCAGCTGGTAGTCGCGCTGGTCTTCTTGTAGCTTTTCTTGCAGTCTTTCTAAGTCCTGGATAGTGAGAGTCATGGAAACCTCAAGAGTTAGTCTGCTCCTATGGCTATCTTATCCCTCTTTTATCACTTTCGGTAGAGAATAATCTGGAATGCTTACAGCATAAGACTTTTACCAAAAGCCATGATTTAAGGCATTGTGGAACGAAAATAAACGCTCAAATGCCCGTTCTATCTACAGTTCAAAATTTGGCTTTGATTTTTCTTTTCCGAGAGTGACAAAACAGGGTAATATCAAATCCGGTAGCATCTGAGTGATAAAAAAACCGCTCCAGACGCTGAGGACGCACCAGAGAGGAAGGAGGAATAATTCCGATACAAACGGATTTGATATGATTGGTACGGAAACACGACAGGCTTTTTTTCAAAGATATAACTATACTCGTCCTGGATACGGAGCGATCGCCTGCCTACAGCGGACACTTTGTGTCATCGCACTTACGTGTGTCTATAATACTCTCAAGCCGCTGCACACTAAAGTCCATTTCTTAATCGTGCTTAGTATAATATAAGTCCTTATACATTAACCGTCTGTCTATTATTCGCTGGCGTGTAATAACTGTTATTATCTTCAGCCTTTGCGTGTTGCAATAGTTCCTTACCTGTAATCAATCTTGCTCCACGTTTGCGGGTGAAATAGTTCCAGCCCCACTGAATCATGACTAATAGCTTGTTGTCAAACTCAATTAAGAAGTAGATGTGAATAAACAGCCAAAATAGCCAAGCAAAAAAGCCTGTAAATTTGGTAAACCCTAAGTCTACAACGGCAGAGTTTTGTCCAATAACCGCTAAATTACCCCAATCAAAATAACGAAATTGTGGTAGTGTTTTACCTTTAAGCCGTTGCCTGATCAGTGAAGCAACATATTGTCCTTCCTGCATCGCTACGGGTGCAACACCAGGTAAGGGTTTGCCGTTTTGATGGGCAAAATGTGCTAAGTCTCCGATGACAAAAATATTGGGGTATTCTTTAATACTCAAATCAGGTTCAACAATGACTCGTCCAGCGCGATCACACTCAGCACCTGTAGTTTCTGCTAGCAACTTCCCTAGAGGCGAAGCTTTCACACCTGCTGCCCATAATACTGTCTTGGCATGAATCTGCGTCACCTCATCACCTTGTTTGAGGGTGACAACATCACCTTCTATGTTCGTGACGAGTGTTTTTGGCTGTACGGTGACACCCAAGTGCGTCAATGATGCTTCTGCTTGTTTTGATAACTCTGGTGCAAAGGGTGGGAGAACTCGATCCAAACCTTCTAGGAGTAAAATTTGCGTTTCGGAAGTGTCGATATTGCGGAAATCTTCTTTCATAGTGTGGTATGCAAGTTCTGCGATCGCACCTGCTAATTCCACACCAGTGGGACCTCCACCAACAACAACAAAAGTTAACCAAGCACGACGTTTTTCGGGATCAGTTTCCTTTTCTGCTGCTTCAAACGCCATAAAGATACGGTGACGCATTTCTATCGCATCTTCCACAGTTTTTAAACCTGGAGCGAATTTTTCCCACTGATCCTTACCAAAATAGGAATGCTTTGCACCTGTCGCCAGGATTAAAGAATCGTAATGTATCGCTTCCCCACCCATGAAGACTTTTTGTGCTCGGGGATCGATATCATTCACTTCTCCCAGCAGTACTTTTGTATTCTTGCTTTTACTGAGTACAGAACGCAGTGGAGAGGATATATCAGCGGGAGATATCGTACCAGTGGCGACTTGGTATAAAAGCGGTTGAAATAAGTGAAAATTACGTTTATCAATTAGAGTCACATGAACATCAGCACACGAGAGTACTTTTGCTGCATATAATCCTCCAAATCCACCGCCGACAATGACGACGTGATGGGGTGTTTGGTTTTCTACTGTGTTTATCATAAAATTTATGTCCTTTTATTGACTTACTACTATTTTTATTAACAAATGTTAAGCAATTTAGTCAGAGTAGTTCTGCTCATTTTTGACAAATTAAGAAATGTAACAGTCTTCTTGAATGCAATTATACTGTACTGTAACAAAACATTACATTTTCCTTTTTATGGTTGCGGTTGGTGCAGACCCTGCCGTATTAGCTTCAGTGATGACTACATATTCTTGTTTGGCTTTTCCAGGTTTGCAGGTACTAATGCAATATCGATCACTCACCTCAAATAAGCTGTTCCACATTTAACGTATTCCACGGAATTCCCCACCCTCTTATAGGGTGGGGATGGACAGTGGGACAATTACGAGGTACACCCCTTGCGGGTGTACCTCGTAATTGTTAATCTCTTGGTTAGCATAGCTTTACCACTAGTGCATTTGTGTGGTAAAATATCTAGATACTGACAATGAATTATACTTACCGAATTTATCCAAATATTGACCAATCGGCATTGATGCTTGAATGGTTGGAAACGTCGCGCAAAGTTTACAACCGTGCTTTGCGCGAGTTGAAAGATTGGATAAATTCGCGATCTTGCATGATAGACAGGTGTTCGATTGAGCGAGAGTACATCATTCCCGCCGATATTCCTTTCCCGTCCTATCATCGTCAGCAAAATGATTTGCCCAAACTCAAAGAATCTTGGACAGATCTCAAAAAAATTCATTCTCAAGTATTGCAAACTACGATTCGTAGATTGCATGACACCTGGGAATCTTTTCAAAAACGTGGTTTTGGTTTTCCCCGATTCAAAAAGTTTGGACAGTTCAAATCTTTTGTGTTTCCACAGTTCAAAGATAATCCCATCAACGGATATGAAATTACTTTGCCCAAGATTGGCAGTATTCCAATTAGCCTGAGTCGTCCAATCCCTGATGGGTTTATGGTCAAGCAGGTGAGGGTATTGTCTAAGGCTCGTGGAACACAATGGTATGTGATCGTCTCGATTCAATCCGATGTATCGGTTCCTGATGTTCCCGTTCATGGTAGAGCAGTTGGGATTGACCTTGGACTGGAAAGATTTATAACTGCGTCGGATGGTAGCTTTTTTGAGCGCCCTAAATTCTTGAAGTCTGAGCATCGCAAGCTGAAATTGCTGCAACGTCGGGCTGCAAGAAAACAGAAACGTTCTGCTAACTGGGAAAGAGCTACTGTCAAGGTAGCACGGTTGCATCATCACATTGCTGATAAACGTAAGGATTTTCATCTCAAAACCGCTCACAAACTTTGTGACCAAGCTGAAACCATATTTGCAGAAGACCTGAACACGGTTGGACTTAATCGAGGAATGCTCCGCAAAGAGTGTGTTGATGCATCGTTTGGTGCTTTTTTGGACTTGCTCAAATGGGTGTGCTGGAAGCGAGGCGTGTATTTCATGCGCGTCAATCCTAACGGAACTTCTCAAACTTGTCCGCATTGTCAAGCAACCGTAACAAAACCGCTCAATGAGCGAGAGCATATTTGTCCTGAATGTGGTTATCGAACTCATCGAGATCATGCGGCTGCCGAGATGGTGTTGTTACGTGGACTCAACGAGCGTACCCGTGGGCAATCGGGGAATGGAAACTGCCTGTGCAGGCGAACTAGCGGGGATAGAAATATCTAGCCAAGTGCCGAAAACCCGTAAGGGCAAAACCAGGAAGTCTAAGAAGTGATTCTTGGAATCCCCGTCCGTCTATACGGCGGGGAGGATGTCAATTTGTATAATTAGGGCGGGCAAGATGCTCCGCAGTCGCCTCAACGGGGGGAACCCCCCTCCGGGTTCGCCAGATGCCTCTGTCGGGAAACCCTCCTGCAGCAGCTTGTCGTCACCGCACGGCGCTGCTCTCCACCCCACAAGAGTTATAAAAATTTTGGATATACAAACTAGATGTGGTTTAGCTTAAACAATTCTGGCGATACGTGAAAGAACTCTGCTAGGGCTTTAGCTTGAGCCTTGCTGATGCTCCGCTTACCATTAACGACTTCACCAAACAACTCCCCTAGAACCTTTGATTGAAATTCAACGTTTTAATTAACAACAGTAACAAAATATTTAACTAACATTATATGTATTACTGATTTTAGAGGGCTTGGGAAGTCTCAGATGCCGTACAAACAATTTATTTATAGGTGGCAAAAACGATTACGTCCCATCGTGCTACGTATTGTTGCTAGAGTCGTAGTAACGATTTGTCTAACGGCAGCAGTGTTAAGCATCTTGGGAAGCAATGCTCCTATGAGTCATGCTCAAACTGTTTTTCTAACTTCTGTAGTCAATACTCAAGCGGTAAGCACTACTGGGGATATTCAGAATCAACGTGCAAGTGTATATCGCAGTCCCGATTGTACCTGTTGTGGAGGGTGGATTGACCACTTAAAGGCACACGGTTTTAAAATCAAAGACTTTCGCACACCGGACATTGAGGCAATAAAACAAAAGTACAACGTGCCGAATAACTTAACATCTTGCCATACAGCAATTGTTAATGGCTATGTTATTGAAGGACATGTGCCAGCACAAGATATCAAACGACTGTTACAAGAAAAGCCAAATGTGCTGGGCTTATCTGTTCCCCAAATGCCTGTAGGCACTCCTGGGATGGAAATGGGGAATCAAAAAGATCCATTTAGTGTGTTTGCCTTTGATAACAAAAGCAGAGTCGCGGTATTTAATGAGTATTGAAACCTGCATAAATCTGGTATACTGGCGGTAACGCTAACCCTTGTTCTTTTGCTTTACCGCCAAGCTTGGAATGCTGACTTACGCTTGTTGTTTGCTGCCAAACAATGCTTCAATTCGTTTTTCGATCTCTGAGGATGAAACATCCTCTTGATGAGTCGCAATCCACCAATAACCCCCAGTAGGGTCTTTCACAGCTGCGTGGCGATCGCCCCAGAATTCATCATTTGGCTCCATCATTGAAATAGCACCTGCTTTGAGAGCATTTTCATAAGTTGCGTCGATATTCTCAACATACAGGTAAATCGAACTTGGCATAGACTTGAATTCACATCTTGCTTCGCTCACCATTATTAGTGAGTCGCCAATTTTTACCTCAGCATTCATGATGCTGCCTTCTGGGTGTAGGGTACGACGAATTTCCTTGGCTGCAAATCCCTGCTTGAGAAACTCGATTAAGGTTGCTGCCCCTTCCACAAAAAGATAGGGTGTAACGGTATGATAACCTTCTGGAATCGGTTTAACTGCCATAATTTTTGCCTCTCACTATTTAGTACAAAAGTACTATAGAGCAAGTAAACTATATTCTTCCGCAATCTTAAAAATTTGTATCAATATTTATCAATAAGTTGGATTTGATTTTTTCTCAATATATAGCAGGGAACTCTTAACAGGCTTGAAAGTCTTTTGGTGTCCATGTTTTCTCATTCGTTCATGTCCTAATCTACCTGGTGACAGCTATATCTGCGTTGATTCAAAGACTTGCGCCTGGAGACAGCAGGCTGAAATGAGAAAGCAATTAGCCATTTTGCTTGCGGAAAATACCAAAATCAATGCGTAAACTACTCAAATGAGAAAGCAATTAGTCATTTTGCTTGCGGAAAATACCAAAATCAATGCGTAAACTACTCAAATGAGAAAGCAATTAGTCATTTTGCTTGCCCAAAACACCAAAATCAATGCGTAAACTACTCAAATGAGAAAGCAAACAGGCATTTTGAGAAAGCAATTAGCCATTTTACTTACAGAAAACACCAAAATGAATGCGTGAGCTACTCAAATGAGAAAGCAAATGGGCATTCTCACAAAGCAATCAGCAAAATATAGCAGGAACTCTTAACTCGGGAACAGGCTTGAAAGTCTCTTAGTGTCAGGGTTTTATATTCAGTCTATGTCCTAAACTACCTGGCGACAGCTATATTTGAACGCGAGTATTGAAACTATAATTCGGAATAGTGCGACTTTATTGTGTAGCTCCTTGTGTTTTTTATACACAACTGAGATGCACCGACGTTCTGGAAGACTCGCAATGCTCAGACATCTCACAAACCGCAAAATACTCGCTGCATTATTTGTACTAGTGGCTTGCCTTACTCTAGTATACGGTTGCTTTTCTGGACAAAAAACTCTAGCATCCGCACCACAGTTACTCACAGATCCATTTCTACAACTCCCCACGAAATCTTCAGTACAAGTTGTGTGGTTTACTGAGTTTGCTGGTTCCAAACATAATGTTGCATATGGCGACAATCTCCAACAAAAAGCAGTAGCAAATACAACCAAACTCAGTCGGACACGAGAAGATCAAGAATCAAAAGTAGGAAACCAAAAAGAAAACGCACAAGTTTACAAGCAACCATTTCAACGCGATATTTGGCGACATGAGGCACAAGTGATTGGCTTAACTCCGCTTAAACGAGTTTCTTATCGCGTCACGAGTGTAAGAGAAGATGGCGAGAGTGTTAGTAGTAAGATTTTTACTCTAGCACCTACCCCAACTCTAGGAACACCATTGAAAATTTTGCTGACTTCAGACCATCAATTGAAACCAATGGTAGCAGCAAATCTGCAAAAGGTTGTGGAAACAGTTGGTAAGGTGGATGCAGTGTGGTTAGCAGGAGATACAGTGAATATTGCAGACCGTACTTCTGAATGGTTTGATGATAATGGTGGCGGTGCTTTCTTCCCTTGTTTGCAAGGTCGTGCCAAGTTTGAAAGAGATGTTAATGGAGTGAAGACATCTTTTATTGGTGGAGAAATTATTCAACACGCCCCCATGTTTACTAGCATTGGTAATCATGAAGTGATGGGACGCTTTGGCAAGGGCGGGAGTTTAGGTGATGAATTTAATGATGCGTTTCCGCGTGCAGTTGCTACGAAGTTGTATGGGGAAAAATCGCTCAAAGATAATTCTTATAATACTGATACTTATGAAGAAATTTTCACATTACCCCAAAGTCAAGAAGGTGGAGAGACTTATTATGCAGTTAGTTTTGGTGATGTGCGTCTAGTGGTTTTGTATGCGACGAATATCTGGCGAACTCCCAACATGGATGCACAAGCAAAAGGAAAGTTTCGGGAAAGAGATAAAGATTTGCAAAATCCAGAAAATTGGGGTTACGGACAAGTTATTTTTGAGCCAATTGCTAAAGGAAGTAAGCAGTACAACTGGTTAGAACAAGAACTCAACAGTTCTGAGTTTAAACAAGCAAAATATAAAGTTGTGATGTTTCATCATCCGCCTCATTCTTTAGGCGACAATATTGTTCCTGCTTATACTAATCCCCTGGAGGTTGTTGAACGTGATGCTAATGGCAAAATTAAAGCAGTGCGTTACAACTATCCCAAAAATGCAGATTACCTGATTCGCGATGTGATGCCCTTGCTTGAAGCAGCTCGTGTACAGTTAGTATTTTACGGACATTCGCATGTGTGGAACCGCTTTCAGAGTCAGTCGGGAATGCACTTTCTAGAAACATCTAATGTTGGCAATACTTACGGTGCTTTCTTGAGTGGTGATAAACGACCAGTCCCACCAGGTGACAAAAAGGATTATGCTGCATTTGGCGATCCCAATGGGTTGGAACCAGTTTTACCAACAATAACCCCATTGTTAAGTAAAGATGGTAAACCCATACCGTATATTGCTAGTAATGAGATTACGGCTTTTAGTATTTTTGACACAGGTACGGGTACAGTCAGCAGTTATCGTTTTGATACAAGTCAGCCAGATGCAAAGGTTGTGAAGTTTGATGAGTTTCAGTTGCGATACAACGTTTCGGAATCTAAGTCCCGATAGTACAATCCTTGCCAGTGGGAGTTGGGACAAGACGATTAAACTGTGGAACTTGGCAACAAAAAAGGAAATTCGCACCTTTGTAGGACATTCCGACATAGTTCTTTGTGTCGCCTTTAGTCCCGTTGAAGAAGGATTCTGGCTATATTTATTCTGTCGCTACCAGTCCAGATGGAAAAGCGATCGCCAGTGGTGGTAGTGCTGATAATATTATCAAGATTTGGCGATCGTCCCGTTAATGATGTGATCGAATGTTAGAGGATGTCTGAGAAATTTTGAATAAGTAATAATTATGCATCAGCCATAAGACTATCAAATATATGTATTAAGTATAAGACCTGAGCAAACTGTACAATGTCCCATTGGGCTGCGTTATATTCTATCGGAGTGAGAGCTGGGATAATGGAGCATGACAATCAAGCTGCTGAACAATCGCTATCAAATTATCCAGGTACTAGGTGCTGGTGGATTTGGTGAAACTTTTTTGGCGGAAGATATGCATATGCCTTCTCGCCGTCGCTGTGTCATTAAGCAACTCAAACCCGTAATCAATAATCCGCAAGCCTACCAAGTTATCCAAAACCGATTTGAACGAGAGGCTGCAACCTTGGAGTATCTAGGCGAAGGTAGTGAACAAATTCCCAAGCTCTTTGCCTACTTTTCTGAAGGAGGGCAATTTTACCTCGTTCAAGAATGGATTCAAGGTCAAACCCTAACAGACATAGTTAAGACACAAGGAGTACTCAGCGAAACGACTGTTAAGGAAATCTTATTGAGTTTGCTGTCCGTGTTGGATTATGTACACAGCAAAGGGATTATTCATCGCGATATTAAGCCCGATAATATCATTGTCCGCTCCTCGAATGCCAAGCCAGTCTTAATTGATTTTGGCGCGGTTAAAGAAACAATACGTTCAGTGGTGAATCCTGCAGGATATCCTACACAATCACTGGTCATTGGTACACCAGGCTATATGCCTAGTGAGCAAGCCGTTGGACGCCCAGTTTACGCTACTGATATCTACAGCTTAGGCATGACGGCAATTTACTTGCTCACTGGCAAACACCCGAGTGAACTACAAACGCATCCTCAAACAGGCGAGGTTATATGGCATCACCTCGTTCCTGAAGTGTCCTACGATTTGGCAATGGTACTCATTCAGGCAATTAGACCCTATGCTAGCGATCGCTACACTACTGCTAGCAAAATGCTCTATGCTTTGAAATCTTCAGCTTCTCTTCCCACAGCGGAACCAACAGCTGCTTCTCAACCAACAATACCCCTACATGTAGGGTCTGGTGCATCATCCTCATCCCAGCATACCATACCACCTTTGCCTTCCAATCAAAAAGCTCCTAGTATTCCTATTTCTTCCACTCCAGCCAACTGGCAAAAACCTGCTTGGATTGTAGGTAGTTTGGTTGTCGGTAGCTTTATTGGTGCAGTAACTATTGCTAATATATCTCGTCAAGTATCGGAAGTTCCTGTGACTTCGCCCATCTCTACACCGCTTCCAGATGCTAACCAAATAAATCCAACTCCTCTAGCGTCCCCAACTCCTACCTCCCAAGCTAGTACATCTCGAAGTCGGAGGAGAGTTGTTGCACCACCTCCAGTTGTCACTGCACCAAACCCACCACAACAGCAGTCAGAAACTTATACACCTGCCCCACCCATAGTTGCTCCTAACTCTCAACAAGAGCCATCCATATTTGAACCAGAACCAGAAGAACAAATCCCTGCATTCTCAACTCCAGCTGCTTCCACGCCACCGCAAACGACACCGCAAGAATCCACTCCACAACAACAATCTACACCGCAAAAAGTGGAACAGCCAGTGACTCCTACTCCTGTGCCAACTCCAGAGGCTTCCACCCCACCTCCACAGCAGGAAAAAGAAAGCACTGCAACTCCCAATACCAACAGTCGTGGCGTTCCTGCATTTCCCGTCGGATCTCCAGAAGATGCTGTCAAAGCAGCTTTAGGAAGGCCTACTAAGGTTTCAAGAGGTGCCTTCGGGAGAACTCGTGCTTACCTTTATCAGCTTGACCCAAACCGCGTTGACCTTGGTTATTTGTTTGATCGTAGAACAAGAGTGCTACGCCAAACAGAAGTCTCTTTTGCCCAATCTGTTGCACCAGAGGTCATGCAGAGAACATTGCAGGGAATGCTAGGGGGTAATGCTTCTGGTGACATCAAGCAAGGATTGCAACAAGTTTATGAGCGTAAGAATAATCAATATTCTTTTAATGTTAGTGGATTAAAAGGAACAATACAACGCAATTCAGAAGATCAAATCTACATTGCTATCTGGGATGCAGACTTGCATAATTGACACTCCCCAGACTATGAAAATGAGCGTAGCGAAATTTTCACAAGCGGTTTTCAGCCAGCCATCTTTATTAAAAATCTCGGCGTTGCTGATTAACAGTATGAATTGAGTTTCAAAGCAGAGGCGCAAAGGTGCTCCAGAATGAGTATTTGAGTTATTTGATTTTGTTATTTCATTTAGGACTTACGCACTGTACAAATTTACCGTTATGTGTATAAACGAAATTGCGCTGTTTCAGGCTTTTGAGGATGAAATTCAGATAAATAGCGATCGCTCAAAAATCATTGAGAAATCACGTTTCAATGCCTGAAACCCATACTTCATATTTGGTATCTTTTGTCAATGCGTAAGTCCTATCATTGTTACTGAACTGAAGTTGCTAGTTATCGCACCTGGTACTGGAACGCAGCATCGCCCGATCTAGGAGCGTGTCAAGATTGATTGCGCTGGCTAGCGCGTTGAGCTGCGCCTTTTTACAAAGCATTGGGGTTTGAAGAATCGGCTGCTTACTTCAGGAAGTTGATAAATCATGAATGTTGAAACTTTTTTAGCATTCATCATTCATATTTAAGAACTCCTGATCTTATTTGAAACTCTATATGAGTCAGAAACGCATTTTAGTGACAGGTGCAAGTGGTTGTATTGGTCACTACATAAGTGAAGCCTTAATTCAAGAAACAGAACACGAATTGTATCTACTGGTCAGAAACCCAAAGAAACTGCAAGTAGATACTCAAGCACGTTCTGGTGTGACCGTCTTGCAGGGTGATATGCAAGAAATAGGGCAATTTGCCGACTTGCTGAAAACGATAGATACTGCTGTGCTAACGGCAACAGCTTGGGGTGGTCAAGGAACTTTTGATATTAATGTACATAAAACACATGAGTTACTCAACTTGCTAGATATAGACAGATGCGAACAAGTGATCTATTTTTCCACCGCTAGCGTTTTGGATCGCAACAACCAACCTTTGAAAGAAGCAGAGGAACTAGGTACAGATTATATCCGTTCCAAGTATGAGTGCTTGCAACAGATATCAAGATTAGCGATCGCGCCGAGCGGGGCTTTGTCCATCGCGCCCAAAATGACTACTGTTTTTCCTACTTTAGTGCTGGGTGGCGATTCCAATAAACCTTACTCTCACATCACATCTGGTATTCCAGAAGTAACGAAATATGTAGATTTGATTCGCTTTTTAAAGGTTGATGGCAGTTTTCACTTCATTCACGGACGAGATATTGCCACTGTGGTAAGGCATTTGATTGATAATCCTCCTAAAGAAGACGAAACACGCTCTTTTGTTTTGGGTCAAGAGAAATTAACTGTAGACCAGGCAATAAAAGAAGTTTGCGCTTATCTAGGCAAAAAGATTTACTTCCGCATCCCTTTATCTTTATCTTTAGCCAATTTAATTATCGTTTTGTTCCGTATTCAGATGGCTGCTTGGGATAGGTTTAGTATGAACTATCGGCATTTTACTTACCAAAATGTTGTGAATCCAGCCAGTTTCGGTTTGCCTAATTACTGTGCAACGATGAGTGATGTTTTGAAAATCAGTGGTGTTGAGCAATTGAGCAAGTAAATCAAGATGCAAGTTATAGGATGAGCGTGTTGTGCTCAGCTACTGAGGTCTTTTTTGCTCATTTTTTACTTAAATAATTTATTTGCCTACTTAATTGTCCTATCTGTATTGCATTTGTATCAAAACATTGATAGGATACACAACGTTGTTTTCGTGTTAATCATGGTAGCTTATATAGCAGTCCTATTTGAGTTGTAAAAATTATCAACCGCCAAGACGCCTTCGCCCAAAGGGCGACGCCAGAGGCGTTGGCGCAAGCCTGTCCGCAGGACTTACAAAGCAGCGTCTCCGCCAGGAGAAGAGCGCCAAGAAAAGAGAGAAGAGAGAATTTTACAAATGATTTAGGATTGCTATACAATGTTTGAAGTAACAAGAGTACTTTAATTATTTCCTCTGTATTTTCTCCTGGCATTTTTTCTGCTTAAAAACTTTTTACAACATAACTTACTATAGTGGTATATGAGAACCGAATTGGCTATTGAGCAATGACTACTTTTGAGCAGAAAAACCAGACGGAAATATCCGATACGCAGGAACAATCATATTCCTCATCAAGTCTCTCATCAAGTCAAAAAATGTTGTTTCCCCTGAAGGTAATTGAGTATTTATTTTTAGCTGCTTCTATTGGTTCAGGCGTCATTACTCTTGTTCTTCCAGACAATCCAAAAGTTGTCATCGCTGGGGCTGTTTTTTTGGCTATCTTTGTTTTTTTGTTCCTCATCAATCAACAAGTGTTTCGGACTTCTAGTAACGCCGCTTATAAACTAGATATGCAGAAAAAAGCCGAACTCTATCTGATGAACAGTAACAATCACTCGACAAAGAATCCAATAGCTCCAGCCAGAGAAAAGGCTTTACAGTATTCCCAAGATTTGATTGACGATTATAAAAGAACTCGAAGTCAAGCGAGAAATCTTTACTATGGTTTGCAAATGGCAACCATTGTTTTTTCGGGAGTCACACCAATTTTAGTCTTAGTAGACAAATTAGAAGCAGGTCAAGCTTGGCTGAAGTGGCTTCCTGTAATCTGTCCGGCTATTGCTTCCATAGTCGCTAGTGTTGTCACCTCATTTCCTTTTCAGGAAAATTGGATTTCTGCTAACACGACAGTTGAATCGTTAGAAGCTGAACAAGAGAAATTTGTCTTGGGAATAACTCCAGTTTATCGTTGCTATGACTCAGTTGATGAAAACGAACAACAACAAAAGTCAAAGCAAGCAATAGAAAATTTTATTATTCAAGTGAATAATATTCATCTCAAGCAATTGCAAGAAGTTGGTGAGAATCAGAAAAAGGAAGAGAAGACACAAGCAGCAGAGCAATCTAGCTAGTTAAACTACAAGGAAGGGCTTCCTGCAGGGTACACAGATAAATCTGTGCTTCATCCGAATGAGAACGGGAGCATCCCAATGCGTGAAAGAAGACGAGTAGTGGGAGCAAGATGCTCCCAAATTTTAACCAAAGCGGGCTTCTAGCCCGCACTACAAAAGACCACAAATTTAAACATTTGGGATGCTCCCATAAGAACCGCTATAATTCATTCTTTGGAAGTCCCTTGAGGTAATGAAAATATAGCGTGATTGCGCTCTTGCGCAGCAGCTTATGCAAGGCAATTGGGAGTCACAGATGACACCGCCTTGAGTTGCAAATTGCTTTTTCCCAAAAGACAGAAACTTCAAAGAAGAAAACTTCGTCAAGAATGCCAATAAACATTTTATTTAGTTACAGTGAAATAACACTTCATGGTATGAGGGTTGGCGGTTCATGCGAATTTTACTGGTTTATCCCATTTTTCCCAAGACATTTTGGTCCTATGAAAAAATATTGGCATTAGTTGACCGCAAGGTTTTGTTACCACCATTAGGTTTGGTGACAGTTGCAGCAATTTTGCCTCAAGAATGGGAATTTAAGCTAGTTGATCGCAATATCCGCCCAGTGACAGAAGAGGAATGGGCTTGGGCAGATGTGGTCATTTTCTCTGCAATGATAGTCCAAAAACAAGATTTACTAGAGCAAATTCGCGAAGCAAAACAACGTGGTAAGTTAGTTGCTGTAGGCGGTCCTTACCCCACCTCAGTTCCTCACGAAGTTCAAGAAGTTGGCACAGATTTCCTTATTTTAGATGAAGGGGAAATTACCCTACCGATGTTTGTTGAAGCAATTGAGAGGGGTGAAACCTCTGGTAAATTCCGCGCTACAGAAAAACCTGATGTCACCACAACCCCAATACCTCGGTTTGATTTGCTGGACTTTGATGCTTACGACATGATGTCAGTTCAGTTTTCGCGGGGTTGTCCTTTCCAGTGCGAATTTTGCGACATTATTGTTCTCTACGGACGCAAGCCCCGCACCAAAACTCCCGCACAACTTTTGGCAGAGTTAGATTACCTTTACAAGTTGGGTTGGCGGCGCGGTATTTTTGTAGTGGATGACAACTTTATTGGCAACAAGCGCAATGTTAAGTTGTTGCTCAAAGAGTTGAAAGTTTGGATGGCAGAACATAAGTATCCATTCCGGTTTGACACCGAAGCCTCTGTTGATTTAGCACAAGACTCAGAATTGATGGAATTAATGGTTGAGTGCGGTTTTGCTGCAGTGTTTTTGGGAATTGAAACACCAGATGAAGAAAGTTTGCAACTGACAAAAAAGTTTCAAAATACCCGTGGTTCATTAACTGAGGCTGTGCAAACTATCATCAAAGCAGGTTTACGCCCAATGGCTGGGTTTATTATTGGTTTTGATGGGGAAAAAGCAGGCGCAGGCGATCGCATTGTCCGTTTTGCCGAACAAGCAGCAATACCTTCTACAACTTTTGCCATGTTACAAGCGCTACCAAATACAGCCCTTTGGCATCGCCTCAGTAAAGAAGGACGACTGCGGGAAAATAAAGACGGCAACATCAATCAGACGACTTTGATGAACTTTGTTGCCACTCGTCCTTTGGAAGATATTGCCAGAGAATATATTGAAGCTTTCTGTCATTTATACGACCCAATGTGTTACTTGGATCGCACCTACCGTTGTTTCTTGATGATGGGTGCGCCAAGTTGGAAAGCACCATTCAAAATGCCAGAGTGGGTTGTTGTGAAAGCGCTGCTGCTAATTATTTGGCGACAAGGGATAAAACGGGAAACTCGCTGGAAGTTCTGGCATCACTTGTTTAGTATCATCAAGCATAATCCTGGAGTTGCTGAGCATTATCTCGCCACCTGCGCCCACAATGAACATTTCTTAGAGTATCGTCAAATTGTCCGGGAGCAAATAGAATCTCAGCTTGCTGAATATTTGGCACAAGGCGTAGAAAAACCATATGAAATAGTGAATGAGAAAGTGGGTGCTGTGGTTAGTTGAGTATAGATAATAGTTTGTTCAGCACTGACTCCATTTACTCTGATTCAATTTTCTGAAATTAATTGGTTATTGCCGATACAGCGAAATTATCGAAAATTCAAGTAAAGTTGGGAAAACAGTTTTGCTTAGCTCATAGAAACATGCTTATACGTCCAGATTTTTCTTAACTGGACGTATAAACCTTCTTATTATGCAGTAACTGCTGCAATGATTGCTCTTGGTAGTGGTATCGCCCTTGCCAAGCCAAGTTTATTGTCACCCCAAGTTGTTGCCCAAAACCCCACACCTTCCCCCCATCAGCAACGTAGTCAATCTGGGTGGTTGAAGGATTTGAACCTGACACCCCAGCAGATGCAACAAATTAAAGCGATTCGCAATCAATCCAAAAACCAGATTGCCCAAAAAAAACAGGCAATTCGTCAAGCACAGCAGGAATTGCAAGCTCTTATGGGAAGTACAACCTCCCAAGACCAAGTGCGTAATAAATATAACCAACTCAAAACGCTCAAACAACAGCTTGCCGATGCTCAGTTTGACAATACACTTGCCATCCGAGAAGTTTTGAACGCACAACAACGGCAGAAGTTTGCTGAGCAAATGTACAAGAAGCGATAATAAACCTCCAAAGCAAAACGAGATGAAACTAAAGTACTGGGTAGTATTAATTTTTAGGCGTTGCTGATTAATGGGATGAATTTTCCTCACGCATTCGGCGGAGCCGTTCTCGCAGAGTAGGTGCAAAGGCGAGCCAGTACTGCAGGAGGGTTTCCCGACAGAGGTATCTGGCGTCGCAAAGAATCTATCTTTAGCCTTAGTCAAAAATCTCAATTCATCCCGCATTTATGCAACGCCGAAAATTGCATTGATTTAAGACTCAAGTGTATCTGGATTTACACCCAATGCACGTAATTGTTCGCGCAAACGCGCATTCTCCTGTTCTGCTTTTTCCGCTCGTTGGCGTTCGGCTTCTGCTCGTTGACGTTCTTGTTTAGCACGTTCCTCCCCTGTGAGTAACAAGTTTCCTGCTTCATCCCACCAACGCAGCCAAGGTAGCTCTGCATTCAAATAGTAACCTTGCCAAATACCCAATTCCACACCCAAAGGGGTAATATCATAATGTCCCCTCGCGTTGGGATTCATTCGTTCATAACGTCCTGCAACCCATCGATAAACTTCTACTGATGCTTTTTTGACTTCATAAATCCCGTAGAAAGCCGGTCGAATGACTTGTTCGTAAATCCAAAATTTGCCTTGGTAAGGGGTGTTATCCCTTTCTTCTTCCCCATTACCAGAAACGAATTCCAGAACAATTAGGGGTGCAATGAGTTCTTGCCAAAGAACGTAGGAACGACGGACTTCACCTTTGAGAGTAGGTGGTACATTAGATACATAAAACCAGTCTGGTGCTTCTGCGCCTCTTTCTGGAGGTTCTGTCATCCGCCAGTAAATACCACAGTCTTGTCCGATGCAATACTGTCCATCTAAATGAATTTCTTGCAAGCGAGGTTGAATAGAGTCGGTTAGTAAGATGCTCTGGGGATGTTCTTGAAAATTCTTCACAAAGGTACCATCGGATTCTGGTAACTGGGTATGATCTGGTAGAATTTGAGTTTTGGTTTCAGTTACCATGACATTACCTCGCATAGATTATAAGGCTTAAATCTAATGTAGCTACATGATGAGCGAAAGTTACAATCAATCTTCATTCCACAATAAGTCCATCGAATACTCAGCAATTCGTTTGGCTGCTCCCGGTTTTCCCATCCGTCGTACACCATTTTCTGCAATAGCTTGCAACTTGTCCGGATTAGAAAGCAGTGACT
The DNA here is from genome assembly GCA_019359415.1 of Iphinoe sp. HA4291-MV1. Lineage (GTDB taxonomy): Bacteria > Cyanobacteriota > Cyanobacteriia > Cyanobacteriales > Nostocaceae > Brasilonema. The sequence continues at coordinate 17,031 of JAHHHH010000063.1, read as the reverse complement.
TGACTACCTTAGAGACTTGTGCTGGTTCTTCTACTAAAATGACAGACTCTCCCAAATGACGGCTTTGTGCTTCAGCAAAGGCATAGGTAAACTGGGGACCTTTTCCGGGAATGGTGATGACTGGTTTTCCTAAACCCACAAATTGTTCTGTCGCTGTCCCCGCCATTGCGATCGCCAAATCTCCTTGATGCAAACAGTCGTTATAGGCATCTTGCGACAAGATGAAGTAAGCATTTTTTTGCTTCAATGTCAAGATATTTTTCTCAGGAATTTTGATTGGCGGTTCAGCATGGGGATGCCAGCCTTGAGATTGGAGAATTTGGCGTAAACTTTCAAGATGTAAACTGGGAGCGATCGCACCCAAAAACACCACAGTTCCAGAAGTGTGTCCGACAAACTCTTGCTTGCTAAAAAGCTCCATGATTGCACAGACAGCAATCATAATTTGGTGCCAGTTAGCGTATGCTTCTGGGGGACGAGAACCAGGGAGGAGAGTGACAACGAAAGGTCGAGTTAATTCTTGCTTTTGGACATGAGCGCTATAAAATCTTGGGCGTGGAATTGTTGGTTCCAAACCATCCATCATCGGGTTACCCAAATCAAAAGCGGGAATAGTCCACCTTTTCAATATCTCTGCTGTGAGCGAGTCTCTGGGAAAAACTGCCTTGCAACGCTGACGACTCATCAACCAACGTTCCCAAGGGTGGTAAACTGAGCCAGAAAAGCTTTCCCACCATGCTCCTTTCTCTTTCCGTTTTAACAAACTCACTTCATCTCGCACATAATAATCCGATTTTGCTGTGCCTACGAAGCCATAGTTAGCACCACTCAACCATGCAAAGATGAGTGGTACAATATCGCCCACGCCTAAAATAGCTATCCTGTTACCTGATTTTTTCTGAGTATTTACCCAATAACGTATGGCTTTGATTTGACTTACGGTGAGTTGTAACAAACCACCTTGTACATCTCGCACAAATTGGCGTCCATCCATGTAAATAAAACCACCTGACGGCATCGTGCGTACTGAACCAATGAGGGGAATATCCAACCCTTGGTAAGCATATCCTTGTCCCACTAACGGCAAAGCAGAGATTTCCGGTGGGTTGGGTTGTTGCTGAAGTTCTTCCAAAATACGGACTGCAATAATATCCTCCCCATGTCCGTTGCTTAAAACAAGTAACTGTAAGCGTGGAGTATCCTTTTGGAAGTGAGAAGTTAGTGGTGAAGGTGATGAATCACTCATGAGAAACAAAAACTCAAAAATAACTGTCGTTTGGGGCAAGAGGAATAAATCGAGGTATAAATCGGCGATGTAGCTGGAAGTTAGTAAGCTGTCACGCCTTTAATTTATACACAACTACATACAGGATGCTTGCCATTACTAGTACAAAAAGGTAGAAGGCAAAAAGTTTATAACATAGGCTTTTGGGCTTTCTCAAATGGTATGTCTATTTACGCGCCCGCCGTACTAGATCTTTTCTTTTTGAATTTTGAATTGCTTATTATCCTCACTACCTAACCTCAGTACGGAAGTACAAACTAACTCCCAGTTTATTAGGCTACTATTATTATGCGAGTTTCTTCTGCGGCAATTTTTACTTTAGCGACTTTGGCGGCTGGCAATGCTAATCAGCAGGTATTGGCTGCACCCTCCGATACTCCTCAGCAAGCGGAAAAACCTGATAACGTAGAGGTGCCAGTCACTGAAGAAACGCCTGCACCGATAGAAACAATCGCACCCCCAGAATCAGTAGTCATTGGACAATTCTCTCAAAAATCAGGTAGCGCCCAAAGTGGCGGTAGCAATAAATCAGTCGTAATACTTACTCCAAAAGAGAACAAGGAGGAAGGAGAAATGAGGGAAATAAGTTTTTCATCTCCCTCATCTCCCTCATCCCCTGACAATAACTTAGTAGTCACTGCTACAGAAGTGAAGATAGTGGGAGCGAATGAGGAATTGCAGCAGGTGATTCGCGGTGTGATTAAAACTCAAGTCGGTGGAGAAACCAGTCAAAGTCAGTTACACAAGGATGTCGCAGCAATTTTGGAGACTGGTTTATTTACGAATGCTCGTGTAAATAGCAGTTCTGTGCCAACTGGCTTAAGTGTAGAGTACCAAGTACAACCAGTCGTTGTGCGTTCTCTACAACTTTCAGGAGCAAAAGCGCTCACTTATCAAGTTGCCTGGGAACACTTTCAACCTCAGATAGGAAAAGTCATCAGTCCCAATGCTCTTAAGGAAGCAGTACAACAATTAAAGAAATGGTACGCTGACAAAGGTTATAAAGTTGCACGAGTCATATCAATTAGACCCAGCGCTGAAGGAATCCTGACTTTAAATGTTGCTGAAGGTGTCGTCAACAATATCAAGTTTCGTTTTGTTAACGACGAAGGTAAGACAGTTGATGACAAGGGTAAGCCAGTGGAGGGGCGCACAAAAACAGATTTCTTGCAGCAACAGCTCAAGCTTAAGCCAGGACAAACCTATCAAGAAGATTTAGTCAAACAAGACTTACAGCGACTGTATAAGACAGGATTATTTCAGAGTGTCAACGTTGCTTTTGAAGGGGATGCAACAAAACTGGATGTGATTTACGAAGTCAAGGAAATAGGAGCGCGTTCTATCAATGTGGGTGGTAATTATAACGCCGATCAGGGGATAGTTGCTACTTTAACTTACCGAGATCAAAATGTCGGAGGTGTTAATGATACTCTAGGTTTTAATTTTGAAGTCGGTCGCCGTGACTTTCAATTTGATACTAAATTTACGAGTCCTTACCGGGAAACCAATCCAGACGGCTTTGGCTATAGTGTGAGTGGGTTTCGCAAGCGAGGACTTTCTGACACTTTTGATGGTGACGTCAAGTTAGCAAATGGCGACAGAGTGCGGGAAGGTCGAATTGGGGGTGGTATTAGCTTGCAACGCCCGATTGATGGTTGGGATACTTCCCTAGGATTTAACTATACCCGTGTCAGTCTTCGCGATCGCGACGGAACAATTACCCCAACTGATGAAAAGGGAAATCCTCTGTCTTTTAGTGGGACTGGTATTGATGATCTGACAACTGTATCCTTAAGCGCTACTAAAGACCAACGGGATAATCCCTTCAATCCAACTCAAGGTTCTGTACTCAAACTCAGTACCGAACAATCCATTCCTGTTGGGGAAGGACAAATTTCTATGAACCGCGTCAAGGCAAACTATAGCCAGTTTACGCCCGTAAAGTTATTTGAGTCTAGTAAGCCGCAAGTATTTGCTCTGAATGTTCAAGCTGGTACAGTCCTCGGAGATTTACCACCATATGAAAGTTTTAACTTGGGTGGTCCCAATTCAGTACGCGGTTACGATGGTGGTGATGTTGGTACTGGTCGCAGTTATGTGTTAGCGTCAGCGGAATATCGCTTCCCTGTGTTCCAAGCATTAGGAGGTGTCCTATTTGCTGACTTTGCCTCAGACTTAGGTTCTGGTGAGAGTGTCTTGGGTGATCCTGCGGGAGTTCGTGGTAAACCTGGGACTGGTTTCGGTTATGGTGCGGGAGTCCGCTTTGACTCACCTTTAGGCTTAATTCGGGCTGACTACGGATTGAATGACCAAGGAGAAAGCCGACTTCATTTCGGTATTGGTCACCGCTTTTAGCTAGCTTTGCAAATAAATAAAGCATATCAGTAGGGTGAGGAGCATCCCAATTTTGCAAATTTACTAAGATAATAGATTGTCATTGCGAATGAAGCGTTCGCCCCATTTCATTACGCTCGCAATGACAAAATATGTTTTTACACATTTGGGATGCTCCCAAATTGGAACTCTCCGACGAGTGTTTATAACTCGTGAGCAAGTGTTTGGAACTCTCTACCCCGAAGTATTGAGGGGATACAAAATATATGGTATTTAATAATCATTAGTTAATATTTATACTTTTTTTGAAAAATGCTTCTTGTACTAACCAAGCTCAATACTAGTTCAATTCATGGTATAGGTATCTTCGCTGATCAGTTTATTAAAAAAGGTGATAAAATATGGGAGTTTACTCCTGGGTTTGATCAATACTATTCAAAAGATTTAATTGATAATTTACCAGGACCAGCACGAAATCAAATTTTAAAATACGCATATTGTCACATTACAAAAAAAGATACTTACGTGCTTGTTGCTGATGATGCACGTTTTTTTAACCATTCTGACAATCCTAACTGTAAAGATATCAATTTTGAACTTTTAGAAGATTCTGCATATACAATTGCTGCTAGAGATATTGATAAAGGAGAAGAACTAACGGTGGATTATAACTTGTTTGATGCATATGGAACTTTGTGGGGATAAAAATTACTCTTGCTTTATTTTTGCAGAAGGACGAGAACTAACTTCGGTTCTTGATTTGCCTGACTAAGAATGACTGCTACTCCTTTTTGCTTTAGCTGATTAGATATAAGATTTGCAGATTCTAAAGCAATGTCTGTGTCAGTAAGCAGATAAAGTCAGTAGATCACAAAATGCGTGGAAACTAACGTAATAATAAGGGTTTCAGCATCTGTAGATGTATATTTACTATCTACATTCATCATAGTACAATGTCTGCATGAAAACACTGAAGTTTAAGTTGTACCAACACAAACGGAATAGATACCTCAAACGGTCAATCAACGCCGCAGGGGTAATCTACAATCACTGTATTGCCTTGCACAAGCGGTATTACCGGATGTGGGGCAAGTATTTGAGTTGTGCTAAACTTCAGTCACATATTGCCAAATTGAGAACACGCAATCCATTTTGGCAAACAGTAGGCTCACAAGCAGTGCAGGATATTTGTCAGCGCATTGATAAAGCCTATCAACTGTTTTTTAAACACCAGAAAAAGGGAGTTCGTCCACCGGGATTCAAGAAAGTCAAGAAGTACAAATCATTCACTTTAAAACAAGCAGGCTACAAATTTTTAGGTGGCAATAGAGTCAAAATTGGGAATCGGGTTTACCAATTTTGGAAGTCTAGAGAAATAGAAGGAACAGTCAAAACCTTAACAATCAAGCGCACTAATTTAGGCAGGGTAAGCGCATATTGTCAATAAGAACGCAAGAATCTCAATAAAGAGTCAAAGAATTGCATTAAGCCCGTGATTGGTTTTGGAAACTAGCCCACGAGTTAACAGATAAGTTTGATATCCTGTGCTTTGAGACGTTAAATCTTAAAGGAATGCAACGTCTTTGGGGTCGTAAAATATCTGACTTAGCTTTTGGTGAGTTTCTCCAAATTCTGGAGTGGGTTGCCAAAAAGAAGAACAAGTTGGTTGTATTCATCGACCAGTGGTATCCCAGTAGCAAAACCTGTTCATGTTGTGGACATGTTTTAGAAAGCTTGGATCTATCAGGGAGTGGCGTTGTTCATCTTGTCAATCGATTAATGGCAGGGATGACAACGCAGCGAAGAATATTCAAGCAGTCGGGGCATCGACTGTTGGGCTAGGCGATGTAAGACGGGCAGAGTCTGCTATCGCTGTCTGACCCCAGAATCCCCGCAATTCTATTGCGGGGAGTATGTCAATGAGTTCTTTCTTCAGTCACCGCTTTTAGGAGTGCGGAGTTTCGAGTCCTAAGTTATGAGTATATTATTTTAGGAGGAAAAAAAGAGTCATCTGAATTAAACTGGATTTGATGTGACTAAAAATTTACGTTACACTCAAAACTCAAGACTAGAGCTTTTGGAGTTTCAGATTTCATTTAGGACGCAGTACCAAATTATAGTGACTCATTATAGTAACTCAGCACTCAGAACTTAGGACTCTCTATGTTAGCTGGTAAAACTTTGCAGGGTAATAAATATACCATTAACTTGGAAATCGGTAGAGGTGGCTTTGGCATTACGTTCAAAGCAACTCACCACTTTTTGAATCAAGTTGTGGTGATTAAAACTCTCAATGAAAAGCTGCGACAACATCCGGATTTTGCCAAGTTCGAGCGCCAATTCCAGGATGAAGCAAGACGATTAGCGACTTGTATCCACCCGAATATTGTCCGGGTGAGCGACTTTTTTGTCGAAGATGGACTTCCATACATGGTGATGGAATATATCAAGGGTGAGACTTTGGCTGAGGCATATGTTTTACCAGGGATACCCTTGCAAGAGGAGATAGCAATTCATTATATCCGCCAAATAGGAGCCGCGTTGCAGGTGGTGCATCAAAATGGGTTGCTGCACCGGGATGTGAAACCAGATAATATCATCCTCCGTCAAGGAACTCAGGAGGTGGTACTTATTGATTTTGGCATTGCACGGGAATTTAATCATGGGGTTAGGCAAACTCACACGGGTATTGTTTCTGAGGGTTATTCCCCAATTGAGCAGTATCTGTCGCAAGCAACCCGCACTCCTGCGGCTGATGTTTATGGTTTAGCAGCAACACTGTATGCATTGTTGACAGCACAAGTACCTATGCCTGTACTGTTGCGCGATCGCGAACAAATGCCAACTCCGCGCGAGTTGCAACCCCATCTGAGTGCTGCTGTCAATCAAGCGATCATGCGTGGTATGGCAATTGAGGCTCGCTTTCGTCCGCAAACAGTCGCAGAGTGGTTGCTGCTGTTACCTGGGTATAGGGAAAGTGCTACACAGCAATCAGTTCCTACACAAGCAGTGCCAACTATCAATTTATCTGTTCAACCACATCCAGATTTGCCAAAGCCAAATTTGCCAAAAGAAGTGGCGGCTGTGAGCAAAACACCAACCCCCTCACCTTTAAGAAATATCAAATTCAACAAAATTATCAATATTTCGTCACCTAAGATATTCATTGCTACGGGTATAGCCCTTGTGGCTGCTACAGTTGGTTTTGCTGTCACAACTTTGATGACTAAAACTCAGCCACGCTCATCTGGACAACCTGTTGTCGAAAAGCGTGATGCTAACGAAGAAAAACCTACAGTAAGCTTCACACCATTACCTTCAACTCAAGAAACTAACACTGCACAGAAAGAGAATAATACTTCGTCACAAGTTCAATCTGCACCTGCTTCTACTTCAACACGGCGTAGGCGTGTCCGTCGTCTTTCAACTGAAGACGCTCCTGATAGCAGCAATGTGACAAAAGAATCACCTCAAACCTCTTCTAGAGAATCCCAACCTCGCCAATCCCAACAAGACTCACAGGAGGAAGCTTCGCAGCCTAGCACCAGTTCATCAGCATCACTGAGAAAGCGACTACGAGCAATCCGCGAATCTCGCAAGACTTCTTCACCATCTTCAGAAAATAACCCACCACCGTCTTCTCGTAGCACTCCTGATTCGTCGCAACCAGCCAGCCAGTCAAATAATGCTCCTATTGTTGTACCAGTACAGCCATCTACTGTGGAGTCCAAGCAGTCTAATCCTCCTGCTGTTGTTGTTCCTACAGAAGATAAGGAACTGGAAAATTCACAAACTGATAATAACTAGAACACCGATTCATTAATGCCAAAAACCCGGTTTCTGTTGCTGGAAAGACCGATATTTCGTTATCTCAATGAGAAGAAACCGGGTTTTTTATCACAATTGGTGAATACTGAATCGGTGTTCTAGTACGTGACGCCGATTAACTAGATAGTCTGATAGCGGAATATATCTGTATACAATGGAGCAAAACGGACATTTAGTTACTCCATTGTCATTATGTACTTAACGCCAGCCGAAGCCCAAAAGAGGTATGGCTACCATCCAAAAACATTAACCCGATGGGCTGATGAGGGGAAAATACAATACATCAAATCTCCAGGTGGTCATAGACGATATTTGATTGAGTCCATTGAGCGATTGGTTGACCGGATTGACAATCGACCAGTGATTTTATATGCGCGAGTTTCGACAACATCTCAAAAACAAGATCTTGCATCTCAGAGCGAGTACCTGGGGAAGAATTATCCCAATTGTAAATGCATCAGTGATTTTGGGTCGGGATTGAATTTTAAGCGCAAAAAGTTCATAACGTTGATGGAGCAAGTCTCCAAACAGGAAATTAAGGTTATTGTCGTTGCTCATAAGGACAGGCTGTGTAGGTTTGGATTTGACTTTGTGGAATGGTTTTGCAACCTTAATCATTGCGACATTGTTGTCTTGAATAATACCTATAAGCCCCCACACCAAGAACTGATGGAGGATTTCATGTCAATTATGCACTGTTTTAGCTCGAAGCTATATTTCTTGCGCAAGTATGAAAAAATAATTCAAAGTGATTCGGAAAAATCGGACACAGTGATGTAGTATTAATAGGAGGAGGGAGAACAATGGTTAAACGTAAGCCAAAAAATCTAGTCCAGAAGTTGTCAACTCAAGTAGTCATAACCTGTGATGTTGAGAATGCATCAAAAACAGAATTACTAGAAATAATGGAGCGTTTAGCTGTTGTTCGTTCCGAATCTTACAACAAGCTTGGAAGCATTCGGCACTGGGGAATGGATTGGCGTAAAACTTATCCAGAGGTGCGCGCTTTCCGTTCTCCAGAGTCGTTAAACTTGCCTTCAAAGCTTATGGAGTGGACTGTCAGCGATGTTGCAAAAGCGATTCTTGCTCAACAAGCTGCAACTGTTGCCAATCTCCGAAAGCATATTTGGAAACGCTACAGCGGAGAAAAGAACGAAAAAGCTAGAAAAGCTTGCTACGAGAAGTTAAAAAGTACTGCGTTCTTGGATGATTCGTTTCTTCATCGTATTGTCAGAAAAGAGTTTCAGCGCGGTCATACTTTTGTTAAAAACCAAATTGTTTACCAGCCAGATGGTTACTCTTGCAAACAAATCAGTCGAAACATCTACCTGTTAGAATTAGCCGGACTAACCAGAGGCAAGCGAATCAAAATAAAAGTTCGCAGTAATAGAAAAGTCGCCGGACAGATTCGAGTTATTTTTAACAAACAGGTTGACCAGTTTGAGATTCATTTTCTAGTTAACCTTGGCGAGTACACCAAATGCCCAGAATCAATCACAACTTCGGTCGGCGTTGATAAGGGATACACTGAAGCGTTCATTGATTCTCAAGGGACTGAGCACGGCTCTGGGTTGGGCAAGCTGTTAACTCAAAAGTCAAATCGCATAACCAAGAAAAATAGAAATCGTGGCAAGTTGTTTGCTCTTGCGCGGAACTTAAAGCCACATGACCCAGCGAAATCTGCAAGGATTTTAGAAAATAATCTCACCAGGAGAACAGAGAATAAACGCTACAACAAAGACCAGTCGGTAATTGCAAGCTTGATTGGTAAAGCCTCAAAGTCTTTGTTTGAAGAAGGCTTTTTGAAAGTTTATGCTGAGGACTTGACGGAACCCATCAAAAATAAACGTCAGTCTAAGGCAATGTCCCGCAAATTGAATAGCTGGGTAAAAGGCTACTTGCGGGATAGTTTAGAAAAATGGGCTAGTTGGAGTAATTCAACTATCACAGAGGTTGCAGCTAGTTACACGTCGCAAGTTGACTCTGTTACAGGAACCCTATTGGGTAAGCGTAATGGGGACAGCTTTATCAGATTTAATGGGGTCGTGTTGCAAGCGGATCTAAATGCTGCTTTGAATGTCCTTGCTCGTGGCACAGACAAAGACATTACCCGCTTCATGAAAGCGGATGAGGTTCAGGCAGTATTATTGCGTCGTACAGCGCGTTTCCTGAAGGGGCATGGCAAGGATTTGAATGATGCTATTGAGCTTGGATGGCTTGATATTAAGCATAAACGGAATCCTGCCTTCAGGGAACTGGTCAATGGGAGTTGACCAGCGTCTAGACAGATAAGCCACTGCGGTGGAGAGCAGCGCCTTGCGGGGGTTCCCCCCGTTGTGGCGACTGCGGAGGGTTTCACAGGCTACAGCATGTGGCGTAAGTGGGAGGCACATAGCGCCAATTGCCGTTGCACCACTTCTCACTCAGACAACAATAAATTACACCGTTTTATGGAGTATTACTCCGTTTAATGAGTCTCCCAAAACTATAAATCTTCTGCGTCCCTAATTGCTCGCAACAAATGGACGAAGGTAATGTACCTGGAGAGAACATTTGTCGATCCAATTGCACTTGTAGGTTACTTAGAGGATCAACTCCGGGCGAAATCAAAAATTCTACCTTTTGGATGTAAGGTGAAGCGACGAGTTCGTCCAAAATTTGACTAATCGCTTGTACGTAAGGATGACCTTTGTGCTTATACCAATCGGATGTTGCTAGGTTCGGTTGGTCTAAACCCAAGTGTATGATTAACGATGGCTTATCAAACAGAGCGATCGCCAAAGGACGTGCTTCTTCTTGTAACAATAAGTCATGAGTTTTCGCTAAATGCCTTAGTTTCTCTAAGCGTTCGTAGCGTTCCGTCACGGCTTTTGGGTCATCTTGCCAGTTGATTGCGACTGTCAGCAGATAAGTCTGTAACAGCATATGACCCAACTTTTTCGCCTTGGTCCTCAGGTAATAAGAATTGTAGTCGTTTGCTTCAATTAATAAGGGCACGCGATCAACAACTTCCAACTTGTAGCCCTTTAACCCAGCAATTTTACGAGGATTATTGGTAATTAAGCGAATTTTATGCACTCCCAAATCCATGAGCATCTGTGCTCCCATACCATAGTCTCGCAAGTCAGCGGGGAATCCCAAGCGCTCATTCGCCTCTACAGTATCCAGTCCCATATCCTGCAACGAGTAAGCCTTCAATTTATTAATCAGCCCAATTCCCCGTCCTTCTTGCCGTAAGTAAACGACAACACCTTGTCCTGCATTCTCAATCATTTTTAGCGCTGCTTGCAACTGCATTCGACAGTCGCAGCGTAAAGAACCCAAAGCATCTCCAGTCAAGCATTCGGAATGCATCCGCACCATTACGGGATGCTCATCAAATTGAGCAGGATTACCCTTGACAATAGCAACGTGTTCTGTATTATCCAGAGTATGGCGATAAGCGTAAATTTGGAAAAGACCAAACTGAGTGGGTAAATCAGCAACAGTTTCGCGCTTGACGAGGCGATCGTGCTGCAGGCGGTAACTGATTAAATCCGCGATGCTAATGATTTTGAGATTATGATGTTTGGCATACTCAAATAATTGGGATAGCCGTGCCATCGAACCGTCGGGGTTTTGAATTTCACAAATAACGCCAGCAGGGTATAATCCAGCTAATCGAGCTAAGTCAACAGCAGCTTCGGTATGTCCCGCTCGTTTGAGTACGCCTCCAACCTTTGCGCGAATGGGGAAAATATGACCGGGACGACGTAAATCTGAAGGTAGTGTTACTGGGTTAATAGCAACTTGGATTGTGCGGGCGCGGTCTTCTGCTGAAATACCAGTGGTCACCCCTAAGTGAAATCCAGCATCAATGCTGACAGTGAAAGCTGTTTGGTTGGTGTCTGTGATGTTAGTCACCATTAATGGTAAATCTAATTCATCAAGCCGCTCGCCAGTCATCGCCAGACAAATTAGCCCTCTGGCTTCCACCGCCATAAAATTAATAATGTCAGGGGTAGCAAATTGAGCAGCACAAATCAAGTCACCTTCATTTTCTCGATTTTCGTCATCTACTACCACAATTTGGTGACCAGCTTTCAAGTCAGCCAAGGCGGAGTCAATCGAATCAAACTCAAAGCTTTGGTTTAAGGTTGTGTTAAGCTTCGACACAGACAAATTCCAGGTACCAAACGTAAATTTTCTTTAACAAATGCTTGTATCTGATTGTAGCTCTTCTAGATACTTCAGAAGCATTTGAAGCAAAGATTCGATAACATACCGATAAATACCTGCGGCTAGAGTTGGATTTTCTGATCACTAAGTGCAGCAACAATGAAACGGCAATAAGTCTAAGCCAGGAGAATTCTGGTAAGGACGGGTCTTCATATTCAAAAAGGATTTAGTAGTTATGGGCAAATTTAGACGCGTAAGAGTTGGGATTGTTGGCGCGTCAGGTTACGGCGGAGTGCAATTAGTGCGGCTACTGATGGATCATCCAGAAGTCGAACTCGTTTACTTAGGTGGGGAGAGTAGCGCGGGAAAACCGTTTGCGGATCTTTATCCACATCTGGCTCACATAGTTAATCAACCGATTGAGGCTGTCGAGCCACAAACCATTGCTCACCGTTGTGAGGTAGTCTTTCTCTCTCTACCAAATGGTTTGGCTTGCAAAATCGCTCCGCAATTATTGGAAAAAGGATGTAAAGTACTAGATCTGAGTGCAGATTATCGCTTTAGCAATTTAACAACTTACACAAATTGGTATGGTGCCCAGAGAACAGATCTTACAACAACAGCGACAGCAGTTTATGGATTACCAGAACTGTACCGCGATCGCATTGCGGAAGCGCAGCTGATTGGCTGTCCTGGCTGCTATCCTACTGCTAGCCTCTTGGCACTTTCACCACTGCTCAAGCAAGGGCTAATTGTGCCAGAAACAGCCATTATTGATGCGAAGTCTGGCACTTCTGGAGGTGGGCGTCAAGCAAAAGTCAATATGTTGCTTGCTGAGGCAGATAACTCATTAGCAGCTTACAACGTCGTCCGTCACCGCCACACCCCAGAAATCGAGCAGATTTGTAGTGATTTAGCGGGACACGAAATCACTATCCAATTTACACCACACCTCGTTCCTATGGTGCGTGGCATATTAGCAACAGTTTATGCAACGCTACGGGACCCTGGTTTGGTGCGAGATGATTTAATCACGATTTATAGAGCCTTCTATCGTAACTCTCTTTGGGTGAAAGTTTGCGAGCCAGGCGTTTATCCCCAAACCAAATGGGCTTGTGGCAGTAACCTTTGTTACATAGGAATAGAAGTTGACCCGCGTACTGGACGTGCGATCGTGATGTCAGCGATTGATAACCTTATTAAAGGGCAGGCGGGTCAAGCTATCCAGTGTCTTAACATCATGATGGGCTGGGACGAGACAATGGGGTTACCGAAGTTGGGGTTTTATCCGTAATTGGGGACAAGGGAGACAAGCTAACGTAAGTTTCGCCATCCCTAATGTTTCACCACAGGAACTTCGCCGGGTACAGAAACCCGGTTTCTTTGAGATCGTTCAGCCTGCAAAGTTGCTGTGGCGGACTACTAGTTTGTTGTCATTGCATGTACAATGAGCATATGATCTGGGGATGAAACTTATCCGGTGGGATCTCACAAAAAACGAGAAACTTAGGTCGCAACGAGGAGTGTCATTTGAAGCAGTTCTTGCGGCGTTGGATAGGGGGGACCTCCTTGATGATTACATTCACCCAAACCAAAGTAAGTATCCAAAACAGCGTTTACTCGTAGTACAGATTCAAGGGTACGCTTATCTTGTCCCGTACGTTGAAACCGAGTCAGAACTTTTCTTAAAGACCATCATTCCATATCGGAAGGCAACTAAGCAGTACTTAAGAGAAGATAATGAGCATGAGTGAACTTGAACAGGAAGAGAAGGAAATACTTGAGTCCTTTGAGAAGGGTGAATGGGAATCAGTGGGCGATCCAAATCGTCTGGCTCAACTTCAAAGCTATGCCAAAGCCACTCTTGCCAAAGATAAGCGAATTACATTAAGGCTTTCGTCGCTGGATCTTGACGCGATTCAAACCAAAGCCATTGAAGAGGGGATTCCATATCAGACCCTTATCTCAAGCATTTTGCATAAATATATAACTGGAAGACTCGTCGAACGACGAGAGTAAATTTTCACAAGCAACTCGCCACGCTTATCGACAATCTCCACTTCGCTAGAAACAGTTGAAAAAGCTGACGATCATCTTGACTCAGCCTGTGGTAACAATATTGAAGAGGTGGGTTTGCCTGCGCACACCTTCTCCATCATTTATACGATATCATGTCAACTCGTCAAAAGTCAACTCGTAAAGTGCTAACGTAGCCAAGCTGATTGGACGTATTACTAAGTTAAAGATTAGCTAAATAATTCCAACTTATCTCTACATTTCCCATATTTTGTGTGAAAGTAGAAATATGGAAAATGTAGAAGTTTTATGGAATATGTCTCACCGCGAGAAGCGGCTAAAAGACTTGCGGTTCTATCCTCAAAGGATAACTTTTCCCACATGTCCATTGAAATGTAAGCCGATACATTAACAATGTAAGCCGATGCATTAACAATGCGAGCCGATGCATTAACAATGCAAGCCGATGCATTAACAATGCGAGCCGATGCATTAACAATGCGAGCCGATGCATTAACAATGCAAGCCGATGCATTAACAATGCGAGCCGATGCATTAACAATGCGAGCCGATGCATTAACAATGCAAGCCGATGCATTAACAATGCACCGACTTGCGTTTAGATATAGCACTTGATTAAAAAGGTCAATTCGGTCCTAATCCCACAGCACCAGCGTAAACGGCGAGTTCGCCCAACTCATCCTCAATACGTAGTAAACGGTTATATTTTGCTACCCGTTCGCTGCGACACAGAGAACCTGTTTTAATTTGACCTGCGCGGGTTGCAACAGCTAAGTCAGCAATGGTTGTATCTTCCGTTTCACCAGAACGATGGCTAATAACTGAGCGAAAACTGTTGCGAGTCGCTAAGTCAATCGTTTGCAAAGTTTCTGTCAACGAACCAATTTGATTAAGTTTAATCAAAATAGCGTTAGCAGCTTTGAGTTCAATTCCTTTTTGCAAGCGCGTAACGTTGGTGACAAATAAGTCGTCTCCTACCAACTGCACGCGAGAACCCAGCTTCTGGGTGAGTAACTGCCAATTTTGCCAATCTTCCTCATGCAAGCCATCTTCAATTGACACAATGGGGTATTGGTCAACCAGTTGCGCGAGATAATCAACAAACTCACCCGGAGAGTGGGGTTTACCGTCGTAGACATATTGCCCATCTTTGTAAAACTCACTCGCCGCAACATCCAACGCCAAAGCCACTTGTTCTCCTGGTTTGTAACCAGCTTTCTCAATTGCAGCAACCAATAATTCCAACGCCACCTGATTTGACTCCAGATTGGGAGCAAAACCGCCTTCATCGCCAACACCAGTCAGTAAACCTTTCTCATCCAACACCTGAGAGAGGGTAGCAAACACCTCCGCGCCCCAGCGCAATGCTTCTCGGAAAGAAGACGCCCCAATGGGGACAACCATAAACTCTTGAAAATCCACGTTATTTGCTGCATGAGCACCGCCGTTAATCACGTTCATCAGCGGTACGGGTAACAAATTCGCTAGTGGACCACCTAAATAACGATACAGGGAAATTCCCAAAGACTCAGCCCCGGCTTTCGCTGCTGCCAAGGAAACCGCTAGAATCGCATTAGCACCAAGATGGGATTTATTAGCGGAACCATCCAAGGCAATCATCGTGCGATCGAGCAGTTCCTGGTTGAGGACATCCATGTTGAGCAACTCTGGAGCAAGTGCTTCTTTAACGTTTTGCACCGCCTTGAGTACACCCTTACCCCCGTAACGTGCTTTATCCTTATCCCGCAGTTCGTGCGCTTCAAAAGTGCCAGTAGACGCACCACTGGGAACCTGCGCCAATCCTACAGCACCATTGACCAAATGTACCTCTGCTTCAATTGTTGGTCTTCCCCGTGAGTCAAGGATTTCACGGGCAACAATAGCTTCTATGGCAGTGTCAAACATCTGTTCTTCATCCTTTATTGAGTATATTGAGCGTGCGTTCTTTCTGCCATTTGCAAAAAGTTAAATGGCTCATCCGACCATCTAGCATATGCGTTTGCGGGACTCTATGCGCTCTCGTTTAACGAAGATTTCCAAGGATATAGTCTATCTAGATCTGTGGTTAAGAAAAGATTGACACAGTACTTCTCGGTTACTGATAACTGATTCTAAGAAAGTTGTATCATTTAGGTAGGACTTACGCATAATCTGTCAGAAACCCGGTTTCTTTGTTAGTATTTGGTAGCAAAACAGACGATTTTTGGTAGAAACCGGGTTTCTTTGCGTAAGTCCTGTTAGGTACAGACCAAGAACGTACCTCGCCCAAAGTGACGGGGACGGTATCGTTGACATCAATGGTGAACCGGAAGACTTTATGGCTGCTAAAGATGTTTTTCACGATAGTGTTAGAAAAGGGCTGGAAAAAGAAGGTTGGGTGATTACAGATGATCCTTTAAGGATTCGGGCAGGTAGGGTTGATATGCAAATCGACTTAGGTGCAGAAAAAGTCATAGCTGCTGACAGAGGAGAGGAAAAGATAGCAGTTGAGATTAAAAGCTTTATTAGTACGTCTAATATTTATGAATTTCATACTGCGGTGGGGCAATTTATTAACTATCGTGTTGCTTTGGAAGAACAGCAGCCTAATCGTGTTTTATATTTAGCAGTTCCTCAAGGGGTTTATCGAAATTTTTTTACCCTTCCATTTGTGCAAACTGTGATTGAGCGCTTTCAACTTACACTGATCGTTTATGACCCAGTAAGCGAGGTAATTTTGTCATGGAAAAGATAGAACGCTATCGCACATATATCCAACAATTGTTGAGTGAATACGCAAAGTTAGGTTCATCAGATAATCAAGTCGAAACGGAATTGATTTTTGATATTGAACGTGACCATTATCAAATTGTTTATACGGGTTGGAAAAATCGCCGCTCAATGTATGGCTGTGTTTTGCATCTCGATATCAAAAATGACAAGATTTGGATACAGCATGATGGAACGGAAATAGGAATTGCGGATGAACTGGTGAAACTAGGAGTGCCAAAAGAAGATATTGTGTTAGCATTTCACGAACCTCTTGTTAGGCAGTATACAGGTTTTGCAGTCGATTGATGTTCGTACCATATCATCTTCTAACGACCACGATAAACAGTGAAACTCACAAAGTCTGGGGAGCATCCCAATGCATGCAAAAAAGACTGTAGTGGGAGCCTAGTACCGCAAGGCGGAATTCGCTCATTCAAAATTCAAAATTCAAAATGAAGACAGCGTAAGCGTTTCATCGATTTGGAATGGGTGGTTTATTTACGCCGATCTGTACTAGTAGTCTGTCAGGGTTGAAATGAGGGATAGAGTCGTTTAAGCTTAATACGTGCATCTTCAGTTGTAAAGCGCCAATCGATTGTTCGCGATTGAGTGTTTCTGCGTTGCTCCCAAGCGATCGT
>JAHHHH010000062.1 GCA_019359415.1 Iphinoe sp. HA4291-MV1 | reverse complement strand
CCACCAATCCAACATCACCTGTCACCTTTAACACCCGATTTCAACTACTGTACCGTATATACTGTACTTTCTCCAGAATCCTTTGTGAGCAAGCTTTTTGAGACTTAACGGGAAAAGTCAGATCCTTAATTATGGGCGAACATATTATCTGCCCCACAACAACTGTATTGAATGCAAATACCAACCGTCATAATATGAATTCTTTCTTGGTTGAAAAAAGTGTTTGCGCTTAATCATCATTTTTATTTATTGAAACAACAAATAAAAATATTTGATTTTATTGGTGACAGTCTTTATACTTGTAGGAAACCCAATAGCATAGGGTTAGCAAGGTGTTACCTGCATGATAGCGACTATAATCATAACGGTTGAGATGACATTTAGCTTGATCACAGGTAATAACTGAGTGGGTCTATTTTCTCTCGCCTATGGAACTCTCTAATAAATCTGAGTACGCAATTCTTTCCTTGATAGCACTAGCAGCTTGCTATTCTACTGGTGAATCTTTGCAAATCCGGGAAATAGCAGCGCTGCAAAATATACCAAATCGCTATTTGGAAGAACTTCTTGCAACATTAAGGCGTGGAGGTTTAATTAAGAGTATACGCGGCGTCAAAGGTGGCTATATTCTAGCACGAGAGCCGCAAAAGATTACACTTCTAGATGCTTTCCGTTGCATAGAAGGATTAGACGCGGATGTGTCCAAGAAAAATTCCACTCCCACGTCAGTAGAAACTGAAGTTATTCAAGAAATTTGGCAAGAAGCACGTCAGGCAGCTTACTCTGTTTTACAGAAGTATACGCTTTATGACCTTTGTAAGCAACGCGCAAAACGACGGCAGATGGAACTTATGTACTATATTTAGTCTGTAGTGCTCTAATTTACTGTCCACATCGTGGCTGGGTTAACATTGTTGAAGCGATAAAAAGGCATGAACGCAATGCCGATATCTGAGGAGCAAAACTTCAGCGGCGCAAATGTCCGAAAGGTTACCAAAACAAGGATGCGCTTTCCTGCATCCTTATTTTAGTATAAAGCAAATCACAGCACTGAACCCACCCTTAGCCCGCAAAACTTCCATTTCTGCTCGACGCTAAAATCAAAGAAAACCCTACACTCGCGATGAAAGACGTTTTACCCAGAAGAACATATTCGCAAGAAGATATACAGCAAATTCTCCATCTGGCGATCGCTCGTCAAGCTGACGACAAAGACAAAGAATTTTCGTACGAGCAACTGATAGAAATTGCTACAGAATTAGACATCTCTCCAGAGACACTCAAACAAGCAGAACGAGACTGGTTGGAACAACAAGGAGAAATGGTACAACGGCAAACTTTCAATACTCATCGCCAAGGTAGATTCAAGAGGCGTTTTGGTAATTATGCAATTGTTAATGCCTTTTTGTTGACCGTGGATCTACTTGGTGGTGGTGGTATTTCTTGGTCACTGTACATTTTACTTTGTTGTGGGTTTGTAGTAGGTCTTGATGCTTGGAATACTTTTCAAATAAAAGGCGAAGAATACGAACTTGCTTTTCAAAGGTGGCGTCGTAAGCATCAAATGAAAAAATTCTTCAATACAGTTGTGAACAAATGGCTCAAAACGTGGTAGATTTAACCGTTTGAAGTTTTGCAGAGTATGGGGCTAATCACTGTTCATTTGGCGAGTTTAATGGGAACCATGTAGTTGTAGTCTGCTGCTGTACCAATAAACCAAAATGTTTGCTCTATCTCGTCAAGGTGTCACTGCATCTTTTACAGCCTGTTTGTGTTTGTTGGGAGTTGGCTGGCTCCAACTCTCAAAAATGCAAAACTTGCTTTCTAGAAAACAAACTGCTTCAAGAGAGACTTTACAAAGAGAAATTAACTCAGAAAAGCTACGCCTAACATTTTTCAAAAAAATGCCATCCTTTGGTTACAATAATATCATTGCTAATTTGATATATCTCAATTTTGTGCAATATTTTGGTGATGATGAAGTTCGTGCCAAAACAGATTACAGTTTGAGTCCAGTATATTTTGAAGTCATTCTGGAACACGACCCGCGATTTCTACCTGCCTATATGAGTCTTTCTATCAGTACTTCTATATATGCGGGTATGCCAGAACTTTCTATAAAAATAATCGACAAAGGTTTAAAGTCACTTTCTCCCGGAGTTCCCAAAAAGTCTTATTACGTGTGGCGTTATAAAGGCACTGATGAGTTATTGTTTTTAGGGAAACCATTAATGGCTCAATACTCTTTTGAAATGGCAGCAAACTGGGCTAGTAAATACTCAGATTAAGACAGCAAAAAAGTTGTATCTGTTTCGCAAAAAACTGCTAAATTCTTGAGTAGGAATTCTAACAGTAAATTTGCTCGAATTGCTACCTGGACAATGATATTAAATCATCAAGTTGATGAAAAAACTCGTCAGCGAGCAATCAATGAAATTGAAGCTTTAGGAGGAAAGGTCATTCCTAATTCTGACAGAACTTACAAAATTAAATTATCTGAAAATGATTAAATTGATAGGTTAGTAGTCAAAGTAAAAAGTAAAAAGAAAGATAATTTATTATGAGTGCCTTTTAACCCTGACGGGTTCGCCAGTTGCTGTAGCCTGTGGAACCCGTCCACCGCACTGGCTCACTTTTTACTTTTGCCTAGTTTGGGGAGGTTACGGCTATTTTCTGGTACAATGGCAAATTAATTGAGTCTCAAACCCTAGAGTTAGAAATTGACGACCCAGGATTACTCTATGGAGCAACTGTTTTTACAACGCTGCGGGTTTACAATAACTCGCTTGATAGTAGGTTAACTCACTGGCGCTCCCACTGCGATCGCCTAAAATTTAGCTTGCAAACCTTTGGTTGGCGTTTACCAAATAAAGAACGATTGCGTCAAGGCGCACAAATGCTCCTAGCACACTTCCCAGTTCTCAGAATCGCTATCTTTCCTGATGGACGTGAGTGGATAATGGGAAGGTTGCTGCCAAAGAATTTGACAGAAAACCAGAAAAATGGTATTGTAGCGACTCTATCAACACCAGAATTTTATCGCAGTCTACCTTCTCACAAAACGGGGAACTATTTAAGCGCATGGTTAGCAAAGACTAGCGCCCAAAAGTTAGATGCTCAAGAAGCCATTTTGGTAGATGCTGCGCTGAATTGGCTAGAAACGAGTACAGGTAACCTCTGGGGGTGGCTAGATGGCTGTTGGTGGACGCCGCCCATCAGAGCAGGAATTTTGCCGGGAGTCGTGCGATCGCAGCTTGTAGAATGGCTGTTAAAAAAACAGCTTCTTGTTCGGGAGGAACCTTGGACACCAGAGTTAGTCAAGGGGTTTGAGGCAATTGCCTATAGTAATAGTGTCGTGGAAATAATCCCACTCCGGACAGTTATCTGGCATTCAGGAAAGTTAGAATATAATCCCCACCATTCCTGTTTTCAACAACTGCGGATATTTTTTATAGCATTGTAGGTGCAAGATTTGGTATACCTTAAGATAAGTTAACATAATTCTTAAAATGCCCTCTCTTTACAGAGACTGCTACTTTGCACGCACAAGAACAGATCTAGGAGGATGAACCTCGGTGAATAACAAACGATGGAGAAATGCAGGGCTGTACGCACTGCTCTTTATTGTTGTCATTGCGCTTGGGACAGCGTTTTTTGACCAAAAACAACCAAGCAGAGAGACATGGCGATACAGTCAGTTTATTAATGAAGTTCAAAATGACAACGTAGAAAAAGTTAGTTTGAGTTCAGATAGGTCTACAGCTCTTGTGATGCCCAAGAACGACCCCAATAAGAAGCTGGTGACTTTGGTCAACGACCCTGACCTCATCAATACTCTCACCCAACATGGGGTAGATATTAATGTTTTGCCGCAAACCGATGAAGGATTTTGGTTTAAAGCACTCAGCAGCTTATTTTTCCCTGTATTACTTCTGGTTGGCTTATTCTTCTTGCTCCGCCGCGCTCAAAATGGTCCTGGTAGCCAAGCGATGAACTTTGGCAAGTCCAAAGCTAGAGTGCAAATGGAGCCGCAAACCCAAGTGACATTTAACGATGTTGCTGGTATTGACCAAGCTAAGCTAGAACTTAACGAAGTTGTAGACTTTCTGAAAAACGCTGATCGCTTCACTGCTGTTGGGGCAAAAATTCCCAAAGGCGTGCTACTCGTTGGTCCTCCAGGAACTGGTAAAACCTTGCTAGCTCGTGCAGTAGCAGGCGAAGCTGGTGTCCCCTTCTTCTCCATCTCAGGTTCTGAATTCGTAGAAATGTTTGTGGGTGTCGGTGCATCCCGCGTCCGCGACTTGTTTGAGCAAGCAAAGACAAATGCTCCTTGTATCGTCTTCATTGATGAAATTGACGCCGTAGGTCGTCAGCGGGGTGCTGGTTTAGGCGGTGGTAACGATGAGCGTGAACAAACCCTCAACCAGTTACTCACAGAAATGGACGGCTTTGAAGGCAACACAGGTATCATCATTATTGCCGCTACCAACCGTCCCGATGTTCTGGATGCAGCATTGTTGCGTCCTGGTCGCTTCGACCGTCAAGTCGTTGTAGATCGCCCTGATTATGCTGGACGAGTGGAAATTCTTAAAGTCCACGCTCGTGGGAAAACCTTGGCAAAAGACGTGGACTTAGAGAGAATTGCCCGTCGTACTCCTGGGTTCACTGGTGCAGACCTTTCCAACCTGCTCAACGAAGCTGCTATTCTGGCTGCACGGCGGAATTTAACCGAAATTTCGATGGATGAAATTAACGACGCGATCGACCGTGTGTTAGCAGGTCCAGAGAAGAAAGACCGGATAATGAGCGAAAAGCGCAAAGCTCTGGTAGCTTATCACGAAGCAGGTCACGCCCTTGTCGGTGCTTTGATGCCAGACTATGACCCTGTACAGAAGATTAGTATTATTCCTCGTGGTAGAGCTGGTGGTTTAACTTGGTTTACTCCTAGCGAAGACCGGATGGACACTGGCTTATACAGCCGTGTTTATCTGGAAAATCAGATGGCGGTGGCATTAGGTGGTCGTATTGCTGAAGAAATCATCTTTGGTGACGAAGAAGTGACCACGGGTGCTGCTCAAGACTTGCAACAAGTTGCTCGTGTCGCCCGTCAGATGGTAACACGTTTTGGCATGAGCGATCGCCTGGGTCCAGTTGCCCTCGGTCGTCAGCAAGGCAATATGTTCCTCGGTCGAGACATCATGGCAGAACGCGATTTCTCTGAAGAAACCGCTGCTGCTATTGATGACGAAGTCCGCATACTGGTAGAAGCAGCTTACCGACGCTCCAAAGAAGTATTGGAAAATAACCGCCACATTCTCGACCAACTCGCGCAGATGCTGGTTGAGAAGGAAACAGTGGACGCCGAGGAGTTGCAGGAACTGCTGGCAAACAACGATGTGAGAACTGCAACGTTTGCTTAAAAAGTGAGGAGTTAAGAGTTAGTTAACACTCCTAATTTTTAACTCCTAACTCGAGAAAATCAGGGTAATTGTGGAATTTTCCAAAATTGCCCTGATTTTTTTAGTCAGCTTTGACAAAGCTTGCTCACTGTTGATTGCGATCGCGTATGTCCTCCGGACAGGCTCCGCCAACGCGTAGCGTGTCCGGAGCATCGCCCCTGGCGGGCACTCCGTGCCATCGCAAACGCGAGACCGACCATGTAAGCGACATTTTGACCTTCTAGAAGCCTTGCGTGCAATGCGATCGCTCCTCCAGGTAAATGCTGCAAGGATTGCAGCAGTACAAACAATGAGCGCCACAACGAGAAAAATACGTTATACCCCATAAATTAAAGCAAAAGTTGGTCCCTCGCTTTATCCTTTATACTTCACCTGTCACCTTTAGCTGACACCCCGCATATCAACTCTTTCTTTATTGGTACATCTATAGGCAAGGTACAAAGCGTCAAAGTTCGTGCCAAGGTAGGACGTGGATTGACCAAGTGATGCGTCATGATTAACAGAATACTTTAACAAAATACTTTGCGGGAGCATTGGCAGCTCACTCAAATAGTTAGTAGTAACTGGAGGTTGGAAATATGACGCCTATTGAGAACAACGATTCAACGCCCATTGAGATTGAGAAGAACGATTTAGTTGGACTGGCTCGCGATGTAGATGAGAACCTGCCAGAAGGTTTAGTAGGAAAGGTTGTAGAATGCGATGAAGATGCCTTTGATGTTCAGTTTCCTCTTCCAGGAGGCAAGGATGTGTCTGCTAAACTGCCAAGGGAAGATATAAATTTTCTGGTTGGAGGAATGGAGCAGCCTGAAAGTTAACTAGTTTCATCTTCGAGGGCACAGTATCCCTCTGCCCTCGAAAATTTGGGAGCGATTTTTGTAAATTGTCCGCACTTCGTGCAACTACAAAAATAAAGCTCCGAAGTTCCCTGGGCGTGGAAAACCCGCCTACAGGACTTCTCTGTGCCTCAGCAGGCTATAATTAGTCCTTGCCTTACGGACGCGCTTTTGTATAGCCAAGCCAGTGCGTTGGGGAGCCAGTACTGTAGGAAGATCTCCCTCCGTAGGTATCTGGCGTCCGGATTTCCCGACTTGTTCGCGCAGCGTCTCCGTAAGGAGAAGCAACTGGCGCACGATTTCTAATCGTCAGGTATTTTTGCAAATTTGGCATCCTCCCAAAAAATTGCTACTGTAGCTGACAAAGACTGACAAAAGAAGTAGAAACTTGTCGAAGGCGAAGCAATGAAAGCGGATGAACTATTGGCACAATACGCCACAGGTAGAAGAGATTTTACTGAAGTAAATCTGAGCGAAGCATTCTTAGAAGGAGCTAACCTGAGCGGAGCGATTTTAGACAGAGCCATTCTCGATGGAGCGGATTTAAGCAGAGTTAATCTCAGTCAAGCAAGCTTGATTGAAGCTGACTTAAATGGAGCCAATTTAAATCAGGCAAATCTCACGGAAGCTAATTTGAGTGGAGCTATCCTAGATGGAGCAATTCTAGAAGGAGCTATTTTGGATGAAGCTAATTTGAGTCAAGCTGATTTAACGATCGCAAAGTTAATCGGCACTCAATTCCGCCAGGCAGAGCTACAAAAAGCTAACTTGAATGCAGTTTCTCTGAATGAAGCCGATCTCAGTCATGCTGACTTAGCTAAAGCAGATCTAAGCCAAGCAGATCTGAGCAATGCGGAACTCAACGAAACCAATTTGAGCCAAGCTAACTTGAATAATACAAATTTAGAAGGAACAATTCTGGATGAAGATAAAGGCTGAGTTTTGACAAGAAACTTTTGGTAGATTTTCTCAGTCTGAATCTCCAAACTCTTCTAACACTCGTTCATGTTTGAATCTGCCCAAGCATTCCAGGATTGCTCGATTTAACGCATCCTACCCAACTCATCCAATTTGGAACTCATCTACTCAAAGCTTCACTGTTACTAGTATTCCTGGTTTTAGCTTTGGGAATTGCGATCGCCTGTTGAGCTTTGCCCTACGTCGAAATCAACAGTACCAAGAAATTTTGATAGGAGAGTGGGTTGTTAGTTACTCTCAACTTTTGCGGGGATTACAGAGTCTGAGAAATGTGATGGGTGCGGCTCTTATAAAAGTACGGTATAATTTTTCATCCCTCTTCTGTCACTCTAGGGAAAGAAAAATAAGAGCCAAATTTTCAACTACAGATAGAGCGAGCTGTGAAGCGTTTATTTTCGTTCCAGAATGGTTGAGATCAAGATTTTTAGTAAAAGTCTTATGCTGTAAGCGTTCTAGATTATTCTCTTCCGAAAGTGATAAAACAGGGATCAATGCTAATAATAGGACTTACGCACCATCTGCCAGAAACCCGGTTTCTTCGTTCGTATTTGGTTACTAAACAGACGATTTTTGGTAGAAACCGGGTTTCTTTGCGTAAGTCCTGAATAATAAAGATGCAAGTAAACAAAAGTAAGAACTCTCTACAAAAATAGACCAATAACACAAAGAACCAGTTTGCTTGACTACTCTTAGAGCAAAAAAGAAGGTATTAGTAGGTGCTATTGCCGAAAGATTGCAACAAATTATTTGTGAAGTGTGCCATGAAAATAGATGGAAAATTTTAGCTATGGAAATCATGCCTGACCATGTACATTTATTTGTAAATGCAAAACCAAGTGATGAGCCTAGTAGAATTATCAGATTGATTAAAGGTCGTGCGTCATCTTCTTATTTAAGAAAAGAATTCCCGGAACTGTTGAAACTTCCTACCTTGTGGACACCAAGCTATTTTGTTAGCACTGCTGGCAATATTTCTACTGAAGCGGTTAAAAATTACATTGCACAGCAACGAGAATAGTTGTATGACGGTAGGCTCAAGCCTACGCTGTGGTTTTCATTTCCGGGCTGTTCGCGCAGCGTCTCCCCTTGGGAGAAGCCACTGAGTTTTCAACCTACCCCTTATAATATGACGCTTTGAGCACCAACAACATCACAAAGACGAGTTAGACTTATATTTTAGTTAATAAGTGTATAGTTATACTATTTAAATTTCTTATAAAAGTTATACTAGCTTTTAGGTTCTACCTGGGAATTACATAGAAGTGGCAAAGCCACTTCTTTTTCTAAAAGGTAAAAAGAAATAGAAAAACTGTGCAGTTAGGATACTTGACCATTTTAACTCAAGATAAAAATTGCTTTTTCTTGGTCAGCAATTAGGGGTGTAAGGGTGTGAGGGTGTAGGGAACCCCATCAATAAATTGAGCTGGTTCTGAAATTTCGACGTCATATTTCACAGCATAAGGACAATGCGTCGGCTTGTATCCTTTTTTCTTCTCAAGAGCACAGACGCACAAAGGACGGGGCTAGATTCTTCACTTACACCCCTACACGCCTATACCCACTTCCGTTGTGGACTTGGTCAGCTTCCTGCCTTGAGCGGCTCTCCTATATTATTATGTATATTATTATGCGATAAATTAAGCAGTAGATGCAGTCTCAATTCATTTCTTGAATATAACCTTCAGATTGAGACAAGTCCCCAAGTTCTACCTGCGAACCAAAGCAATTTTACCGAAACGCAATCTGTTGTTATACAGTCATTGCGAAATCTCATAGCTTAGGCTACGGACAAAATAAGGTGTCGCGGGTATCGCGTCCTGTGGTTGGATTCGTACCTTGTGCTACTTTGCACAATTTGTCTTGATCATTTTTACGGAGCAGCACATCGGTAAAATCTGCTCCGTCAATAATAGCACCAGCAAACCTGGCGTTAACAGCAGAAGCACCCTCCAACACCGCATTTGTCAAATTTGCTCTAATGAAATAAGTTGAGTCTAAAATGGCATTTGTAAGGTCAGCCCCTTCAAGATTTGCTGATTCCAGATGAGCCGAAAATAAGCTGACGCCGCGCAAATTAGCGTGGCTGAAGTTGCTGCTGCGGAGGTTAGTTTGATTAAAGCTGGAGTCTGTCAAGTCACGTCCTGAGAAATCAGCTTCTGTCAAAGTTTCTTTGTTGTAGTCAAGTGCTAAAGCTTCAGGAGCAAAACTTGCAAAACCAACAGATGTAGTGATGCAAATTACGATCCAAAGCAATAAACTGAGTATGTTTACCCAAATTCGATTGTTTAACTGACTCATTGTACTTTTTGCTAATGGCAGACCATCCTCCACATCATTATCTCAATATAGGTATCGCAGGAGAAGACCTGGTAGCTCAATGGTTACAATCCAATGGTTGGGTGATTTTGCACCATCGATGGCGTTACCGTAACGGAGAAATTGACATCATTGCCCAATATGCTGGACAGCAGGAGACAAATAGACAAGGAGACAAATCAATTCAAAATCGCGTAGCGCCGCGTTCGCCTTTGGCGTCGCCCCTTGGGCGAGCGGAGCGTGGCGGTCTCATTCAAAATTTGGGATCTCACTCTATTACCCCACACCCGGTGCTCCTCTGCTCCTGTGGCTCCCCTGCTCCCTCATCTCCTCCATCTCCCATACTGGCATTTGTTGAAGTTAAAACTCGTAGCCCAAACAATTGGGATGCAGGGGGAAGAAACGCTATTACAAAACAGAAGCAAAAAAAACTCTGGCAGACATCGTTGATGTTTTTAGCTAAATATCCTGAGAAGGCAGACTACCCTTGTCGATTTGATGTTGCTATAGTACACTGTCAACAAATATCACAAGGGTTAACTGCGGTTACAATTTCCGAACAAGCTATAGCTACTTTATTAATGGGCGAATACCTGTTGATGCTACAAGAATATATTCCAGGGGCTTTTGATACTTAAATCCACACCGTAACATAGCAGGTTATATTAAGTTAAAAACATCACGCCAGTGTTTCTGGACAGTAGCCCAATCCCCTAACAAATTGTTGCCGGAACGCCTCTATTTCCTCTTTTTCTGGGCTACCATGAGAGACGATCGCTACTTGGTAGCGACGCATCACATCAACTGGACACTGTCCTGCTTCCAAACTCCAAAATGCCATTTGAACACGCATCGGCGGCTCGTAGCTAATCCCTAATTCACTTAAGAAAGCTCGAATGTCGCCGTTTTCTTGAGGCGAGAGGTGGCGCTTTAGTTTGACTCTAACCACCCAACCATCAATTTGATGAATTACGGTGATGAACGAAACAGGTATTTGGGGTTGAGCGTGCAAGAATTGAACCACCCTTAAGGTTAGACTGGCATTTGCCAGGTAGTACAAGTATTCCATCTTGGTTCTTGGGATCAAAGCCAATCCTACACTTTTATTATCAGTATAGAAACCTAGTGTCCGCTAGGGTAAAAGCCCCCGTTTTGAGATAGGGAGGTTTACCCAATTTTCATACAGGTGTTTCCGCGTTATCTAACAACATCCATAGCAAAGTTAAGAAAAGATATTGAGTGGGGATCACAGAGTTCTCTAGAAAGAAAAGCTAAAACTTGTTTAAGACAGTCTAAATATAAATGCAGCAACAACTAACAAAAAACAGTTTAAACACAATATCCAGTCCTAAGAAGGAAGACTTGGAATTAGATAGTTGTCTATCTGGATATAACTATGAATTACCTCAAGAACTCATAGCCCAAAATCCTGTAGTTCCTAGGGATAGTTCCAGGCTTTTGGTAGTCGAGTCTCCGAATACAGGTATAGAAACGGCACCTCTGCACTGTATTTTCCGAGATTTACCAGCACTTCTGAAGCCAGGAGATTTGCTAGTAATGAATAATACACGTGTTCTTCCTGCACGCTTGTACGGTCGTAAATCTAGTGGTGCGGAAATAGAGGTGTTGCTGTTAGAAGAGCGCCAGCA
Organism: Iphinoe sp. HA4291-MV1; assembly: GCA_019359415.1. Classification (GTDB taxonomy): domain Bacteria; phylum Cyanobacteriota; class Cyanobacteriia; order Cyanobacteriales; family Nostocaceae; genus Brasilonema. The sequence goes on along the minus strand of JAHHHH010000062.1, from coordinate 34,153 downwards.
TAATTGTTGGCTAGCCTTAGTCAAGCCAGGAAAACGTTTCAAACGAGGAGCGAAGATTACTTTTGAAGCAAGGGGAGCAGGAGAAGATGAGGGAGATGTTAGCGGAGCGAACCGTAGGCTGGGAGCAATATCTTCCTCATATTCCCTACCTTCCTTAACTGCTACAGTCTTAGAAACAGACGAGGCGACTGGTGGACGTCTATTGCAATTTGACTTGCCAGAAGAGATATCTTTAGTGCAATTATTGGATGTATTTGGTGAAGTCCCTCTACCTCCTTACATCACCGTGTCTGATGCTCAAAGCGAACAGTATCAGACAGTCTATGCAAAAAATCCAGGAGCAGTTGCAGCTCCGACAGCTGGGCTTCATTATACCCCAGAATTACTACAACGGTTGCGCGATCGCGGAATTAATCAAGCTTTTGTAACATTACATGTTGGGGTAGGGACATTTCGCCCTGTGGAAGTGGAGGACATAAAGACACACAAAATGCATGAAGAATGGATTGAAGTGCCTTCCTCCACGGTAGAACAAATTCGTGCAACTCAAGCATCTGGTGGTCGGATTATTGCTGTAGGAACAACAGTAGCACGGGCATTAGAAGGAGTAGCAGCCAAAGGAGAGTTACAGCCATTTTGTGGCAAAACAGACTTGTTTATCTACCCAGGCTATCAATGGCGAGTTGTAGAAGGCTTAATTACCAATTTTCACCTACCGCGTTCCAGCTTGCTCATGTTGGTGAGTGCTTTAATTGGTCGGCAACGTTTATTAAATATATATCAGCAAGCCATATCATCTCAATATCGCTTTTATTCTTTTGGTGATGCAATGTTAATCTTACCAGAAGCAACAGTTGAAGAGTCTTGACTCATAGTACTGAAGGTACAAGTTTTCCGCGCCCTGAGAACTGGCGTAAGTCCTGCGGACAGGTACTTTGGGGCGCAGCCAAAAAGTGGAGGAGATATTCGTTCTTTGTAAGTTTTGCGGACAGGACTCTGGGACACAGCGTAAGCGCAGAGTGTCTGGTGTTGGCGCAGCTTCTGGGATAGGAGAAGGAGATACGCGAGTACGACGAGCGCGTCTGTGCTCTTGAGAAGCAGTGTCGCAAAGAAGAACACCAAGAAAACGAATGAGTGCAAGAAGTCACTTTACAACCGCTGGAGCAGATTTAAACCGTGTGTATCGGTACCACAAGTGTTCAAAAGACTATAATTACTAGCCAACTGTTGCACCTGCATCGATTGTAAAGCGCTAGGTTTCCAAGGGTTGGGATTGTTATAGGCGTAAAAAGTTTCAACTCCATCAATCCCAACTTCTGCAGCAGCGGGAATTAATTCAAAGTGTGATCGCCTGTAACGAGCGGGATGAGCTAGTACCGCCAGTCCTCCAGCCTTTTGAATTGCACAAATGACGTTAGCTGCTTGATATTCTTCACCTGTAGTACTTCTTCTTTGAAGGTAGGGTTTCATACTGGTATGTTCTGGTTCAAAACCATAACCCAAAATATGAACTTCAATATTTAAAAGATTGGCATTAATTTCTACGCCACTCCACAGAATGGGAGCCTTTGCACCGGGATTGTTCCATCTCCAATTTTCTAACCAACTTTGAGCCGCTTGGTAACCATCTATACTATGATGGTCGGTAATGGCAAACCCTTTTAAACCGATCGCGATCGCTTGCTCCATCAATGCACTCGGTTGCAGCCTACCATCCGAGTGAACAGTGTGCATATGAAAGTTAAAACACGTTGGGCAACTTTTTGCATCAAGATTCTGCAATACTTGCTTTAATTGCTCTCTAGAGGCAGATAACTCAACTATATTGACAGTCATAACCCCCTCTTTGCCGAAATAGGTTATTTTTCACACTAGAACACGTGACACCAACAGCCCAGAATGCACCAGCACCGTCATGAAGTGTTGGTTGCTACTTTCTGGGCGTCATTGGTAAAAATTTTCAATATTCAATATGTTAAGACTACGTTAGCAAATTCAAAGGCTAGGGATCATGCGTATTTTCGATTGCTTTTATCAGCATAAGTAAAAAATGTTGCCACAAATAACCGTTAAATCCACATTTATCTACAGCAGCAAATATTTAGTAAATATTAAAAATAGGACAAATCAGCACTTTAAAACACAAAAAATAAAGAGTTTATATAGTATAAATATTATCACTTATATTGGTAATCCAATTAATTCACCTGAGCCAGTGATAACCTCGCCAATTGTAAAGGCTGTAACGTTTCGTGACTCAAAATAGCTAATTGCTTGCTGTACCTGATGAGGAGGTACTAGTAGTACAAATCCAATACCCATGTTGAAAGTGTTATACATAGCTTGGGGACTCACAGATCCAGCTTGTGCCAACCACTGAAATACAGGTGGAATAGACCAACTTTCGGGAGAAATCTTAATAGCTTGACCTTTACCCAAACAACGAGGCAAGTTTTCTGGTAAACCTCCACCCGTAATGTGAGCCATACCGTGAATTTCTAACCCTGCTTGACGTGCACCAAGTATGGGTTTAACGTAAATACGCGTAGGTGTGAGGAAAACTTCTCCTAATGTTTGACCACCAAATACTTCTAAGCGATCGCTCCACGAAAATCCTTTTTCGCTGACAATTTTTCTAACCAAACTAAAACCATTGCTGTGTACACCTGTGCTAGCAAGTGCGATCGCCACATCTCCCACTTGCACCTGAGAACCTGTCAACATCTGACTTTTTTCCACAATTCCCACACAAAACCCAGCCAAGTCATACTCACCGACTTGGTAAAAACCTGGCATTTCTGCGGTTTCTCCTCCAATTAAAGCGCAACCCGCCTGCTTACACCCAGAGGCTATACCAGCCACCACTTGAGTGAGCTGCTCTTTGTCTAGCTGACCTGTTGCCAGATAATCTAAAAAGAATAGCGGTTCTGCGCCAGATGTCAGCACATCGTTGACACACATTGCTACCAAATCAATCCCGATGGTGTTATGACAATTGAGAGCATGAGCAATTTTTAGCTTGGTACCTACACCATCAGTTCCAGAAACTAAAACAGGTTCCTTATAGCCACTTGGTAGTTGAAAGCAGCCACTAAAGCCACCCAGTCCACCAATGACTTCTGATCTAAAAGTGCTGTGAACTAAATTACGAATTTTATTTACAAATTCTCGACTAGCCTCAACATCTACTCCTGCATTTTTATAATCCATGAGTCAAAACACCATCATCAATTCAATTCAACTCAAGAAAAGTAATAACTTTTGACTCTTGACTCGTTACTTTAAAATACCTCATCTTCAATACCGCGCCACCATTCCCCCAAGTTCATCAAATCTCGGTGAATGTCTTCTAACTGTTGAAAATACTCATTGTTTGAAAGTGTGGCTCGACGTTCTTGAAGTTTCTTTAGTCGCAGTTGCACCAATAGCCAAGGTTTGGTAATACTACCAGTTGCTTCCATGTATTGCGCCAGTTCGGTACTATTCATATGCCTTTTTGAATTGTAAATTTTGGATGGGCTTTTTCTAAAAGCAATTGCTTGTTTTAAAAAACAGCCAGGAATCTCAGTTCCTGGCTCATAGTTTGAGTTCGTTAGAACCGACTAAAATTTCGATTTTTGAGTCTGTTAAAACTCAAGAGGCAGAGAGAGCCTCCCAGCGCTCGTTCCCAGGCTCAGCCTGGGAACGAGAAATCGGGGCTGCTGCCTCTTATTAAGAATGCTGCAAGATCTCAGGAGTTTTGCTTGCTTATTTGCCTGCTTTGGCGTATTGCTCAGCTACAAAGTCCCAGTTAATCAGATGATCTAGAAAAGTTTGCAGATAGTCTGGACGACGATTTTGGTAATCCAGATAGTAAGCGTGTTCCCACACATCAGCGGTTAACAAAGGAGTTTGACTGTTGGTAATAGGGTTAGCAGCATTTGGTGTTTTCACGACCTTTAGTTGACCATTATCCAACACCAGCCAAGCGTAACCACTGCCAAACTGGGTTGCCCCAGCTTCTTTGAATTGCTTTTTGAATTCATCTAAGCTACCAAAGCTGGCTTTGATTTTGTCAGCTAGTTGCCCAGTGGGATCACCACCGTCTTTCTTCAAGCTATGCCAGTAGAAGGTGTGATTCCACACCTGAGCAGCATTGTTGAAGATACCAGTTTTTGCTGAGTCATTGGCAGTCGCCAATATGATTTCTTCCAATGACTTGTTCGCAAGTTCTGTATCTTGAACAAGTTTGTTGAGGTTGGTAACGTAACCAGCGTGGTGCTTATCGTGATGGAACTCTAAGGTGCTAGCCGAAACAAACGGCTCTAGAGCTTTGTAGTCGTATGGTAACGGGGGAAGTTCAAATGTCATTGTGTCAATCCTCTCTTTACCGTTTTTCAGTTTAGAGCTTATCGGTAGCTCTGGAAAAAATACCTGTGCTAAGCAGTTCTCATGGCTTAGCACTGCGTGATAAAACTTAACAGTTTGATTCTACTAAGAAATGTGACCTCAATAGCCTCGTACATAAGTAGGATATGTTCACGAGGCTAAGACAGCGCTGAGAAACAAGTATTGATCGCTAAGCAAGAAGAAGTCCTCAGTCCTGAGTAAGAACAGACTTTTTATTTTTCACTCAGTACTCATCACTCATAGTTCAGCATACAAAACTGTTTTGGGGAAGGCGGGGATTCCGTGCGAGCCGCCACTTATGGCACTGCGCTTTGCGCCACCGCTCGAAAGATAGACCCCAATTACGGCTCAACACATATTGGAATATAAAACTTCAGGATACTACAGTTGGTGTTACTCATTCGAAGTGCATTCTGATTTGGTGTGTTCTGTGTTGGTGCGTTTTTCTTCGAGAATATCAAGGATATATTTATATATTTAGAGTCAGCATAGAGTAAAGTAATTTTACGTATAGAAAGCTTCTTATTTTAATCAAGACTTTATAAAGATTCTATTTATTTACGTAAAAATTCTGTTAAATAGTTAAGAATCTGTTGCTGTTTGTATTGTCCTAGATGTTAGGGTGTATTTAGCCATAAAAAAAATTGGACTGCTAGCAAAAGCAGGTATCTTTGACTGTATTCAAAGATGTACACAGATAACTGTAGATAGATTGTTAGTATGTACTATCTATTTGTTTTCATCACCTCCTCCTACTCCTTCACCAATGAAGAGATGGGAAAAGTTTGTTAATGGAAACGATAGAAAAATAAATATATTTTACAATCGTTCATCTGTAGTTCTAACAACTGAATCAACATTTTTGCCACAAACCTAGTGTTGAGAGCAGTTGTGTATTTAGCGAGTATGTGCAGTGACTAGCAAACTGTACGATGGAAGCTCAGAGGTTACTTGTATGTCTAAGCTAGATTTTATCCGCTCAATCCTTCTGACTCACATCCAGCAACCACTGCTAAAAGGAACTCTTTTTGTAGAGTATGAGTTAGTACTTCAAAGAGTTCATGCCGTAAGGATTCCTGGTGGTTTAACTCCCCCCTGAATTTAATAGATTTAAATGGCTCTCTTGGTCAAGATGAGAGGTGTGGACTTTATTCTCTATAGCCTTAAAAGAGAGCTTTCACACGACATGACTGAGTACAGAATTGCACAAATTCGTAACAATTTCCAGTTGCGAGTGTTGTGGATATACGCAGCCTGGTTTCAAGAGAGGATAGCGCAACTTCACGCTGTAATGGTGTAAATTGGTAAGCAACTGTACTGAGTTCAATACAAGAATTTGTTCATATAGGGCAAAAGTAGTCGAACTTTGCCTAAAGCAGAATGTGGTTAGTCTCAGAGATAGATCAATTTGCTTCCGCAACTCATTGACCATTGGTAGCAATTGATAGCAACAAACCTAGTTTTACCATAAAGCAAAGCATCTGTATAAGTCGTTAACACTTATTATCTAGGTTGAATTCTGCTATTGCACGAGTGATATTTATAAGCTGTTTTTATATCTTATAAAGGCTTCTACTCTCTAAGGCTTTATCAAGATTGGAAGAAAGCTTTTATCTGTGCAATAAGATTAAACCTGATTTTTGATGCTCTAGCTTTGTTACCAATGCTATTTGATTGAAAGCTTACCCTTCTAACTCAATAAGTTATTTTTTGACACTAGATTCCAAAAATATTCTGCATGAGTACCTTGCTCTCAAGGAAGTAACATTCCTTGCTAATAGCATGAGTCCATCTTTAGAAACTTATGCTGACTATTGTTATGTATCCAAATTTTCATCTTTAACCTTTAGTCATCTCTTCGTTATCAATGCATCAAAATCAAATTCAAAAATCTTCAAGTACTTATTCTGAAAAAACCAGTAACCAGCGGCTCCGTCTGGCTTACTTAGATGGCATACGTGGTTTAGCAGCTCTATATGTGGTTTTAGTTCATTGTTGGGAACCCAATCTTGTAGAAGCTTTACAACCTGCCTTGCTCTGGTTACCTATAGCAAAGTTCCTCAGATATGGAATTTTTGCCGTTGTTATTTTTATTGTTCTTTCTGGCTACTGTTTAATGCTTCCAGTAGTTCGTTCCAATCAAAAATATTTTTCCGGAGGCTTATTAGGTTTCTTTAAGCGACGAATTCGACGGATAATACCACCGTATTATGCTGCTCTGCTTCTGTGCACATTAATAGGTGTATTTATACTTTGGATAGAGCAAACTGCTGTTTTAAGCTTCAATGATGAAGGATTTCACACTTTGAAAGGTTTATTCTCTCCTAAGTTCTCTTTACACGATGTACTTGTTTATCTCCTATTGATTCAAAATTTTGGCACCTCATATATCAATAAAATTAATGGCCCAACATGGACTATTGCTGTAGAATGGCAAATCTATTTTGTGTTTGCCATCTTATTAATACCAATATGGAGACGTTTAGGCTTATTATCTACAGTAACAATCGCCTTTGCTATCGGAATTATACTTGACTATCTAATGGGTGAACTCTCCTCTTATGTCCACCCTTGGTTTTTAGGTCTTTTTGCTTTGGGAATGGCAGCAGCAGAAATTAATTTTTCACAAAAACCATCTTTGATGCGGATAAAAAAATCATTACCTTGGGATAAACTTGCCGCTTTCTTTGCTTGCTTTGCTTTCTTGACAGAGTGGATGCGATTTAATTTGATACAAGCAATGCCGATATGGATTGTCCATTATTTTGTAGCCCTTGGAACTGCTTGTTTTCTTATTTACTGCACCAATTTCTTAATGAACGGTAAGCCACTTCCCCCTATTGTGCGGCTTTTAGAATCACCTAGGATCGTTGCACTGGGCATATTCTCCTACAGCCTTTATATTATCCATGCTCCTATAGTATGGCTCGTATATCAATTCCTACTGAGCCAACAGTTGTCTCCTTCGATATTTGCTGCCAAATGGTTTATCATTGGTGTTCCATTGTCGATATTGCTTGCTTACATATTCTACCGATTCTTTGAGCGACCTTTTATGTCGCACCTTCCTGTCAAAGTGAAGTCTCAAACATGAAGGATCATATATCACCATATTTTGCACCCTGAACTACAATAAATAACTTCGATTTTTATCACTACTTGTTTTCTCTGAGATGTCGAGAGAAGTTATTGAAGGAGATAAACCCAGCATTCTTAGATGACTGTGCTGCTGAGCTTAACTTTATGACTTATTTTGAATGTTGGAGATGATATCGTGCTAGTTCTCGACTAATCTGTCGAGATAGAACAAGCATTCAATGAATTACATGAGCTTCTATACTTATTGAAAGAAGTTTTGATGAAATTTAAAGCAGATGTCAAAAGAGAAGGACGTTCCAGACGAGAAAAACCGTTCAGTTAAAAATATTTTACTGCTAGGCGCAACCGGCTATATTGGTGGAGTATTGTGCCGGCGATTTGCCCAAACACAAGATTTCAAAGTGTTGGCACTTGTGCACCCGAGTAGTAACACTGAGGCTATCAAGCCCTTCTGTAAGGAAATAATCCGCCCCAAAGAAGTACAATTTTCCGCAGAGGATGTTGAAGCGGCAATTCGCAAGTATGATGTTAAAACGATAATTAATCTGGTATGGAATAAGCCTTTGGAATCAACCAAAGAAGCTCAATTCGAGAAAGATCGCATCGCGTTGGAAGCAGCTTTACGTAGCGCAAGCGCTGTCTCACCAGATATTCATGTCATCACAACGAGTGGGAATTTTTCTCTGATAACTGCTGATGGAGGACGAATAACAGAAACACCTCCACCGAAAGGTTTCGCGAAGCCCGAATATTTAGCATGGGGGGAGTCATTATCAGGTGTAAATTTGATGAAGGATGCACTCACAGAGGAATATATCAGCAAAGGAGGCAACGCCTCCATTGTGTATCCTTCATCAGTATACGGTCCATCACTAACCCGTGGCAGTTTCTGGGATTTTGCGATTCAGCAGTTCATCACGGGCAAACCACACTGGGGCTATGAAGCATTTCCGCCAGACTTTATGACAGCATGGGTTCACGTTGAAGATTTGGCGGAGTGCTACATCGCTGTAGCGCAAAGAGGCGAGAAAGGAGGACACTATCTTGCAGCGCCTGAAAATTTGAGTATTAGCCAAATGGCAACTTTCTTTGCAGAGGCTGCTGAAGTGAAATTCCAGGCACCTGTGTTTGAGAATAAAGATAATGTGGTATTTGATGATTCTCATACCCGAGAAGTACTTCAACTTGAATGGAAGTACCAGGTGGTTGATGAGGTTAAGGCTTGGGTGGAGCGAATCAAAGAGTTGGGAACTTATTTCTTGGGGTAGATTTAAAAAGTTAATCTTAAATTTGTAAGGTTTGTTATGGGAGTAGTCTCTTAACGCGATCGCCTAGCATTCAAATTGGTCACCTGTTCTAAGCGGGATAACGCACTCACCGCTGACTCCCGCACGTAGGAATCGACAGATTGATCATTAGTTAGTGCTGTGAGGATTTTCACAGCTCGTTCATCCCCCAATGAAGCGAGTGCGTTGACTACTGACACCGCCACCGCTACATTATCTGTCGTTTTCAGCGCCTCAGCCAAAATATCAAAGGCAGGAGAACCAACCTCACCTAATGCCATCACAGCTGCAATATGAACCACTGGATTGGGATCATTGATGGCAGTTTGCAATCCCTGCAAGCCTTCGGTTGGAAAGGGAACGTCTGGATAATTGACTGCAATTTGTGCCAGCGCTTTCGCACAGCTACCCCGAACAGTTACATTGTTGCTGTTGAGCAATGACTCTACTAAAGATGGTACGCTATCTACACCAATGAAACCTAAAGCCTTGACTGCTGCTCGACGAAAGATGACATCTTCATCATTGAGAACACTCATTAGACGAGGAATCGTATTTTCATCACGATTTTCAGCCAACTCGATCATCGCCCGTTCTCGCAGGTGGGGGTTGGGGTGTTTCAGTTGTTCAAATAGCGAATCTAATGTCATCGAAATTTTGGGTTTAAGATTGGGACTTATACAACAATATATAAAAACGAACCTCAGAAGATACAGAATTAATCACTGTGACTGGCTACGTTCTCAAAGCGGTCGAGCTATTCTCCTTCAACAAGCAGGTATCTTAGCAGATGATGATTCTCTAGCAGAATTGAGAGCAACAATTTACCAAGCAAGGGGAAGATCTGAAATCAATGAGGAGTCAGATGTTTAATGATGGAAGCTACTTTAGCTTATCAGGATGTAGCGGTGTGAGTTGCCTTGGCTTGAATCAACCAGTTTTGGTCATTTGCCGCAATCTCTCGACCACTGGTATCGCTGAGTTTATCCAAAGCCATTAATGCAGCGTACTTCAAATCCCAGATTTTTGTCTCCAGAACGCCTTTCAGAGCAGGAATAGCACTGGTATCACCAAATTCGCCCAGAGCGATCGCCGCCGCCGCGCGGGATTTTTGAAACTGGGGTTCGCGATTGTGCAAAGCTTCAAGGAGCAAATCGTAGCCCGGAGCATAATTCAGCCAACCCAAGAGTTTTATCACATGGTAGTGCGCCCCGTAGTCATTGTGAGCCTGGGCGGCATAGGTTGCCATGAGGGCTTCACCAGCATTCTCAGGATATGCTTCTAATATAGTCTGCACTGCTAGATAACAACGCCCAAAATCGGTGTCATACAGTTCTCTAATCAGAAATTCCAGTGTTGGAGTCTGGTCGTAGGCATGTACCAACATCAAATCTTTTGGATGATCAAAAATGACCTGCTCTAGTGACGGTTGAATATCGCTAAAGGCGATCGCTCCTGCTGGAATGCCAGCTTCTGCCAATAGGCGAATCCCGCGCAGGCGAAAGACAATCGATACCGGACACTGAGCAATAGTCGGAATGGCATCGTAATACCGAGCATCGATCAAATCTTGGATGGACAACCGACGCGCATACACATTCGGGTGTTGGAGCAAGGCAACCACCTGATCAATGGAGGCATAGTCCCCAGTGAAGCGACAAACGGCAGAGATAGCTGCACTTGCTGTAGGTTTGTCACTAGCATCTACAAATTTGCGGATGCGCTCCAGCGCAGGCTGATAATCTAACTTTGCCAGGGTATGAATAATCACCCGGTAAGTTTGTCCTGGCTTTTCCAGCAATTGAGCAATTTCTTCTAGGATATCTGAGTCTTGGGTGCCAATTTCACCGATCGCCCATACCGCATTTTCCACAGTATAGCAGTCTTCATCCGCCAAGCAGGTACGGATGATGGGCAAGGCTTGCTTCGCCTGCAACTTCCCCAGCGACTCAACTGACTTCCGTCGCACGATACGGTTATCTAGGGAAGGATCAGTGTTTTGCACTGCTCGGATCAGCGCGTTGATAGAGCGCTCTGTTGCGAAGTTTACCAACTCGGAGGCAGCTACGTAGCGAGAGTCATCCTCCGCCAACTGGTCTAGAGGCGTATCCAACAATGCAATAGCCTCTTCTTCGGTTAATCCAAAAAGGTTGGAAAAGCGCTTATCCATAAGTTCAGTGAACAGTGAACAGTTATCAGTTACCAGTTATTAATTATCAGTTAGTTTGTTCACTGATAACTGATGACTGATAACTGATTAAAAAGATGAACCTGGGGATTCTCAAACCAATACTTAACCCCTATCGGCAAAGCACTAGATTAAGAATCCCCAGGACTGATGAACCTAAGTCCTATCAGCAATTAGAGATGATGAACCCACCTATGAGAGGGAGTTGATAACATAGTCGAGGAGAGAGTTGTACTCAACCAAAGCTTGAGCAGACATGTCGCGAGGAGCACAACCACGGTTACGAGCAAATTTCAGTGCTTCAACGTAAGGAGCGGTGGGCAGATTCAAAGCGCGATAGACTTCGCGACCACCAGCAATACCCCACTCATCCAATGGACCGGTACCACCAACTGCCAAGCTGTACTGAACTAAGCGCATGTAGTGCTTGATGTCGCGCATGCACTTGTCTTTCTTGGTTTGGGTGTCGTTAGCTTCACCAGAATTGTTCAGGTAAGGATACTTCTTGATAGAAGCATCGTAAGCTTCTTTAGCAACGTTCTCGATATTGCCACCGAGCTTCTCAGCAGCTTCCAAACGAGCACTTGCACGCTGGATGCTACCTTGAACGGATTCCAGGTCAGAGGTGCTGGGGAAACGACCAGCAGCATCAGCAGCAGCGATGACTGTGGTAACAACTGATTTCATGTTTTGATATCTCCAGAAATAGATATTTAACCGTTTATTTCAATTCAGGTCGTTAATTGCTTTGGCTATTGCTTAGCTCAGAGCAGAAATAACGCGATCAAAGTAGCTAGCTGCCTCAGCAGTCAAAGCAGAGCAGTCACCTTGAGCAGATCCCATTTTGCGGAAATTCTTGCCACCGTTAGCTTCGGTGTTGGTGTCGTTGACGTGAGCTAGTGAACTAGCCTTCATGATTTGAACTGCTCGGATTGTGGAGCTGGTGGGTACACCTAGAGCCGCATAGGTTTCTTTCAAACCGTTTAGCGCGCGATCATCTAGAACGGAAGCATCACCAGCCAACAGAGCGTAGCTAATATAACGCAGAACGATTTCAGCATCACGCAGACAAGCAGCCATGCGACGGTTGGGATAGCAGTTACCACCAGCTTGGATCAAGCCTTGGTTTTCGCAGATCATCCCAGCGACAGCATCAGAAACGATACAGCTGGCGTTGCTGGCGATCGCGTTTACAGCATCAAGACGCTTGTTACCTTCAGCAATAAAATTGCGGAGTTGACCAATTTCACCTGAACTTAGGGCTCCAGTTTTCGCATCAGCCGCGACAACGGCTCTAGAAAATGCGTCGAGTACCATTGAACTCTCCTTATCTTTTAATTTCTTATCTTGTCTTAGACAAGACATTTATGAAGATAGAAGAAGAGGTATACAACCGTCTCAGTTATGAGAAATAAAGCAACAATCTGTAACATTTTAAAGCCACCAGCAAACTTTTCAAGGCTGGTGGCTCTAAATCTGGGGAGTTCTGGCAGATCAAAACGGGTGTGGTCAAAATCTGTTGGTGAAGGAATGGGCAATGGGCAATGGGACTAATGCCGTACCTTATGAATTCTACTGGAGGGGGTTGACTTACTCTATCTGGGCAATCAGGTGTTTAATCACATTCTCTTTGATCATTAACTGCCGCAGGACTTCCAACAGGAGTCCCTGAGCCTGATCCTGATTCAACCCTTTGACTTGTTGCTCATATGTTTTCAGGCTAAACTCTTGCTCCAAGCTAAGTTCTAAAGGAATTTGCATCATAATGTGCCTCAAATCGAATGAGTTTCATGACGTGTGAAAGAGCCAATAAAATTCAAGCTTGAATTGCCATTGTGTTGAATGACACTTTTGGCATTGAGTTCCTTTAAATATTTAGAATATTGTACTCTTGTTAATTAAGATAACAAAATATTGACAAATCGTCTACTTTTTACATTCCATTCTAATTTACAGCAATGAAAGCCCAGAGGCACCTATCCGTGGGACGAACAGATACCTACGGAGGGGCGTAGGCAAAATGACAGATATAGCGGTTTTCAATTGGGTGCAATACATCAAAGAGTTAAGGAACCGCAGCCTGTATGCAGATGGACAAGAGATGAACCTGTACTTCATCCGAATGAGAACCGCTTAACTGTTACTTTTTCTGCAGGGAAATAACCTCAAACTCGAAAAAACCAATGCGACGGTCATCAATGTATACTGCGATCGTATGTTTACCAGTCGGGTCGCCAGAAGCAATAGTCCAAAAGTTCTTAATAACTCCTTTTTTTGCCGACTGTGTGCGCTTGGTCACTGCTTCCATGCCATCAGCTGAGATTAAGAAATTTTCACCACTTCTTGTGCTCCAAGTTTCTGGAAGTTTCGGTAATCGAAGGACTTCTTTCCATGTCACTTCATTTTGGTGATCGTTAAGCTGAATGCGCCATCCGTACCTGTTCCCCTCTTTGAATGGCACTTTATTTGTAGGGATAAGAGTCTCTTCACCGCTACTAGTGTCTCTTACAACCCCAAACTCAGCTTTCTTAACAGTAATCGTTTTCGCATTAACTGAATTGGAAGATACAATGTCATTGACAGCTAAAGAAGATACAACCCATGATGTTAGCCAGCAAGAAGATAGCACTATGCCGTAAGCTAAATTTTTCATTTGCATCAGTTTTTTGTTAAAAAGTGCTTTTTAATTCATATATGAATAAACATCTTTGTTTCAGATAAAATGCTGACATTTCTACTGTATATAAGTTAAATTTTTCTTATACGACTTAGAGCGCAGAGATAACATGACCCTCGCTGCTTAAAATCCAAAATTATCAATTAAAAATCAAAAATTATTTTTTCTTTTCGCCGACATTGATCAAAAGCACCAGCTACTTGCTGCTCCTGTAGAGCTGACTCAGTTATATAAACATTGTTACCATAGCGATTGCTCGCACACACAAAGAGCGTTTACCAACGTTCATCTTCTATGTTCTCTCTTGCCTGATGCGGTTTATTAATCCTCCAACATTTCCAACAACTGCCCTTCACTCAACTGAGGAACACCCAACTCTTGCGCCTTTGCCAACTTAGAACCCGCTTCTTCCCCCACAACCAAATAATCTGTTTTTTTACTCACAGAATCCGTCACTTTACCACCGCATGATTGAATCAACACCTTTGCCTCATCCCGCTTCAAAGTAGGAAGCGTACCAGTAATCACAAAAGTTTTACCAGCTAACTTTTGATGACCATGACTCACTGCTGTTTCTTCCACTGTAGTAGCAAATTGCAACCCAGCATCTTTCAAGCGAGAAATTAAAGTTTGATTCGCACTGATGTGGAACCACTGGTGTACAGACTGAGCAATTTCCTCACCAATACCGTAGACAGTTTCAATATCAGCTTGCGAAGCTTCAGCTAACTGTTCCACTGTAGGAAACTTCTCGGTCAACAATTGGGCATTCACGTTACCAACGTGACGAATACCCAAACCATACAACACGCGTGACCAAGGTTGGTTTTTTGATCGCGTTATAGCTTCTACCAACTTCTGTGCCGACTTTTTCCCCATCCGTTCTAACACACACAATTTCTCTTCTGTCAAGTCATACAAATCGGCAACAGAATGCACCACTTCTCTATCCACGAGTTGATGCACCAATTTTTCACCCATACCCCTGATATCCAAAGCATCGCGACTCACCCAATGCTTGATCGCTCCCTTTAGGATAGCCGGACACGAAGCATTGACACAGCGAGTCACCGCTTCTCCCATCTCCCTAACCACAGGTTGATTGCAAACCGGACAATGGGAAGGCATGATAAAGGTTTGAGCATCAGCAGGACGGAGTTCTTTGAGAACCCGCACCACTTCTGGAATAATTTCCCCAGCTTTGCGGATAATCACTGTATCGCCAATGCGAATATCTAATTGAGCAATACGGTCAGCATTATGTAGGGTAGCACGGGAAACCGTTGTCCCCGCGAGTTGCACAGGGCGCATTTGAGCAAGAGGAGTCAGCGCTCCCGTTCTTCCCACATTGACAGCAATATTTTCTACACGGGTAGGTGCTTCCTCTGCTGCATACTT
The DNA here is from genome assembly GCA_019359415.1 of Iphinoe sp. HA4291-MV1. Lineage (GTDB taxonomy): Bacteria > Cyanobacteriota > Cyanobacteriia > Cyanobacteriales > Nostocaceae > Brasilonema. The sequence goes on along the minus strand of JAHHHH010000062.1, from coordinate 19,116 downwards.
TAGCGCGATCGCCCAACGGGGGAACTTTTGCGTAAACCCAAGCTGTTCTTGAAGCTTAAAAGAATTCAGCTTTACGACCACCCCGTCCGTCATGTAGGGTAAATTCAGCCTTTGAGTATCCCAGTATTCGTAATACTGGGCGACATCTTCCACAGAGGGAGAAAGCTTATGGTTGGGGTTAACGCGAAATCCTAACTTTTGCAATAATTCTAGAGCTTCCCACTGGGTATTAGCAATACTGGCATCATCTCTACCGGGAATATGTAGCGTGTAGGCAAAGAAATCTAGCCGCCGTCTGGCTACAGTTCGGGAGTCTAGTTGTCTTAAGGTTCCTGCAGCAGCGTTTCGAGGATTAGCAAAGACTGCTTCACCTGCTTTTTGCCTTTCCTCATTTATTTGTTTAAACACTTCCAAAGGCAAAAATGCCTCACCTCGCACTTCCACCCTCTCTGGTAGTGATTTTGCGCGTAACGTCTCCATGTTTAAGCGTAAAGGAATTGAGCGAATTGTCCGCACATTTTGGGTGATGTCTTCACCCATAACTCCATCACCCCTAGTTGCGCTTCTGGTGAGAATACCATTTTCATATGTCAACGCTAAGGCAGAACCATCAATTTTGAGTTCGCAGACATACTCCACCTCACCAACGTTCGGTGCTTGTCGCCGCCAGCGCCCCTCCCATGCCTTTAATTCTTCAATATTAAACGCGTTTTCTAAACTATATAGTGGAATATTGTGGCGTACCGAGAGAAATTGGGTTGCTGGTTTCTCTCCCACCCGTTGAGTAGGGCTATCAGGTGTTACCAATTCTGGATATTGATTTTCCAGCTGTTGCAATTCTCGATACAGCTGGTCATAGACTGCGTCCTCCATGATGGGAGAATCGAGGACGTAGTAGGCTAAGCTCGCCTTTTGTAGTAATTGTCGCAGTTCTTGAACACGCTGTTTGGCTTCTGTGTTGATCGCTTGCACCACATCCATCTCCATCAATATAATGGTCTATTTACCTAAAAATAGCTGTAATCTTAAAAATAGAACTGAGTTTTTTTTAGTAAAACTGTGATGTATCAATTACTCAAGAGTCACTACAAGCAACTCAATAATGTAATTAATTATACTAACGACCTAAATGGGTTTACATGATTGAGAACACCTGTGAGTTTATCTAACCTCTGTGGCACAAAATCGGAGTCTTTGGCGCTCTCAATCTGAGTTAAATAACACTCACGCACTGTCAAAAGAAAACCTTTGATCGTATCTTGTACGCCTGTTTTGATCAAATCATCGGCTTTGCGAAAGATTTGCGATCGCCACTTACCATCGTTGTTACTGTACATCTCCACTACATATAAATTTCGTGGCTATTTGCTGTAGTTGTTGGCGGTTGATTTTGCCTTGGGAGTTGTGAGGTAAGATTTGTACAGGAATCCAATATTTGGGGATTTTAAATTTGCTAAGTTTATCTTTTAGTAGATTTCGGATTTCTATATCAGAGATATTCGAGTCTTTGGGAATATAAATTGCTGTGACTGCTTGTCCCCAAAGTTTATCTGGTATGCCAATAACACACACATCTGCTACCATTCCTGTTGCTCTAATCGCTGATTCGATTTCTATTGGATAGACATTTTCACCGCCTGTAATAATTTTGTCGCTGTTACGTCCGACGATATGTAAATAACCTTGGTTATCTAAGAATCCCAAATCATCTACTTGCAAATAATCCTGATTTTCCCAAGTTTTCGGGTAGTAACCCAGAGCTAGAGATTGAGAATAAATGGTGACTTTTCCTATTTTATTTTGATTCAACTCCTCGCCTTGCTCATTGCAAATTTTTATAGAGGCATGGGGAAGAATTTGAGTACAGTTATCTTTACCATTAAGAAATTCATTTGGTTTGAGGGTAGCAACTTGGGAGGCGGTTTCTGTCATGCCATAAGTAGGAGCTAAGCGAATGTTGTAGTATCTCGCTTTTTCAAGAAGTTCATTCCATGCTGGTGCACCTCCTAAAAGAACAGTTTGAAATTGGGATAACCATTTAGTTAATTCTGAATTTTGCAGCAGACGCTGTAACTGTGTGGGTACTAAAGAAATAAAAAAGTTTGATGGTTCAATATTATCTATCTGATTAGGTTCTAATTCTTTGAATGGTAGAATAACTAGCTTACCACCAGTCGTGAAAGAGCGCATAAATTGCATTAAACCACTAACGTGATAGAGCGGTAATACACAAAAAGAATTAACATGATTAAGTAAAAAATATCCTGTAAATCCTAGCACAGATGCCATTAAAGTTTCCCAGGTGTGAATGGCAAACTTTATCTTTCCCGATGAACCACCAGTAGGAATCATGATAAATGCTGAGTGAGGAGTTGGAAGTGAGAAAGATGAGGGGGATGAGGGGGATAAGGGAGCAGAGGAGCAGGGGAGCAGAGGAGCAGGGGAGCAGAGGAGCAGGGGAGATGGGGAGATAGAAGAAAGTTCTTCCCATTGCCCATTGCCCCTTGCCCCTTGCCCCTTGCCCCTTGCCCCTTGTCCCCAATTCCTAGTCCCAAGTCCCCAAATTAAATCTGGCTTGACTAAATCAAAAACCTGTTGCAATTCTTGTTTTTTCCAGTCGGGATTGCAAAGAAAAACTGGACAACGAGCGGCACTTGCGGCGAGAAAACCTGCTAAAAACCGCACTGGTTCGCGCTCAGCGAGGATAATTTTCAGTGGTGTGCCTCGATAGTATGAAAACTGCGTTAATTCTAAATAGAGTTGTTCGGTTAATTGAGCAAAGAAATGGCTATCATTACAAATTAGCCAGTCATTGGATAGGGGCTGGCAAGATGCAGATTGCACAAAGTTTTCTAAAGTTTTTTCCATAAATCTTCTGGGAAAGTCTCCTCTTGGGCAAACCAATGGTTGACACCAAAACCCACTGCTCGCGTTAGCTGAGATAATTCAGCAGCTAGCTGAAGTGCAGCTTGTCTACCAATTGCGGTTTCAAACACGGATGAAAACACAGCATCAATTTTATGTTGTTGACAAAACTGACGCAGACGAGATGGTGAACCGACTATCCCAGGCTTAATCACAAAAATTCCACGCCAACCTTGTTTGAAGCATGTGACGAGTTGGTTGAGTGTGGCGACAGATTCATCTAAAGCGATCGCTGTCTGGTAACAATGGCTTAACTCCAACATCACCTCAAATTGATCCACAGACAAAGGTTGCTCAATAAATTCAACTTCTAGAAGAAATTCGTCATTTGCTTTGATACTGTCGCAAGTTTGCAGCCATAACTTTGCTTCTTCGTAACTAAGTCCGCCATTGGCGTCCAAGCGCAGTTTTGCAGAAGCTGGTAAAGTTTGACAGAATGATTGAAAATTTTTCAGTTCTTGGGTAAGTGGGTAAACACCTATCTTCCATTTAAAAGTACGATATCCCTCCTTCCACAACTTCTGCCACCCCTCTAGCGCCGCTTCCCCTGCAGGTAACAAAGCACTGTAGGTGAGAAGGGGAGGGGGGGACAAGGGGAGGGGGGGATAGGGGGGACAAGGGGCAAGGGGCAAGGGGCAAGGGGCAAGGGGCAATGGGCAATGGGAAGAACTTTCTTCTATCTCCCCATCTCCCCTGCTCCTCTGCTCCCCTGCTCCTCTGCTCCCCTGCTCCTCTGCTTCCTCATCCTCCTCATCTCCCCAAGCAGACTCAAACCCAAATTGACAGGCGCTTAACTCGTCAGGGATAGAGAAAATTGTCTCTTCTGTGATTTCCTCTGGAAGCTGACGGCAAAACTCTAATGCTTGTTCTAGAGTTTCTGAACCAAACCAGCTGATGGGTGCAATTTCCCCCCAGCCGATTTTTCCTGTTTCATCGGTAAGACGGAGAATAATTCCTTCGCGGATATCCCAATTACCATGACTTGTGGTGAGCGAAGTCACAAATTTCTGCCGATAAGGACGAAACTCAAATTGATATCTCATGAAAAGCCTGCGAGCAAAAATCCTAAACCAAACAGCAAGCAACTCCAAAAATGCACTGATACTGCAATGAATTTACAGTTACTCACTTTTTCTGGCTGGTTGTGATTTTGCCGAACATGACTACATAACTTTATCGCAAAGGGTAAACTCACAAAACTGAGTAAAGTCCATGCTGAGAAAATACCACAAAGCACAAACAGTAAAGTTAGGACATAAATACTGCCTGTAAACCAAGTTAAAAGTTGGGCTGCTTTTTGTGTTCCGATCCGGACAATTGGGGAACGTTTTCCGGCTGCTATGTCATCTTCAACCTGGTGGAAATGCGAACAAAACAAAATTAGACTTGTTGCAATTCCGACAATCACCGAAGCAGCAAAACTTATTATTGACCAACTAGCAGTTTGACTGTAATATACTGCAGCCATAAGTAAGGGACCAAAGGCGAAAAAGCAAATGATTTCCCCTAAACCCTGGTATCCTAGACGAAAGGGAGGTCCTTGGTAAATGTAGCCCAAAACACAGCAAAGCAAAATTATTCCTATTACAGTCAGGTCTTGTTGCCACCAAGCTATTACCAGTACTCCCAGCAAACCCAGACCTAAAAATAAATTTGCCAACCAAAATATTAATAGCTTATTGCCGGTTAAATTCACCAAAGAATGGTGTTTATTTTTGTCAATTCCTGTTTCTGAATCAAAAACATCATTACTGAGATTCTCCCAAGCGAGGATAAAAATTGCCGCGACTAAGAAAGTAGAAAAAATCGCTCCATGAAACATCTTAGTTTCCGCAAAAGCGATAGCCGTTCCTACCCAGATGGGCATAATAGCAACGCTGTACATTGGCGGTTTTATTGCCGCCATCCATAACTTTGTGTTGGGATAAGAAATCAGCTTTGTAGTCATGAGTTGTGATTAATGAAATTGCCAGCAACTTTTTGGATCAAAATATTTGATTGATGATTTGGAAATATATCACAGTCAGGCAACACACTCAAAAAAGCCTTTCTGTAAAAGTCAAGCATTCATCAGGTAGATTCAAGGCTGGAGCCTATGATCGTTTTCACTCTCAAATGACACCCAAAAGTGGGCAATGCAATCAGGTTTTTGCAAAACCACTATTTGGCAGAGCCACTACGCTTGTTAAAAGGCAGCTGTTTTATGTTACCTGTAGAAATACGACCACGAATTATCACTCTTTTGGAAGTTAACTTCAAAAAAATTTACTCTTTCTAGATCCATGACAGTTTCTCCATGTAATGCTGACTTTTTTGTCTATAATGAAGAACTATGCTGTTTTCTTTTAGCTGTTCAGCAAAATTGCATTAGGAATAATGGCACGCAAATTGCCAGTCTTGTGCTGGAGATTGACTGGGTTGACCCCCTGATTGTGCTTGACAAACTGGCACAGCCAAATAAAATTAATTTTTATTGGGAGAATAAGGGCAAAAAGGAAGCACTGGCTGCAGTTGATGCTGTTGCCAAAATAGAAATTGCAGGGAAAGACCGTTTCGCTAAATCAGAAGAATTCATCAAAGAGTGTGTTCAAAATATAACTAGCTTTTCGAGAACAAATCAAGCTTTTTTTGGAACTCAATTTTTATGTAGTTTCGGTTTTTTTGATCAAAATACCCAAGCAGACTACCCATTTTCTACAGCTACCATTTTTCTCCCACGTTGGCAAGTGTCTGTTAAAAAGGAGCGTTGTGTATTCGTTTTAAATACAATTATCAATGCCGACATAAATATTCAAAGAATCTTGCAAGTTTTATGGAGAAAGCTGGAAATTATCAATTCTTTAGTATACAATTCACCAACTCTTGATTATTATTTGCCTAAATTTAGCAAAGAATCTGTTGCAAATCCTCAAAGATTCAAGCGTTCAGTCTTGTCAGCTTTGGAAAAAATTCAATCTAATCACTTAAGTAAAATCGTTTTGGCAGATTCACTAGATGTTAGATCAAATGCTCATTTTAACTTAATTCAATCCTTAAATAATCTGCGACAATTACATCCTAATTGTTATGTCTTTTCTAATGGTAATGGCAAAGGACAGAATTTTATTGGAGCGAGTCCGGAACGCTTAATTAGTATTCAGGAACAACAGTTAATGACTGATGCTTTAGCTGGTTCTGCACCACGGGGTAAAACACCTGGTGAAGACGCGAAGAATGCTAGTCGTTTACTCAATAGCGAGAAAGAAAGACATGAACATTCGTTGGTGATTGATTTCATCACTCAACGTTTGTCTCAACTAGGTTTATCACCTCAAGTATTAGCACCCCGCTTACGACAATTATCTAATATTCAGCACCTATGGACACCTATCAGCGCAGTCGTTCCCACTCATGTCCATCCCTTAAAGATAGTTGCTCAACTGCATCCTACACCAGCAGTTGCAGGTACTTCCCAAGAAATTGCTTGTCGCGAAATTCGTCGTTACGAAAGCTTTGAAAGAGGTTTGTACGCTGCGCCGCTTGGATGGGTAGACTTGGAGGGAAACTGTGAGTTTATTGTTGGAATTCGTTCAGCACTCATAGATGGCGATCGCGCCAGACTTTACGCAGGTGTTGGTATCGTTGCTGGCTCCGATCCTGACAAAGAACTTGCAGAAGTTCAACTCAAACTGCAAGCGTTGCTGAAAGCATTAGTTTAAAGTCTTGTATAGCAATCCGGTTTGATTTGGTGAAATTATTTGCGTAGGGAGGGAACTCTTAACAGGAATAAGGGAGGTAGAGGTGTACGGACTTTTTTCAAAAATCAAATATGAGTCCTATATTATTCTGTTTGACAAACCAAATTGTCTTCACTTTTGTTCATTAAATCTTCCATATTTTTGACTAACGTATGACAAATTTCATCCAAGGGCAAATCATATAAATCGAAACCGAATGGATCTTCTAATTGATTACCTATTTCTTCAATTCCAAGCAAGGTAAAACTTATTAACGCCACAATTGGTATAGTCCACCACTGTAAATTCTTGACTAAATAAAAGGGGAATATAAGAAAATATATGAGTAATAATCGCTTGAGATAAATAGCATAAGCTAAGGGCATTGGTGTTTTTAAAATACGCTCACAGCCTATCAAAGACTCTACCATCTTATTCAGTAAGTTATTCATCAATATCAATTCATCCATACTCAAGCAATTGTTAACTTGCTGCTGTTTAAGATACTCTTCAATCCAAACAGCAATCTTCAAGGGAATATTTCTCACATCCTTTAATTGTAAATATTGCGATTTTGTCAGAAAAGGTTTCAGTTCTTTGTTTTCTAGTGACTGACGTAATTGTAATTTAGTGGCAATGGCAAAAGCACTTAATAGCCGCAGAGACGCTGCTTTTTTCTCTCTATCTATAGGTTCGTTTTCTAAGATTGCTACTTGAATCTTCCTGCCTAAATTTAGAGAATTAACTACTATCCCACCCCAAGTTTTTCGACCTTCCCAATAACGTTCATAAGCAGTATTTGTACGAAAAACTAACAACAAACCTAAGACAAGATTAAAGGCTATATTAGTCGTAACGTTCCCGATTTGCTCTGGTAAAGAAAATCCGTAGGAGTGGATTATGGATATAACAACTCCAAATCCACTAAACAAAAAGATACGGGGTAAAATGACAGGAATGACTGAGCCTCGCACTCGTAAGGCGATTTGCAACCAATTTTTTTCAGCAATCATGCGATATTTGCTACTCAACGTAACACAAAACACTAAGAAAATAGAGTATTTTAGTATGTTGTGAGCGCTTATTCATCCCAAATTTTTAAAAGTAAATGGCTTGGCATTCGCACCTGTGTAAGTCGCTACAATATGACCATTGCCAGTCATTTGATATTTGTATGTTACCAAACCTTCTAAACCAACAGGACCACGAGGTGGCATTTGTTGAGTACTAATCCCGACTTCTGCACCAAAACCATAGCGGAAGCCATCAGCAAATCGGGTAGAACAGTTGTGGTAAACTCCGGCTGCATTCACCAACGCGAGGAAAGTTTGAGCAGCGTCTGCATCTTCAGTGATAATAGCATCAGTGTGCTTGGAGCCATAATCGTTAATGTGAGCGATCGCATCCTCTAATGAATCCACAACTCTCATCGACAAAATCAAATCAGAGTATTCTGTCTCCCAGTCTTTTTCTGTTGCGGCTGCAATATTTGGTAGAATTTTTTGAGTCTGTTCATCACCTCTTAATTCCACATTGAGTTTTTGCAAAACCTCAGCAACTTTTGGTAAAAATTTTCGGGCTATGTCAGTGTGAACTAACAAAGTTTCAATCGCATTGCAAACAGCAGGATAACTCGTTTTAGCATCAACTGTAATGGCAATAGCTTTCTCAATATCTGCGGCTTTGTCTACATAAAGATGACAAATTCCATCAGCATGACCTAATACAGGTATGCGGGTATTTTCCTGCACAAATCTCACAAAAGAGTTAGAACCTCTAGGAATAATTAAATCCACATATTTATCTAATTTCAAAAGCTCCAAGGTTTCCTCTCTTGTTGTTAATAACTGCACCGTATCTGGATTGACAGCAGTTTGAGATAGTCCTTGTTTAATCGCCTTGACTATCGCTTCACAAGAACGAGTCGCTTCTTTACCACCTTTGAGAATAACACCATTTCCCGACTTGATAGCAAGAGTGACTATTTGAATTGCTGCTTCCGGACGTGCTTCAAAAATGACACCCAACACACCCAAAGGACAAGTAACTCGCTTTAGGATTAACCCTTGATCCAGTTCACGGTGAATCTGCACAGCACCAACTGGATCGCTGAGTTTCCCAACATCTCTTACCCCAGTAATCGCATCTCTTAACTTATGTTCATCTAACTGCAAACGCTTATAAAGTGGCTTAGCAATTCCTTCTGCGGCAGATATTTCACAATCAGCAACATTTGCTTGTAAAATATCATCTTTGGCAGATTCTAAAGCTTGAGCGATCGCTTCAATCGCTTGATTTTTCACCTCAGTTGAGAGAACTGCCAACTTGAGTGCAGCCAATCGAGTTTTTTTAGCAACTGCAATTAGGTTTAATGAATACTCACCAGAAATAGTCATGACAGTAAATCACGTCAATCTATCGCCTTTTACCCATCCTATAGCAATCCTAAATCATTCGTGAACACTCATCAGGAGAAATAAGCCAGATGGGAATTGGGCATGGGGAATTGGGAATTGGGAATTGGGAATTGGGAACAAAAGAGCTGGGAACTAGGAAGTGGGAATCGAGTATTGCCCATTGCCCCTTGCCCCTTGCCCCTTGCCCCTTGCCCCTTGCCCATTGCCCCTTGCCCCTCATATCATCCCCCACTTGGTTCACCCAATCGGGTTATCAAAACTACTCGGTTCGGGTGAGGCGTGTGTCAAGTCGTCAAGCTTACTTTGGAATTGTCAAACAGAAACAAAGTAAGGAAGAAGAACAATGACATTTACTCAACCATCAGCTGAAGCTCAACTTAACAAACCTGAACTTAAAGAAGGTTCCAGAGGAGAAGAAGTTAAAGAACTACAAGATTTGTTACAAAGATACAAACTTTACACAGGTGCTATTGATGGCATTTTTGGTCCAGCAACAACAAAAGCTGTCAAAGCCTTCCAACACCGCGTATTCTTAAAAGAAGATGGTATTGTTGGCGATAAAACTTGGCGAGCACTTTACAAGGGTGCGCCAGTAGATATGCCTGTTTTGAAGAAAGGTAGCAAAGGCGACCTAGTTGTCACCATTCAAAAAATCTTGCAAACTACCAAGGACTATCATGGTAAGGTTGATGGCGACTTTAATTCTCGCACAGAAGACGCAGTCAAAGCTTTCCAAAAGCGTGTCGGTTTGACACAAGATGGTATTGTAGGCGATCGCACCTGGTTCGAGCTCAGCAAGATTGATCATTAAATCAGTGAGCAGTAAACAGTGAAGGAGTCAGGAGTCACCAAGTCAGGAGTCAGGAGTCAGAAAACTAAATTCTTTATTTCTTCCTTCTGAATCAAGAATTGCAGAATTGCTGAATTCTTCTTCAAATTGGTAACTGATAACTGATAACTGATAACTGATAACTGTTAAATAGATATGCATAAAGTGAGAAAGAAGTAAACACAAGACCCGGTTTCTTTAAGAAGCTGGGTTTTTCTATTCTTGTGCAAGTCGGACTTTAGCTTGTTGCCACAACGTTTCTAATTCCTCTAGAGTGTAATCAGTAAGAGGACGCTCAGCAAATGTCTCCATTTTTTGGAAACGCTCAACAAACCGCTGATTTGTTCCTTGTAAAGCTGCTTCCGGATCAAGATTATTCCAACGGGCTAGTTGAAGAAGAGAAAATAGCAAATCACCTAACTCAGCTTGTTGTCGTTCTGGTGTTTCGTGGGCTAAAGCCTGTTTAAATTCTGTCAATTCCTCATGAAACTTGTCCCACACCCCATCAATATTTTCCCATTCAAATCCAACAGCCGCTGCTTTTTGCGAAATTTTCATCGTCGCGACTAATGGAGGAAGCTTTCGTGCATAGCCACCGAGTTTATAACTGAGTTTTTGATTCTCCGGGGATGGTTCTCCTTTTTCCGCAGCTTTAATTTCTTCCCAATTCTGCCGCACTTCATCAACACTTTGTACCGACACATCACCAAAAACATGAGGATGACGGCGAATCAACTTTTGTGAAATGCCTTCGGCGACTTCCTTCAAGGAAAATTGTCCATATTCGCCGGCAATTTGTGCTTGGAGGACAACTTGTAAGAGTAAATCACCTAATTCTTCAGCAATCGCGTCTTTATCCCCACTCTTAATCGCGTCTACAACTTCGTAAGCTTCTTCTATCACATATGGTGTCAGCGTTTGGGGAGTTTGCACCAAATCCCACGGACAACCTCCATCAGGAGAGCGCAACTTTGCTACTACGTCAATTAACTCTTGTATTGCTGCCAAAATCTCAGCATTCCTCTGGGTTTGATTCGTTTCCTGAAGATTAGACATTTATTTTCTCCCTTGTCCCCCACTCGCTGCTCAAACATTCAAAATTATCAATTCATAAGGTACGGCATTAAGAATTCTTTTTTTTGAACTTTGAATTTTGAACTTTGAATTGTTTAGTCCCCTTGTCCCCTTTCGACCGATCACGACTTATCGCTTTACGTTTCTTCATTTTCGCACGCGGCAGCAATCCACGAACTCCCTGCTTTTGAAAACGCTTGTACGCCGAGCCGCCCCAGTCACTGAGAGAATGGCTCATAGCACCAACTTCCAGCCCTACAAATAAGGCAATAAATTCCATACTATAGTGAGTGAGCGTAGATGTCACAGTTCCACCAGTAGTCTGCCAATTGAACTGCACATTCCATAGCTTTTCGACAATAAACAAAGTGAAAATGACCACCATTGCTCCCAAGCAGCCCAGATAAAGGATACGCAGCGTTGTACCGATGATTGGTCCGTGAGATAATAAAGAACGATGGCGTAGACTTTTTTGATAAGGTAACCAAATAAAGCGTAAAAAACCCCAGCGTTGATAGTGGCGGGAGTAAATATCCAAGTCAGGACCAAACATCAGCCCTCCAAACAGAAACCCACCAGCAACCAACAAAGTCAAGTTACCATTCTTGGTTTGCCAAAAAGCAACACCAGTCACAAATGGTAAAGCCCATAGAGTAATGCGATCATGAGTTTGACCAGAGGGCATAGGTAATTCAAAGTTCAAAATTCAAAAATATCTGAGTCGCAATGAAATCTGGGGATGAGGAAAATAGAAAAATATTTATCAAAAATACTATCGCGTTTTGAGAATTTATCTGCTAATATAATTTATTGTGTGCGACAGCGGGCAGTTAGCTCAGTTGGTAGAGCGCCTGCCTTACAAGCAGGATGTCACTGGTTCGAGTCCAGTACCGCCCATTTTTGATAGTTAAGTAAGTTGAGCAAATGTTAAGCTATTTCTCTGCTCAACACTGGGTAAGTTAATTTTTGCAGGTTGATGCATTAACAATGCGAGTCGATGCATTGATTCTTTTGACAATAGCGTTAGACAAAAGCCGCTCAATGTTGGGAAAGGACTGGAAGTTAGGTTTTTTAGCGTACTTCACACAATTGAGAACCGCTAAGGAATGCTGTTCGTTGTCAGCTCACGTTAACATGAATACGATCATGAATGAACAGGCGTTGCTCTCCGGAGGTAATGATGACAGTTCAGAACACTACACTGAGTTGGGATCAGCTGTTAGAACTTGCTCAAAATAATACTCCTGCTCGACGAGTGAGTAGACCAGGACAATCGCCTTCTACTGCACCCATTCCAAGCAGCTTGTATAAACTTTCTGCACAGACTCCACCACCTGTTTTGCTCTATCGCGACACGAATTCTTGGTGTCCTTTCTGTGAGCGAGTTTGGTTCGCGTTAGAAGAAAAGGGAATTCCGTTTGCAACCGAGTTTATCGATTTGAGTAATAAACCGAAATGGTACACCGATCTTGTTCCGACAGCGCAGGTTCCGGCTGCTGTGATCGAAGGTGAGTTAGTTTATGAGTCGAAGGACATTCTGCTGGCTTTGGAAGCGCGATTTAGTAATTCGCCGCTGCTTCCTGATGATCCTCAAGAAAACGCGATCCCCAGACAGTTGGTTGAAGATGCCGAAATGAACGGATTTATGGGAATTGGCTACAAATTCATGAGGGGAACTTCTGCGAATGACAATGAGTTAGCAACTTTACAGGCATCCTTTGAAGCAAAGCTAGATGAACTTGAGCAAGCCTTAGCAAAATACCCAGGTTCCTACTTTCTAAGTACGTTTAGCTTAGTAGACATTATGTATGCTCCGCATCTTGATCGACTAGCGATAAGTCTACCTGTGTATCGAGACTATCATATCAAGGGCAATCCACAATTTCCAAATCTCAACGCTTGGTTTGCAGCTTTAAATGAGCGTCCTGCTTTTGATCGCGTTAAAACAGATGCGGCAACATTCAATCTCCTTTTACGCCGAAAATGGGGCATGGAAGCGATCGCCAATCCTTTGCCGTTAGATCCAGTTGTGAGTCAAACAATTCAATATCGAGCAGAAGCGGCAGAACGGCTAAGTGACAATCGAGAAGCTGCGATTGGTGATATTCTCAAAAACTCCGGAGTGCAAGCTCTAGCAGTGAATGGTGATACCTCAGCCGTCAAAGATGCGATCGAGTTTCATCTCAAGCTATTGGCAGAGTACTTACTAAATGGTGATAAAACCCTCTTACCTTGGGGTAGAGTCGGTGGAAAAGAGAATATAGACCCGTTTTCTTCTGCGGTGGGAGCAATTACGCTTGCCTATGTGAGAAATCGAATTTGTGCGCCTCGTGAGATGAGTGCAGGTGCAGCAACCGCTTTTCGAGCCGCCGCCGATAAAGTGTTGGCATCGATTTATTGAAAAGGAATCACGTTGGTTTCAAAGCTCAGGAGCAACACACTGCTTCGCTTCGCCAAAACTTCTATAAATCCAATCTAAAATCGCCTGGTTAACGACTTCTGGGCATTCATCGTGAGGACAATGCCCCACATCTTCTAAGTTAAGCAGTTCCAACTTCTCATTGTAATGAGCAAATTGACCAGCAAGTGCAGGGGGAATAAATCGGTCTTTTTGCCCCCAAATCAAAAGCATGGGAATTTGTAAGGTTGGCAATACTGTCTTGACACTAGGATTAAAGTTAATACCAATGGTAGCTTTGAACAAGGCACTAAAGGCACGAGCAGAACCTCGGTCCTCAGAAGGACCAACTAAAATTTCTACTAGTTCATCGGTAATTGCTTCTGGGTTAGCATAGGCAATACTAGCCCAGCGACGTACTATGTTTGGTCGGCGCAACACGTGGAACAAAGGCTTAAGTACGAGTGGCGAAGCTACAATGTTTTTGATTCCCATGACAATAGGTCGCAACATAGCAGGAATAGCCTCTTGCTCCAATGATGGATCGGGCAAACTCATCATTACAATACCTTGCACCATATCGGGATAAGCAGCAGCCGCTGCTAAGCAAACAAGTGAACCAAGGGAGTTACCTACTAGTACAACTGGTTGACGGATAAATGCTTTCCAAAAATCGTAAATCTGTTCTGCCCAAAGATGTACGCTGTAATTTACGGGAGCTTTTTGTGAAGCGCCCCAACCTAGCATATCAAGGGCATATACTGTGTGGTGTTCGCCTAGTACCTCTAAGTTGTGTCGCCAATGACCAATAGATGCACCGAATCCGTGTAGCAGGATCAGGGGAGTTGTCTTGCGATTGGCTCTGCCAGTGCCCTTTGGGCAATCGTTTTGAGCAGGGCGAATGTATGTGTAGCGAGTTTGCCAGCCTCTCCAAACCCAGTCTCTTTGATTACCAACCCGTTGCTGCCAGTGTACTGTGCTATCCACGCTTTTCTCCAATTTATCGTACAGAAGGATTTTTCATTCTACTTTTTCGGTTAAGCTCAACTCCTTGCTGCTAAATCTGCGCAAAGTTGTCACTCTAGTTTGCCTACAGAAGATAGTCTCTAAATATATTCTAGGCTAGGTGCATTTCTACGTTTTTTTTGCTTAGAGTGAATACTGATAAGATGCTATTAATAAGTAAATAAATATACATTTATATGATTTAAATACTGTATTATGTAAAACACAATTCTAGAGGCACACTGAAAGGTGAAAATGTCAATGGCTTTACTAAAACTGTTACAATGATTAAAGATTGCTACTATTATGTAATTTAGATTAACGATTGGACAGAAATCCTTTCAAAATGAGTAGAATGGCAGATACAACGAAGACTACCAAACCACTCTATGGATTAGCTACCCTAGAACTACAGGTTCCTTTTCGAGTCCTCAGTAATTTTAGTATTTTGCTTCTGAGGCATACTACAAACAATCAAGCCACTTTCTTAACAAACAGCTCCCACAAATCATAATGTCTGTGATTGAAAAAAAAAGAAATCGCGATCTGCCCCAAATTAATGAACGAATTCGCTTCCCGAAAATTCGGGTTATTGATACTGATGGTTCTCAGTTGGGAATCCTGACCCCACAGGAAGCACTGCAACTAGCCGAGGAAAAAGAGCTTGACTTAGTGCTGCTGAGTGACAAGGCTGATCCACCAGTTTGTCGGATTATGGACTATGGGAAATACAAGTTTGAGCAAGAGAAAAAGGCACGAGAAGCTCGGAAAAAGCAGCATACCGCTGATGTCAAAGAAGTGAAGATGCGTTACAAGATTGAAGAACACGACTACAATGTACGAGTTAAGCAAGCAGAGCGTTTTTTAAAAGATGGGGATAAAGTTAAAGCAACTGTGATGTTCAGAGGTCGCGAAATCCAACACAGTGACATGGCAGAACAATTGCTCAAGAAAATGGCGACTGATTTAGAGCCATTTGGCGAGGTTCAGCAAATGCCCAAAAAAGAAGGGCGAAACATGATGATGCTTATCTCACCCAAAAAGTGATTAAGATATACAGCAGCAATACAGCCGTCAGATCGCGTAGCGTCTCCCTTAGGAGAAGGGGCGACGCCTTCTCCTAAGGGAGACGCCTTCTCCTAAGGGAGACGCCAAGGGCGAACGCGCAGCGTGTCGCAGACAAGGGAGAAGTCAGAAGTAAAAAGGGCTATCTGGCTTTTAGACCTCAGCATTGTACTTCACGCACGAACAATCTGCTGTAAATAAACTTAATGAAGTAGACAAGGGATAGTCCTGAGTGGGAAACACAATGCTCAAACACTCAGGACTATCGCTTTTGCTGTAGCGCGAGAACGAGTATCAGCAGCATGAAACAAGGCGAAGTCAGTATTGGCAAAAATCCATAACCATTCTTTTATCATCCCAAAAAAGCTTGCAGTTTGATTCCTATATCTTGTCCATTTGTGACAGGTTAAGACAGCACTACTTTTGTCAATTAGTAATTATCCTGAATATTGAGGAAAATATAAGGTATAAAATTTAGTTTTATACTGACTTCTTTGGGCAAGAATGAATGATGCGTCTAAATACTAAGCGATTGCCCAAAGGGCACTGCGCTCTGCGCAATCGCTAACCCAAAAATCATGTTTTCGACCACAGTTTTCTGGATATTTTTCAGTCCTATTACATATTGACAAATGCACCATAACCTTAATCTGTCACGAATGTATCTTGTCCCGGAACTATCTCTGGTAACCAGTCTGCTGTTTGTGTTTCGCCACACCGGAAACTTTCACGTTCCGTTTTGAAGACCAGCAGGGCTGGTGACAGCCTTGCTGATGTCTTTTAGTTGATGGCAACCAAGCGAAGCGACTTTGGGGCATAGGGCAGGCGAAGCCATCGCCAAAGGAGATGCCCCGAATCGCAATCGCCACTACTGTTGTGGTTTAGGCTTTGGTTGAGGCATCTCCTTTGGTTTGCCCTCGGAACTGCCACCGCCCTTAAAATTACTTTTGGGCTTGTCTTTGAATGGCGGTTTTTTACCTCTTGGTGCTCCACTAGTTCTGCCAGCAGCTTTATCAGCATCTCGTTTTTCTGCCATTGCTGTAGCCTTGTCGTCCTTGCTCGCCTTCAAAAACTTGGGTGGTTTCTCCAGGGGTAGTTCCAGCAATGAGTCAAATGCAAAAGCGTCTTTGTGCGGCAGAAACTTTGCTTTGATTTGCACAAACACTGGGCGTCCTTGCTCCTCTTTGCTAGCTTTGGGATTAAACCGGAACGGTTGCACTGGTGCATCCCTCCAAAACAGTGGCAGGTGAGACGCTTTCATGAATTTTACCTTTTTCGCGGGTTCGCTCTGCTTAATATGGTTCAGCCGCTCTTTGGTAAAATTCTTGAAAACAGAGATACACGGTGTGCGGCAGACAGGAATGAACTGCCACAAGCCGCACAGCCGGAACTCCATATCTTGAAGTTCTTTGGATGCTACGTCCTCACTTTCCAATCGTCCTTTGTCAAAACCAACGACTTGGAAGCCAACGTTGGGCTGTTGGTCTCTTCCAGGGAAATGAGTAAACTTGGGATAAACAATCAGCCGTTGGGTGTGTTCGCCTGTAGCTTCTATTTCCTTTTGCAGTGCCTCATATGCCCGTCGCTTATTAGACACGTAGAAAAGGGGATATTCTTTGCCACTAATGCTAATATTAGCTGTTGTCTTTTCCTCAACAGTTGTAAAAGTCACATTCCCTTTGATAACGCCCACTGCTTGAAAGATTGTTCCAGGAGGAATCTCTGGTTCCTGTTTTCTCTCCTCAGATGTCGCCTCAGGTTCGGTCTTCTGCTCTTGTGAGATCGTTAATTCTGAGGTTGTGACTGGGTCCGCTGCTTCTGGTGATACCAATGACTGGATATCATCAGTAGCTACTGGTGGTGGTGTTAGTGTTGGTGGTGTGACTGGTGGTGATGGTTCTGTAGTTGGTGTTGGTGGCGTAACGGGTATAGCTGTTTGTGCTGCTGAATCGTCAGATTTCTTAGGTTTGATTTCGAGCAGTTGCTCTGACGGAGCGGGTGGGGTAGCCGAAGTTGTCTTTGATTGCTTTGTCCGTCGTATTGGTTTTATTGACGGTTCTGGTGACGAATTGTTGTCACCATTGGTGGGAGGAGTGTTTAGCATAGGTGTTATGGACACAATTCTTTTTATTATGAACCTAGGGAAGTACCCAGGTTCATAAATATAAATGTTATAGGCGTGAGCTTTGGGATTGCGTTCAAAAACTTTACCGTAACTTCTAGTTTCCCTTGGATCATAAAGTTTTTCTCTTTTGGGATTATTGACCCTTTATCCGTACAAAGCAAATGCGATACTGGTCATTAATCCGAATGCTATGCTGACCAACTCTTTTAAATGAAATGACAGTGAGCATGGCTTTTATCATACTTGTATTGCGCTTGAACCAGCCAATGTGAAGGTTAATTAGTGTTCCGTCGCACTTGGGACAAGAAAAAGGATCAAGCCAATGTGAAGGTTGATCTGCCTTCCAAGTCGGGTACGCGTGGGAATAAGGCTTGATCCACTTAGACAGTCGTAACCCCGTAAAGACGAGTACTCGTAGTGTTAAGGAGCCAGTGCTCGACTAGGGTTCCCCAGCAGTCCCGCACCTGGTGTGCTGGTTCATTTAAGAGTGGACAATGCGTTGGCTTGTACCCTTTTGGGTGAAAGGACTGTGCATTTCCCCTACACCCCACACCCCCGCTGTCTTGAATAGACAAAAAAAGTAGGTGTATAAAAATAAATAAGTGTATTATGGTGTTGTTGTTGTTGATTGAATTGAAATTATGAAAATATGTGAGGAACTAGAGTTTGTGGTGGACTTGACTGCAGAGGAGATGCAGGCAGTTTCCGGAGGGGGTATTAACGTTTCTGTTGACATTTCTGTTGACATTTTTGTTGACTTTTTTGGTGGTAGGAGTTTTTATGGGAGTTTTTATGGGGGTTCTGGTGAGGTTTCTGGTGAGGTTTCTGGTGAGGTTTCTGGTGGGGGTTCTGGTGGGGGTCCTAATGGGGGTTCTGGTGGGGGATCGAGGGTTTAGGTACTGCTCTCAAAGTGTCAACTGACCAGGAAAGCAAAAGTGCTTACCCTTATTCCGGCTAATTTTATGACCAGCCAGCAGCTTATTTTCTATCCCTAAGTCCGAACCGTCGTAAACTCCTCAAGGATTTATATTTGAAAAAAAAAACTTGAGATCTGATCTCAAGTTTGACGCCACATCTTTTGAGTATTTACTCAAAACCTCAAATCTTTCCACCATCAACAAACTTCGCCAAATCTTTATCCTCAAAGGAGTTGAGGGCTTCTACTATAGCCAATAGCTTGTTAAACATAAACATACTCGATTGGTTATTACAGCGTTTTTCTTTCAAGTAAATGCACCACGGGGTAGGGGCACGGCATGCCGTGCTCCTACCAAAATCTGTGGTTTAATTAACTGAAAATAGCTGTAAGTTTTGGTTGTACGCATGTAGCGATGGAGAGTACAGGCGAGTATTGGCGACCAGTGTTCAATATACAAAGAAAGCAGTTTAGAAGTAATGTTAGTTAACGCCCGTCACGTCAAAAATTTGCTCGGACTTGACATACTCCCCCGAATTGAATTCGGGGGATTCTAGGCTCAAACAGCAATTGCAGGCGTAGCCCGACTTACATCACCCTACGGGTTCAAAATCGCTCTTTGAGGGAAACCCTCAAGACCGCGTTT
>JAHHHH010000061.1 GCA_019359415.1 Iphinoe sp. HA4291-MV1 | reverse complement strand
GAACACGGGTCAGATTGCTAGGGTATGCTTTACTCATGTTGCTCTCTCAGTGCTGTCTATTATCTATTAACAGCGTATACTGAGAGAGCTTTTTTACTATTTCTCCGACTTTTCAAACAGCCTCTTAAGCAAGTACACCTGCTTTGTCATAATAAAAAAATACTATAATTTTTGTATCAATACGTAGCTATTTATAAAAATTTATAACAAATGTTAAATAATATAGTTTTTCTGATATATTTCTCCTAATTTGAAATAATTTAAAGTTTATCTGCAAATACATTTATTAATACATCAAAATAAAAAGATATATATTTCTTTTTTGGAATTTTTATGTATTCAGTCGATATATTATATCGATATATATCTGAATAATTCATCTACTATTTGAATAACAAGCTAAATAGCAAATATGTCTTCCCTAAAATAGACAATTTTGATATTAGAAAAATTGCGCTAAAGATGTTCCATCCCTTACAAGAACTTTGTATTAAAGTATCTATCTTTATAAAAACTTTAAAAAAAGACTCCTTTAGTTGAAGACAAATTCAGTTAAATCTCATAAAATATGATTACTCAATTACTAAACAAGGTCTATTTATTCTTTTACATAAGGCAAGCCAATTCTTGATAGTAAGGAAAAGTCAAAACTCTGATTTTACTATAAGTTCATTCTTTCTCTAAAGTGCAAACAACTACCAAGTTCATTCAAATTTCGAGAAAAAATGGATAGCGAAAAGCACCGACGCTATCAGACTGCTATGGTATCTGCTTATTATCCTGACACGAGTTTCCTTGACTATCTTGTCATGCCAGATGGAACTGAGCAATCCTATAGCTCAGATCTCCTAACGATGCTGCTCAGTGGAAAAGTTTTCATCGTCAACAGTCGTAGGCGGAATGGTTTAATACTGTTTAAACGTTACCATGCTGAGTTTGCTGGTCCTGGAGCAGCTGTAGGTGGCGATTACGACCGTGATTGTCGAGGAGCATTGCCCATAGGCAATCTGTCGTTGTTAAATCCTGAATCTCATGAGGAACGCCAGAAAGCCTACTTGATTAGGCGACAGTGGATTAGGTTAATCAAACAAATTACAGAAAACCCAGTACCTGGGCAGCGAATCCAGAAGATACTAGACCAATTTGAACAATACTTTCCACCAGAAATGGTTGCTCAATTACCAGATGAAGCATTTGCCCTTTTAGTAGGCGTGCTACCACAAACAGTGGGAATATTACGTCGTTTGGGCAGTGATGTGGATGGTGGGTTTGATGATTAAGTTTTAGCTGTTTTGCTTAGATAAGACACATTTGAGTAGAGGCAAATTCTATATTATATCTAACAATTACAAGAACTTAATAAGTCGCAATAGAGTGCTTTTGTGTTAATGCCAGTCAAAAATTAGTCAAAATTTAAAATTTATCTATTGAAATCAAGTAAAGTAGCTTGTAATCGATTAAGTGTTTGAGCATTTTCCTCTGGAGTCCCTACAGTAATTCGCAATCCTCCGTTAATTTCCCGCACTAAAGTACCAGCAGCTTTAAGATTTTGGTGAAGATTTTTGACAGCAGCGTCTGGGAAGTGAGAACCATTTGGTTTGAGACGCACGTAAACAAAGTTCGTCGCACTTTCCCAAACTTGTTTAGTCATTAGTCATTAGTCATTAGTCATTAGTCATTAGCAAAAAATAATGAATGACTAAGGATCGTTGATTATACAACTTTACGCTAACTGGCAGAACACTCGAATTGCTTGCCAAATTTCTGTCATAACATTGCCTAAACTGTGATCGCTGTCAAGTTCTATCAGTTCCACCCAAGGACGCTTTTGGGCAAAGTCGCGACTGGCTTGAATGGGAATCACCTCATCATGTCGTCCGTGCAGGATAAGGGTGGAGATGGGACGTTGCAACGCTTCCTCTTTGTATTGACTAGCATCTGTAACGAAATCGTAACCCAGAGGAAGTTCTTCCTCCTCCCCATAGTGGTAAACCATGAGATATTTTTCTTTTTGCCAGCGCTGTACCGCCTCATCTCCTAACTTAGGCAACCAATGGGATAAAAACCCGAAAGCTGGTGCCAATAGGACGAGACGTTGTACTTGTGGATATTGCTGTCCCAGATGGGCAGCACTCAAACCACCCAAACTGGAACCAATGAGCGTCACTGACGTAGAATTATGATTAAATTTTGACGCAATTTGAGAAAGCTGGCGAGTGATTGTCAGGTGAGAAAAATTGCCAGCATTCAAATCAGGGATTTTTAGCTTGATATTAGCTTGTGCAAAGCAAGTGCATATGTACTCTGCTTTTGCAGAATTGGGGCTGGATGCAAAGCCGTGAAGATAAATAAACTCGCAAGACATGAAGTTTTACTCTTCCAAGTTGTCTTTGGTCATTTGTCATTTGCTTTTACAGCTATTTTCATTTGCATAAACTACAAACCATATAGTAGGGGCACGAGCTACCTGTACCCCTACAATCAACCTGTATTCTACCCAATTGAAAACCGCTATAACAAATAACTTCTTCAGCGCATGGTGACAAATTCCTCTGCTGATGTAGGATGGATACCAACAGTAGCGTCAAAGTCTTTTTTGGTTGCGCCCATTTTAACAGCGATCGCCACACCTTGAATAATCTCACCTGCGCTTTCACCCACCATATGAGCGCCTAGTACTTTATCTGTATTGCCATCCACAACCAACTTCATCATTGTCTTGTCTGATGCACCTGTCAAACTGTGGAATAATGGGCGGAAGCGAGTGCGGTAAATTTTCACTGCGTCTTCTCCCAATTGAGAGCGTGCTTCAGCTTCAGTCAAACCAACTGTAGCTGCTTCAGGTGTAGAAAATACCGCTGTGGGAACATCTTGATGACTGAATACACGGCGATTACCACCAAATTCACTATCTGCAAAAGCACGACCTTCGCCGATCGCTACGGGAGTGAGATTAATTCTATCAGTGACATCACCTACAGCGAAAATATTGGGTTGAGAAGTTTGACTGTATTCGTTGACAGCGATCGCATTCATCGTGTTGTAAGCAGCTCCTTCCATGGAAGTTGCAGCGATGTCAACTCCAACGTTTTCTAAACCTAGTCCTTCTACATTAGGTGAACGACCTGTTGCTACTAAAAACACATCGGCTATTATTGGTTCTGTATGTTCTCCTGAAAATGTTAGCTTGAAGCCTTCTGAAACTTGTTCCACGGCTTCTACCACAGTATTCTTGATAATTCGCACTCCGTGGTTGCTCATTCCTTCGTATATCTCAAGCTGGATGTCTTCATCAAAACCATTCAAAATCAAGTCTTTGCGGATAATTTGCGTCACTTGGGAGCCTAATCCGCGCATAATACAGGCAAATTCTGTACCGATATAACCTGAACCAATGATGGCGATATGTTTTGGTTGTTCCTTGAGGTGAAAGATTTCGTTGGAAGTTATGCCATATTCCATCCCTGGTAAATCGGGTTTGATAGGACGTCCTCCAACAGCAATCAAAATTTTGTCTGCTGTGACTTTACGTCCGTCAACTTCTACAGTGTGCGGGTCTATTAATCTAGCACGACTTTGTGTGAGTTGGACTCCTGCTTTTTCTAGGAAGTTAATGTGTAGTTGTGACAGTCGGCGAACTTCCTTATCTATTGCAGTGATGAAATATTCCCAGTCCAGTTGTGCTTCACCCACCTTCCAACCATAACCAGCCGCGTCATGAAACAAAGCGGGAAAATGGGAACCATACACCATGAGTTTTTTGGGAACACAGCCACGAATGACACAGGTTCCACCCACCAAGTCATTTTCGGCAATGGCGACTTTTGCTCCGTAGCTTGCAGCGCGTTTGGAAGCAGCCAAACCCCCAGAACCAGCACCAATCACAAATAAGTCGTAATCATACGTCATAGTTTTAAGCTTCCGTTAATTAACCGATTGAGAACCATTAAAAAAATTTGATACCACTTCACCAACGAAGTTAACATCTTGCAGGGTGAGATGGTATCCTTTTGAAAAGGTCTTGAGGCAGAACGCTCAGATAACGCTTACTCGATTCGTTCCGCTTTGGTGTTTCTACCATTAACTCGCACTCTTTTTATCCCAGAAAGTTCTAAAGTCTCACTACTAAGTTGCTGAGTTCTTTACTTGGTGATTTCCTTACAAAGAATGAAAAAGAAATTCCTCACCCGTTGTGGGATGAATGCCAATAGTCTCATCTAGGTCTTGCTTGGTAATACCTTTGCGAATAGCAACAGCGAGACTTTGAATGATATCTGCGGCGTGTTCGCCAACCATGTGAGCGCCTAAGACGCGTTCAGATTCCCCTTCAACTACTATTTTAATCGTAGCTTGTTCGTCCTTTTGGGTCAGTTGAGACCGCAAAGGTTGAAAGCGATCGCGGTAACATTTTACAGCTTCACCAAATTTTGAGCGGGCTTTTGCCTCGGTCATACCTACACCTGCTGCTTCTGGACGGGCAAAGACAGCAGATGGAGTGTGTTCATAATCAACTTTTTGTGGTTTTTTGCCAAAAACTGTTGCAACTGCTGGGAATAAGAATGGTGAATGCTTTCAATGTGCTGGTGTACGGACTGGATAAATTGTGTCCAGTCGAAGTGCCTTTGGCAGTCACTCCAACCGTAGCTGTGCGCCATCTGATTTTGTAGAGCGAAATCAGCAGCATAGACAATCAATTTTTTTGGTATGCAGCCGTTATTGACACAAGTACCACCTAGGGCTTCTTGTTCGGCAATAGCGACACGGACACCATAGCTTGCTGCTTTTTTAGCTGCAGCCAGTCCTCCCGGACCAGCACCAATCACAAACAGATCATAATCGAATGTCATGACTTTCGGGAAGAATGAAGAGCGAAGAACAGATATTTGCTTCTATCTTCAATTCATTCTAGTGATACCTGCATCTATCTTGATTTTGATTTTTAATTCTGCTATTTGTGGTTTTATACTGCTATGGTAAGTGGACTCAATGAACCAAGAGTCCCACGTACCTGATGTGAAAATGAGCGACAGTGTTCGCGTAGCGTACCGTTGGCCCACCTGGTCCGACAGGAGAAAACAAGTTTTCATAACCGTGGGAGCGTCAAGTAAATTCTCTTGGTAGCCTTGTGGCTCTCCCTGTAGCACCCCAACAAAGCAAACAACCGGATTTTCGATAAAAATCCGGTTGTGGTTGGTAAATTTTCATATTTTCCATAATGTTTTGTAAGGAGTTGGGAGTTGAGAGTTTTGAGTCTCCAAGAGCCAGCGCCGTAGTTCCCCTATCAAGAACCTTAGCTCATCCATTGTAGCGGTTGGCGTCGAGTTCCCCAACTTGTAGACGTGCAACAGCTTGAGGCAAAGGTGGCGACTGGCTTTCCTAATTCCTTAATACTAAAATTTTCAGTCAAAAGTCGCAGTTATTGCGATCAGGTAATGATCCTAGTATACCAAGTTTCCAGTTCCACGTAACTGGCGTAAAGAGTTTATACAAGCTGGACAGTCACAGCCAAATAACTGAATCGCAGCATCACTTTCTTCTTCTGTAAATGCTAGCGAAGCAATATTCTGGGCAGACTGTCCTGTAGTAACAGTTGATGAAGGTGTAGAACGAGATTGTTGCTTTCTCTGTGAATCTCGGATGCACACTAAAGTGTTGACAGCATGAGGACTAGATAGACAAGTTTGACCCTTTGTGTGGATTAGTTGCTGGGTTGTACCAGCATGAGCAGGATTGATGGCTGCTAGCGTAGACATCAGCGATACAAAAATAGAGGAGCTAGACAGTAAGTTAAGTATAAGTTTTCTGTTCATGGGTTTCCTGAGCAAGTTTTGCTGACCGCTAAGATAATCTAATTACCTGTTACAGGTCAAGAGACTTTTATCAGGAATGCTAAAAATTTTTCATATTCTTTTTACCCAGTTAACTTTTCTGAGATAGTAGAAAACAAGCTAAATTTTCTTCCTACACATTTGTCATATCATGTCCGGTTGATTAGTTGTGATTCCCGCAATATCTGCACCCCACCCCTTAATCCCCTCCCGTTAGTAAGGGGAGGGGCGGTTTTGGCGCAAGACAAATATGAAACTTCATAAATTTTTAAACAAAGCCACACACCAGTACTGAAATTTTGAAAACGCTCTTAGTTTTAGCTGTTAAGCCAGTAAGTTATATATAGGGAGTACCAAACTAACAAATGAAAGCGATGTCTGACGACAAGCCAGTGCGTGTCTACACCTCTTGTTTTGCATCTATTGTCGGCACAGAAAATGCTGTCTGTTGGGAAGATATACCACTCAGCCAGCAAAAATCCATATTACAGGCGATCGCTTCTCTAAGTCCTCCCGGTTGTATCGTCTATCCTCACACCACAGAACAACTAGCCGCAGTCATGACAGCAGCACATCGCAACAAGTGGCGCGTTTTGCCATGCGGTAGTGGTAGTAAACTTAATTGGGGTGGGTTAGTCAAAGATGTTGATGTCGTAGTGAGTACAGAACGCCTCAATCGACTGATTGAACACGCCGTTGGTGATTTGACGATTACAGCCGAAGCGGGAATGAAGTTTTCTCGTCTCCAAGAAATGTTAGCAGACTCTAGGCAATTTCTCGCCATTGACCCTATGACACAAGATAAAGCAACACTTGGCGGTATTGTTGCAACTGCTGATACAGGTTCCCTACGGCAACGTTATGGTAGTGTACGAGATCAACTTTTGGGAATTACTTTTGTACGTGCTGATGGACAAATCGCCAAAGCTGGCGGGAGAGTAGTGAAAAATGTTGCTGGATACGACTTGATGAAGTTGTTTACTGGGTCTTATGGCACATTGGGGGTTATTAGTCAAGTGACGTTTCGCGTTTATCCTATGCAGGAGATATCAGGGACGGTGGTGCTGACTGGTGATGCAAAGGCTGTCTCTCAAAGTGCTGGAGTCCTTAGAGGTTCTGCGTTAACACCAACCCAAGCTGATTTGCTATCAACACAACTGGTGTCTAGCTTGGGGTTACCTCAAGGATTGGGATTAATTGCTCGCTTCCAAAGTATAGTTGAGAGTGTGAAGGAACAGTCAAACCGACTTTTGGAAGTCGGGGAACAACTTGGGTTAAAAGGAACGATATATTCAGCGGCGGATGAAGCTGATTTATGGCGCATATTGCGAGAACAAATGCATTCTTCTGGCAATGAGTCGGCAATAATTTGCAAAATAGGAGTGTTACCTACTTCTGCTGTTGAAGTTTTGACTCAAGCAGATATGGGTTGGATTCACATCGCTAGTGGTTTGGGAGTGTTGCAGTTTGAAGGTGACAACGGGATTGATAAAGTATTGGGGATGCGAAATCTTTGTCAAACCAATGGCGGTTTCCTGACGATTTTGGAAGCACCAGTGAAGCTCAAGCAACAGTTGGATGTGTGGGGCTATACTGGTAATGCTGTGGAGTTGATGCGTTTGATAAAAGAGCAGTTTGATAAGGAATATATATTAAGTCCGGGTCGTTTTGTGGGTGGGATTTAGGAAATGAACCGCAAAGGCGCAGAGGACGCAAAGAGAGGGGAGAAGAGATAATATGCAAGTTTCGGAATATTCTGAGAAGAAAAAAGCTAGTTTGGAAAATTTGACTGGGTTTGATGAAAATCATCCGCCTAACCCAAAGTTGATTGATAGTTGTGTTCATTGTGGGTTTTGTCTCTCGACTTGTCCTAGCTATCGGGTGATTGGTAAGGAGATGGATTCTCCACGAGGGCGTATCTATATAATGGATGCGATCAATGAGGGTGAGATTCCGCTGAATGAAGCAACAGCACAACATTTTGATACTTGTTTGGGGTGTCTTGCTTGTGTGACGGCTTGTCCTTCTGGTGTGCAATATGACAAATTGATTTCTGCAACTCGTCACCAAGTTGAACGAAATTATCCGCGTAGTCTGCCAGATAAATTGCTTCGTCAACTGATATTTTCCCTGTTTCCGAATCCCGATGTTTTAAGAGTTCTGCTGATTCCATTGTTTTTTTATCAAAAGTTAGGTTTGCGGAAATTGGTGCGTGGAACTGGGTTGTTGAGGCGTTTGTCTCCTCGCTTAGCAGCAATGGAATCAATGTTACCAGAAATCACTTTGAAATCTTTTCAAGATAATTTGCCAGACATCATTCCAGCACAGGGTAAGAAACGCTACCGAGTTGGAGTGATTTTGGGATGTGTGCAAAGGCTATTTTTCTCGTCGGTAAATGAAGCGACTGTGCGGGTTTTAACGGCGAATGGCTGTGAGGTTGTCATCCCCAAAACTCAAGGATGTTGTGCAGCACTTCCCGAACACCAAGGACAAACAGAACAAGCTAAAGCTTTGGCAAGGCAGATGATTAATAGTTTTGCTAATACTGGTGTAGATTTTGTAATTATCAATGCTGCCGGTTGCGGTCATACGTTAAAAGAGTACGGTCATATTTTAGAAGATGACCCAGAATATCGGGAAGAAGCGAAAGAATTTGCTTCTAAGGTTAGAGATGCGCAAGAGTTTTTGGTCGGTGTTGGTTTAACAGCAGAATTATCACCTCTTACTGATGAACCCTTGACTTTAGTTTATCAAGATGCATGTCATTTGTTGCACGGACAAAAGATTAGTGTGCAACCGCGTCAGTTGTTGCAGCAAATTCCAGGGGTGAAGTTGCTCGAACCAGTTGATGCGGCTATATGTTGTGGTAGTGCGGGAGTTTACAATCTACTGCAACCAGAGGTGGCTGAAGAGTTGGGTAGGCAAAAAGTGCAGAATTTGCTGAATACTGGTGCTGATTTCATTGCATCTGCTAATCCGGGTTGTACTTTGCAAATTCGCAAGCATTTGCCGTTGCAGAGTAAACAGATTTCTATCATGCACCCGATGGAGTTGTTGGATTATTCAATAAGGGGGGTGAAGTTGGAGGTTTAGAAAAAGCCCACAGGCTAAAAGGAGCCTGGGGCTATTGTAAGCAAAGAGCTATGCCTGTGCGGACTAGAGCCGCGAAGTGCACCCTAGTATCTAGCTATAGGTTTCAGGTGA
The DNA here is from genome assembly GCA_019359415.1 of Iphinoe sp. HA4291-MV1. Taxonomy (GTDB): domain Bacteria; phylum Cyanobacteriota; class Cyanobacteriia; order Cyanobacteriales; family Nostocaceae; genus Brasilonema. Next base: position 36,527 of record JAHHHH010000061.1, on the reverse strand, counting down.
GCAAGCATATGCAGTTGCAAGGTAAGCAGATTTCTACAGCGTTGCTGATTTTAAATATCACTCTTACTCATGTTCTTAAAACTTAACCCTTCGTCGAGAATGAAAAACACTGCGTTTTAGTTTTGAATTGAGTTTATTCGTTGCTTTCAGCATTTCTTCAGTTGAAATTTCAGTGACGACTCTTCGACTTGCTTTCTGCTCCAGCCAAGCTTTTAATTCGAGCACCGTTAAAGCAATTTGAGTCAAGCCAAGTACAAGACTCCACCTAGAGGTTTTGTCCTCGCAGTTCGCTTCTAATTTTAATGATGATGTTAATGCGCGCTCCAATTCTAATAGGAGAGCTAAAAGTTCAGGTTCTACCAGAAAAGCATATTTATCAAGAATGTTATCAAGCTGCTGCTTAGATTTAGATAAAAGCTCAATGTCAAATTGTTTTTCAAGTTGAATCTTTTGTTCGATTTCTGATAACAAATCGGTTATTGTCACTTCATCTAGCCCTAGCTCAATTTCCACTAGAGGACATGAACTGACAAGACCAAATTCGTAGATGATGTTCGTTATCTTGATGAGTTTAGCAGAGAGGATGCAATGTAGTAATCTTCCTGCCATTTCCAGCAACTGAGCATAGACGAAATGCTTCAATGGAAGCCATCGTCTTTCTTCCCGCCATTTCATCAAGCGATCAATGACGAAAACCGTGATCAGTATACCTACAAACTCAGTGAACAAGTTTAACAGCAGGTCTTGAAACATACTTCAAACTTCGGTGCAGGCTAACATATTGACACAGAACTTGTCTCTAGTTGTTCAATGAGAGAGTAATCCAACCCGGAATAGTAGTTTTTTGCTGTGTATATAAAAGGTACGGTCGGGCTATTTTTTTAACAAACTATAATGAAACTTGATTTAACAAAATTTTATCAGGCATGTGACCCCAGCAAAACCCTAGTTGTAGGGAATGCCCAGGATCGGCAGTACTATATCGATTTTTCCTCAGTGCGTGGTGGCAAGATTATTGGGGAATTAGAGCGAACCATCACACGCCTCTCACCTGATGAGCCAACCTGCCAATTGTTTACAGGGCATGTCGGCTAAAGATACCAATCTCTAATACACAGTATGTTTGTCTTTGAATATCGATATCAGGATGAGTTGTGGTTTGATATCAATCCAATTTTGGCATCAGCAAAAGAGTTGCAGCGATGACAAATTCACACCAAACGGAAAATTTCGCCGCCGATAATGAAAGTTCATTGCAGGCGCTGACGCGGGCGATCGCACGTTCTCAAGAACACTTTTCGCTCATTTTGCTACGCTGTAACTACGCAATTTTACGAAAGCGCATGGTGCAACGACTGCGGGAACTAACGAATGTCTACATTCAAAAGCTAGTTCTACCTGAGTCTGTCAAGACACTCTACACCACTATCGAAGGAAAACTGTGTTCACAACAGCCACCAGCATTAATGGTGTTTGGTTTAGATTCGGTGAGTGAGATTGATACTTTGCTAACTTCTACCAATCAAGTTAGGGAAGAATTTCGGAAAAATTTTCGGTTTCCAATATTGGTGTGGATTAATGATAAAGTAGCACAAAAGCTGATTCGGCTAACGCCAGATTTGGAGAGTTGGGCAACAACTATTGAATTTGAACTCACTAGTGATGAGTTAATCACGTTCTTACAACAAACAACAAATGAGGTTTTTTCCAAAGTTTTAGAGGTGGGTGCAGACACTTTTCTGGACAATGCAGCCCTCAACTTAGGGATTGGTTCACTTTGTAGATTTGAACTTGAGTCAGCCAGGAAAGATTTACAACGTCGTAGTGTAAATTTGCAGCCAGAGCTAGAAGCTAGTCTGGAGTTTGTTCTAGGACGAGATGCTTGCAACTCAATGGAACAATCTCTAGAACACTATAAACGGAGTCTAGCATTTTGGGAAAAAAGTGATAACCCAGAGTGGCGAGGGTGTTTACTATTTTGCCTTGGTTTGTGGTGGCGCACATACGCTGTGTTACATCGCTCACAGTATGAGCAAGCTTGTAGTACAGCAAAAGACTATTATCAGCGATGTATTGAAGTCTTCCAGCAAGCTAACCGCCCCGATCTAGAAGCTAAATTTATCAATGCTCTAGGAGAAGTTTTACAAAAGTTACGCGAGTGGGATGAGTTGAAAAATGTTGCTAAAAGAGCACAAGCTCTGCATCAGAGCTATTCCAACCCCATCAGACTTGCTTATAGTTATGGGTTGCTAGCCGAGGTTGCACTGGCTGTGGGGGCTTGGACTCAAGCACAGCAATATACTGAAAAAGCACGGCAAATTCTATATAGTGCTGGAGAGGCAGCCCTGAATTATTGTTACCTGGAGCAGAGCACTAGCTTAGCTCAGGCTTGGCAATCTCATCAAGGTTGGTACTTATTATTATTGGCTCAGGCGCAACAGCATCTCGGGCAAATTCCAGAAGCGATTGAAAACTTAGAAACTGCTAGAGCAGAAAGTAAACCTAAGCATAATCCGCCAATTTACATTCGGATTTTGGAGGAGTTGCGATCGCTTTACTTCACTCAACGTGAATATTCCAAAGCCTTTAAAATTAAACAAGAAAAACGTAAAATTGAACAGCAGTATGGCTTCCGAGCCTTCATTGGTGCAGAACCACTGCAGCTAAAGCAACAGATCATTAACTCGGTATTGCTGCCATCTGCTCAGCTAACAACCTTTAACCAAGAAATTACCACTTCCGCTCGTCGGCAGCAAGAAGTTGATTACTTGATCAAAGAAAGGATTTGTCGCCCTGATCATAAACTAATGGTGATCCACGGTCAATCAGGAGTGGGCAAGAGTTCCATGGTGAATAAGGAGTTACTCCCAGCGCTAGAATATCCAATCAGTCAACATAAGACTTTGCCCGTGATGCAGAAGGTTTACACGAATTGGGTGCAGGAATTTGGTAATGCTTTAGCCGATGCTCTAGAGAAAAAAAGCATTAGCGTGCCTGTAGCTCTAGATTCAGTGGAAAACATTATTGAACAATTGCGAAACCATAAAAATCACAATTTACTAACAGTTTTAATTTTCGATCAGTTTGAAGAGTTTTTCTTTGTCTGCACTGGGCAAACTCAAAGACGACCATTTTATGAGTTTTTGCATACTTGCTTGAATATTCCTTGTGTAAAAATCATCCTATTATTACGGGAAGATTATTTGCACTATTTGTTGGAGTGGGAGCATGTCACAAATTTAGATATCATCAATAATGATATTCTGAGCAAAAATATTCGCTACTCTTTAAAAGAGTTTTCATCAGAAGATGCCAAATTAAATATCCAGAATTTAACAGCGCAATCTCATTTTCACTTTGAGCCTGCGCTAATTGATGCCTTAGTACAGGATTTAGCCGGAGAGTTAGGGGTAGTACGTCCAATCGAGTTACAAATTGTCGGTGCACAACTCGAAGAAGACAACATAACCACCCTAAAACAATATCAACAACTTGGTTCTAACCCGAAAGAAAAACTGGTTGAACAATATTTAGAACAAGTCATCAGAGACTGTGGTCCTAAGAACAAAAGTATTGCTCAACTCATTTTGTTTCTGCTAACAGATGAAATCGGTACCCGCCCCCTCAAAACTTGTGCTGAGCTAATAGAGAAGATAGAAACAGCAGGTTTGCAATTAGAAGCCGAGCAATTGGATTTAGTTTTAGAAATTTTAGTCGGTGCAGGGTTTGTATTTCGGGTGCGAGGAACACCAGCTGATCGTTATCAGCTGGTTCACGATTATTTGCTGACATTTATCCGTCAACAACAGGAACCTGAACTACTAGAAGAATTGAAGCTGACTAAGGAAAAACTCAAGCAGTCACTGCTCCAAGAAAAGCAGGAACGCCAACGAGCAGAGATTGCTGAAATTGAAGCACTGAGTTCCCTATCTCAAGCTTTGCTTTTATCGCACGATGAGCTTGGGGCATTAGTCGCCGCTGTTAAGGCAGGTAGAAAATTACAGGAAATGCAATCACAGTTTTATGCTAAACTTAAGCATAAAACTGTGGCTAATTTACAGCAAGCAGTCTACGGAATTCAAGAGAGAAATCGCCTTCAAGGGCATAGCGCCAGGATTTTGAGCGTGAGTTTCAGTCCGGATGGTAAAATGATTGCCTCTGCCAGTGATGACAGCACAATTAAACTTTGGAAGTACGACGGTACTCTAGTTAACACCCTCCAGGGGCATAGCCTTGGTGTGAATAGTGTAAGTTTCAGTCCCAATGGACAGATGCTGGTTTCAGCAAGTACTGACAGAACTGTGAAACTTTGGCAACTGGATGGTACACAAGTGCAAACCTTTCAGGGACATAAGGATTGGGTTTTAGGCGTGAGTTTCAGTCCGGATGGTAAAATGATAGTCTCCGCCAGTAATGACAACACAGTCAAACTCTGGAATCTCGACGGTACAGAAGTACAAACCTTCCGGGGACATGGGAACTGGGTTAGGAGTGTGAGTTTTAGTCCAGATGGTCAGATGATAGCTTCCGCTAGTGATGACAGCACAGTCAAACTCTGGAATCTCGACGGCACCCAAGTGCAAACTATACTCGGGCATTGCGATAAGGTCAGAAGCGTGAGTTTTAGTCCAGATGGTAAAATGATAGCTTCCGCCAGTGATGACAGCACAGTCAAACTCTGGAATCTCGACGGCACCCAAGTGCAAACTATACTCGGGCATTGCGCTAGAGTCAGAAGCGTGAGTTTTAGTTCAGATGCTCAGATGATAGCTTCTGCCAGTGATGATAGCACAGTCAAACTCTGGAGTCTTGATGGAACTTTACTCAAAACCTTGAAGGGACATAGAGCTAGAAGCAGGAGTGTTAGTTTTAGTCCAGATAGTCAGATGCTTGCTTCCGCCAGTGATGACAGCACAGTCAAACTCTGGAGCCTCAATGGTATAGAAAAGCCAACCCACCAAGGACATAGTGCTAGAGTCAGTTGCGTGAGTTTCAGCTCCAATGGGCAAATGCTTGTCTCAGCTAGTGAGGACAAAACAGTAAAACTTTGGGATCTCGACGGCAAAGAACTGCAAACTTTACTTGGACATACCGACTGGGTTAGGAGTGTGAGTTTCAGTCCCAATGGGCAAATGATTGCTTCTGCCAGCGAAGATAAAACTGTGAAACTGTGGAGTCTGGATGGAACTTTACTCAAAACTTTAAAGGGGCATAGCGATAGAGTCAAGAGCGTGAGTTTCAGTCCGGATGGTAAAATAATAGCCTCAACCAGTGATGACAGCACAGTCAAACTTTGGAACCTAGAAGGCACAGAACTGTGTACTTTCCAAGGACATAACAATTGGATTTGGGGCGTGAGTTTCAGTCCAGATGGGCAAATGATTGCTTCTGCTAGCGATGACAAAACAGTAAAACTCTGGAACCTGGAAGGTTTAGAACTGTGTACTTTCCAAGGGCATAACAATTGGGTTAGGAGCGTGAGTTTCAGTCCGGATGGTAAAATGATCGCTTCTGCCAGCGATGATAAGACAGTCAAACTCTGGAGTATTCTTGATGGTAGAGAACTGCAAACCTTTCAAGGACACACAGATGCTGTCAACAGCGTGAGTTTCAGTCCGGATGGTAAAATGATAGCCTCAGCAAGTGATGACAAGACTGTCAAACTTTGGAACTTAGAAGGCAAGGAAGCTCAAACTTTTCATGGACATAATCACTGCGTCAACAGTGTGAGTTTCAGTCCGGATGGTAAAACGATTGCTTCTGCTAGTGATGGCAAAACTGTGAGGATTTGGAAACTTAACCAATTAGATTCTCCTATGGAGCTAGATGCTCTTCTTGTGCGCGGCTGTCAGTGGCTACATGCCTATCTGACAACTAACCCCAACATGAGTGAGAGCGTTAGCGGATCTCCTCCGCAGGAGGCTCGCCATCTCTGCGATAATATGCGATGATTAAGCTAACAAACATTTAATTTGGGGGATGAGGGCGCGAAACAGTTAAAACTGAACTTCGTAAAAGTTTTCGATTTACTGACATTTGCACACAGATAAGTTCAGATTAAGATGCACTTACCCTGTATCACTTTGGGGCGAGAAAAATTGTAGGATAGTTTTAAAATCCAGATTTGTTCAAGGTTTGGGCACTTTATTTTTCATAAAAACTCAAAAACATGAGTCAATCGCCAAAAAACTTGCACAACAAGGGTTTCGCTTTTTACTATCATGATAGTGATTCAAGAGCGTTAAATAATCGCTTTTACCCTCTATCTTCAAATTGAGATATGACAGCTTTGGGAAAACATATTCTAGTAGAGTTTTTCGGATGCGAGCCTAACATTCTCAACGACGTATCAGTCATCGAAACTGGTATGGTCGAGGCGGCATCTAAAGGTGGAGCGACCGTCATCAACTCTACTTTCCACCATTTTTCTCCATATGGTGTATCTGGTGTGGTGGTCATTCAAGAAAGCCACTTAGCCATCCACACTTGGCCCGAATACCAATACTCGGCAGTGGATTTATTTACTTGTGGGGATACAGTCCAACCTTGGATTTGCTTTGACCACCTCAAAGAAATTTTCCAGGTTAGCAATTATTCCGCCATGGAAATGCGTAGAGGAGTATTATACCATCTACAACGGGTGGATTTCGACCCCAGCAACATGCGAGAGGTAGCCAAAAAGTACATCAAGCCAGAGAAATTTACCCGCAATGTTTGGTTTACTGATAAGGATGCAAACCAAGCCCTTTCTCTGCGTTACACTGGGGAGATACTCTACGACAAAACCTCACAATACCAAAGGGTAAGGGTGATTGACACCTATGCTCATGGCAAGACCCTCACTATCGACAACATGGTAATGTGTACTGAAAAAGATGAATCTCATTACCATGAAATGATTGCCCACCCTGCGATCCTTGCTCATGGCAAGGTTAAAGAAGTCTTGGTAATTGGCGGTGGAGATGGTGGTACGCTCAGGGAAGTCTTAAAACATCTTGATGTAGAACGAGTTACCCAGGTGGAGATTGACGAAAACGTAATTGAAGCTTCCAAGCTACATCTGCCAACCCTTTCGCAAAGTTTTGACCATCCCAAGCTCGACCTCAAGATTGGAGACGGTATCGAATTTGTTGCCAATACACCTGCTGAAAACTACGATTTGATTATAGTAGATGGCTCTGATCCAGTCGGGCCAGCGGAAGGACTATTTTCAGCAAAATTTTACCGCAACTGCTTGAAAGCATTAAAACCTAACGGGTTATTGGTCACTCAAGGTGAATCACCAGCCTTTAATCAGCGTGTCTTTGTTGAGTTAAATACCTGCCTAAAAGATATTTTCGGCAAAGACAAAGTGTACGCTCTGCTCTTCCAAATTGCTACCTATCCTTCTGGTGTTTGGAGTTTCCAAATCGCTTCTAAAGGACAAATCGATCCTAGTAAGATAAACTCCGAAAAGGTGACTGACTTTGAGAAAAACAATGTGCTGCATTACTACAATCAGAGCATCCACAAAAGCGCCTTTGCTTTGCCAAACTATATAAAATTAATGTTGAATGAATGAGAGAGTGATACCCCGTTGAGAATAAGCCAAGCACCTTGAGAGCATTCGTAGCTTTGATTTCAATTCTTAATTGAATTTATCCCACTAATAAGATAAGCGATCAGCCGGAGGCTTAACGCTCTCGTCGTCCCTCGCGGTGCGGCACGGCTGAGTGCTTCTCCTGTCGGACCAGGTGAGCCAACGCACACGCTGCTTTGAATGCCGAACGAATACGCTACTTTAAACGCGTATGAATCGCTAAACTGAACTTACCCCTATGCAAATGTACTAAATGAGCCTCAAAGGCTTGCAATGAAATAAATACAGGGTTCATCAATCAAATATTTGTACCCATTTGACACTCCCGTGCCTGAAGGCGACGGGATTCTTCTTTCAACCAGCCAACTTGTCTAGAGGAGTTTTCCCACCTAGATAGAGGTCGTTCTGTCCAGAAGCTTTAGATTCCGTATGCCCTACGGTACTTTTAATTCCTTTGTTCAAAATCATAATCGCTGCATTGTGGTCACGGTGCATAACTGTTCCACAACAATGGCATTTGTGGGTACGAGTAGACAAAGATTTTTTAACTCGTGTGCCACAAACAGAACAGTCTTGCGATGTGTAGTGGGGTGCAACAGCTATAGACCAAGTATCAAAGACTTTGGCATAGTAGTCCACCCAGTCAGTGAACAATGACCATGATGCATCGCTGATAGATTTAGCTAAGTGGTGATTCTTAACCATATTCTTTACCTGCAAGTCCTCATAGACTACCAAGTCGCTAGACTGGACAAGCGTTCTTGCTGTCTTAACAACAAAATCTTTACGCTGTCTACTTACCTTGAGGTGTTTTTTAGCTAATTTCTTAACAGCTTTACGACGATTAGAAGAACCTTTTTTACATTTAGAAGCTTTGCGTTGTTTACGTTTTAAAGATTTCTCAGATTTGCGTAGTAGTCTAGGATTCCCTACCGTTTATCCATTGGCTTGTGCCTTGGCGCTAGCCTCTCCCTTTGGGAGAAGGCAGAGGATTATCACGGGGTATAAACTCTCCTCCATTTTTATACCTGTATCTAAGTTCCCTCATTTTAGTATATTTGTACTCTTTCGGTGGCGCTCGCTAATTTTTAGTCTAAACTCCAGTAATTTCAGATTTTCTTTAGATTTTGGAAGTCCCTAAAATGAGAGAAATGCACACTATGAATGCAGATAAGCTGTTGCGTATTTAATTTGTATATGGGACGCGGGCTGTCCGGTCCGCACTACAATGATTTTACGTTTTCGTCTTATACAATCTAGCTGCACATCAACTTAACAATGCAACATTACAGTAAAAAATGATGCCACCGGCTGAAAATAACAAGGCTAATGACCCTCGCTTACGCTCAAATTCACGCATCACCGAAGTTCTGATCCGAGAAAACCTCGGATCAGACTTCTCTCAAAATTCAAAAATAAAGAAGGATCTGAGCCGCTCCGACTGGTATAATTCTATGAATACAAAATAATATCACAAAACTTACTCAACTTAGGTTGCTGATTTTAAATTTGTATAGCTAAAAAAAATCTTACAATAATAAGTAAACAACAGCACTTTGGTAATTGACTTTTCTAACTAGCGATCGCACAATATAACAACTCTAGCTTTTTTAGAATTGTTATCAACGGTGCATCAATCTCAGTATAAATTATTTTGTTTGTGTTCCTAGTTAATGACATCACAGGAAATTGGGAGGGAAAAGCCTTCAATCGCTAACATTTATGTGCAATCATTAACTAATTAACATTTAACAATATTGGCGGCTGAAATTACCTGGCTAGAGGTATGACTTTGCCCAAGGCAGTACCTTCCACATATCTTCACGAAGGATAGTATCTCCATGGCTTTAGTAGTGTATATCACCACTTCTTATCAAAATTTAAGTAGCTGTAGAACAAAAATGTACGTACTAGGTAAACTTTTACCTAAAGCACTTTCCATGAAACAAAACTAAGTTATAACCTTTTAAATAGGCTATAACTTTGATTCAAGTCGTGTAACGATGCCTACACTTTGCTTACAAATTAGTAGGTATTGTTAGTTGCTAAAACACCTTCTTTTTCAAAGTTTTGAAGCTCAGCGTACATTGATGTTTCAGGACTGAAATTCCTTCATTGCTAACCCATTCAGTATGGGTATTTATTAACTTCGCCAACAGTATTTGTCGCTACTCACTACTCGCCAACACTGTATATGAATATCATTGGTCGTTTGCTTGGCGCATTTGCTCTTTCGCTGTCTACCTGTGCTGCTGTGTCTTGCTTTGCAATAGCGCAGGAGGTGCCAACAACTCCCCAACCGGGAACAACGCAAGAAATTCCAAAGACTCCCCAACCAGGAACAACGCAAGAAATTCCAACAACTCCCCAACCAGGAACAACGCAGAAGCTTTGCTCTTTTGATGCAGTAGAGAATTTGCTACCTCCACCAACAGGTGAGCAAAGTCGTTCTGCGCTTTCCTACCTGGGGCAGCAAGGTTTTACACAGAAACCAGATGGTTCTTGGGTCTGTTACGTGAGAGATAACCAGAAACAGGAGTTTTATTATACCCTTTTTAAAGTTCAACAAATTGATGGAAAGCTCGTAGCCAGTTCTTTCTTGAATAATGGCAATCTTATTGAAGGACAAGACACTCGCACTTTGGATTTGTTCATGACACTCATAGAGAATCATACAAAGACAAATCAAGGGAACCGTCAGAGTATACGCAGGTATTTTGAATCTTTCATTACTTTAGTTAAGCAAGGGAAAGTTCCATCTTCAGGACGTGGATATCTTTTTGACCAACCAAGCCGAGGGTTCATTATATACAACACCGTCACAGGAGGACAACTTAAGGGTACAGCAATCACGATTAACATCAACTCGCCTCAGAATTTAGGTTCTTCCCCAGTCCCTTAAGTTGAACCTTTTACAAACAGGTTGGGAGTGTAGAGAAAGTCAAACTTAAAAAATAAAAACAAAAAAGAATTTTGAGTTGATTTGTTTCCTACACCTCTATACTCCCATGTATGAGCGCTTATTCTTGAGGTTGTGGAATCCACAGGCGATGCAGTACTTGAATGTGTGCTGTTAGTGAGTGAATTCCTAATGCTTGTAATACAAATCGGGATGCTTGTGGTCTATGTTGTGCAATTGTATCTACTACCAAATGATTAGTACCAACTACAGTAATATCTATATCTTTAGATACATGAGTAACTAAATGTTTGAGGCTAGTTTCTGCGCCCCCAATACCAGCAGAATCGGTGTAGGCGACTACGCGAATCATCAGTTAAAAATCATGTGACGTGTTTTAAACAAATCTATCGTAAGGTGATTTAGACCAAAAGTTATCGCAAGTAAACTCTTGGTGCATCTCCCAATAAAAAAATCATTTGTTATGGTTGATCTCTATATTATTGACCTATTTGTCATTGGGTCATTGCTGCTATTTGTCACCTTATTATCTGGTTGGATTTCGCGTTTACCTCTGTCCTTTGCCATTATCTACCTGATAGTTGGTATTTTATTAGGTCCCTATGGCTTTGGGCTGATTCAATTACGCCGTGCTGAAGTATTTAACGCCGAGGTGTTAAAACGGCTCACAGAATTTGTAGTGATTATATCTGTGTTTAGCTGCGGTTTAAAAATTGTGCGTCCGCTAAAATTTCAAGCTTGGAATATTACGACGCGACTCATTGTTTTTTTGATGCCAATCTCAATTTTGGGGCTAGCAGTAGCGGGCAAACTGTTTTTAGGTATGGATTGGGGAGAGGCTATTTTATTAGGAGCTATTCTTGCACCAACTGACCCAGTTTTAGCCTCAGAAGTTCAATTGACTGATACAAATGACCGAGATGAATTACGCTTTGGTTTAACGTCCGAAGGTGGTTTAAATGATGCCTTAGCTTTTCCTTTTGTTTATTTTGGTATTTATGCCTTAAAAGATAATAACTGGAAAAACTGGTTTCAACAATGGGTTTTAGTTGATTTAATTTGGGCTATTGTCGTCGGTATTGTCATAGGGTTTGTCGTTGCCAAAGCCATTGTTTGGATTGATAAAAAAATCCAAACAATGCGTCGTGCTGATGAAATCATGGAAGATTTTATAGCTCTTGGTACGATTTTTATTACTTACTCTCTAACAGAAATTGTTAACGGCTACGGATTTATTGCTGTCTTTATTGCAGGGTTAGTTATTCAGCGAAGTTATATAAACCCAGAAAGACCACTGATGCAGTTAGAATTTATAGAAAGACTGGAAAAACTTTTAGAAATTGGGACAATTTTAATATTAGGGACAATTTTATTAGTCCAGCCGATGCTAAATTATGCTACTCAATCTTTATTGGTGATAGTATTGTTATTCTTAATCATCCGACCTGTAGGAGCGTGGATTAGCACAATTGGTGGACATTTACAAAAAACATATCGCCGCCGAACTTGGTATCCAGGAACTCGTTTGTTATTCGGTTGGTTTGGTATTCGTGGTGTTGGCTCTTTATATTATCTTTCATATGCTTTTGGTAAAGGTTTAGAAGGTGAAATAGGTGAACAAATTAGCTGGATAACTTACACCACTATTGTTGTTTCTGTTATTGTGCATGGAATTAGTGCCACTCCATTAATGAATTGGTATGAGCGCAATCTTTCCCGTTACCAAAATGCTTCTCCTCCAGCTACTATTGATGAATTTGAATGAAGCAGAAGAATGACATCGAATTTCTTGTGCAACTTGTTTATCATTACAAAATGCATCAATTTATCCTCATGCTTATGGCTGAGTTCTTGATTGAACTAATTCAGTACACTGGATCTAGAACCAGTGCTGCGGGACTGATCCACTTTGGTAAGGACAGATGCTAACCCACGGTAGCAGCATTGATGAGTAAGGAGGTTCAAACCATGAACGATAGTGCACAGCAAATAGTGGAGCAGGTTGAGCCGATTGAGCACAAGCAAGCAGATACGGATTTTGCCAATAATGCTCAGCAGGCGACGCAGAAACCCTTAGTGATAGCAGGAACATCTGATGGCTTGCTATTTCTCGATACCAGGCAGCATGTTGAACTTGAAGGCTATTCCATCACTGCTCTAGCCTCAAGTCCTGATGAGCTGTGGGCGATTAGTGATCGCAACTCGGTATGGCATCGCAACTCTAACGGCGAGTGGCATAAAGTAGCTTCAATTAATGATTTGCAATTGAATTGTATCCTGCCTTATAATGGCGCGGTTCTGGTCGGAACATCTGGAGCTTGTCTCATCCGCATTGCAGACGGAAGCACGAATCGCATCAATTGCTTTGAGACGGTTGAGGGACGAGATGAGTGGTATACACCGTGGGGTGGTCCTCCAGATGTTCGTTCGATGGCAGTGGGTCAATCAGGTGAACTCTACGTGAATGTACATGTCGGAGGCATTCTGCGCTCCGACGACCAAGGACAGTCATGGCAACCCACCATTGACTTTCATGCAGACGTCCACGAGGTACGGACCGTTCCAGGTCGTCCTGATCTCGTGCTGGCGGCTACGGCTCAAGGGCTGGCTATCAGTAAAGATAGAGGAAATTCTTGGAGCTTTGATCGCACGAATCTACATGCTGCCTACGCACGAGCCGTAGCAGTGTGTGGAGAAACCATCTTGATGACTGCTTCTACAGGTCCCCATGGCGGTAAGGCTGCCATCTACCGACATCCACTTGACAAGCCGGGGGCGTTCGAGAAGTGTGAGCAAGGGCTGCCGGAGTGGTTTAATGACAATATCAACACAGGAACCCTTGCTACTTCTCTTAATTTAGCTGCTTTCGGAACAAGTGACGGTCAGATCTTCCTCTCGAATGATGCTGGCTTGACGTGGAGGCAGATTGCAGGGGATTTGGCTCCAATCTGCCGTCTAAACCTTATGTGACCTACAATTTATTTCTTTGTCCGCCTCACAAGGATTCCAAACCCTACTTAGGAACGGGAAGTCGCATGATACAGAGCGTTTCATTTGCTTGCTCGTAGAATTCTGCTCCGAATTGGCAGTAGAAACCCGGTTGATCTGTGCCAAGAAACATTTCGCACAAGCCTAGTCGTTTTGCTTCATGCAAAAGTGCTCGAACGAGACTGGTTCCAACCCCACACCCTCGGTACTGAGGTAAGACAAACAGTGCTGCCAGCCAGGGGTATAGGTGAGGACGGTGTTCATCATCGTTTGCGATCAGGTTAATGGTTCCGGCAGGCTGTCCTTCTACGAAAGCCAGTAGAGAGAGAGGTATCTGGGCTGCATCGCTTGCTTGGCGTAAAAGTCGCTCGAAGGTTTCTACGCTGTATCCAGTCTTGTCTACCCAAAACTCTGTATAAATCCAGGTTGCAACCTGCTGAATGCAATCTGGATGATTAAATAAGTGATGGATAGAAATCTCGGTCACAAGTACAGCTAGCTGTTGTGGTCACATCGGTAAGCCTAACCTTGTTAATCACTCGCTGTCAATTACCTTGAACACTTACAACGAGAGCGACTTTCTGTAAAGTCGGGATTGCTCAGTCTCCGAGTTCGCAGTTCCTACCCTGCGGGAAGGCGTTCCGCCTACAACGGGGAACCTCCGCACGGTGTTGCTCTGCGCAACGGACTGCGAACCTATTCTCAAATGTTTATTAGGCTTTTATAGGCAATGCTTATCCTACGATTTGTGGTCTAATCATAAGAATAAGCGCTGTAAGTCATTTTTAGTCTTCATTAGACCTCTTGCATAAATATTTTTTGTTTCGCGCATTCGGCGGAGCCGTTCTCGCAGAGTAGACGCACCTGGCGCAAAGAAGAACGCAAAAAATACGACTTTTGCAAGAAGTCTATTAACTAAGCAGTATTGGGAAGATGACTTCCTCATCCTCCTCATCTTCCCCTACTTCTACTTTCCTGTGACTTTGTCAACGAGTCCTTCAGCCTTCTCTATCAAACTCGCCTGTGAATTTGGCTTCACATTCCTTTCGTAAGCTTTTTCTACAGTTTGTAGATTTTTAGAATCTTTTACTGCTTGCTCATAAGCCTCTTCTCTATCTTCTTCTCGAACACCAGCAGTTCGGTTAAGTTTTTCTACGTAGATACTCGTTTACTATTATGTGAATTTTGCCATTTTTACAACAAATTGTGACTAATCTTAATACCTCGGCTTTGCATTGTTTGCTCAAATAAATCAGTAGGTAGTGCTTCTTCAACAGGTGACACACCAGGTTTTTTCAGCTTGCCATCTAATAACAACTGAGCAATACTACCCGTGCCACAACCAGAAGCCACTGCAGTATTTTCATGCACTAAAGTAGAGCAAAAAGTTGCTATTTTATCATCTTTGTAACCTGTAATTTCTGAACGAACAGCAACTCCAATACCACTAAAACGATTGGTAACATCGGTCATAAAATGACTGACATGAGACAAAAATTCAATTGTGCCTTTTTGCTGTATGAGTTGCTTAGGAAAAATATGGGCAGCTATCCAAGTTAGGTGATTGTAAAAATCAGGAACTGAGCCAAATTTGGTAATGACTGTTTTCACCGAGGGAAAAGCATGAGGCAGTGTGATGGTTTCTGGCATATCAAACCAGTAAACTCCACTGCGTCTATATGGAGATGGAAAGTCAATATTTTCCCGCTGGCTGTAAGGTTTAACTGTCTGCCATTTACTATCTATCCAAGCTTCAAAAGGTTGTTGCAAACCTAAAAAAGTTGTTCGCATGACGGTGACACCAGCGCCGCCAGAACCAGATACTAAATAACTTAAATGAATCTTTTGAGGTGTATCGAATTGCTCAACACCCTGACGTACCATACTGTTAGAAATGCCAGGGAAGATGCCAGTGTTAATTATTGCAGTAACATCCGCTGATACAGCTGCATCATTGTAGCCCAAAGCCTTACTAGTATAAGAACGGTGGTCACTGACGTCTACGTAGTTCACACCATGTTGAATACAAATTTCCAGAACATTGGTATCTCGGTAGTGAAAAGGACCAGCACAGTGAACCACCAAGTCGGTAGAGGCGATCGCCTTCCTCAGTTTCTCCACATCTGCTAAGTCCAACAACAAAAATTGCACTCGCGGATCACTCGTTCTGCTCTCTGGCGTGCGTCCCGTGATAGTCATTTCTGCTTGTGTATGGGTGAGAAGGTCTTGGGCAACACTACCACCAATTCGCCCACGCCCTCCAAGAATTAAAACCCGCTCAGTCATCGCTCCAGCATTGACAACAGCAGTCTTATTACATCAATTTTTGATTATGTTTGTCATCAGTAAGGAGTATGACGTTTACTTGCTCATAAAGGAAGATGTTTAATAACACTTAAGCTTGTAATAAGCGCTTAAGCACTTACTACAAACTCATCATCATTCACGACCAAAAACTGATGCAACTGTGGATTTTATCGAATCTCCTGCATCTTTGAATGTTTGTCTCAGTGGTTGGTGAGCATGCAAAAAGACTTTTGCACAGTTGCGTCCCGGTAACCCAGAAATAGAACCACCTGGATGAGTTCCCGCGCCAGTGAGATATAAATTTTCAATCGGAGTTTTATAATTAGCCAATTCTGGCAGAGGACGGAAACACAGCATCTGTTCTAAGGTCATATCTATATCAACTAAATCGAGGGTCGTGTTGGGACCACCTACAATTGAGAATATATCTTGTAGATGTTTCAGACCGTAGTTACCAGCAATATCAACAATTGACTTTGGTGCAGCGTTGAAAAAGGGCGTCACTGCTTTCACAAACCGTTGCCAAAAGTCGATATATTCGGCGTATTTTTGGGCATCTCTTTCACTGTAACGAGCAATCTCCGCACAAGTCTTTTCTACTGACTTATTAATTTCACATTAAATATGCGAATATTTCGCACATTGGCACTGGAAAGGAGTCTAAAAGATATTCCGTACAATCACTAACTTCTTTAAGTATCATCCCCATTTGATGAAACAAATCGTTAATTAGCATTGATATCGTGTGTAATCGCCGATTAAATCGTGATTTTTTTAACATATTTGGTATCGATTTATGGTCTTTAGAAGTTAATATTTTATGTAATTTTACTGTTTTTTTTTAATTACAATACAGTTTTTTGAAGGAATTTGTTTTGAGAATATCTTTTAAAGATAGAAATTTTCACTGAAATCTTAATGGGAATTTCTGTAAATATTCGGGAAAATGAAAACTTTTTTAAATAGTTCTTGACAAGATGTACACAAAATTACTATGAATAAATAAATGAGTTGTATCAGCCTTAATCGAGAGGTTTTGTTAATTTGCTAATGAATTTGTTTTGAGAATATCTTTTAAAGATAGAAATTTTCACTGAAATCTTAATGGGAATTTCTGTAAATATTCGGGAAAAATGGAATTTTTTTGAAGTAGTTCTTGACAAAATGTACACAAAATTACGATGAATAAATAAATGAGTTGTATCAGCTTTAATCGGGAGGTTTTGTTAATTTGTTTTTGACAATTACCTCAGAAAATATCTTTTTGCCAGAGTCGTAGTCAACTTCTTGGGATACCATCGTTGCAGTTTCAACCGTTTGACTGTCTATGATTGCTTCAGAGGGGGACGCTTCTCGGTTACAGGAAACACGCACCCACAACCGTAGTCTCTCATGGATTTGTTGCCAAATTTTACTTTGATGAGAAAATAAATATAGTAACGTAAAGTGCTTGGTTCTTCCTTTCAAGCACAGCTAATTAAGCTGAAGTTAGGAACTAGAGATCGCTTAACCCAGGGACAACCCCCCTAGACTCCCAAAGCACCAGGGGGGAACTTCCCAAGGTTAGTTGCACATCACGTAACTGTTTAATTAGCCCAATATGGCTAATTAATTGTGCAGATGTTAAACCATTTCTGCCAAGATTTAGTTAACACCTGCTCCAGACGCATTTGCCCAGTTTTACAGTTGACGGCAACTTGTAGAAATTATGACACAGCATTACAGTCAAAAACTTGTTTTTGACCACCTCGACTTTACTGATAGTAAGTATGCTGACAGTAAGTTTTTAACGCCTTTTCAGCGGAATCTGCTGCTGAAGAATTTGCAAGCAGATTTGCAACCAGAATATCGGCGCAGATTGGAAATCATGTTGCTGGCAGAGCAAGGGAAATCTCAAACCCAAATCTGTCAAATGTTAGGTTGTTCTCAGGAGATGGTACGCTACTGGCGTGCTGTAGCACAAGCAGGTCTGGCGCATACATGGCAGGAGCGACCGATAGGAAGACCTAAAACTGTAAACGACCAATATATCGAACGCTTGAAGGAATTAGTAAGCCATAGCCCTAGTGAGTATGGCTATGCATTTGGGTGCTGGACAGCCCAATGGTTGAGCAAACATCTAGCGACTGAATTTGGCATTGAAATTAGCGATCGCCACATCAATCGGTTGCTGAAACAAATGGGGCTTTCCACAAAACAAATACGCTCTTTTGCTAAAGGGGCAACAAGCCATACCAAGAATACTCACATTACGATCACAGACTTGCAATCCAATGAGGCTAGTTTCCATTAGACCTCTTGCAAAAGTGAGATTTTATGAGGTTCTGTTCTCCTTTGTTCCCTGTTCCCTGTTCCCTGTTCCCTGTTCCCTATTCCCTATTCCCGACTTCTGCAAGAAGTCTATTGGTCATTCAATGTGATTTAGACCAAGAACTAATTCTCTGTTAGAGGTAAGTAAATGCCATCAGTATTTTCCCAGGAACAGCTTGGTGAAAAAATTACCGCTAGCTTGGGTGATTCGCTTTCAGCAAACGAACTAGCAAACTGCGTCAAAGCAGTAGAAATCGTCGAGCCATCAGTAGCAAAACAGTTTTGGCAAGCAGAAACCGCAAAGGGCGGCATCTACATAATCCTTGCGGGTAAAGTCAGATTAATGGATAGCTCTAATAACTTAATCACCACTCTAACAAGCGGGGCATCATTCGGTGAAATGACTCTGTTTCCAGAAGATGTCTTTCAACCTTACACCGCTAGAGCTTCTACAAACTTAAAGCTTTGCTATCTCAAGGATGAAACGTTGCAAGCTTTGATGAGCAAATATGCCAGTTTGAGCGATCGCCTATACAGCAAAGCAGAACTTTGGGACTTGCTACTGTTATGTTGCCGCGAGAATCAACTTCCTCGCAACACTTCAGTTGAGGAAATGCTCCGAGCCTTATCTTATTTCTCGCAGCACAATCTGGATACTGGCACCCTGAGTGCAACATTATCCAAAGATTGCAAACTGTGGCTGCTGCGCCGGGGAGAACTGCAACATTCATCCGGTCAGTCCTTGACACCTGCGAATATCTGCGCCGTTGGAAAACAAGGTACTTGGCAGGCAATACAACCAACAATTCTGTACAGTCTAAGCAATGCTGATTGGCAAACAGCACTCCAGCACTGGTCTGAGTTGGCATTGGTTGACTCTGACTCAAAAGTTGTTGCCTCGGATGACCAACAGACGCCTCATAGCAAGTCTTTCCCAGAAAGATTGAAGAATGGGGGTAATGTTATTCTATTTCCGCAGCCAGCTTCAGAGCCAAAACAAAAGCAAAAGAAGCTCAGAGCCTACTTTCCCAATCCCAAGGTGAGGGTGGGGCATTGGTGGGGAAGGATCGCCAAGCACTATCCGTTCTTTGCACAACAAAGCTCCTCTGACTGTGGTGCAGCAACTCTTGTGATGATAAGTCGCTATTGGGGCAAGCACTTGTCGGTAAATCGCCTGCGGGATTTAACTAACACGAGTCGGAACGGGGCATCACTAAAAAGTCTAGCCGCTGCGGCAGAAACCATCGGTTTTTCTACTCGTCCAGTAAAAGCCAGCCTTGATAAATTGGCACAACAACCCTTACCTGCGATCGCTCACTGGGAAGGCAAACATTACATCGTCGTCTATGAAATTACCAAAAAGCAGGTAATTGTTGGCGACCCAGCGATCGGTCAACTCACCCTCACAAACAGAGAATTCAATGCAGGTTGGACTGGCTATGCATTGTTATTGCAACCCACAGCCCTACTCAAAGAAAGCCAGGAAGCAACTCAACCATTCTGGCAGTTTTTTGAGTTAATCAAACCCCACTGGCTAGTGCTGCTAGAAGTGTTCATGGCTAGTGTGTTTATTCAGGTGTTTGGACTGGTAACGCCACTATTCACCCAACTGCTGTTGGATCGAGTGATTGTCCAAGGCAGCATCCTCTCTTTAAACGCCGTCGGGTTAGGGTTGCTAATTTTTGGTTTGTTCCGCGTCGCCACGAACGGACTGCGGCAATATATGCTGGATCACACTGCGAACCGCATCGGAGTAGCGCTGATGGTGGGTTTTATTAAACATACCTTCCGACTGCCACTGGCGTTCTTCGAGTCACGTTTCGTTGGCGATATTGTTTCTCGCGTTCAAGAAAATCAGAAAATTCAGCGCTTCCTCACCGGAGAAGCACTGTCAATCATTCTCGATTTGCTGACAGTGTTTATCTATGTGGGATTGATGTTTTGGTACAGCTGGCAGATGGCATTGCTGGTGCTGCTGATTGTGCCGCCATTTTTTCTACTGGCGCTCTTTGCAACGCCTTTCTTGCGTCGCATCGCCAAAGAGATTTTTAATGCCGCAGCCAACGAGAACAGTTATCTGATTGAAGCCCTCACAGGGATTCGCTCTGTCCGCTCAATGGCAGTTGAGCAGACAGTGCGCTGGCATTGGGAGGAAAAGCTCCATCGTTTGATTAAAAGAAGCTTTGGTGGGCAGGTGATTACTAACCGCCTGCAAATTTTCAGTTCCTCTATCGAATCGGTTGCCACTACAGCATTGCTGTGGTTTGGGGCATGGCTTGTGATTCAAAACCAACTCACCATTGGACAATTAGTTGCTTTCAATATGTTGTTGGGCAACATCATTCATCCTTTCCAGCGGCTGGCAGTGCTGTGGAATCAATTGCAGGAAGTGATTGTTTCTAGTGAGCGGATTAATGATGTCCTAGAGGCAGAGCCAGAAGAAGACTTACAATATCAACCCCGCCAGTACTTACCCAGACTTCAAGGGAGAATTCGCTTTGATAATGTCACTTTCCGCTATCACCCAGAAAGCGATATTAACGTGCTGGAAAATCTCAGTTTTGAGGTACTGCCAGAGCAAACTGTGGCGGTGGTGGGACGTAGCGGTTCTGGGAAAACAACCCTCTCCAAGTTGATTTTGGGTTTATATCCGCCGACAGGTGGCAATGTGTTGATCGATGGTCAAGATGTGGCAGGCATTTCCCTGAACTCGCTCCGTTCTCAAATTGGTGTTGTCGATCAAGATACCTTTTTGTTTGGCGGTACGATTCGGGAAAACTTAAGCATCGCTCATTCACAAGCTACTCTCGAGGAGATTATTGAGGCAGCACGTCTAGCTGGAGCAGACGAATTTATTAAGCAATTGCCAATGGGTTATGAAACCCAAATCGGTGAAGGTGGCGGGATGTTATCTGGGGGACAACGCCAGAGGTTAGCGATCGCCCGTGCTTTGCTTGGGAATCCCCGCTTATTAATTTTCGATGAAGCCACTAGTCACCTCGACGCTGAATCCGAACGTATCATTCAAAACAACCTCAACACCATTCTCAAAGGGCGGACAACCCTAATAATCGCCCATCGTCTTTCCACCGTGCGTAATGCTGACTTGATCCTGGTTTTAGATCGCGGCGTATTAATCGAAAGCGGTACTCACAACCAATTAATTACCAAAAAAGGTCATTACTACTACCTCAATCAGCAACAGTTGGCTCAAGCTTACTAAAAGTTGTGAGTTATGAGCCATGAACTATGAGTTTTTAAATTTTTCACTTCTAATTCCTAACTCTGTACAGACGCTCCGGTTCCTTGCGTCTCTACTTTGCTCCTCCTAACCCTCCTTAGGTAAAAACTATGCCAAACCCATCTCGTAATTCATCATCCCTGGTCAATGCGCCTGACTCGGTTGAAGATTCTAGTGAGGTTAAACAGCGATCGCCAGCACAAACTCAAACCAGCGATTGGTTTTACGGCACCGAGGAACTGCTGGATGCTTTGCCTCGGCTTTGGACGCGTTCAATGCTGTATTTGCTGGTAAGCTTTACAGCGATCAGCTTACCTTGGGCGATGCTCTCTCAGGTGGATGAAACAGGCAGCGCCAGAGGACGTATTGAACCATTAGGCGCAACGCAAAGAATAGACTCTCCAGCGCCAGGAAGCGTCATCAGTGTGAGAGTAAGAGAAGGCGAAACTGTTAAAGCAGGGCAAACTCTGCTCGAGCTGGAGTCTAATTTACTGCGAACGGATTTGCAGCAAGCGCAGGCAAAGCTTTCTGGGCAATTAAATCAGCAGGCGCAACTCGAACTGCTCAAAAATCAATTGCAGCTCACTATCCGTACCCAGCAGCAACAAAACCAAGCGCAACAATCAGAAAAAAGTGCGCAGGTGCAGCAGGCGCAACAGAATCTTGATACTCTCAAGAGTGCCTACAACTTACAAAAAGAGGAAAAACTTGCTAAAGTCAATCAGACGCGGCAAGCGGTTGATTCAAGCAAGGCAGCCCACGAGTTGGCACAAGTTCGTTTCCAGGGTGCCAAGGAAAAAATACCACGATATAAAAAAGTTTTTCAAGACGGTGCAATTGCACAAGATCGGTTTTTAGAAGTGCAACAGTCGGTCAAAGAAAACTACCAAAACCTGGTACAAGCAAAGTCGGAGATAGATCAGGCTCAGTCGGGCTTGCAAGAGCAACAAAACAGTTATCAGAGGGTTATTCATCAAGCAGAGGCGGATATTCAGCAAGCGCAACTCCGCTTGCAAGAGCAGCAACGTAACAAAGATAGCCTGATTCATACAGGCGAACTGGCTGTGCTTAAAACGACCGAACAGTTCAAAAACGTGCAATCACAAATTGCAGCGCTGCAATCAGAGATTGCTCAAATCAAAAGCCAGATCGCATCCTTAAATTTCCAGTTACAGCAACGAGTGGTGCGATCGCCTATTGATGGCATAATTTTTGCATTGCCCATCGACAAGCCTGGGTCTGTGCTACAACCCGGTCAGATGATTGCTCAAATTTCCCCCAAGGAATCTCCTTTTGTACTAAGAGCTGAGATGCCTAGTCAACAAAGTGGTTTCTTGAAGGTGGGAGCGAGCGTCAAAATCAAGTTTGATGCCTATCCCTTCCAAGATTATGGAATAATGCTTGGGCGCATCAGTCGGATTTCACCAGACTCGAAAGTTAAAGAAACTAACTCTGGCAAGATAGAAACTTTTGAGTTGGATATTGCCCTACAGCAGCCTTATATCCAAAATGGCAACAAACGTATTCTGATAACACCAGGTCAGACAGCGACTGCTGAGGTGATTATCCGGCAGCATCGTGTGATCGACTTGATCTTAGATCCGTTTAAGAAGTTGCAAAAAGGCGGTTTAGAACTGTAGAAACGCGATATCCTTGCGTCTCTACAAAATCCAAAATCCAAAATTTAAAATCCAGTGATTGTGAGAGAAATTGCACTATGTCAAAATTTCTAAATGTATCCAAGGAAGACATCTTTTATCAAATCAAAATTTCCTGTCAAGTTCCTGGTTTAGTGGAAGCGATCGCCACTCGCCAAATTATTGCCGATACTGCCAAGGAAGCAGGCATAAAAGTCGAGCTAGAAGAACTTCAGCAGGCAGCAAATAATCTGCGGTTAGCCAATAAACTCCTCAAAGCTGAAGATACCTGGGCATGGCTGGAAAAACATCATCTTTCCATAGATGAGTTTGAAGCATTGGCATACACAAACCAGATATCTAACAAATTGGCGACACATTTATTTGGACAGCAAGTTGAACCGTTCTTTTATCAACACGAACTCGATTATGCCGCAGCGGTAACCTATGAAGTCATTTTCGATGATGAAGACTTGGTTATGGAACTGTTTTGTGCATTGCAAGAAGGCGAAATTAGTTTTCAAGAAATCGCCCACCAATACATTGAAGAACCAGAAATCCGCCGCGCCGGGGGATATCGCGGCATACAACGCCGCAGAGATTTCCGACCGGAAATTGCAGCACTGGTCTTTGCTGCTACGCCGCCACAGATCCTTAAGCCGATAATTACGCCAAAAGGAGTGCATCTAATTTCAGTTGAGGAAATTATTGAAGCCAAATTAAACGAGCAGCTGCGTGTTAAGATTTTGGGAGATTTGTTTGCAGCTTGGTTAAAGCAACAAATCGCGGAATTAGAAATCGTGACGCAGCTTAATTGCGATCGCACTTAAGTGGCACGTCCATAGGAGTTGTTAGAAGCATGTACTGCCAACTGTTTGGTTTGGGCAGACACATTTGTTAATCTAAGCTCAGCAGCAAGCAATTCGTAAGAACGTAAGCGGTCATTAAATTCCCGGCAGACATCAAAGAAGATGATTTCGTTAACGTCATAACGCTCTTGCAACGCCAGCAACTTCTCTTTACAGTGATTGGCAGTGCCTACTATGTTGAGCATAACAAAATTGTTGGCGTGCTGTTGTTGTAATTGGTATGCCCGAGCTTCAGTGTCCGCGCAAATGCCTGCCACGGCTATGTTACATCGGGGGGTTAGGACTTTTTCACCGTGGGGCTGGAAAGTTTCTCGATATTGTTTGAGGATACTGGGGTCATCTAAACATCCTCGATGAAAGAGCGAATGGCTGTAAGCAAGACCTTTGTGTGCAGCTACGTGCATGCTATTGAACCCGGTACCGAGAACCCAAACTTCCGGGTAGGTCGAGATAGCAGGTGTCGTCCGCACCTGTGAATTTCCGTGCAAGTAGTCTATCAGGTACTCTATTTTCTCTTTGTAAAGGTCGAGATCCAGTTCCCTAGTTCTGCCGTCAAGAAGAGCTTGAGTTGTCAATGGATCTGCCCCACCACGACCAATCCCTAAGTCAATGCGCTGGGGAAATAATAATTCGAGCAACTTAAAATTATCGGCTACCTTTAAGGGACTATAGAAGGAGAGAAGAACTCCAGCCATTCCCACGCGAATCCTCTTAGTTAGTCCCGCAAGAATAGGAATTAACAGTTCCGGACTGGCAAGACCATCACCATGATGCTCTGCTAACCAATAGCGGGAATATCCAAAAGCTTCAATTCGGGGAGCAAGTCTAATTGTCGTAGTGATTGAATCGCAGAAATCGAGAACGCCAAGACTAAGTTTTTCACTCATAAATTAAGTAACCTGATAGTAGTAGTCCGGATTGTTTTTGTCACAGACCTGGTAAATCAACTCCTACCACTCAGAAACCGTGACCATCTTCGCCTGGTCAGCATTGTACTGTAAGGTCGTGTTCAGAGAGAGCGGCTTTTTAATACCAGCTAGCAGATTGATCGCATCCGCTATCATTAAGGTTGCGATCATTGTATTGAGGTATGAAATCGACGACGATATGACTGTTGGAGAATTTTCATATTGCTGCTTTTCTATCTGTTGATTGTGCTGAATAAATTTTTCCATATGGCTCTTCTCAGTCAATAGTGGACCTACTAAGCCATCATAAACTCTCACTCCTGAGAACGTACACGCTACATTTTCCTGTAGGCAATACTGTACGATCAATGTCTGAATGGTAATCGGTGGGGTATCAGCACAACACACAATAAAATCCGGCTTTTTTAAACCCTCTAAAGCTTGGTATAAACTTTCCAGAGAATTAATTTTTTGTTTACGAGTATGAATTTTTATCTCAGGGTCTCTCGCTAAAATGTAGTTACGCAGTGCTTCAACCTTCGGCGTATTGAGGTCAGCTTGGCTAAAACAAAACTGGCGATTAAAGTTTGTTATGTTCACAAGATCATCGTCAATCAATATAAAGTTTTTAACGCCAGCAGCTACTAAATGTTGAACTGCGATATTTCCGGTTCCACCGCAACCGATGATACATACTAACTGTTTTAAAAGCTTCTCTTGTGGAGTATTGGGGTCTTCAACGAAATCTGAGAAAAACTCCACCTGCTTCTCAAACCGCGTCTCCTTAAAGTCATTTTCATACAAAGGTCGTACCACACCCTTTGAATCCAGAAGTGAAATAAGTTTCTCCAGCCTATCCCCCGGCAGTAAAGTGGCTAATTTGTCAAGTTGTGTTCCTGCGACCATTTGCTTCAAAGCTTGCACTACCTGTTCAGGGATATTCGATAGTATGAAATGTCGCAGACCATTGCTCAGTATGGTTTTTTGTTCCTCAGAAATGAATGATAAAGATGTGCTATGTTTTAAAACAATTCCTGTTTGGAATTTATTCAATATATTCATATGGTTAGCAAATTTATATTTGACTCGTCGAATGGTGTGTAAATATCTTCAGAGTTAGGATCGAGGTAGGGATGTTTTAAGTCTATTCCTTGAAGCTCGAACTGTTGGAGTATATGTGTCATCCTAGCTTCTTTTGATTCATCACCCTTGAGCCTCGCTTCCATTAAGCCATTGGCAATAAGTTGGCAACGGATGCTACCAAAATCTTCTCTAGATTTAGGCATTTCTGCTAAAGCCAGCCCCGGTGCAAGTACCTTAGTAAACAAAGGAACCTGCGGCTGAAAGTGCGATTTGTTTTCTGCGTAAACAGTCTGTAGAACTGTCCGAACTAATTCGTAGTTATCTACAGGAACTCGGAGAATTCCTGAATCATAGCGTCCAAAATGCAAAGGGTTGTCTAAAACATAGAAGCCGAAGGGTACTTTAAATTTGTTCAGTTGCAACGTTAAACTTTCCATGACGGCAACTGCACCTTCAGGGCTGAAGTTGAAGAATATTATGACTTTAGAGTATTCTTTTTTGCTATTACCAACTACATCTCCAACTGCCAGATAGCATCGAAGTTGAAATAAATTATGGGGCACGTTGACTACAACCAAGTCCCCTACAACTGCTGCTTGATCTACTAATTGGAGATGGCGGTTTGGCTGGATATGTATCCTCGTACCCATGCCTTGCTTTTCTACTAAGAGACTACCATCTGGTTCTTGTTTTAACACGCGATATCCCGACTCAAAGAAACCTTTCCCTTTATTACTTTTATCTAGTTGTTCGCAAAATTCCCAATCTATTCCTGCAACAGTTTTATCCCCTAAGACAGAGTAATCAGCCATCACTGCTTCACTTGCTTCTCCCACAAGTGAACCGTTGTAGTAAATGTCATATATAAAGTCTCGCAGCATTGAACTCAGGATCTTAGCCTGAGTTTCTTGAGGTAATTGTTGCAACTGGGCTACTACCTCGGCTGGATGCTCTACTTTGTAATTAGGATGACTGACACAAAAGTCAGATTTAATTTGAACCTGAGTAGCAATGTCTTGAAGGGACTGTAGCAGTTGCATAAAAGTTACTCCTGAAGCTATTTAATAGAGGATGGCTCTAAATTAGTTATTTCTGATTCTGCCATCCCAAAAACAGCGTTAAATGATTGTTCTGGACGACACAATAAGCTCTTAGCAACTTGAAGTATGCAAAGACCCCTATTATTAAAGTTTTTTTGCCACTGACTTATTTCTACAATTTCATACAGCAAGCCAAGACCAACAAACTGAATAACTCGCGCCATAAAGTTAGGATAGTAATCTAGAATGGGAAAACTGCTGAGATACGCCTGGGTAAGAGCTACAATTGAGGGTTGAAGTACCTCTAAAGGTATTGTGGCCATTTGCAGAGATTTTTGCAGTTCAATAACAGGATGCACAATTAAACTGTTAAGCCATATTAGTAAATAGCTAGAAATCACTGTTCCCAGATCAAACGCTGGATCGCCCCAACTCCAGTTTTCCCAGTTAATCAACTTAATAATGCCTTGATTTGACTGTTCTGTTTGAGAAATTAGTTTTTCCCAATCCCTGGATATTAAAATGTTATTTAACTTGAGGGTATTATGTGTCAGGCAGCAGTGGTGCTGATTGAGAGTAAGCTCTGCTACTGCTGATGTAAAACTTTCATGGCGATGATAATTTTTGAAAAAAATAATGCTTTCGTGAGTAAAATGACTGAAATCTTCTGGCTCAATTCTGTTTAGGAGTTGAGCAGAATAATTAGGATTTTGATAGCCTAATTTACCAGGATCTGTTTTAGCAATGAATTCGTATAATTCCTGATGATTCAGGCTATCACGATGCAGCCTTGCTAAAGTAGTCCCCAATTGGGCAGCAATGGCAGAGGGAAAAGCTTTCTCTTGCCTGTAAAAATTATCTAGCTTTATATATTCTAGTGAAATAGTTTTTATTTCTTCTGGGCAAATACAACTATTAAGCAAGTACTGATAGATATTTTTATAGTTTAGTATGGTTTTCATAAGTGTATCCTCTTTAGATCGCGTCTAAGCGAAAAGTGAGAGTAAAGATAAAAATTATAAATCTTACTCCCACTTTAGATAAAAGCTCGATTGCGACTAACAAGCAAGTGAGCATTAGATACAATCTTTAGGTTCGGCTGCAAGTGTTGCCAATAATGATCACACTGCAAGCTACGCTGCCACCTGCACAAACGATGCTACCACCTTGAATATTAGCAATATCCTCAGAACCGATTTCAGTAATGAAACTTTCCGGATCGTTGAAAAACAATTCAGTCCCTGCGGGTTTTAAATCCTTAACAGTAATATCAGCCATTTGAGTTCTCCTTGAAATCAATGTTTTTTAGTATTTAGACAAACGCTTCTGTTTGATTGCTCAATTTTTAGGTTCGGCTGCAAGTGTTGCCAATGATGATCACACTGCAAGCTACGCTGCCACCTACACAAACGACGCTACCACCTTGGATATTAGCAATATCCTCAGAACCGATTTCAGTTATGAAACTTTCCGGATCATTGAAAAACAATTCAGTCCCTGCGGGTTTTAAATCCTTAACAGTAATATCAGCCATTTGTGTTCTCCTTGAAATCAATGTTTTTTAGTATTTGGACAAACGCTTCTGTTTGATTGCGAAATCTTTAGGTTCTAGGGCTGCAAGAGTTGGCAATGATAATAACACTGCAAGCTACGCTGCCACCTACACAAACGATGCTACCACCTTGAATATTAGCAATATCCTCAGAACCGATTTCAGTAATGAAACTTTCCGGATCATTGAAAAACAATTCAGTTCCTGCGGGTTTTAAATCCTTAACAGTAATATCAGCCATTTGTGTTCTCCTTGAGATTATTTTTTTTAGTTTTGGCTCAAACACTTCTGTTTGATTGCTTAATTAAATACTAAGAATTTACCTTATAAACTTCAAGCATTTTTGACTGACTCTTAGGAAAAAATATCTATATTTATTGTAGAAATTCTAGTTAGTAACAGCTTGATTAAGCCATAAGCTACCTGGTTAGATATTCCTGATAACGAGGATTACTGGTGAAAAATATTTTTCCAGTTAGATGACTTTCAAAAGTACCTAACCCGAAAGGAAGAGAAAAAATTAAAGTAATCATAAATGTATCTACTGCTAGTAATAGAAATAACTAAAGCAATTATTTCTCTTAATAATCCTCACTGAACTAAAAAAGTAGGGGCACGATATATCGTGCCCCTACAAACGACCTATTTTAGAGATTTGGAAGTATCAATCACATAGCTTGACTGGTGCATAGATGTCTTCAGAGTTGGCATTGAGGTAGGCACGCTGCCAGTCAATTCCCAGTCGGGAGAATTGCTCAAAAATAGAGGTCAACCTCCTCTCTGGTGAGTCATCCCCTTTGTCGCAAGCTTCCAGCAATCCATTAGCGACAATCTGACACCGATTCATCCCAAAGCTTTCTCGGTCAGTAAACTTGTGGTCTGGTTCTTCTGCTAACCCCAACCCTGGTGCAAGCAGCTTGGTGAATAGGGGAACTTCTGGCTGAAAATGCGATCGCAATTGGTAAACTGTCTCAATCACAGAGGCGATCACTTCATAGTCGCTCTTGTCAAAGTACAAAACTCCTGAGTCGTAGCGCTTGTAATCAGCTGGGTTGTACAAAACCTTGAAGTTAAAAGGAATAGCCATTTCGTTCAGATGCTGCGTGAGAGCACTCATAACCGCAACTGCACCTTCTGAAGTCAAATTGAAGTAGATTCGCACAGTCTGCTGATGACCCTCTAAATCGAGACGAATTGGTCCTGCATTGCCCACCGCCACATAAAAACCGCTTTGGAGCAGATTTTTCGGCATGCGGATAGCCACCTCTTCACCCACCACAACAGTAGCTTGTGCTGATTGCAGATGCCGCTCGCGCTCAATATGCAACCTTAGACCATTCTTAGTCACGGCTACGCTGCCATCACTTTCTTCCCAGAGAACATACCAACAAGAGTCAAAGTAGCCAGTGCCGCTATTACTTTCGTGCAAGCGATTGTAAAAACCCAAGTCTACTCCCAAAAAAGTATTGTTCTCTAAGTCCAGTGGTAGAGGATTGGAATCTGTTAGGCGTGCGTGGGTAGTTCGCATACCACCGTTGTAATAGATGCCGTAGAGAAAAGAGCGCAGTTGCAGGCTCACATATTTGCGCTGAATCTCTACAGGGATTTGCTGAAAGCGAGCGATCGCCTCTGCTGGCAGTTCAAAGGGTTTGTAATCTGGATGACGAATGCTGAAGTCAGACTCGATCTGAACCTTGCTCGCAATTTCTTGCAGAGCATCCAGCACTCGCTTAGTTGCTACATCTGGCTGTTGAATTAGAGAATCTAGTAATTGTGTCATGGTTGAGTTGCGACTAAACATCTTTAGGACTTACGCAAGTGTCATATTTTTTTCGTGGAGGTTGTCCAGATCTCACTTGTCAAAAGTCCAAAAATCTTGATTTTTGACCCTTGACCGGAGGCGGAGCTATCCAGCGCTCCGCTCTTGAGTGTTGACTCTTATACCAGAAAATATGTGTGCCAGTTGCGTAAGTCCTGATCTTAAGCAGCAGTACAGCTCAAACGTCCAGATTCAGCAGCAGCAGTGCCAAAAGTCGTTGACATGGATTGTTCTGGACGGCATAACAATGTCTTAGCTACCTGAAGCATGATTATTGCGATATTGCCGAAAGTTTTCTGAAACTGAATCATCGCCAAAATCTGTTGAATCAATACAAGACCGGCAAATTGCACCACACGTCGCAAGAAATCAGGGCGCTGTTGTAAGATTTCTGGGAAGGTGTCGAAATAAGCCAGAGTCAGAACAGCGATCGAAGGCTGAAGCACCTCAAGGGGAGTCGCCGCTAGGCGTAGAGATTCTTCAATACTGAGTGCATTGCTGATGACCAAGCTATTTAACCAAATTTCCAGATAGCTGGCGATAAGTGTTCCCAAATCAAAAGCAGGGTCTCCCCAATTACAGCGCTCCCAGTCAATGAAGCGCACAATGCTGTCACCGGATTGCTGCCAATTGGTGTGCAGGAGAATATTGTTCAACTTCAGGTCATGATGCGTCAGGCAACAAGGAGCGAAAGCGCTGCCCAGTTCTCTTATCGCTTGCCCCAAGCTGTCGTAGCGCTGATAGAGCGAAAAGAATTTTAGCGCATCTGCGGGCACTCCTCCAAAAATTTCCGGTCCAATTCGTTCCAGCCCCCGAATCAAGTTAAGTACTTGACCAGTGAGGGCGTCCTTTTGATTTTGATGGAGGAATTCCCGATAGTTCTGACGATTGAAGGTGGCACGATGGATAGTAGCTAAAACAGTGCCAATTGCAGAGGCGATTTGGCTTGGGAAGTTCTTTTCCTGAGCGTAGAAATCAGTCAAATCTTGATAGTCATCCAGATACCTGAAGACAATAATCGAATTCTCCGGGTCAAAATTGAGCACCACCGGCAGCAATGGGCGAAGGTGATCCAGTTCTGGAAATTGGTTTAAGAACTCTTGAACTCGCCATTCTCCCAAAAACTCACCAAATGTTTTCCCATCCTGATAGTGCCGCTCTTGCTTGACAAGGAGTTTAGAACCATCTGGTAAACTCACTCTCAAGTTAAAATTCTTGGCAGCTACTAATTCAATCTGGAGCTGGGTTTGTTGTTTGGTGGTACAAAGACCCTGCCTAAATAAATAATTGCCAACGTTTTGGGAGCTTAACAGTAGTGTCATTATACTTTTAAATCGCTATCTTTACTGATGTTGATGTTGAGAGAACATGGGACATTAGGCTCAGAGGAAAATTGCAGGTCGTCAATTGTGATGCGGGTGCTTTCCTTGGACGTTACTTTCTCTACTGTCTGGGTTCCTCGAGTCGAAAGCCCCATTTTTTTCAGCAAAAGGTTAATGTTGCGATCGCTGACCGAAATCCCCAACTCTTTTGCCAGGTGCTTGCTCAACCAATGGGCTGTCCAAGTCTGAAACGAATATCCATAATCACGGGGACTATGGGTAACCAGTTTTTTCAAACGCTGCAAATATTTCTCATTAACTGCCTTCGGACGACCAATTGGAAACTCTTGCCATTGGTGCGCCATTCCAGTACGTGCTATGTGCATCCAATGCCGTGCTGTTGCTGGACAACACCCCAAGGTTTGACAAATTTCGGTTTGAGATTTCCCCGAATCTGCCAGCAACATAATTTCAATGCGTTGGCGATAAGACTCAGGTAAATCCTTATGCAAACTTTTTTGCAGCATTTTGCGCTGAAACGGTGTTAAAAATTTACCTGTTGCATTGTCTATTGCTTGAGTGTCAGGTTTTGTTCGGTCATGAGACATAGTAAGTAAAATTAGACTGCTTGAAACATCCCAAAAAAATTAATGAATTTACTATTTTTGAATTTAAGATTAATGCATTTCAAATATGCTATGCTCTTACTTCAAACTCATTACTCCCAGTTCGCCCATTTTTTTGGGAGTTAGAAGAAAGACTACTCAGGAGTAAAAGATTGACCATCAAGTTGAGTGTAAATACTGATTGGAAAACCCAGTAAAGCAAGAATACGCTTCTGCAAAGGTGAAAGAGCCATCAAATGAGCGTAAATTTCGTTTTTAACCTCAATCAATAGCAGTGTAATCTCTTTAAATGCAGCAAGAATTATTTCTGCGCTAGGTCGTGCAGTTTCTCGCTTCGGATTGCCAACATAAAGACCAGCAAGTTTTTCTTTCTCTTTTTCTAGATTGTGGCGAACCTGGAATTCTAAAAGGTTTAAAACTCGCAAACCAATAGAGAGTAGTCTTATTAAACCAGTAATATGGTCTTCACGTTGTAAATACATCGGAGTCAACCTTCATAGGAAAGTTTTTCAGCCTCGCAAATCCTCGTTCCATTAAGTACTCATCTCTATAGGCACGAACTGCTTGTTTTAAACTAAATTCAGTTGGATTTTTATTTGTAACGTAAACCCGCCAGCCTAACATTTGAATTTGGTGTTTAACTGCGGATTCGTCAATCTTAAAACTCAGGTCAAACGATACTTATTCTACTATTCTAGCTTTGCGGTCTCGGTATCTTTTTTGAACTTTCTTAACTCTTTTTGTTTGAATGTCAACTTGAAATAATCCACTGGTTTTATATCTGTTGAGAATAGCTTCACATGTTTCTAACCATTCAAAGTGTGAAGTGAGCTTTTTCTTGCCACGTCGAGGCACTTTAAGTTGTTCTAGAGCATCTACTGTTTTCTGTATTCGTTCACGTAGATGTTTTTCTGCTGTTTTTTGAATCGCGAATGAGCGCACAATTAATTGTCGTTCCGACCAAGATATTTCTTGCCCATCAATCTCTCTTTCATGGATAATCTCTCTTTCAAAGCCATCAGCTATGTTTTTTGTTTTTCCATCTGCATACTCGTAATCTATAGTTGTTAGTTCTTGTTGACCATCCCAAACTGGTTGAAGATACAGCAGATTCGATGTTTATGAGGTACAGCAACTGATACCTACTTAGTTCCTTTTGGAATATGTCTTTAGGTATACTTTTTTGGCTAACTCAGAAAAAAATGGGCGAACCGGGAGTCATTAAGTAATTTGGAATAAAGCTCTGTTCGCTTTAATTTTTTTTTAATCTTTTTTTATACTTTCGTTAATTATGTTAAAAATCAAGCTTTTTCAGTTGATTTTTCTGACACAATTAAAGGAGATATGTCTCCAAAACTGGATACATCGGCGTTGCATAAATGCGGGATGAATTAGTCAATTACAGGTATTTCTCTATACCTCAAATAATGAAGTAACAATCGAACGGAATGTTTCATCCCATGCCATTAACGTATGCCTTAAACACTCTTGTTTGACCTCATCTGAGTACCCTCTTGGTGGACTATAGATGTCTATAAATTGACGACCACAACTTACACATATGTGGTTTTGTTTACCTCTTCGCTTATCGTTTTTTCTAATCTCAGTAGACTTGCAGTATGGACAATGCACAGTATAGTACCTCTATTCATCCCTCTATTATGCAACGCCCATACATCTTAATTTTGAAATTGCATAGCCGTAGGTTTTCAATCTAGTCTGATACTAATTGTCTTTGTCGTTGCCACAAATCAGAACCCCCCAATAGAGCGCAATTCGCGGGCATTGGAGGGAGCATAAAGTGCAAACATTTAGAGAAAATGTTTTCTGCTGGCTTTGACCTGCCCTTCCCTCCGGGACGCTGCGCGAACGGGCAAGGCAGCTATGCTGAGGGCAGAGGGCAGAAAAATACGTATTTTTTTATATTTTTTTCCCTCTGTTCTCTGCCTTGCCGCCACAAATCGGGACAACGTACTTCTGCCTTTCTTTTTGACAGACATTAATAAAGGAGTTTTTTCTTTTTCAGTTAATTCGTCGCTCTCCCCTGCTTCCCTTGAATAGTCACATCTATCGGCATCACTTGGCAAGCTAGCTGCGTGTAATAGCGGATTAATATTACGCTTAGTTAATCTTAAACACGGACTCAACTGTTGCTTTAATCGAATCGCGTGCGTTCTTGAGTGTCTGTGCTATTGGCTGCTTATTCTGCAAAAAGATTCGCGCACAGTTGCGTCCTGGCATTCCTGAAATTGAACCACCTGGATGAGTTCCTGCACCTGTGAGGAATAAACCTTCAATTGGGGTTTTGTAATTTGCTATCTCTGGCAAGGGACGGAAAAATACCATCTGATCCAAGGTCATATCAATATGGTAGTAGTTTCCTCTATACGCACCTAATCTTTCTCCCAGTTCCGCCGGACTTTCTACACGACGGGCAATGATTGCGTTTTTCACATTTGGTGCGTAGTCTGCTAGCTTATCAATGACCTTGTCTGCGACTTTGTGCTTTAATTCATCTGTCCACCCTGTACCATTTAAACCCGTACCTTCTGCACCAGCAATTTGATACGGAGAGAAAAACTCAATCCATACGGTATGCTTACCAGGTGGTGCCATTGACGGATCTAACATTGTTGGCACAACCACATACATTGAGGGGTCGGAATCTGGAATTTCTCCTAAAGTACATTTACTATGTGCTTGTTCTACATGAGCAACAGAATCTGCAATTAACACAGATCCAATCAGGTATTCATCCTTGTGTTCGTGATGTTCAAAGCGTAGTGGTTCGTTTAAAGCCAAGTCTATCTTGAGGATGGTTTCGTTATTATTGACAATGCGGCGTTCTAATCTTTCCCGTAAATTTGGATCAGCAGCATCCACATCGCTGGTATCCATGAATTGCAAAAATAGCCGCTTGGCATCAATGTTTGAGATGACTCCGTACCTAGCACGATATTCTATGCCGTTTGCCACCTGCACACCAACAGCACTACCATTATCAACCAAAACTTTCTTAACCTGCTGATCTGTCAGGATAACGCCGCCTTTACTTGTCACCAAGTTTACCAAAGCTTGCACCAATGCACCAGTACCGCCACGTGGTCTAGCCATCCCTGGGTTATGGCGCATCGCCATCATAATTGCACCAATCGCAAGAGTTTTTTGGGAAGGAGGCGCACCGAGTTCTGATGCAAGTCTAGACAGGGGTGCTTTCAGAAATTCTGAATCAAACCACTCATTAAGAATATCCTCCGCGCTGGTTAGCATATTGCGAATAAAGTCCAGCGTCTTGGAAGGTGAACCAATAACTGAAAATAAATCTTTCAGTTTTGCAATATCGTAGTTGCCAACAATATCTAAAACAGACTTGGGTGGTGCGTTAAATATAGGAATCATTGCACCAATTGCTCGTTGCCAGTAGTCTGTAAATTCTGCATATTTTCTGGCATCACGTTCATTGTAACGGGCGATTCCTGCACACGTTTTTTCGACTGATTTATGAGCTAAGAAATACTTTCCATCAGGATGGGGACAGAAAACAACTGGATCACACTCCAGATATTCCAAGCCGTACTTTTCCAGTTCTAATTCTTGTACGACTGGTCCTAAGTGAATAAACTCGTGGTCAATAGCACACAAGTTAAACTTAAATCCGGGAGCTTCCTGTGGCAAACATTCTTCTGTTGTCGCTGCACCACCAGGAACAGAACGCTTTTCCAATAGCAGGACGCTATAGCCAGCTTTCAGTAAATAAGCAGCACAAACTAAGCCGTTGTGTCCTGCTCCAATAATAACAACATCATACTCTTGCATAAATAAAGTTTTGCACTTAATATCTTCTTTCTGAGATTACAAATTCTTACAAAAGATTCCATCATTCGGCAGTTATAGAAATCCGGGTTTAGGATAAGACATTGAGCTAAAATTTTATACTTGAGATTTTAGGGAAATCACAATGAGGGAATTTGCTTGAGGCAAGCATCTACAAAAAGTGTCATACTACCCTTTTGAACTTCCATATTTCTGATACGGAAGACCACATCTTCATATTTAAAATATGGTAGAATATTTAAAATATGGTAGAATATTTAAAATATGGTAGAATATTTAAAATATGGTAGAATATTTAAAATATGGTAGAATATTTAAAATATGGTAGATTGACTAGTTCTTTTACCTTCTGCATTAAGGCTACAACCAGGGTAAGCGCATCTAATTTTGTGCTTAAGAATACAGACTAATTTGCTAAAGTATAGAGCGGTGTATCGAATTTGAGCATGAAATGTGTTAGATAGTACGCTAATTAACAAAGCGTTCAATGAT